>NZ_AP018207.1:8074582-8522082 GCF_002367995.1 Calothrix brevissima NIES-22
CTGCTTGTTGAGTTTCCTTCCTCATGTACACAACACTTTATTGATGCATAAAGTACACAAATAGAAAGGCTAAATTGTTTTAGACGGATAATTATCTGTACCTTAAAAAGCGATAATCTGCTGTTAATTAAAACCTAATATATAAAAAATTTAAAATTTATATCTCTAGATAGAGGAACTCATCAGTTAATTATCTCCACAGGTCTATTGGCGAATTTCATGTGGCAATAAGAGAATAATCTTAACAAGATTTGCTACTCCAAATAATTATATGTCGAAGCCAATTGAATTTAATTTATTTGCTCCCTACAACAAAGGTGCAGTATTAATTGGGTCTTTTTCTGATTGGCAAGAAATACCCATGCAAAAAGGAGATGATGGTTATTTCCGCACAACAGTAGATTTAGAAGACGGCGCTTATCAATATAAATTCCGCGTCCAAACAAACTCTTGGTTTTTTGAGGCAGAACAATGGGTAGATGTCACAGATCCTTATGCAACTGACATTGATGAATTAAGCGGTAAAGATAATGGTGTAGTTCGCATCAAAGATGGGGAAAGAATAGTTGATACCTATGTTTGGCACCATGATGATAAACATTTACCTGCCGATCATGAATTAGTAATTTATGAATTGCATGTTGCAGATTTTTCTGGTGGAGAAGACGATCCCTATGCACGCGGAAAGTATAAACATGTAATTGAAAAATTAGATTATTTATGTGAATTAGGAATTAACGCCATCGAATTAATGCCAGTTAAAGAATATCCAGGAGATTATAGCTGGGGATATAACCCGCGTCACTTTTTTGCCACAGAATCTAGTTATGGTTCTACAGCAGAATTAAAAAATCTCATTGATGAATGTCATGCTAGAGGCATTCGCATCATCATGGATGGTATTTATAATCATTCAGAAGCTAGCGCACCCTTAACCCAAATCGATCACGATTATTGGTATCACCATGCGCCTCGCGATCCTGATAATAGCTGGGGGCCTGAGTTTAACTACGAACATTACGACGAAAATTTAGAAACCTATCCCGCTAGAAAATTTATTGGTGATACTATTCGTTTTTGGATTGAAGAATATCATGTAGATGGTATTCGTTATGATGCAGCACGCCAAATTGCTAACTACGATTTTATGCACTGGATTGTGCAAGAAGCAAAAAAAACTGCCGGTGCAAAACCTTTTTATAATATTGCCGAACACATTCCCGAAACTACCAGTATTACTAATGTAGACGGGCCAATGGATGGTTGCTGGCATGATAGTTTCCGTCATACAGTTACAGTACATATTTGTGGCGATACCTTTGATTTAGAAAGCCTAAAAGACGTAATTGATGCCAAACGTCAAGGCTTTATGGGTGCTACCAATGTGGTTAATTATCTCACCAACCACGACCACGATCGCCTCATGGCAGAATTAGGTAAGCGAGAAATTTTCGATGAAGAAGCTTTTAGACGAGCTAAATTAGGAGCAGCAATTCTCTTTACCGCAGTTGGTGTACCTTTGATTTGGATGGCTGAAGAATTTGGTGAATACAAACCAAAACAACAAGAATCAGCGAAAATTGATTGGACAATACTAGCTAATGACCTCAATTCTAGCTTACTTGCATACTATAAAGGCTTAATTCACTTGCGTAAAAATAGCCATGCACTCTACACCGAGAATATAGACTTTATTCATGAAAATGCCGAAGCAAAAGTACTTGCTTATAGCCGTTGGAATGATGAAGGTTCTCGCGTTGTCGTAGTAGCCAATTTTTCTGAAAACTTCCTAGCTGGATATCATGTCCCTAACTTTCCTTGTGCTGGTACATGGCACGAGTGGACAGCCGATTATGATGTAGAAGCTGGTGATGATGGCATCATCACTGATATCGGGCCTTACGAAGCTAAAGTATTTGTGTTGCAGTAATTAATTACACTTGTACTTACGAATATCTTAGGCAGTAAAAAAAGGGGGAAATATTGCCCCCTTTCAATTTAGAAGAAATTTGCAAGTAATAAAAATTATTTTCTTGGTCTAATAAAATACAAATTTTCGGAGAGCGTTACAAACTATATATAAATATATAAAATTTAGTTTTCTCACAATTCTCTGATTTCTTTAAATTTGGCGTTCGTTTGGGCCTGGAAACTGTGTATAATTTTTAAGCCTCAGTATAGTAGCATAAATCACATGATCTGCTCCATGCGCCACACATTGTTTGATGCCAACATTGAGAATTCTCGCGTTTTATTAACTCCCAACGAAGTAAAATCAAAATTACCATTAACAAAATTAGCCGAAGAGACTGTTCTAAAATCTAGGGAAGAATTAGAACAAATTCTCGATTTTCAAGACAGAAGAAAATTTATCGTTGTCGGCCCTTGCTCAATCCACGATCCAAAAGCCGCATTAGAATATTCACATAAACTCAAGGCTTTAGCAGAGCAAGTTAAAGATAAATTATTGTTAGTGATGCGGGTGTATTTTGAAAAACCCAGAACGACAGTAGGCTGGAAAGGATTAATCAACGATCCGGAAATGGATGATTCCTTCCATGTAGAAAATGGTTTATTAATTGCGCGGGAATTACTATTACAAATTGCCGAATTAGGATTACCTACCGCAACAGAAGCACTTGACCCAATTGTACCCCAATATATTAGCGAACTAGTTGCTTGGTCAGCAATTGGCGCGCGTACAACCGAATCACAAACTCACCGAGAAATGGCAAGCGGACTTTCCATGCCCGTGGGTTTTAAAAATGGTACAGATGGCAATATTCAAGTTGCCTTAAATGCTTTGCAATCTGCGAGAACTCCCCACAATTTTCTCGGCATTAATCAAGACGGACAGGTTAGTGTATTTCAAACTAAAGGAAATCCCTACGGTCATGTAATTTTACGGGGTGGTTATCAACCTAACTTTGATGCAGATAGTGTCAACGTAGTAGAAGAAAAATTGAAAGAAGCGAAATTACCACCCAGAATTGTCATTGATTGTAGTCATGGTAATACCAATAAGGATTACCGATTGCAATCTGCCGTGTTAGAAAACGTCATTCAACAAGTAGTTGATGGCAATACTTCCATCGTGGGTATGATGCTGGAATCAAACTTATATGAAGGTAATCAACCAGTAAATTGCCAGAAAGAAGAATTAAAATATGGTGTTTCGGTTACCGATAAATGTATTAGTTGGGAGGAAACCGAAAGAATTATTTTGGCTGCATACGAAAAGCTGAAGTAGAGAGATTAGGGACTAGAGGCTAGAGGCTAGGAGCTAGCAATTTGTAGGGTGCGTTATGGTGCAATACAGTTCAGTTAGCGTTGAAAACCTTAAACTGTGTAGGTTGGGTTGAGGAACGAAACCCAACATTTCCGGGGTTTTGTTGGGTTTCACTTTGTTCAACCCAACCTACGATTATCCTTAACTGAACCGTATTGCGTTATGGTGTTTTACCCAACGCACCTTATGAATTATTTGGTAATTCTTTTAATTACGAATTATGAATTACAAATTATTTTAGGTTTTAGTTTTTTTCCGCCTACAATACTGAACTAAAAGTACAAATAATCCCATGCCAACCAGATACTTAAAAGCGTCTGGTACCCTGGGATTAGGAGAGAAAAAACCTTCGATTGTGCCAGCAATAACTAACATCGGCACAATTCCGTATACTAACTGCACCGCCTGGTAACCATAAAATTTGATTGCATCGCGACGACGATATTTACCAGGAAATAAAATCGCTTTTGCTAAGAGAAAACCAGCAGCGCCAGCAAAAAATATTGCCGGTAATTCTAAAGAACCATGTGGAAACACAAAAGCCCAAAAGGGATAGGCGAGATGATTTTGCCCAACTAGAGTACCAATAGCACCAATTAATAAACCATTAAATAGCATTAAATATGCTGTATATGCTCCGGCTGTCATTCCACCAGCAACAGCGCCGAAGGAAACTGATAAATTATTCACCATAATACTGCTGGATGCTAAAGGTTCAATACCCACAATCGAACCCATCCACAATTGGCGATCGTCGCGCACTTTAGAAATTAAATGTTCAGGTACAATCAATGACATAAAGCTAGGATCTCGCCAAGCGTACCACCAAGCAACTAATGCCGCCAACAAAAATAAGGATGTAGCAAATGCAATGTATGCGAATGTTTGCTGCACTACGGCTGGTAATCCCCATTTGTAGAATTCCACTACAGCTTGCCATTCTTGTCGTCGCGAACCTTGATAAATCTGCGTATAGGCGCGAGTTGTTAAAGATTGTAAACTATGTATCAATGTGTTTCCAACTTTCTGAGTCCGGGCACGGGCGAGATCTGCCGCTACTGACCGATATAAACTTGCTAATTCGCGAATTTCACCAGATTGTAGCGATTTTAGCCCTTTTTTTTCTACTTGCCGTAAAAGTTTGTCCAAACGCTGCCAATTTATTTCTCGTCGTGCAATCCAACGTTGAATATTCATAAATTTTAGGAGGATTCGCTTGAGTGTACTTTAAGATAGCGTCAATTCATCTCCGTACTTGCAAGGATAATTTAACATCATGTCTGGTGATTTTGGTTCTCCCAGCCCTATGCAACCCCTGAGTGTGGGAAATGTCGTGAGTGCAGGAATACGATTGTATCGTTCTCACCTCAAGGAATACTTTTTATTGGCTTTGAAAGCTTATCTTTGGATCTTAGTTCCAGTTTATGGCTGGGCAAAGTTTTATGCTTTGATAGCCTTGATTTCTCGCTTGGCTTTTGGGGATTTAGTCGATCAACCCGAAAGCATTAGTGCTGGCGAACGTTTTGTCAATTCCCGAATATGGCAGTTTTTAATGACAATGCTGCTAATGTCGATTGTCGGTATGGGTGTTGTCTTTGGTATCGTATTTGTATTTGTCTTAGTCGGCGCTTTAGCGGCTGTAGTAGTGGGCGGGATAGGTCAACAACCTAGTCCGGCTGCGGCTTTACTCATAGGTTTGCTGGCTTTGGTGTTAGGTTTAGCAGCATTTGTCGCTATTTTGTGGCTGTTGACACGCTTTTATTTAGTAGATGTACCTCTAGCAATTGAAGATAATGTTGATGCGACTTCAACTATCGGTCGGAGTTGGGAGTTAACCCAAGGTTATGTTTGGCGGATTCTACTGATTGGATTTGTAGCTTTTTTGATTACAATACCTATTCAAGTTTTGGTGCAAATCCTCACTACTATTATTCAGTTAATCTTTATGCCTTTGATGCAACAGGGTTCTACTTTGGCTGCGGTGGTGATGTTCTTACTGATATTGGCTTTAAGTTTTGCTAGTGGGGCGGTGATTGTACCATTTTGGCAAACTATCAAAGCGGTGATTTATTATGACTTGCGGAGTCGGCGTGAAGGCTTAGGTTTGAGGTTACGCGATCGCGATATTTAAATATTAATCATTAGTCATTGGTCATTGGTCATTTGTTATTCTGCCTTTTCGTAAAATTTTAACTTGCTTATGCACCTTTTTAATCGTGTTAAATTCCGCACTCCCGAAAGTGTAGAACTAGAATTTACCCTGGCGGGAATTGGTAATCGCGCTTGGGCTTTGATAATTGACTATCATATATTGGCTTTTATTTTAGTTTTGTTATACGTAATTTTTGGGGTAATTTTAGTCCAATTATCAGATTTTTGGGTCACAGCTTTAGGTTCTAATTTAGGTTTGTGGATGATAGCGATATTTTTTATCACCACTTTTGCTATTTATACAGGTTATTTCGTATTTTTTGAAACTTTATGGCAAGGACAAACCCTTGGTAAACGCTGGGCGAAAATTCGTGTAATCCGAGATGATGGTAGACCAATTGGATTACCTCAAGCTGCTTTACGGGGCTTACTGCGTCCCTTAGATGAATTTTTATTTATCGGTGCTTTTTTAATTATGTTAGGACGCAACGAAAAGCGGTTAGGAGATTTCGCTGCAGGTACAATTGTCATTCAAGACCAAATACCCACTGGTGCAGCTACTTTAACTATTTCTGAGCAGGCAAAGTTAGTCCATGAAGAATTGAAACAAATTGCTGATTTTTCAGCATTATTACCAGATGATTTTGCGGTAATTCGAGAATATTTACAAAGACGTAATGGCATGTCACCTAGAGCCAAATCTTCTCTGTCTTTGAAGTTGTCTCAACAAGTTCAAGCTATTATTAATTTAGAGCAAATACCTTTAGGTGTCGCACCTGATGTATTTTTAGAAGCGATTTATTTAGCTTATAAACAAACAGAATATTAAATATTAAATCTAGATTTTAATAAAATGTTTAATACTCAATTATATAGGATTATAATTAATACCAACCGAAATCTGAATATATTGTAAATTGCCTAGCCTACATATAAGGAAAAATTTCCAGGCATACAATTGGATTTCTATATTTTGTAGATACAGCATATTTCAGGTACATGAGGTACGCGCTTCGGGGCATGGCAGTGCCAGTGCCCCTACAATCAACGATTATCTGTACCTCACTAACTGGCAATCTGCTGTATGTAGAGATGATTGATCCTCAGTCAATAGTCAAAAGTACAGAAGCTAATGACTAATGACTATTGACCATTGACTAATGACTATTGACTAATGACTAAACTTGGCCAATCTGGCTGACGATTATAGCTTGTCATATCGTCAAATTTTCTCATTTCCACACGATCTATGAAAAAGTCTGGTGAATTTAACGGCCATTGTTGATTTAATTCAGATAGCTTTGTACTAAAATCTGTACGGTCTAATTCAGGTGAAATTTCGCCAAAATAACCTAATGTAATATGGGCAGTGAAGTGATAATGTTGTTCAATGCCCAAAGCCATTAACTGAGAAGTTTGATAAACCATGCGGCGAAATTTAATCACCTGTTCGTAACAAGTTTCATCCTGTGGTACTAGACATACGCCTATTGCTCTTGGCATGACCATTAGTCCTAGTACTTGCCAATATATTGGTTGACTATCGGCGGTAAGAGATTTTTTATAGTCCTCAAATATATTAGCAATACAAGAACTTAAGTCTTGTTCAAATTGTGGATTTTCCTCTAAAGCATGACGGTAGGCACTATCCCAAATTAAGTCTGCTAAAGTCAAATGAAAGCTAGTAGAAGGTACAGGTACAATCAAATTACTGTCAGCAGACAATTGTAATAATTGTTGCTGATAACTCTGCAACTGGGCATAGAAAGCAGAGTTTTCCGTTGCTTCTACTGCAGGTGGGGTAATTAGTGTGTAGCCAGGAAATGGTACGGCTTTTCTCGATCCAGTAGCATCTGGCTGGAATTTAGAAGATTCCTGGATACGCTGAACTTGGGATCTGTAGGCTTCTGGTAGCGTCATTCTGGCTACCCGATTTAGGTAAGTTTGATAATTGTCGTCCAATCTCGTTGGCCTCGCGCGTTCACTTGATAGATTTTAGCTGAATAGGCAGTAAACGCTGCAATCTAACTGTAATGTAATACCTTCGCTCAATTATGATGAAGGCGATTGTAGTTTTGCTGAGTTGGATTTGATGATAATCCACCAGGAAGGTACTGCCCCTTCTGTATCTGTGTTATCAGCACAGCGCCTCACTTTTCGGCTTCTGGTGGAAGGCGGAAGATGGAGGAATCGAACCCCTAGGTGTTACCCTACCCCGGTTTTCAAGACCGGTTGCCGACCATTTAGCGGCATCTTCCATTTAAGGGTATCTGACGGGACTCGAACCCGTTATGACTGGTTCCACAAACCAGCGCCGCGACCGCTTTGGCTTCAGACACCACAGTGGAATCAAGGGGATTTGTAGACGCGAAGCGGCTTCCCGAAGGGTACCCCTAACCTTCCGCTTGCAAGGCGGATGCTCTAGCCAATTGAGCTATGACCCCATACAGCAGGAGTGGTAGGACTCGAACCCCTACAAATCGATTTAGCTAAAACAGCAAGAAGCCTCAAGCCTCACCCGTTCACGAAGTGTTCCCGAAGGGTAGGGGAGCGTGAGATGAATTGGGCGTGAGTTGACGACAGTTCTGTGACCAAATTCTTCCGCAGGAAGAACTCTTAGCAGAACATGGAGGAAACGAACAAATCTTGTGTTATGCTCTTTTATAGCGAACGTAGTTTACTCTAATATGTTAAAGGTTGTCAAAGTCAGATTATATCCAGATGCCCAACAACAACAGTCTCTAGCGCAAGCTTTTGGCTGTTGTCGTTGGCTTTGGAATTATTGCCTGAATTTGATGAACCAAACATACAAGGAAACGGGCAAGGGCTTATCTGGCTACGCAGTGAAAAAGATAATCCCACAGTTGAAGAAAGAGTATGAATGGTTAACTTCGACCTATTCACAATGTTTGCAGCAAGTCTGCTTAAATTTGGGTGTAGCTTTCAATAATTTCTTTGAAAAACGAGCTAAATATCCTAGATTCAAATCAAAGCATGGTAAGCAGTCAATACAATATCCCCAAAACGTCAAGGTTGCTGATAATTATTTAAGTCTGCCCAAGATAGGCGACGTATCAGCAATAATTCATAGATCTGTCGAGGGGAAAGTCAAAACTGTAACCATATCTAAAAATTGTTCCAATCAATACTTTGCAGCTATTCTGTTTGACGATGGTAAAGAAAAACCAGAATCAAACACAGATGGCAAAGCGATAGGCATTGATTTGGGTTTGACCCACTTCGCCGTTACCAGTGATGGGTCAAAGTTTGAAAATCCCAGAATACTCAACAAGCATGAGAAGAATTTAAAACTTAAACAGCAGCAGCTATCTAGAAAACAAAAAGGCTCTAACAACCGTGTTAAATCTAGAAAAAAAGTTGCTAGGGTTCATAGAAAAATAACTAGCTGCCGTGAGGATTTTCTACACAAGCTATCTCGTAGGATAGTTAACGAAAACCAAGTTATCGTGCTTGAAAATCTTAATGTTAAAGGCATGATGCAAAATCATTGTTTGGCTAAGTCTATCGATCAAGTCGGATGGGGAATGTTTTGCACCATGTTGAAATATAAGGCAGAAATGGGAGGTAAAGTATATCAAGAAGTTGATAGATTTTTCCCCAGTTCAAAAACCTGTCATGTGTGCTTAAACCAAGTCGGTAGTTTACCGCTAGATGTAAGATTCTGGACTTGCGAACACTGCCATACAAAACATGATCGGGATGTGAACGCAGCTATTAACCTCAGAGATGAGGGACTACGAATTTTGACCTCTGGAACGGGGGATAAAGCCTGTTGCCCAGATGTAAGTCGAAGTAAGGGAGGACGCAAGAAATCCACTACTGCGCTTTCTGTTGGACAGGAAGCCTACAGTGACGCTTCGCGTACACTGTAGGTAGTTCACAAGATCGATGCCCATCCATTAGGCGACACTCCCATGAATTAGTAGCCCTGACAGGATTTGTAGACGCGGAGCGGCTTCCCGAAGGGTACCTGTAACCCTCTGTTTGTAGGACAGTTGCTCCACCATTGAGTTACAGGGCTACGAGAGCGGACGACGAGATTTGAACTCGTATCTGAAGCTTGGCATACTTCGGTGTTGCCCTTACACTACATCCGCATTATTGGAGCAATCGACGAGAATCGAACTCGTACCGTGAGTATGGAAGACTCTGATGCTGCCTTTACAGTGCGATCGCATTCTGGAGCTGATGACAGGAGTTGAACCTGTAACCCATCGCTTACAAGGCGATTGCTCTGCCACATTGAGCTACACCAGCATTTGTGGATCTGAAAGTAGAAATTGTAGTCGCTCTTTTGGGCGACTATCCACTCTATCTCAGCCATACCCCTGACTGGATTTGAACCAGCATCTTCCAAATTTTAAGTTTGGCACCTCTTCCAATTGGGTTACAGGGGCATAATTTGGTGGGCGCTACAGGAGTTGTAGACACGAAGTGGCTTCCCGAAGGGTACCTGTGTGAGCCTGATTAAGAGTCAGGAGCATAACCGTTCTGCCAAACGCCCTAATTTTGGTGGGTCGCCCAGGGGTTGAACCTGGATAAGTCTACTTAAAAGGTAGCTGCATATCCGCTCTGCCAACGACCCAATTTGGTACTCCCGACAGGATTTGAACCTGCAACAAGAAACTCAGCGCTCAACTGAGTGCGTCTACCTATTCCGCCACGGGAGCTTGAATTGAACGTTGTTTAGCCCAGTAACCCCTACAAGGTTTCTCAATCCCATAAGTTTTACACCACTTTTCTATCGCTTTATCACTGACACCGAACTCTTTAGCTATTTGAGAAGTTGGTTTGATCCAAATCAATTGTTGAAGTTCCTCTTTAGAGGGTCATTAATACAAGACCCTTTGTAAAGATAATCACTTGCAGGCTTTTTTTGACCAGTTTTATGTGCGCGTCCACCTTGATTACCTTTGTAGACAATATTCATTTGAGCGAGATACGACTCTAAGGTTATAGGTCTACAACGCAGTTGGCTGCAAATAAACGCCTTAGAACGGTGTTCGCTAATCCACTGCCTAATTTGGGCTTCTTTGTTTAAAATGTCATCTCTTTTCATTCCTCCGGTTTATAATACACGCTAAAAAATTTAATCTAATGTCTGTCACTAAGCGAAAGCAGTACAAACAAAGATTCAGTACCCCTGACAGGAGTCGAACCTGCAAAACACTCGGTCTAAACGAGCGACGGTTTCCAATTACGTCACAGGGGCAAATGGTCGGGATGGCAGGATTTGAACCTGCAACCTTCAGCTCCCAAAGCTGCCGCGCTACCAAGTTGCGCCACATCCCGTTGGTACTCCTGACGGGAGTTGAACCCGTACAAATTAGACTGTTTTTGAGACAGCCGCCTCTTCCAATTGGGCTACAGGAGCATAATTTATCTGCATATCAAAGCAGAACTGGGAAGGCAGGAATCGAACCTGCGAAATCCTGAGCCAAAATCAGGTGGCTTTGCCAACGTCGCCTACTTCCCAATAATTGGTTGCCGAGGTTGGGGTCGAACCAACATCTCCGTGATTCAGAGTCACGGCGACTTTCCAAGTCGTCCACTCGGCAATGAATGGCTGCCCCAGTAGGACTTGAACCTACAACCTCGCGGTTAACAGCCGCTTGCTCTGCCATTGAGCTATGGGGCAATGTGCCAGTCCCCCAGGTCAGAATCGAACTGACGACCTCTGGTTTTTCAGACCAGCGCTCTCTACCAAAACTGAGCTACTAGGGGATAGAGCGAGAACGGAAGGACTTGAACCTTCACTTTTCAGTTTCGTAGACTGATGTGTTATCCAGTTACACTACGTTCTCAAAGACGGAGAGGACAGGATTTGAACCTGCGACGGGCTTTAAAAACCCGTTTCCTCTTAGCAGGAGGACGCTTTGAACCACTCAGCCACCTCTCCAATAGACGCGGGAGAAGGAATTGAACCTTCCTGTACAAGCTTATGAGACTTGTGAGTGACCACTACTCTATCCCGCTATGGGTCGGGCTGGAATTGAACCAGCAACGCAAACGCGGCGGTTTTACAGACCGTTGCCCACACCAATAGGCGAGCCGACCCATGTTTGAGTAATTACTTGAGATTTCTGAGTGAAATAAAGGAATGGAGAGACCAGTTTTTCTGCTCTCTGCCATCCCAACTCAAGTCAGCAGTGCCGACGGGAATTGAACCCGCAATCTCCTGCGTGAAAGACAGGTGGCTTTACCAATTTGCCTACGGCACCAAGGTAAAATTTCTACCACATACAAGTTTGAGAAGCTGTTTTTTCAGCCCCCTGGTTTGGTGGAGGCTGTAGGATTTGAACCTACTCTGATTGAGATAATCAGATGACCAGTTTGTAAGCTTCTGATGTTGGGGCACGTGGTAGAACGCAGAGACTAGGATTTGAACCTAGACTAAAGGTTTTGGAGACCCTTATGCTGCCGTTACACTATCCCTGCATTGGTCGCAGAGGTGGGAGTTGAACCCACATATCCAAGGGCTAGAGCCGAGTACCTTGCCGTTAGGTTACACTGCAACGTTTGGAGTCCAGGGCGAGAATTGAACTCGCACCGTCGGTTTTGCAGACCAATACCCTACCATTAGGCGACCTGGACATTTTTGGAAGCCTCGACGGGAGTTGCACCCGCTTCTCTCTGACTGAGAATCAGAGCGACTTTTCTATTCGTCCACAAGGCTACAAGGCGGGGATGACGAGACTTGAACTCGCGACTTCCTATTCGACAGATAGGCACTCTTAACCGACTGAGTTACACCCCCACGTTGGGTGGCAATTATTTAGTTTTCATGGTTCAGAGGTGTGAGCGCTGTGCCTTTTGCTGAGGCTCTTTTGCTTCACTACATATATACTACATATATACTACAAAGCTGTCAAGGGTATACTACAAATTTTTTTTGAGAAATGAGAGGGCGGTGTTATGTAATGGCTGTATTGCCCTCTCTGACTGGGTTTAAGGGAGTGAATTACTCATTCTCAGTTAGGCGTTGTGCGTTCCAGAACTGTTCGGCAAATGCAACGGCTGGGTGAATTGGCGCTTTGGGTTTGGTTTTGAGTACCATTCCTGCTTCATGGGGAAGGCGATCGCTTTTTGTCGAGTTACAACGTTCACAAGCTGTAACAACGTTGTCCCAGGTATGCTGTCCACCTTTGGAACGAGGTATTACATGGTCGAGGGTGAGACGCTTAGTACTACCGCAATATTGACAGCTATGGCTATCACGCTTGAGGACTTCACGACGATTGACAGGCGGTACTTTCCAATGACGTTCGGGGTTACCTACTGTCAAACGAATGTGTTCGGGAACTTGTAGTACGATGCTAGGCGATCGCACTTCCCAAAGCGTTGAACTACCAAACTCTAAGGATTCAGCCTGTCCGCTAACTAGCAAGACAATAGCGCGTTTGATATTAATCCTTGCCAATGGTAGGTAGTTCTTAGAGAACACGACTACCGAGTTTTGTAATACGTTTGCTTTCTGAGTCTGTGGTTGAGGTTCCATAGGTGAATTCACTCCGAAAAAAATAACCCCCGTTTCTTTGCATCAGAAGCGGGGGTTAAGTAGTTAACACTTTTTTCCTTATCTGCGGTACAAGAACGCACTTGCACCTCCCGCTATCTATCAGCCGGTCTGGATTTAGCCAGGCGACTAGCACTTCAATAATCCCGTCCATTGCAGATTTACTGTCTGGACATTGATATGTACCCTCAAAACCAAATAGGGCGGTGTTTTTGCCCAAACCCTTGCGGGGTCGGTCATGTCTTGCTCTATCTATATTTGAGGCAAAGTTGTGGATCATCGAATTTCTGTAGTATTTGTAATGAAGGAATAACTTATTTTCATATTACATTTGTAGTATGAAATTGTCTACCGTACAATTTTGAAGAATGAGTGTGGCGCTCGTAGATCGAAGCCAGCACCTTTAAGTTAATGCGATCGGTCAGTTCTCTAGAGCGATTGAGCATAACTATATGAAGAAGGGTAAAGGGAAAGGAAGAAATATTTACCCCATAATATATAGATTAACGCAAAGCATGATTGCTGTAATCTTGCTCTAAACTCCGGAAAAACCGATACTCAAGCTGTATATCTAGCTAAAATTCAAACATCTGCCATTTTAGCCTTGCTTTTGGGCTACTGTGGTTGAAACTTCATAATGAGTAACCAAAATTACACTCGAAAAATTTTACTATTATCTGCAAATCCTAGAGGAAGCAGTATGTTAGCTCTTATGTAAGAATCTCAAAAATGCAATTTCCACAGTATATATTTTAGCTAACCTTATAATTCAATCTAGTATGTCTACAGGTAATCCAGATACAGAAACAGCTAATCGTATTCTGCTGAAGAAGCAAGGTAAAACTCAGATTTACGCTCTTTGTACAAGTCGTCCTTGGTTGTTACCCTTTGATGGCTTAGTTATCCCAGTTGGCTACCAAGGAAACATGGGTGGATTTGGTCAAAATTTTTTGGCTGATGTAGGAGAAAAAGACTACGGTGTGAGCTTTTTCAATTTCATGCAAGCAGAGTTGTCAAAAAATAATTTGTCTGAGATTGAGCCAGATAAACCACTTTTAATGGCTTTACCTCCGGCAGTTAATTTGGCTGTCTCTCAACTTCAGAGAAATCAAGCTCAAGCTGAAAAATTTACTATTCTGGCAACTGTAGAATCAGATTCAGAGGCAGGAAGAATTATCAATGTTAGCAACGCTGCTCAAGCTGCTGCCGCAACGATTCGTCTGGCAACAAAGCAGAGATTGACACGTTTAATCATTCCCCTGTTAGGTAGTGGAGTGAATCGCCTGAATAAACAGGAAGTGGCGATCGCTATGTTGCAAGCAATTGATCGCGCATTAGCAACTAATCAAGGTAAAAATCATGTAATTGAAGAAGTCACTATAGTAGACAGAGAAAATATCACTGGAATATTGCGTATAGCTGCAATTCGGCTGAATGATTTCTTGGCTCAAAGTCCTAAAAATGATTTACCTTCAGGTCAAGATCTTCTCAATATTGAACAAGAAGTTCATGCATTAGCAGAAGTTTTATTAATGCGTAGTTTAGAACCGCCATTAGCTGTTGGTATTCTTGGTGGATGGGGTAGTGGTAAATCCCATATTATGCACCTGATGCAGCAAAAAATGACTCAAATTCGTAGCCAACCCGTAAATAAACAAAAAGCATGGGCTAATTTAGCAAGCTGCGATCGCGATTCCGTTGAAGAACAGCTTTCACCCTACGTAGGACATGTCTATCAAATCACATTTGATGCTTGGACTTATGCTCGCTCTAACCTCTGGGCAAGTTTAATGGAAACGATACTCTTTGAACTAAATCGCCAACTGATTTTGGAAAGACAATTGGAGGAATTAGGAGTTGATGCCTACGCAGGAGGCAAAATTTGGGAAGCACTCAATGAAATGAGCGATCTGCAAAGAAGAGAGTTGTTTTATGAGGCAAAATTAACTCAAGAACAATTAGAAGACTTAGAAAAATCAGGCTCGCATAGTCAAGTAGAAAACTTACTTTGGGAAAGTTTAAAAACTTCCAGAAAAAGAGAAAAACAAGCTTTAGAAGATAAAGAGAAAGAACTAGAAGAAGAAAAGAAAAAACTGGATGATAAAATCAGGCAGGTACAACAAGAAGTTGCAGAAACAATTGCAAATAAGCCCGAACAAGAAATATGGATTCAGCAAATTAAAGATGAATTACTAGAAAAATATTTAGGCAAAGAGTTTAAGGATTTTAAAGACAAAATTAAGCAAGAAATTCAAAGTAGGCAACAAGAGAAAGAATCTTTAGATAATAAATTTGATGATTTCAAAGCTAATAATATAATTACATCAAAAAGCCTTAAATACTGGGCTTCCAAAAATAAAAATTTAATAATATTATTTATTGTTCTTTCAATTTTAACTTTTGCTATTCCATTTATCTTAGAAAAATTAAAAGCTGGGATTATACCTCAGATTGCTGCAACTTTAGTAACACTTACACCAGGAATAGTTGCAGCACAAGAGTTAGTTAAAAAATGGAGAGGATATATTGAGATAATTTCTAAAAAATTTGACGAGTATCAAAAAAAGGTAGAGAAGCTCGCAGAAACAGAAAGGCTCAAATCAGCTAAAGTTCGCGAGGAAGAAATTAAAAAAAGGCTAGATACGCCAGAATTCAAAGCAAGTGAAGAAAAAATAAAATATTTACAAGCAGATGTAGAGCAACAGCGCCAAATAGTCATTCAAATATCCCAAGTTTCTCTGCCAGATTTTATCGGCAATCAATTAGAAAATGGTCTGTATGGTAAACGGCTAGGTTTAATGCAGCAAGTTAAAAATGACTTGGCAACTATTACAGAAAAACTACTACCGCCTAAGCAAAAAAGTGAGAAATTCAAAGAACATATTGAAAGTTTACAAAAGATATTCCCTAGAGGGCCAGCACGAGTTGTACTTTACATAGATGATTTGGATAGATGTCCACCTAACCGAGTTGTAGAGGTACTAGAAGCAGTTCAACTTTTAGTTAAAACACCATTATTTGTGGTTATTTTGGCTATAGATGAACGCTACATTGCACGGGCTTTAGAAAAAGTATATGCAGGTGTTTTACATCGCAAAGGTAAACCTTCAGGTATCGATTACATTGAAAAAATCATCCAAATTCCGTATCGAGTCCGACCAATTGCTCGTTCGTCTTTGAAAAATTACTTAGAAGCTCAAATGCAATATGAAAAGGAAGAAGTTGAAGATATAAATAATCATCAATTTACTCCAGATATCGATGAAAGTCAAGCAGAGGTAAATGAAGATACAAGACAGCCAGTAGCAAGAGGAACTATTAATAATACTGCTGATGACGGCAAAGCCGAAAGTGAAGAGAAAACCGAATTAATGGAGGATTTACCATTACAAGTAATTAAGTTTACGAAGGAAGAATTTGATACAGTACATGAATGTTGCCAACATATTGATCTTTCGCCGAGAACTCTCAAGCGATTAATTAATGTCTATAAGCTTTTCAAAATTGTTTGGTTTCGCTCTAGTAGACTCCAGGATATTCAAGAAGATGAGACTATCCGCAAGGTAATTGTTTCATTTCTAGCTCTTTCGGGTAGATACCCGTATTTGATGCGGAGTGTATTTGAAGATTTAGAAATGTATTTTGAGGAGTCAAGAGACTTGGAGCGCAATCTGCTTGAGTTCTTTCCTCAGAAACCATCTGTAAATAGTGATGGTTATCTCTATCGAGAGTGGAAAAGGTTATGCCATGATGTCAAAATGCTGGGGCTGAACGATATAACATTGCAGCAATTAGGTGAAGATACTTTTAATATGGTGCGAGCATTCTGCTTTGTTGGTGATATTGGTTATGACCCCGATGATTTTATTCTCAATCAGCCATTATCTAGTACTGACTTAGATTGAGCGAGAATTTTTTGTTTGCATTGCTGATGTGCCTGGATGAATATAATTACTTATACTAAAGCTTAAGTATACAATAAGAGTTTGAAAATACTTACAGCAGATTTTAGGTAAATGAGGTACGCGCTTCGGGGCATGGCAGTGCCAGTGCCCCTACAATCAACGATATAATCTGTACTTCACCAACTGGCAATCTGCTGTATTTTTGCTGTTTGGGTGAGAATGCGATCGCATTGCATCGGCTTGTTATGGTAATGCATCGACATGGATTGAGTTGCATCAGGTAACAATGCCATGACATCAACGATAATAGAGATAGCACCAGCAATACAGTTAAAGTATAGCTATGTCCTATAGTGAGTTTACAATTAATGACCTACGCGATAAATTCAACATCGTCATCAAAGAAGTTGAAACAGTAGTGTCACCATTTGAAACCATACAACCAAGTGAACTTCTTCAAGAAACTCTCAAAGAAAATATTCCCTTGGCGCTGGGTATTGATACAGAAAAAGCACGTTCTGAGTTAATGGTTGCACCAATTTTAGTTGAAGTTAGAAAATTAAATAATCGTCAGATTAGTTTATTTTCTGGTACAGATTTAACCGTTGACAAAGAAAAAGGATTAAATGGAGTTTGTGATTTTATCCTTAGCCATTCTTCAGAACAACTATTTTTAAACGCACCTATATTTACGTTAGTAGAAGCGAAGAATGACAATATTAAATCTGGTATTCCTCAATGTATAGCAGAAATGATTGCATCGCAATTATTTAATCAAAAACGCAATAATCCAATTCCTTGTATTTATGGTGCAGTGACAACGGGTAGTATCTGGAAATTTTTGAAACTTCAAGATAATCAAGTTTCCGTGGAAATGTTGGAACATTTTATTGAAAATATTGCATCAATATTAGGCATTCTCATGGAAATAGTTCGCACTACTGCACCACAGATGCAATCCGAATTTACACTCAAAATTAATGAAGAATGAGAGGAACAATTAAGAAGTAAAAAGATAATCCTCATAAATAAAGCGCAAAGTTTGAGCCGTGGTTTCTTTGGATCAAAGCTTTGTAAGAAATGGGATTTATAATTGGGACTTACGCAACTGACACAGAATTTCATCTTGTAGGGTGGGCTATGCCTTACGAAACCTGGATATGGTGGGCAATACTACCCTACAAATGGTTATTCTATTTTAGAGGGTATGGCAATGCCCATTGGTGTCAACTTAACGCGAAACCCTCTTTGTAGCAAGCTTTCTGCCCTCACCCCCAACCCCTCTCCCACCGGCAGAGGGGAGCAAGAGATTTAATTCCCCTTCTCCTGGGGGAGAAGGGGTTAGGGGATGAGGGCGAAAGTTTTTGTACAACGCTCTCCCTATATAGCTTTTAGCTTAAGTTAACACCAATGGGCAATGCCATGCGCCTACCATTTGTCGAACTATTTTTTTAATTGGTATAATTTTTATCTAATAATTACTGATTACTTAAATTTATGTTAAGAGAAATTACCTTAGCGATCGCAACTGTGACTATATCTTTAACCAGCTTTATTCAAAGTCCTGTAAATGCGAATATTCCGGCTAAGTATCAAATCGCCCAAAATTCTCATCAAGTAAAAGGAATCACTATCGAACGCCTGGGAATCGGTGGTGTAAAACTTGATATGTCGGAAGCACAGGTAAGAAAAATTTTAGGTAAGCCTGTAAAAGTAGAAAATCAATTTATGCCTGCTATTGGTAAAGTGCGCACGCTGAAATATCGGGGTATTTCTATTGATTTAGCCGAAAATTTTCCTGAGAATAAATTCACTGTTTATCAAATAAAAGCAACTAGTAATAAATATGCAACTCTAGATGGTGTAAAAGTTGGTGATAGTCCATCGAAAATTACTAGAATCTATGGTAACACTGATGCTTATCAAGAAGGTAATTTCACTCGCTTAAGTTACTCGATTGAAACTCCTAGTCCCGCAGGTTTAAATTTTACCCTGGAAAAAGGAAAGATTACAGAAATTCTCTGCTTTTATCTGATGAATTAAGCCTTTTTTATATTAGAAAAACTATGTCATTACATACGCCTAGCTTCATTTGGAGAAAACCCCAAATCCAGGGACAACCTCCCTCACCTCGATTTGGACATTCTGCAATTTTGTATGAAAACTCCATGATTGTATTTGCTGGAGAAAGTAACGATACTAGGGATACCTTTAACGATGTTCACGTGCTAGATTTAGAAACTTGGACTTGGACGCAACCTGATATTTTTGGCAATATTCCTGATAGTCGAGGCTTTCATACTGCGGTTTTATATCAAGATAAAATGCTGGTTTGGGGAGGATATAAAGAAGCAAAAGACGGCGGATATACTTTTACTGATGTTGCGGTGCATATTCTCAATCTTCAAACCTGGGAATGGTCGCAAGTTATCCCTAATGGTACGCCACCAGAACCTCGTTCTCATCATAGCGCCGCTTTATATCAAGATAAGTTATTTATTGATGGTGGTTCTTTTGATATTTACGCAGCCTATGAAGATATTCATCTATTAGATCTCTCACAAATGTGCTGGATCGATATCCAAGTTGAAAACTGTGCTGATGCTGCTTTAGCTGGATTGAAAGTACGTGGTAATACATTAATTAAGTTTCTGGGGGATGCGGCTTACGGCGGATTCTGCGAAGATATTTTTACTTTAGAATTAGGTAATTTAGATACTAAAAATCAAATCAAATTGCAGTGGCAAAAAGCTAATTTTATAGGTATAGAGAATTATTCATATCAAATTATTCTGCCGGATGACGATGAGGAAGAATATGATGATGAGTTTGATGATGATAGTGGAATTCCCTATCGTACTATTCACGGCTATGGAGAATTTGGCGATAATTTAGTTTTATTTGCAGGCATGGCTCCAGGTAATGGCGTGAGTCATGTAACTATTGGCGATTTGGTATTATTAAATCTGCCTGCTACTGGCGAAACTACTAGCGGAACTTATACAGCAATGGTTCCGGAAGTGGAAGGGAAATTTCCGCCGCCGCGATTTGGTCATACGACAATTCAGTTTAAGCAGCAAATGATTGTTTATGGTGGTTTATGGATTGATACTCTAGTTGGTAATAATAGCTATGATAATGATGTTTATATTTTAGAAGGTTGAGGTTATACCAATTTAATATGAAGCTGCATAAAACTATTGTAATCTTATTTGATATACTGAGTTGAGCAAAACCCACCTTGAGGAAGGTGGGATGAGCGCAACAGATCGCCAGAATGAAAATAACTTATTTGGATGCCAGAAGTTGTGATACAGCTGCATGTGCTAAGACAACATCAGGTTCGCGCTGGAGAGCCGCATAGTATTTTCTGGCAAAAACATTGCCTAATTCTGACGGTACAATGAGTCTTTGAGCATCGGCAATTAACTTTTGCAGAGATTCCGGTAGTATGGGTTCGTCTGCTGCTAGCATTTCATCAATTTGCACAACTAGCTCTGAAATTTTATGTAACCAAGCAAATTGTTCGTGATCGATGACTAGTTGTAAAAGTTCTGCACTTGATACTCTACCGCTTACTTGCTCGTAAGCGATGCGTTCTGTATCCAATAAGGTGGAATGCAAATTGAGGAATTTATTGCGCAAATTACGTAAAAATTGCTGTTGATCGATGCGTTGTAGAAGTGTTTTAGAAGTCAATTGAACCCATCCTCCCATTACGATAGTCGGCTATTGCTTGTATGATTTCGGCTTCAGTGTTCATGACAAATGGGCCATAGCGAACAACTGGTTCTTTTAGCGGTACACCAGCAATGAGTAGGAAGTCTAATGGTGATAAGGCGTTCGCTGAATTGGCGATCGCTATTTCCTCTCCGTCTTGTGCAAACAATACCATTTGTCCATCTCCAGCCAGTTCTTTTTCTGTACCAAATAAGCCTTCGCCATCAAGCACATATATAAAAGCATTGTATTCTTTTGGCACGGGTTGGACTGCGATCGCTCCTGGTTGGAGTGTGAAATGTAAGTACATAATCGGAGTTTGCGTTTGGATTGAAGATATCGCTCCTAAGGCTTCTCCAGCTATGACTTTTACTTTTACCAAGCCATCTTCTGTTTGCGCAGTCGGAATTTTGGCTGACGGAATTTCTTGATAGCGCGGTTTCATCATCTTGTCTTGGCTAGGGAGATTTACCCAAAGTTGCAATCCGTGAATTCTTCCGCCAGTGCGCGCAAATTCTGTTTCTGGCATTTCTGAATGAACTACACCTGCGCCAGCTGTCATCCATTGGACATCGCCAGTTCTCAGTTTGCCTGTATTTCCTTGAGAATCTTTATGTTCAACACATCCTTCGAGAATATAAGAAACTGTTTCAAAGCCTCTATGAGGATGATCTGGCGTGCCTTTTGCTTTACCTGGTTCAACATTAACAGGGCCAAATTCATCTAGGAGGAGAAAGGGATCGAAGTCGGTAAAGGTGCTTTTGGGAAATGGACGACGCACCAGCATTCCTTCCCCTTCTAGAGTTTGTATACTATTGATGATTCCTGCTACTGTTCGCATTGTCTGGATTTGAGCCGTCATTCATCCCCTCCTTGGTCTGCTGGGTTGATTATTAGCTATAGTGCAGAACGTATACATAGCCAGGATCTGCACTTGCAAAGTCGGAAATTTTTTATCAAAGTATGATTGAGAACTAAGTATTGATGCTATTGAGAAAAACTTAGTTCTCAATCACAATATTTGTTTTATCCCATATATGATTAATCTTATAGTAGCATAAGATTATGTAAAAAGTGATAGATTGAGTTTCCCCTACCTTAGCTTCGGAAAACCGCCTATGTCCTTAGCTCATACAATTCTCGGACTACTTCAGCAAGAGGAGATGACAGGTTACGATCTCAAAACTACTTGTTTCGATCAATGTGTTGCACATTTGTGGCCTGCAGATCAAGCACAGATTTACAGAACCCTAGATAAATTAGTTGAGCAGGGTTGGATTAGTTGTAGCGTTGAAATTCAGAGCGATCGCCCTAATCGTAAGGTATATTCGGTGACAGAAGCAGGAAAAGCCGAATTTACCCGATGGCTGCAATGTCATCAGCCTTTACCAACAGTCAGAGAACCCTTGCTGGTGCAGTTATTTTTCGCCGCCCAATTACCGAACGCAGCTATTATGAAATTGCTAGAACAACAGCTAGCTATCCGCAACAAAAAACGGGCTGAGTGTGACAATATTCAACTACCAAAACTAGAAGATTGCACAAATCGCGAGCAGATAATGCAACGACTGGTACTAGATTTAGTCAGCCAACGAGAACAAACTTATATTGATTGGCTGAAAACTGCCATTAATGTTATCGGGAATACGCCTCAGTAGATAGCTGTGATTGATATAAAAATTGATCGGGGTATTACGAATTAGGTAATACCCTAAATTTATATTTTGAAACTTCTACTATAGGAATATGTTTATCTATACCAAAAGTTTTATTTTTACCAATTCAATAAATTTAAAGAAAAAAGATGCACGCAGATAAATTTTGGTGTTTACCTGTGTGCATTTGTGTTTATGTTTTGACTGATGAGAATTAAACTACAGCAACTGCTGTTTGCCAACGTCCTACAGCTTTACCAACTACGGCTAATTCTTGCATTAAGTGGTCAAAAGCGTCTGGTGTTAGGGATTGAGGCCCGTCTGACAAAGCTTTTTTGGGGTTGGGGTGAACCTCAATCATGAGAGAATCAGTACCAGCTGCGATCGCAGCCATAGACATGGAAGGCACAAACTCAGACCAACCCGTACCATGACTAGGATCGATCATAATTGGTAGGTGAGTTAACTTGCGTAAAACAGGCACTACCGATAAATCTAGGGTATTGCGAGTATACTGACGGTCAAAGGTGCGAATTCCGCGCTCGCATAAAATTACATTCGGATTACCTGCGGCTAACACATACTCAGCAGCCATCAACCAATCCTCAATTGTCGCCGCCATTCCCCGCTTTAAAAGCACTGGTTTTGATTGTGCGCCTACTTTTTTCAGCAGCGAGAAATTTTGCATATTTCTTGCGCCTACCTGAATCATATCGGCAACTTCCGCGATTTTATCCAGGTCGGCGGCGTCCATGACTTCTGTGATAATTCCTAATCCGCTAACTTCCCTAGCTTTCGCCAATAATTCCAAAGCACTCTCACCATGTCCTTGGAAAGCGTAAGGAGAAGTTCGGGGTTTATATGCACCACCACGTAAAAACTTGGCTCCCGAAGCTTTGACGCGCTGCGCCGTCTCAATAATCATTTCCTCATTTTCTACGGAGCAGGGGCCAGCAACTACAACTACCGGATGATGTTCGCCAAAAACAATAGTCCCGTCAGGGGTGCTAACCATAACTTCCGAAGCTTCACCATGACGGTATTGACGACTAGCACGTTTATAAGGTAACTCTACCCGCAAAACTTGCTCAATCCAAGGGCTAACTTCTTGAATTTGTAGGGGATCTAAATCCGCAGTCTCACCAACTAAACCAATAACTACTTTATGTTTACCAACAATTTTTTCCGGTGTCAGTCCCCAACCGATTAATTCTTCATTAATCCGATTGATTTCTGCCTCTGGGGAACCAATTTTCATTACAACAATCATATTAAATTCCCTGATTAGTTGAGTTGTTTGTTAGCGTGGTTTTCAAAAGAAGCTTGAATTAGTAAATACGCCGTCACCTAAAATTTATTAGTAGGTCTATGACAGCAGAATCTATACTTCCTCTGAGTTTTAGGTATTTTCTTTAATGTAATACACTGTCACTGACGACAACATGAAAAACCTGATTTAATATTGTTTCTCAAACTAATCTGAGGAGCGTAATCTAATGAATTATCAATGGTTTAGCAGAAATATTGATTTTTTATTAAATATTAAAATTCAATCTTCAAAAATATAGCGCTCAGTATATTTATGACTGAAAATTGGGGATATAAATAAACATAAATTTTTAATTAGCAATGTTGAAGTTATCAATTTCAACTTCAACATTTACTTTAAAATTTACCCAAAATTACAGTCTTCTGATATCTGAGCGCCAATAATCAAACCTTTTTCTGCCGAGTTTCTCGCCAAACATCCACCATGCGTCCCCAATTGGTGCCGAACTCAGCCGCACCCAGCCAACTACCAACTCTGTCTTCATCCCAAGAAGCAGAAAGCACGCCATAGGTGATTCCTAATACTCCCAAGCCAAACAAGGCCATGTTGACCAACAACACGGCAATGGGAGGTAATCTGATGTCGGTATAAATGGTCAGTATGTAGCTAGCAACTAACGTGGCAATACCTAAAGCTGTTGGTATACCACAAAATGCCGCTACTCGGCGAATCATCCTTTGGCTGACAACCTTGGGGATGGCCATTTCCTCTTTGGTGTAGGGTGGCTGCTTGGTTGTTTTTGTGGTCTTTTCACCAGACTCTTTGGACTGTGCTGGTGGTTGACTTTTAGCCTTTGCTGGCTTTTGGCGCTTTGTGTTCGGTTCAAAAGGTAAGCGGCTGCGTTCAGATTCTTCAGCAGGCATAAGCGGTATCCTTAACCACGAATTCCCAAACGACCAATTAAAGCTTGATATTTTTCTCTGCTTTCCTGTTGGACATAAGCAAGAAGACGCTTACGATGTCCAATCAGCTTTAACAAGCCTCTGCGAGAAGAATGGTCTTTTTTGTTTGCTTGCAGATGTTCGCTGAGACGGTTAATCCGTTCAGTAAGCATTGCAATTTGGACATCAGCAGAGCCTGTATCAGTTTCGTGAACTTGATAGCTGGAAATGAGTTCTTGTTTGCGCTGTTGCGTCAGAGCCATGATTGATTTTAGTTCTAGTTATTCTAAATTTATGCAGCAGTCTCTAATAATATCACAGGCCTTAAGCTGTGGGGTGAATCAAGCTGAGATACCTGAGTTATTGAGGAAGTTGGGGATGTAAGTACTGCTTTGCATAAATTTATCACTTTTTAAACACAGAGGAACGCGGAGGTTAGCGCAGCGAAAAGTCTGAGCGCCGGCTTCCGGCGCTCAGAACTTTTCAAGACAAAGTTTCGCAGAGTATTTCACCAGCCAATTCGCTATGAATTAATGAAATTGTGTACTAATAAGAGTTACGCACACTCTACGAACTCTTGGCGTTCTTGGCGTCTTGGCGGTTCCATAAATTAAGCTTTTTGGCAATTTTTGCGTAAGTCCTGACTACGCAGTAATGAATATTTTGGCTGTGTAGGGTTGGATATCGGTAATTAAACTATTTTCGCTTACTTCTACAGGCGTGTTTGTGAACCAATCTTGCCAATTTTCGGCTTTTGGGAAGTTGGGAATTTGATAATCGTTGAGATAATCATCAGCAAAGTTGACTACAACCACTACTTGCGAACCTTTGTTATCCCAGCGAAGGTAGCTTAAGAGTTTCGCCTGTGTATCTTCGTGGAAAAACTCTATATTGTCGCTTTGCAAAGCTAGATTCTGTTTACGCAGGGCAATGAGTTTTTTGTAATAATCGAATAAATCGCGGTTTTGGGGGTTTTCTAACAATGGCCAAGCGATTTTCTTGGGTTGAGTGACTTTTTCGCTTTTGCGCTTGTGTTCGCCAAATTCTTCACCCATCCATAACATCGGTATACCAACTGCTGTCATTAACAGGACTGCGGCTAATTTGGCGCGGGTAAATGCAGCTTCATCAAAAATTCCGCGATCGCCTAATTCTCTAAATAAATGTTCGCGATCGTGGGTGGATAAGTAATTTATCACATTGGTACCAGTTTTATAACCCTGCTGTCGCGGATCTAAAACTTGCTTGAGATGATCTAGTTCAAATTTTTCGCCACAAACATGAGGCACTATAAAGTAACGAAAACTTTCATGCCAACAAGCATCTAAGGGGCCCTCAGGTGCTGTAACTTCGCTAGTATCTGGAATATGTTCGGCAATGTTATAAAACGGTTTGTTAACAGTATTTTTTTTTGCTTGTTGAGCCAGCCAATGCAAAAATTCAAAGTTAGCTAATTGGCGCACCGCATCAAAGCGAATCCCATCAATGTGATATTCTTGTACCCAAAACCGCACTACATCACCAACATATTGCCAAGCAGGTTTAACATCTAGCTTTTCATCATAATTATCATAGTTAAACTCTGGGCCCCAGTAATTATCCGGGTCTTCTGGATAGTGCATGTGTTCGTAATACCAATAATTCCTATCTATCAGCATTAACGGGCATTCTTCATCAGTATGATTATAAATTCCATCCATAAATACCCGAATGCCTCGACTATGACATTCATCAATTAATCGCTTTAAATCTGCTGTGGAACCATAACTAGATTCTGTGGCGAAAAAATGGCGAACTTTGTAACCCCAGTTATAATCGCCAGGGTATTCATTTACTGGCATTAATTCAACAGCATTAATTCCTAATTCTTGGAGATAATCTAATTTTTCAATTGCATCTAAATATTGTCCTCTTTTTTCCCTATCAACCTCACCGCCAGTAAAATCAGCAACGTGCATTTCATAGATAATTAATTCATTATTTTCTGGCAAGGGTATATCGTCATACTGCCAACTATAACTATCAACTATTCTTTGACCATTCTTAATTTGTACTAAACCAACTTTTTGCTGTTCGTCAACATCTGTAGCATAAGGATCTATCACATCTACCCATTCATTTGGAGAAAAATTAGGGCTTTGACTTTGAACACGAAATTTATATTGATAAATACCGTCTGCTAAATTTACTTGCGTATAAAAATAACCATCTTCATTTTTTTTCATTGGCGTTTCTTGCCAATCTGAAAAAGAGCCGATTAAACTAGCTTTTTGATTACGAGGTGCAAATAATTTAAAATCAATTAAGCTACCCATTTTTAATCCTTATTTTTTAATGACAATAAATTCTGTCAAGCAGGGCTGAGGTTATGGCTACATACATTGCTTATTAAAACGTAAAGTTAATGTTATAAATCCCCCTAACTTTCCAGGAGTTGGGGGAATATTAGCAGTCAACATTACTAAAAAATAAATATTTACTTTCTAGTTAGTCCAAATACATCTACTAAAAGTTAGATATTACCTGAACCGACGGGTACAGATGCATCAGCAATAGAAGCATTTTGTAAGATAGGTTGACGAGTTTTTAAATCAAATTTATAGCCATTTGGTAAAATATGAAGCTTGGCTCCGAAAATTGCCAAAGACTCATCCTTCAAAATTTCGTCAATATTGTTGTGTGTGGCGTCTGCTTCATCAACAATTGTCACTGCACCTTGACCAACAACTTCTATTTGGTTATCAGTAACCACCATAGCGGTATTTTCATCAATACCAAATCCTAAGTCTGCTGGTTCTTGTAATAAAGCAGAAATTAAGCGCCCTAAACGACCGCGTTGGGAAAAATGTTGATCGATAATTACTCCAGGTAAAAAGCCCATACCAGGGCCAATATCAACTATTTCAATTCGGGGATTTGTTTCGGAATCACCTTCAATAATCATAGTATCAGGCATCACCGCAGCGCCAGCACTTGTACCCGCAACAACAATACCTTCAGCAAATCTTTTGTGAATAGCTTCATCAAGTTGAGTATCTTTAAGAATGCTGGTAATCCGTGCTTGATCGCCACCAGTAAAAAATATTCCCGTTGCATCCTTAACGGCTTCTAAAGCTGTTGAGGAAGCTGCATCTTCACGAGTTTCTGTATCAATTATGCGAACTTTTTCTGCTCCTAAGCGTTCAAAAACTCGAATATAATTTTCGCCAACTTCTCTCGGTAGTTCTGTTGCTGCTGTCATAATGACAATATGAGCTTTGGTACCGCCTGCACGCCGTAAAAACTCCCGCAGGATTTGACAATCTCCTTCTTTATCTTCAGCTCCACCAATTATCACTAGCTGCCGTTTAATATCTGTTGTCACCACGATATCACCTAAAATTTTCTGTAAGTATTTTCAATAAAGCATGACAATTACAGCGAGAAAATCATCCATTTGGTAGATTAATAAATTAAGTAATAAAAATAATTTTTATCAAGAAATTTTACTATATTAATTCAGACTTAATCTATATATGCTTTATAAGCCCATAGAAATTATTCTATAGGCTTATTGAATAATTGTTATTTATTTAATTGCTAAAGTTTTTTGGTGTTGAGTATAATTGAGAGAAAATATGCATCCTGATTGAAAAAGTGTTGTTTAACTTAATGAACTTGACTTCTATAAATCAAGTTGAGTAAAAAAAGACGAGCTTGTTCGAGGGGAAGATGTCTAGGTTTACCTTGATAAACAATTTGGTATTCATCGATATCTGGGCCATCTCCATGACCAGAAATTAGCTTAAGGTGAAATGCTTGATCGGCAAGTTCCCGAACTTCATTTCTTAAAGAAACTTGTGAATCGTTCATACTTTGCTGTTTCTGAATAACCGTATTTTAGATATATAAAACTTGCAAATAGTTTGCACCTTTCAAAGGTTATATTTTTGAGGGGGAGTAGGAGTGTAAAAATATTCTCAATTTTGTCCATACTGAGTAAAAATAAAGAAACTGCTTGATTATGCCCTTAGATAGCTGAAGATTTCTTTGAGTAGGGTTAAGCTGTCTCAGTGAAGGTTGAGTTTTATACTCTGAACAATCGTCAAGCGATCGCTTCTCCAATCATAAATCAAATCAATTGCTCATCGATAGGTCTGGGTAAACGCCTTTGAGCGTCCCGACTTCAGGGTGTTTAGCTAGAGGTTTATCATCAATGCTTCAAGAAAAAACCACCGATGCAGTTCGCATCAACGCTAGAAAAACTGACGTATTCGATATTTTCAAGTTCAAGCATTATATGGGCCCTAACCCCTATCTGGAAGTAGGGGCTTTGGTATTCAACTTTGTGCTGACGGAGTATCGAACACCTGTGCCCATTGAGGACTATGTTGCTATGATTAGCGATCGCTATCCTCATTTAGGCAATCGAGAATACGAATCCTACGCCCATTTGTTTGCTCAAACTCTATCCGAAGTCGGAAAGCTAGACATGGGCTTACACCTCACCCGTTGGAGTATCCAACCAAATGCAGATAATGTGCGTATCGCTATTCAATCGCTGCACGAACGCACAACCAGAGGAGTAGTCTACTTTGTTTGGGATTGGTTTGAGGCGATTAACCGAGATGCAGACTTTCTGTTTGAGGATGAGCTAGCAAGGCTGCAAAATAAATTTAGACAATCGGCTTACGGTGGCCCTACAGTTTACGCTTTATTACGTACAGCTTATGAAAAAGCTATTCCCACTTTTTACTTGTGGGAAGAAGGCTTAATGCAATACGGCTATGGTAAAAAACATATTCGCGGTATTGCTACAACTTTTGACTGTGATAGTCATATAGATTCTGACTTTACCACTCGTAAAGATGACTGCAAAGCTTTCTTAAAAACCTTGGGTTTCCCCGTACCCGATGGTGATATTGTCAATACCCAAAAAGATGCTTTAGCTGTAGCCAGAGAAATCGGCTATCCGGTTGCTGTCAAGCCTGTAGTCGGACATAAAGGAATTGGTGTGACAGCCGAAGTTCAAGACGCGGAAGAACTAGAATCAGCTTATGATAGGGCGTTAGCGGCGATTCCGGAAGAACAAGCCACAAGGATCATTGTCGAAAAAAGCATATCCGGGGCAGATTTTCGCTTACTGTGCGTTAATGGTAAATTTGTCGCCGCTACAGAAAGGCGTCCCGCTTCGGTTGTGGGCGATGGCTATTCTACTATTGATGAGTTAATTCGCGAAGAAAACCGCAAACCTGCACGGTGGGATACACCAACTTCTCCTATGAGTAAAATCCAGCGTGATGAAGCGATGGAATTGTACTTAAGAGAACAGCGTTTGACATTAGATAGCGTAATTGAAAAAGACCAGACTGTTTATCTGCGTAAAGTAGCTAATCTTTCTGCTGGTGGGATTAGTATTAATGCTACTCACACAGTTCACCACGACAACATTATTTTGGCGCAGGATATTGCCCAACACTTCCGGTTAACTTGTTTGGGGATTGATGTGATTACTAAAAGTCTGGCGGAATCTTGGAAAGATGGTAACTTTGCTATCTTAGAAATTAACGCTGCACCCGGTATTTTGATGCATCTTAACCCGGCGGTTGGAGATAGTGTGGATGTACCTTCCCATATTTTAGGGACATTTTTTGAGTCAGGTACAGAGGCGAGAATTCCAATTATCACTTTTAACAAAATCTCTGTGCAAGAGTTGCAAGAAACCATAGACCATATTCTTTTACAACATCCTGATTGGACAGTTGGCGCTGTTTGTCGTGAAGGAGTTTTTGTGAATCGGTCGAAAAAAGTTTTAAGCAAAGATTACAATACAAATATTCAAAGTTTGTTGCGCAATCCCAAGTTAGATTTGTTAATTGCCGCATACGATGAGGAAATTTTAGATGGGGATGGGATGTTTTACCAAGGTAGTAATATGGTAGTTCTGGATAATCCCAGCGAAATAGAGATGATCTTAGTTCGGGATATTTTAGAAAGTTCGACTGTGGTAATTAAAAAAGGAGACAGTGTTTCGATTAGTCGTAAAGGATTAATTGAAGATTACACTTTGGGAGAAGATGAACCTTTTACAAGGGTTTATTTAAAAGAAGTGGGGACACTTTTGTAAGTTCATATATTAGAGATTTGAGTTTATCAAAAGCGGGAGCATCTCAGTTTTTATCAAAGCCCGCACTTCAGTATAGGTTGGCTGGAAGCAAGAAATTCAACATTAGTTAGGGTGTTGAAACTTAGGCTTCGAGCCGATCTATATTTTTCGCACTTTATCATATAGCTGTTGACAGTTGACTGTTGACGGGAGCATCCCAAATGTGAAAAAACGCCCTCACCCTATAAGGGTGGGGCTAGAAATACAAAGCCTGCCAAGGCAGGCTTTGTTGGTATAGCAATATCCTAGAAGGGTATTGCGTCAAAATTGGGATGCTCCCCTGTTGACAGACTTAAAAGCCTTTTAGTATCAGAGTTTTATCTTAGCTTGATGTCCTAATCTATCTGGCTACAGTTATATCAATACAAATACTACTGATTCTTCGATAAATACTTATTATTTTTTTAAAAAGTGTTGTTTGCTTGAGTATTTACACGGTTGTTATATCAATTTTTGGTTTCATGGTAGTAATACTTATATTCGAGAATAAATACTAGTAAGTGAAGGAATCAAAAAGTAATAGTAAATAGTTGAAAATTAGGTAGACGAATTTACACCTATTCAAATATGAATAGATTAAGTCTGTGATAGTTTCTATTTTTCTGACATCAGAAAAAATCATGAAAAATCAACTTTTTACTGCGTTACTTGCTGCTCTTACATTAGGAACTAGCATTTTATCAGGAAATGCTTCTGCTAGTGCGTTTGATATCAAAAGTCGAGACCAATCTCCCGATGCATTCAAAAGTATTCTTCAAGAATTTCGCGCTTTTGTTGGCGAAGAAGCTAAAACTTTAAATCCTGAAACTATTAAGGCTAAACAAGTAGACCTTTCTAAATTACAACTTAAAGTTGACCATGATGTAAATGTCTTCTTTATTGGGGAAACAGCCGGAGGCTATCGTAACCGCCTAGATTTTAAAGCAACTGACTCAACAGTGGCTTCTGGGAAAATTTTTGGCGATACTTCTTGTAACACTGGGGATAAAGAATTCTTCAATTTTAGTGATTTTTGCCCTAATCCCAATGATCCATTAGCCAATAAAGCCGATAAGCCTTTAAATGTAGGTGATTGGGCAAATATCGGTTCCATGAAAGCTGGGACTAACTTAGATTTCTTGTTGTATGCCAATGATATTAACGGTGGTATTAGTGGTAAAGATAAAAGCGGAAATACCGTTAAGGGTATTTGGAGTTTAAATCAAGCTTTAAACCCAGATGGTTTACAGCACGCGATCGCTTATTACTACAAAGACTACTTGGTAATGGGTTTTGAAGATTTATGGGGCGGTGGCGATAAAGACTATAACGATACAGTGTTCGCCATTGATATCGGTAAAGAAAACGCTCGTTATGTTGCTGGAATTACACCCATACCAGAACCTTCCGCAACTTTAGCATTATTGGGGATTGCGGGATTGGGTTTATTCACAACTCGTCGCCGGATTGCTGCTGTTGTTAAAGCTGATTCCGCGCTTTAAGTTGCAAGTATCTTTCCACTAATTGATCTGTAATTTGATGTGCTGGTGCGTCAAGTACCAACACACCTTTTTGCTTTAATTGGGCAAATGCAACTTGACGCTGTGCTAACAAATCTAAGGCTACCGCCCTGATATAAGCCTCGGTGACATCTTCTGTAAAGGTATGCGCCCGCCTATCAACTTGCGGATCGCGCAAAGTTACGCAAAAGGGGAGATAACGGGGGGCTAGGCGAGAAAGGGCGGCGAGGAGTTCGGTGGAGGCGGTGACATCAACTATGTCGGTAATTAATACTACTAATGCCCGCCTTGTTTGTTGTTGGACAACGCTGGTAACTGCTCCTAAATAATCAGATTCTAGCAATACTGGTTGAATTGGGGTGAGACGGTCAATTAAATGAGGGAGGTAATTTTGACCGCGTTCAGGAGGAATCCACGTATGCATTTGTCTGTCGAATACGCCCACGCCGACGCGATCGCCTCGATGTAATCCCGCTAATGCTAAAGCTAAAGTTGCATTTAAGCCCCAATCAAAGCGCTGTAAACCCTGCACTTTTGCTGTCATTAATCTTCCCCGATCCAGCAAAATCAGCAGGGTTTGTTCTTGTTCTGGTTCTAAAACCCTGACTAAGGGGGCTGTATTTCCATAAGCGCCAACTTTGCGGGCGGTAGCTTTCCAATCTATTAAGCGCAAATCATCGCCAGTACGATAGTTACGCAGTTCGGCAAATTCTGTGCCAATTCCGATGCGGCGTTGGCGAATCGCTCCAGATGATTGCAAGGCGAGACGAATAGAAAGCGATCGCAATCCCACTAAATCTGGATAAACTTTAACTGTCAGTTTTTGGGGAATCTGCCAATCATCCCACGCTAACCCCCATAAACCTAACTGTCTTACCTGAATATTTCCCCAGTCAAATTCTCCTCGCTGTGTGGGGTGGACGGTATAGGTTAATTCCTGATTGGTGTTACTAGCTACATTTGCTTTCAGTTTTTCTGCTGATACACCAAAGCCTGTAGGGTAGTAATCGCAGATTTCAAGAATGGCATTAGAATTTGCAGATGTGATATTTAGCACTACTGGGTTATCTCGCCCAATAGATAAACGTGAGGGAATTTCCCGGTTGATTTGCACGCGATCGCGCTTTACCCGCAAACCATCCACAACCATTAATCCTAATACCAGGATATCGAATAAAAGCGCGATCGCAATACTGGCGGGAATACCAACAACCATAGCCAAGATAGGAGCGATGGCAATTCCTATCAGCAATAATAAATAAACTCTATTAGCTGGAACCATTTTTAATTAATTAATTAACTATAGGGATAATTATCAGCAATTTCTGGCATTTTAAGCTAAACCTAGAGATTATGCCAGTAATTTCTTCTTTAACAGCTATTAAAGTCAAATTAGCTAATCATTTTTAATATTAAAATAATTAATATAGAACAAGACTTACGCAAAAATTACCAAAAACCTTAATTTATTGAACCGCCAAGACGCCAAGTACGCCAAGAATTTGTAGAGTGTGCGTAAGTCCTATAGAACTTAAATTTTAAGATTCATTTTCTAATGTAGAGTCCGTTATGAATCTGCCAAATCCTGATAAATAGCTTGTAACACTGTCCCTGACACAGGCTAACGTCTAAGATTAAAATTATTAATCTAGGGCTAGGATAGGGCTAGGATTTTGGTATAAGTAGTGTGGAAGTGCGATCGCCTGCAACGGTCAATGATATTATGGCAGTGCGATCGCCTCAATAAAACATACATGAATCAACCTCACCGGGGAACTGGTACTTGATTAATCACCGATGCAATCACCGCATCCATTTGTAAACCATCAAGCATTGCTTCTGGTTTTAAAATCAGGCGATGACGCAATAATGGTGACGCAACAGCTTTAACATCATCTGGTGTGACAAATTTCCTTCCTGCTAACCAAGCGGCTGCTTGAGATGTTTGTAACCAAGCACCAGCAGCGCGAGGCGATGCGCCTAAAGCTAATTCTGGGTGTTGGCGTGAGTTTTTGACTAAAGCTAGTAAATAATCAATAATTTTTTCATCTACATCAATTTCTTTTACAGCTTGTCGCGCCTGCAAAATTTCGCTGACTGTGGTGACAGGTTGCAAACGATTAATATCTCCTCGTCGCGCTGCAAATCCAGCCTGACGATTAAGTAACATTTGCTTTTCCGCAGCAGGTTCGGGGTAATCTACTGCTAATTTAAATAAAAATCTATCTAATTGCGCTTCTGGTAAAGGATAAGTACCTTCAAATTCGAGAGGGTTTTGTGTCGCAATTACCCAAAATAATTCTGGTAAAGGTAAACTTTCACCATCAAGAGTTACCTGCATTTCTTCCATTGCTTCTAACAGCGCCGCCTGTGTTTTGGGAGGAGTGCGGTTAATTTCATCGGCTAGTAATACTTCTGTAAAAACAGGCCCTTTTTTTAAAGTAAAATCGCGGCTATTTAAATCAAATATATTTGTCCCCGTAATATCTGAAGGTAATACATCTGGCGTTAATTGAATCCGGCGAAAATCTGCTTTAATTAACTGCGCCAACACTTTTACTAAGAGTGTTTTACCCGTTCCCGGTACACCTTCTAAAATTATATGTCCTCCCGCTAATAATGCTACTATTAGCTGCTTTATCAAGCTAGATTGTCCCACAACTACTTGATTAAGTCCTTGCTCTAGGTGAATTAAACTAGAATGTGTATTGTTCATGTTTGTTAGTTGTCAGTTGTCAGTTGTCAGTTGTCAGTTGTTATTAGTCATTAGTCATTTGTTATTTGTCATTTGTCATTCATTTAATCAAATATAAAGTGAATTGGTAATTCGGAAATTTGGGATTATTGATTTGTAATCAAGTTAGTCCCTCATGGGAAAAGCCGACAACCAAATATAATATGAAAATCTCTCTTTCCTAGCCTCTAGTCCCTAGCCCCTGTTTTTAAGTTAGTTTATAGTAAGAGAACAATTACGAATTACGAATTACGAATTACGAATTATTTTTGATTTTCTGCCATTTGCCCAACCAGTTTAACAGTTCTTTATCGCTCATGGAGCGTTTTGGCGATTTAAACTTTAATACTGTAACTAATTCGGCTGCACTTCTGCCGGTTTTTTCTACCCAAATATCAATTAAGGCTTGGGGTTCGAGGAGAATTTCCCCTAACCCTAAAGCTTTTTGTAATTGTAATTGTTCTTCTTTGCCTACCATCTCTACAACAAAATCGCTGGATTCGGCTTTTTGTAACACTCCTGCTAATGCTTGGATATATGCTTCGCTATTGTCTAAAACTGGTGTTTCTAAAACTATTGGCTTACCAAACCGGCGATTTTGTGCCCAAATTAGCACTAATAAAAATATACCTGCTTGCAATATGGCTACAATTAAAGGTTGATTAGCAAAATAAGTTAATAAGTCACCTTCACCTTCTTTTTGTCTAGTATCAGCGTCTTTATAACCATGAATGTATTCATCAACAAAGATGGGATGATTTTGTTTGCTGACTAAATCTGCAAGAAATTTAAAATTACTTAAATAATCTTGATAAGCATTTGCTGCTAAATAGGGAGTGGTGCAAAAGATAACTTTTCCTTTACCATATTTTGTCTGCCAAACTATAGCACCAAAGCGATCGCCTAATAAAATCTCTTCTTCATCACCAGTTTTAGAGCGTCTGCGCGTATCAATTTTGACATTACCAACAGCCGATTGTTGCATTGTATGAAATTTAGCGGCTGTTACTGGGTACTGTGCGCCTAAAATTACCCAAGTATTACCTTTTTCAATCCATGCGCGTTCTTGGGAAGTGATGACTGCATAATTCAGACGGCTGTATACCTGTAACAGCGTCACGGGAGTTTTGGCTTTAATATCATCCCACGGTTTTTGCCAGCGCTGGATAGAACTACCCTGTTCTTGCATAAAAGCATACCAAGCACCATAGCCATCAGCACTACGGTTATAAGTAGAACCACTATTAAGAATGCTATTTCTAGGTGCCGCAAATAAGCTGATAATTACTATCGCTACTAATGCGATCGCACCCAGCAAAGACAAGCGATTTGCACGCTGCATAAGGTATAAAAATTTAGTCCATAGTTAATAGTCAATAGTCCATAGTCAATAGTCAATAGTCAATAGTCCAAAGTAATTAACCTTAACCACTGACAACACTCGATGTAGCTGTCAGTGCATCACTGACAACTGACAACTGACAACTGACTACTGACTAATACCAATATTGCCTTGTAAGCCGCCTGTGTGGATTAATAATATGCGATCGCCTTTTGGGAAAAATCTCTGTTTTAATAAATCCATGACGCCATAAAACATTTTGGCGGTGTATACATAATCTAAAGGTATACCTTGTTCTTGGGTGAATTGCTGCTGAAATTTTAATAATTCGTCGTTGACTTTGGCGTAACCACCCATGTGATAATCACACATTAGTTGCCAAGATGCGATTTCTTCATGAGGAACAGGTAAACCAGACGCGAGGTAATTTTTCAGCCAATTATCTACATCCGACTTGAGAAATTCCCCACCTTTGAGAACTGGAAAACCAATGGCGCGTTGGCTTGTGGTTAAAGACAAAATAATTCCCGCTAAAGTCGTACCCGTACCACAAGCGACACATATAGTATCAAATGCGGCATTATTTACTATTTCCATGCACCCGCGCACACCGTTCAGATTTCCCCCACCTTCAGGAATAATAAATACATCACCAAAGCGTTGCTGTAATTCTGCTTGTAATTCTGCTGTGTGGCGCTGTTTGTATTTCTGTCTATCCAGGTAGAAAATTTCCATACCTTGTTCCACAGCAAAACTCAGTGTAGAGTTGAGTGGTAATCTCTCTTCTCCCCGAATCATCCCAATCGTGCGGAATCCTAAGAGATTTCCCGCCGCAGCAGTAGCAAATATATGATTAGAATAAGCACCACCAAAGGTAAGCAAGGTAGTTAAATTTCTTTGTTGCGCTGCCAAAAGGTTGTACTTGAGTTTAAACCATTTATTACCATTAACCCAAGGGTGCATATTATCAAGACGAAGTACAGACAATTCCACTCCAAATTGTTGAGCAATTAAACTCTGAATTGGCTGTATATTTGGATGGAGAAAAGTTAATGACATTTAACCTGTTGACGGTTGACGGTTGACGGTTGACGGTTGACTGTTGACTGTTGACTGTTGGGGACTTACAAAAAATAAATTACCCATATTTCGTAGTGCGAGCAGCGTTCGACTGAGCGCTCACGCCGAAGTCTTGCTCGCTTTTGAACACCAGCGAGCGAGACGCTCGCACTACTAAAGTTTTCGGGTGTTGGGTTACCCTACGGGAAGCCGCTTTGCGTCTACGTTCCTCAACCCAACCTACGCCTCTTTTGACTGTTGACTGTTGACTGTTGACTCTTAACTCTTGCATAGTATTATTAGCAATTAATCATTAACAAAATTGAGTCCTGATATTGCTTGATCAATATCTAAATTTAAATATTTATCTAATGGTAGATACATCCAATTTAGCGCTACTTGGGGATCTGGGTTAGTTTTGTGAAACCCTAATGCTGCTACTAATTGTTCGTGGCTGGGATGTATAGTGAGAGCATAAATATCGCAAATGTTAGGAAAATCAGCTTGGAGACGCAAAAATGTTTGTTGCGTATCTTTTAATAATTGACAGACATTAATTAGCCGATTGTAAGGTAAATCGATTTGCCAACTGCGGATAAAAATTGATGTACAATTGCGATCGCCTATTTGGGCAATTTCAAATGGATCAATATCCCAAGTTGCACTCATGTGCAAGCCTTTGCGGGCTGGGAGAAAGAAATTAGCTTCCGATTCTCTCGCGACTGGATACAGCGCATAAAAACCCACAGCATCTTGGTTATCGCTGCGGCGTAAAACCCTCATCCCGGTTGGATATTGTTCCGCCCAACCCCGAATAATCCTGACAATTCTATGGGGTAATGCAGTTGCTTTTTTATTCATCCAGTTGTAGTTACGGGCTAAAAAACTCGCAACGGGTACAGCATCGGTGCGGGGATTGAAATCATCAGCAAAAAGTTTAATATCGGCTTTAGCTACTTGAGAATTTTGCAGATTGGGTAATAAAGAACGGATGCGAATACAAGTACTATTACCATCAAAGTCTTTTTCAATCAGCCCCAAAGCCACCAGCTTATCAATCATCATACCCGCAGAGCGATCGCTCCCCCGCTCTTGTTCGCCATAAAAAACTTCTTGGGCTTCCCGATGGGTACAAGGAACAAACCCATCGGGTAAATCCAGTTCTGTCAAAGGTTTGGAAAAACGCTCACCTAATTCTTGGCGTTGTTTAATTAGTAAATAAACCCACAACTTGACAAAATATTCTGCGCGTCGTCGCGTTATCCCCACTCGCCCTTGCAACTGGGAGACATATTTGCGCTGTTGTTCCAGGGGAAACCATTGTTCAATACTTTGTGGATGGATCATTTCGCAAAACTCCTGACTTTTCCTAACTTGTGCAGTTGAACGGCAGTTACAATTGATTAGTCCCCAGCATTAGACTGTGTTTGTATAGCCGAACCAGTGCGTTCGGTTGCCAGACTTCTACGTAACTCAATGGTGACTGGTTTGCGAAGAGAATTCGCCAGGTTGAGACTCCTGCACCAATCATCTTTATAAAAACTTCACCTTAATTCAGCTAAATTACGCAAACTTCATCGCCTTGACTATATTTGCTGCTTACTCATTGCATAGACATAATCGCAAACCCCAAAATTTAGTTAAACACCTGATTAACATCACAGGTATCCCTATTTGGCTGTAATGCTGAGTTTTGGAGGCAATTAATTATGGTATTTTCAGATAACGAAAACGATTTAAATTTTCTGGCTATTTCCGAAGCACAACAAAATCAAAAAAATCCCACCAATGATGATTTACAACCTTTAGCAAAATTTGATTTACTCCAAGCGATTATTGAAAGCTTTGTTGATGGTGTGTTGATTATCTTTTGAGTTTAGACTAGACAGCAACAAATGACCCAGCAGTGCTGAGTTAATAAAACACAACCTTCAAGAATGAAGATATTTGAGATTAAGCAGATTTTTGTTCCTCTTTGCGTGGTTTAGAAGCAGTCTTTTTAACAATTGGATATCGTATTTTCCGGTTACGGACTTTACCTGGTGTCCACCCAAGGGACTTTCCACGAGGTTTGGGTGGAGAGGTAGGAGTACCAATCGCGGCGAAAACTCCACCCATAGCTTGAGCAACTCGTCCTGGGGTCAATTTATCCATTGACTTCTGCCAAGGAAGAGGATTATCAGCAACGATATCACAAGCTAACCATAACTCCCAAGTGATTAACGGCATTAAGTCACTCCAATGTTCACATTGTTCTGGAGTACTGAATTTTGGTACTGTCCAATGTAAGCGTTGCTTAAGAAAACGATACCAATGGTCAATCGTGAATCGGCGCAAGTACAATCGCCAAACTTCATCCAATGGTGGCATTTGTTCCCCAACCCAAGCCAACCACAAGGGTCTTAATACTCTCAAATTGCCATCAAGATCAAGACGTTCCACCTTCAGTAGCATCATTGGGCGTGCAGCAGCTTTGCGAAAATGCAAATCTTCCCACAGACTGACTTTAACTCGTCCCAATTTTGGGTCATTTACTTCCAGCACAGATGCCACTTCGCCCCAGGTTGAGGGTTCATTGAGTTTAAATTGAGCACCATGCTTGCGAGGACGACCCTTGCCAGAGTAAGCAGGTGGTGCGCCCCATAGACACAGATTTGAACGCAGTCTAACTAAGATATCGGCTTTTATACTAGCTGTCTTTAATACGAAAGGCGCACAACCATATTCACTGTCCCAAAGCGAAATTGGTCGAACAGACATTGATTCACATACCTTTTTGAGTTGTTCAACTGCTTTCTCAATCGGATTGTCCCAACTGGTAATCCGTTCATGCCTCAGCGGTAGTGCCCAACTTCCTGAATCCTCTGGTATCCAAGCTATAGTACTATATCCCTGCCCAATCGTAATCGGTTTATTTCCCGCGATCGCTGTGCTACTGTGTTCTATTGTCCGTTCTTTGAGTGTCACCGCATCTGGGCGTGACCAAGCTGTATGGTCTCCTGCCAACAATATGCGTTTTTCTGTTGGTATTTGCTTGATATATAACTCCATTAATTTCTCACGGTCTGGTTTGGTATCTTGTATCGCTTCATAGATACTCGGCCATTTACGTCTAAACACTGGCGATAAAGATAAATCTGCCAGACTGTAGACATTACGGGTCAACAGTATCGCATCTGTTAGTTCAAATGTTGCATCATGTGCTTTGCCTAGATGCGTATAGGCGGCTTGACGAAATTCTTCGAGTCTGGCACGTTTCATATTGGCAGATAAGAGTAGGTGATTCTCTCTTAGCTTCTGCCGAAAGGGGGACTGTCTTCAATCAGACATCCCCTTTTTCTCTTTCATCTCTCCCATTTAGTCTAAACTCCAGTTATCTCACCTGAAGGTAAATTAATTCATACCAATGAATACGCCCGTGCAATATGTCGGCAATTAATGTCAAAAGATGCAGATAGCACAGAAATACCCCAGGAAATTTGGTATATTTGTCAATCTTTAATTGAAAGTTATGAGCTATTTACTAGCGAAAAGATTATTATAGAGTCAGAAATTCAACCAAAGCCAACAATCAAATTGCGCGTCAGGGCTAGATGGTTAGAACTATCTGCCAGCCCAAGCAACTTTTTATTGGTGACAATAGAAGATTGTAATCAGCATAGCCAAAGTATTGCGATCGCGGATGCCAAAAAATACAATTTAACCGAACGGGAAATAGAAGTTTGGCAGCTAAGGTTAGCGAATCTTTCTTATAAAGAAATTGCCAATAAACTATTTATTACTATTAATACAGTAAAAAAGCACTTGCAAAACATTCATGCTAAACAACAAGATATAAATAATCTGCATGAATACAACTTTGTGTAATCAATAGATTATTTTCCGTAGTGGATTGACACAACTAAAATAGTACATTAGATGTAGGTTGGGTTGAGGCTTTGCGAAACCCAACATGAATTTCAGCAACTCAACATAGATGCTGGTGTTGGGTTTCCTTACGTCAACCCAACCTACATTTTTTTTGCAACATTTTAGCCTTGCCACGCCAGTAGGCTAACGCACCATTTTTATTTACAAATTATAGATAATTTGAGATAAATCAAGATATTCAAGCATATAAAGCATTAAATTGAGGTAAAAAGGCTTCAAGTTCAGGTTTTTTGCTGAAAATCCGCCAGCTTTATCATTTACACATATTCAGGACTCATTTTTATAATTTTAGTAAACAAAAAAGGCGATCGCTTGCTCATTTATCTAAATTAACTACTCATTTTCCTGTTTTTAGTAAGCAAAAAGCCATTTCACCTACTCATTAAGCCTTAACAAGTTCTCATTATTGTGTTTTCCGCAAGTAAAATACCATTTCACCTACTCAAAAAGCCATATCGCTTACTCGTTTCGGTAAATCGCGCACTCATTTTAGTGTTTTCCGCAGGTAAAAAGGTATATTGCTTACTCATTTAGGTAAATCACGCACACATTTTGGTGTTTTCCGCAGATAAAAAAGGATATAGCTTGCTGAAAAATGGCGCTGTTTGACAATAAGCTGCTGTGTAAGTAGGCGTTATTGTTTTTTGCAATCGCACTTATTTTCAAATTAAATTGAGTAATTGAATCTAGAAACCTAATTCATAATTCATAATTCATTATGGGTAAGGCAATGCCCATTGGTGTCAACTTAAACTAAAAGCTATATACGGCGCGTGTTGTACAAAAACCCTCGCCCTCATCCCCTCACCCCTTCTCCCCCAAAAGAAGGGGAATTAAATCTCTTGCTCCCCTCTCCTGCTGGGAGAGGGGCTGGGGGTGAGGGCAGAACCTTGTCACCAAGCAGGTTTCACATTAAGTTGACACCAATAGGCAATGCCTTGCCCCTACAATTTATCGGATTATTTTTTTCAATTTGTATTAGAATTCATAAATAAATACTAATACCAATTCAATATTAAGATGCATATAATTTAGCCTGCGTAGGCAGGCTTTGTTTGTTTAGCTCCAGGCTTCTAGCCTGAGAGCGTTAATGCCCAGCTTCACAGAGAATTAGTATAATATATATCTTTAATTTTGAATTTTGAATACTTCGACAGGCTCAGTACAAGTTTTGAATTTTAAATTGATTTATGCCAACTGATAATTCTCGAATTGTCACCTATAGCCCAGCTTATACAATCGTCCCAACTTATGAATGCTTTAATCGCTGTAGCTACTGTAATTTTCGCACCGATCCTGATAAAAGTCCTTGGTTAACTTTAGCAGCAGCCACCAGCATTTTAGAAAAAATCCAACAAAAAAATGTATGTGAAATTCTCATTCTTAGCGGTGAAGTACATCCACATTCCCCCAGGCGGGAAGCGTGGTTTCAAAGAATTTATGATTTGTGTCAGTTAGCATTAACAATGGGTTTTATCCCCCACACTAATGCAGGGCCGCTTAGTTTTCCAGAAATGCAAAAGCTGAAGAGTGTTAATGTTTCAATGGGGTTAATGTTAGAGCAAATAACACCTAAATTATTAACTACAGTACATCGTCACGCACCCAGTAAATTACCAGAATTACGGTTACAACAATTAACATGGGCGGGAGAATTACAAATTCCCTTTACTACAGGATTATTATTAGGAATTGGCGAAACATTAGCCGATTGCTGGGAAACATTAACAGCTATATCTGAGTTACATCAGCGTTATCATCACATTCAAGAAGTTATTTTACAACCCCATAGCCCAGGAAATCAGCAAAGTTTTGACGCGCCAAATTTTGACCCCCATAAATTACCAGAAATAATTGCTAAAGCCAGGGAAATTTTACCGCTAGAAATTACAATTCAAATTCCGCCGAATTTAGTCAAAGATGGTGAATGGTTACTTGCTTGTATAGCAGCAGGTGCAAGAGATTTAGGCGGAATTAGCCCAAAAGATGAAGTGAACCCTGATTATCCCCATATTCAAGCAGGGGAATTGAGAGATATTTTACAGATTGGGGGATGGGAATTAGTACCGCGATTACCTGTTTATCCACAGTTTGATTGTTGGTTATCAGGGGAATTACAAACAGCAGTAAAGCGATGGCGATTAATTCACAGTCAACACTTCGACAGGCTCAGTGCGGCGCAGTCAACAGTCAACAGTCAACAGTCAACAGTCAACAGTTAACCTAAATTATTCTTGGGGAATTGCAATTGTAAACTCTGTACCTACGCCCAGTTGAGAATTTACTTCTAATGTGCCATTGTGTTTTTCTACGACAATTTGATGGGCGATTGATAAGCCTAATCCTGTACCTTTACCCACGGGTTTAGTGGTAAATAAAGGCTCAAATAGTCGTTGTTTAAGTCGTTCAGGAACGCCCATCCCATTGTCAGCAATCCGAATTAAAATATTATTTGCTGAATCTGCTGCTGTGGTAATTTTAATTTGGGGATTTTTACAGATCATTTTGCCTTGAAATATGGCTTCATCAATCGCATCAATGGCGTTAGCTAATATGTTCATAAATACTTGATTCATTTGACCTAAATAGCAGTTAACCTCTGGTAATTCTCCGTAATTTCTAATTATTTCAATACAGGGGCGAGCGCCATTATTTTTGAGGCGATGTTGTAAAATCATTAATGTACTATCTAGCCCTTGGTGCAAATCCGCAAATACTTTACAATCGCTATCGGCGCGGGTGAAGGTACGCAATGAATTAGAAATGTTACGGATGCGTTCGCTGGCGATTTTAAATGAATCGATTATTTTGACTAGATCCTTGAGCATAAATTCTAGATCTAAGTCTGCAATTGCTTTAGTAATTCTCTCCTGGGGATTGGGATACTCTTGTTCATATAGTTTTAAAATTGCTGATATCCCAGCAATATATTCTTCTAAAGGGGGAATATTACTGCTAATAAAATTGATGGGATTGTTCATTTCATGGGCAATCCCAGCGATTAATTCTCCTAGGGTAGATAATTTTTCTTGCTGCACTAGTTTAACTTGCGCTTGTTGTAAAGCCAAAGTGCGATCGCGTACTTGTTGTTCTAAAGATTCATTTAGCTGCTTCAGTCTTAAATGTACCAGCACTCTGGCAATTACTTCTTCTTGAGCAAATGGTTTTGATATGTAGTCTACCGCACCGAGAATAAAACCCTTAGTCTTACTTTCGATATCGGCTAAAGCAGTGGTAAAAATAATCGGAATATTTGCGGTAACCGGATTAGCTTTCAAACGCCGACAGGTTTCAAATCCGTCAATACCCGGCATTTGAATATCGAGTAAAATTAACTCTGGTTGATTGCGTTCGACTTGCGCGATCGCACTTTCGCCGTCAACTGCTACCCGGAAACGCAAACCCTTACTAGTCAACGCTTCTGACAGCACAGATAAATTTGTGGGATTATCATCCACAATTAAGATAAATCCTTTATTGCCAATCTCACTCATAACTATAGATAAAAATAGAATTTACGCCGAATTAATTCATGGATTGTTGGATAAAACTTTCCAACCGTTTAAGTTGGAAGTTGCTAGCTAACTGGATGATTTGCTCGGTAAATGCACCTAAATCCTCGTGAGAATTCCCTAGTTGTACCGCTATTTCTAAAATTGATTGAATATCGCCATCTTGTACCAATTCATATAAATTTTGCAAAACCTCACGAGCAGGTACAACTATTGTATTATTCAGAGATAAACTATCTATATCGGGTTTTTTTAAGGAATTTTTATTAACTTCATACAGCCATTCCAATTGCAAAAATTGCCGTAGTAATTCTAGCAAAGTTTCTACTTCTATAGGCTTGCCCAGAAAGGCATTAGCACCCACATCAATGCTTTTATATTGGTCATTGGCAAAGACACTAGCAGAAGAAGCAATAATAGCTATATGTTTAAATTCTTCAGATTGGCGCAAGGTTTTAATAAACTCCAAGCCATCCATTACAGGCATAATTAAGTCAGTAATAATTAAGTCTGGTTTGTGAATTTTTACTTGTTCTAATCCTTTTTGACCATTAATAGCTTCTACAACCGTAAAGCCCACTGGCTCTAGTAAATTGACGATAACGGAACGGTTCTCCCACTTATCATCTAAAATCAAAATCTTCCGTCTTTGTCCTTCATAACCAATAATTGTACCTCTATCAACTATTCGGCAAACTTTTGCCCAGTTTTGAGACTCTGCTACTTCTAAATCAAAGTAGAAAGTGCTACCTTTGCCAAACTTACTTTCTAACTGAATTTGACTACCCATCAACGCAATAATTTGTTGGCTGATGGCTAATCCTAAACCCGTACCTTCGGTTTGTCGCTTTTGATTACCTACTTGCTCAAAAGGGAGAAAGATTTTTGTGGCTTGTTCGGGGGTAATACCCGTACCAGTATCTACTATTTCAAAGCGAATTTTATAGATGATCTCTCCTTGTTTATTAGCTGTTTGATTCAGGACTTTCACTTTAAAGGTGACACTCCCTTGTTGGGTAAATTTAATAGCATTACCCAGCAAATTAATCAATACTTGGCGCAAACGTTTTTCATCAGCGCGAATCCCTGTTGGTAAATCCCTATCCAGATGCAAATTAAACTCAATCACTTTTTGTTCAGCCCGAATCCGACAAATTTCACTTACGCTATCGAGAAACGCCGGTAAGTAAAAATCTATCAGATTCAATTCCAGCTTTCTGGCTTCAATTTTGGAGAGATCCAACACATCATTAATAAGAGTTAATAAATGAGAAGCACATTGATAAATAATGGCAATTCCTTTAGTAGCTTTCTCACTTAAGTTTTCTGTGCGTTGGAGAATTTGTGTATAGCCAAGAATACCGTTGAGGGGCGTGCGTAACTCATGACTCATATTGGCGAGAAATTCACTTTTGGCTTCGCTAGCATTTTTCGCTGTTTCCTCTGCTTGGCGTAATTCTTGCTCAACGCGCTTGCGCTCAACAATTTCCTTAAGGAGTGATTGATTAATTGTTTCTAATTGGGTGGGACTAGGTAATGTGAGCGCTTGGGGCATGAGGTGAACTAACGCAAATGCTGTATATATAGAGATAATTGCCGTCAAAGCTTTCAGCGTCCCAGAAATCCAGTAATCTGGATGCCATAACGTCCAAATTTCCATTAAATGTCCAGTACCGCAGGCAATAATAAAAGCACCAAATAACATAAACACGCCATTAAAAGGTACATCTTTGCGTTGCGAGATAAAGTAAATTAGTAACACTGGAATAGAATAATAGGCGAGAGCGATGGTTGCATCAGAAATAATGTGAAGCCAGACTAATCCGGTATTCCACAAATAACAATGTCCATGAGCCATAAAACCAATTGAGTAGAAACCAGAGGAAAAAAATGCCAACATAATGCTGTGCTTATAGGTGCCATATTTTGTCTATCAACTTAGTATTCCCAAATAATTAAGTCAGGAACCTCAATTGATACTTTCCTCAAAAAACCCTTATTTTCACTCAAATTTCCCACACTTATATGATTCAATTTTCTGAATGAGGAGTTAACGATCGCTTCCTCATCAGGAATTTTTATTAGTATATTTAATTGCTTGTGTAAGCAGTAAATATGCTTAACTTGGATTCTGTGACAGACAAGATTACGAGAGCGATCGCTTTGTACTTCATCGGTTAATCTTGCGGTTGCGAATTGCTGTATCTTATGCGACACCTGATTGGAGACATCAGTTAAGCTCCGTGAGAGGGTAATTTTTAGCAATATACATTTTGGCAATTTTTTGCCCTATTTCTCCTAGCTTGGCAAGAAATCCAGGGTTAGGTACTGAGTTTTTGCAAAATATTGCTATTAGTGGAAAAATTTAGCTATTTTGGATAGTATCAATTCTTTAGGCTACAAGCAAATGTATTCCCAACCTCAGTATAGAAACTTATTCGAGCGAATAGCAAAAGTTGCTTCCCAAAAGCTTAAGGAGTTATTACCTTCTTTCTTTGGCATTTGTATATTTTTGATCATCTGGCATTTATTAAGCTTGCGTCCTAATACATCTTTACCTTCACCATTTGCAGTGGTAACTGAAACCTGGGATTTAATAAGAGATCCTTTTTTTCAGAAAGGAGGAAATAATAAAGGTTTCTTCTGGCTAATTCTCGCTAGTTTAAATAGGGTAATGGTAGGTTATTCCTTGGCTATACTTATAGGTATTCCTATTGGTTTTTTTATTAGCTTGAATAGTTTTTGTAGAAAAGCGATAGATCCATTAATACAATTACTACGTCCCGTTGCACCTTTAGCTTGGCTACCTTTAGCTCAAGCAGTATTTCTCAAACCTAATCCTTCGGCTATTTTCGTAATTTGTATAACTGCGATTTGGCCGATTATTTTAAATACAGCTTTGGGTGTCAGTCTGGTACCGAAAGATTATATTAATGTTTCTAAGATAGCGGGTTTATCAGCATTAGAACATTTTTATAAAATCCTCTTACCAGCAACTTTACCTTATATATTTACAGGCTTGAGAATTGCTCTCGGTTTATCTTGGTTAGCAGTTGTCGCGGCGGAAATGTTGCTTTCTGATGATGGTATTGGCTTTTTTATTGTCGATGCGTACAACAATGCCAATATTCACGAAATTATTTTGGCAATTTTTTACCTGGGTGGCTGCGGTCTCATCCTCGATAAAATTATGGGCTATATTTCCGAAAAAGTCACGCCGCAAGAGTAATTAATATTAGGGCTTACGCAGTGTCAGATATTTTTCATGCTTTTTGTCAATGGTCAATAGTCCATAGTCCATAGTCCAAAAACCTGAATTTTGACCATTGACTTTTGACTTTTGACCACCCTTGTGAGGGTTTTTGTGTTCGGTGCGTAAGTCCTAAATATCAGTTAATCACGAAAAAATCTCACAACCAAACATAAAAATTTCTCTTCCCTAATCCCTAGCCCCTAGCCCCTATTTAAGCCGAGAGTCAATACCATGCCTAGTTTTGTAGAAATCAGGGATATCAATAAGGAATTTGTCCAAGATGGTACAAAGAACATTGTTCTCAAAGATATCAATTTAGAAATTGAGCAGGGAGATTTTGTCTCCTTAATTGGTCATTCTGGTTGTGGTAAATCTACACTATTGAATATTGTCGCCGGTTTAGAAAAACCCACTCAAGGACAAGTGTATGTAGATGGGCAATTAGTTAAAAGACCATACCGCGATCGCATGGTAGTATTTCAGAATTATTCCCTGTTACCTTGGCTGACAGCTTGGGAAAATATCGCTCTGTTTGTTGATAAAGCTATGCCAGGGAAATCGAAAGCCGAACGCCGGGAGATTATCGCCTCGCATCTAGAATTGGTAGGTTTGAAAAACGCCGCCCAGAAAAAACCTGCGCAACTCTCAGGAGGGATGAAACAACGAGTAGCTTTAGCCCGTGCTTTGGCGGTTCAGCCCAAATTACTTTTACTTGATGAACCATTTGGCGCTTTAGATGCGCTAACGCGAGGTTCATTGCAAGCCGAGTTAATGTGTATCTGCGATCGCTATCACATCACAACTATTATGGTAACTCATGATGTGGATGAAGCTTTATTACTGAGCGATCGCGTAGTCATGTTGAAAAATGGCCCCGCAGCCACCATCGGTCAAATTTTAGACATACCCTTTGAACATCCCCGTTCTTTAGAAATTCGCGATACTGCCAAATTTCATGACCTACGCCATGAATTAATGCAATTTCTACAAGGTCAAGAACAAGTAAAACGATTGTAGATATAAATTTTAACTATTTTGACCGAATAAAGCAAAAGTAAAAAATTATGTTTTTACTTTTTACTTCTTAAAACCTCAGTACAAGTTTTGAATTTTGAATTCCCCACATGGTGAAATTTAAGCGCAGACAATTTCTGACAACGGCTGGTGCGGCTGTTCTGACTCATAGCTTAAGTAACTGTAGTAATTTCAGTGTAGCAAAAACGCAACTAAATGCTGGCGTTTATGCTGGCGATCGCGATTCGCCAGAAGTAACAACTGCTACCTTGGGATTTGTGCCTGTGACTAGCAGTTGTCCGTTAATTATTGCCAAAGCTAAAGGCTTTTTTGCTAAACATGGTTTACCGGATATTCGCGTTGTTAAACAACCCTCATGGGCGGTGATGCGTGACAAACTCATGTTAGGTTCGGCGGATGAAGGCTTAGATGGCGGACATCTGCTATTTCCGATGGTTTACCTCATGAATACTGGGGAAATTACTTATAGAAGAAAAATTCCCATGTATATTTTGGCAAGAATGAATGTTAACGGACAGGGGATATCTGTTGCCAACACATATAAAAATTTAAATTTAGGTACAGACAGTTCGCCCTTAAAACCAGCTTTCTTCCAAAAAGCAAAAGCTGGTGAAACTGTACGTTGTGCCGTTCCCTATCGCCGGGTGACTGGTGATTTTTTCATGCGTTGGTGGTTGGCGCATGGCGGTATCGATCCCAATCGCGATTTATCCATCATTGTCATTGCACCGCCGCAGATGGTTGCAAGTATGCGGAGTGGGAGTATGGAAGCCTTCTGTGTAGTCGATCCTTGGCATCAACGCCTAATTAAACAAGGATTGGGTTATTCGGCGGTGACAACTGGGGAATTATGGCCGAATCATCCAGAAAAAGCCTTCACCATGCGTGCTGAGTGGGTTGATAAATATCCCAAAGCAGCCAAAGCCATGCTAGCGGCATTTTTAGAAGCGCAAATTTGGTGCGATCGCCCAGAAAATAAAGCAGAATTATTTGATATTGTCTCACAAAGACAATGGATTGGCGTTAAAAGTGAATTGATCCGCGATCGCCTTTTAGGTAAATTCGATTATGGCAATGGGCGGGTAGTGGAAAACAGCCCCCATGCGATTAAATACTGGCGAGAAAACGCCTCTTATCCCTTCAAAAGCCACGATTTATGGTTTTTAATTGAAGATATGCGCTGGGGTTACCGTTCTCCTGATTTTGATACCAAACCCTTAATTGATGCAGTCAATCGTGAGGATTTATGGCGAGAAGCGGCTAAATTTATCGGTCAAGAATCAGCAATTCCCGCTACCACATCAAGGGGAATCGAAAAGTTTTTTAACGGCTTAGAATTTGACCCCGAAAATCCCCAAGCTTATCTCAATGCACCCAAAATCACGTTGACATAGTCAACAGTCAACAGTCAACAGTCAACAGTCAACAGTCAACGCTATTTTCAAGCTAGTCCCATGCCCCATGCCCATTTTCAATTAAACTTTGGAAGCATCCCAATTTTGACGCAATACCCTTCTAGGGTATTGCTATACCAACAAAGCCTGCCTACCCTTCGGGAACGTCTTCGACGAACGCAGGCTATCAAACTTTTAGCAAAAGAAGGCAGGCTTCGTATTTCTAGCCCCACCCTTATAGGGTGAGGGCGTTTTTGCACATTTGGGATGCTCCCTAAACTTTCACCTTGGCTTTTGACCAAACACCGTTATCATCTTCATCATATTGCTGACGGACTGCGTCCCAAGCAGCTTGTTCGGCGGTAAACTCGTCACTGGTGTCTGCTAGGGTGACGTTATAGCGTTCCATGAAGGTGCGTTGTGCATCTGCTGACAGGTGAGAACGAACTTCCGGAGATAAATCTTCTGGTTTATTACAAGGGCCAGGACAAGGACGGGCGAAGATTTGATCAACTGTGTGAACTTCTTCAGCCCCAGCACTTTCTAATAATAATTGAAATTCACCGGCGCGATCGCTCGGTACTTCTGCCATCAACACAAACTCGCCAGCTTGCAGACGGGTTTGGTAAACTGTGGCTTTATCTTCAGGCATTCCTAAAGTAGTTAAAACCGATACTAATCCTGCACCAGCACTAGCTGCGATCGCACCGCTTGCAGCTCCCAATAATACCGCACTAATAGGCCCGGCTGCCACAATCGGCCCCACAAAAGGTATAAATAACACACCTACCCCTGTGAGTAAGCTAAGAAAGGAACCAAATAAAGAACCAAAAATTGCTCCTGTTCTCAAACCACCTAAAATCACATCTTTTTTCGTAATAAAACCAGCAATTCGCGTTTCTGATTGAAAGTTTCTCCCCAATACAGAAATATGATCTCTGGGTACGCCTCTATCTAACAACCGCCGAATTACATCATCTACTTGCTTCTGTTCTTTAAATACAGATGAAATCGTCCGTTCTGCTGTGTATGTTTCTGGCACTGGAATCTCCTTAAATATGATGATGAAAAATTGCCGATTAAATAGGCAGCTGTGGATAAATTGCTTCTTTCCACAAACTGCCATTTAAAATAATTCGTAATTAAGCCGAATTAGTAATTATTTGAATTACACACCTACAGGAGTTTGAGTATCAGATGCAGCTGATGGTTTATTGCTAGGATCTAATGCTTGTCCTTCAATAAAGGAGCGCAACATCCAAGCCATCTCTTCATGTTCTTCCATCAATCCAGTTAAAAAGTCAGCAGTTCCTTGATCGTGAAACTCTTCACCAGATTGATCTACATGTTCCCTAAAATTACGAATTACTTGCTCGTGATCTTGCACTAAATTCGCTACCATCTCTGTAGCTGTGGGAACTTGTCCAGCATGTTCTTTTAGGGTAGCCATTTGCAGAAATCCTTCTAATGTTCCTACAGGATAACCACCCAAAGCCCGAATTCTTTCTGCTAAAGCATCAATATTTACAGTTAGTTTCTCATAATGTTCTTCCCATAGCTGGTGCAGGGTACGAAACTGAGGCCCGACAACATCCCAATGATATTTTTTTGTTTTAACTAACAAAACATAGGCGTCTGCTAAATCTTTATTTAACAAATCAATGACACCTTGACGTTGTTGTTCTGTTAAGCCGATATTGATTTTTGGCATTATTTTTCCTCTCTTGGAGAACTCATTTACTAAGTTCCCAAATTTCATCCCTAATCTACATCAGTCTACAGAAAGATAATAAAAAATATTAAATTTACATTATTAATTTTATTTTTCTGCTAATAGATAGATGGTAGCCTTTTATCTCATCCTATCCTCCCAACAGATAGAATTTCCTATAAATAATTGACACTCAACAGTCAACAGTCAACAAATAACAATGTATATAGCAAAAGACATCTTGAATATTGTTTTTAATCAAGATGCCTATATTATATAAAGTGGTGAAGCTACTCATTAGCCCTTTATTCAGACAAATGACTAATGACAAAGAACAAACAAGGGAAATTTACCGCTACTTCCTACAGGTAATATCAATTCTGCTTACTTTTTACCTGTGACTTTTTCCAGAAGATTTTCTATTTCGTCTTCTACTGAAGTGGAACTAGTAGAATTGCTAGGACGCTTCATCTTGTCGATATCTGCATCTCCTTGAACTTCATTCAAACCTTTATTAGATTCTCTTTGAACTCTTTCCAATCCAGGAGGATTTGATCTACCTACTTCATCGGTTTTACGCTGAGTTTCTAAAAGTTGTGTAGTGGCTTCTTTGGGATTACTTTGATAGCTTTCAATAGCAAAAGCAGGAAACGCATTCGACACAAATAACAGTGTGCAGGTAAAGGCAATAACTAAAAAACGCACGGGACGGAGTAAACTTGAAACCAAAGCAATAATTTTCATTTGTATTCCTCAATAACAGCGTCAAAAACGCATAACTTGTACTTCATGAGCGCAGAGATTATCCGTATTGATTGGCTAAATGTTTGCCATCAATTTACAGTCATATCTCTGTCTCAACCTTATTTACCAATCAAGTGAAGAAATTAACTTCTTATTGACTAAGCTGAATAATGAATTACAATATAACTATTACCCAACAAATACATTAGCTGAGAAGCATTAAATTCTTCACCTGAAGTCGATAGTTTATTTTTATCCCGATTTTTTCATGCTTGCATCAATCCCAAGAATGAAGTTAAATTCGCCTTGATTGCAGATAAAATCACTCTCCAGACAGAGCAATATCAGCGTATTTAGTCAGTTAATTATTTCCATAGACCTTTTTGTTGACATTCAGATCCCCGACTTCTTCAAGAAGTCGGGGATCTAGTAACTCCCTGTAAAAATATTTTTGTTTCTTCCTAGGGACTTCCAAGAAATAAATTATCCAATCTTGTGGGGTGGGCATCTTGCCCGCCTTTGACTATGGGCGGGCGAGACGCCCACCCCACAATCAATAGTTGTATATTTTTTTATTTGGAAGTCCCTTACTAGTTTACTGAATTCAGCATCTGAATTAATTTACATCAGCTTATTTAATGCTTAAAAACGCAAATTTCCCCTGATTCCCATTTGCTTCCATTTTTAATTGAGCAACGTAAAACTCTTTTTGAATAACATCACCTACTGGAGTAAAAGCAATTTCACCCAAAGGCGTTTGATAATTTCTTTTGAGTAATTCTTGATTTAATTCCTTCCGTAACTGTGCTAATGAAAGTTGATTAATTTTCTTTTTTTTATCTAAAGATTGCAGTGCTTCTACATATACCTGTAACGCCGTAAAAGCTTGAGCGCTGACTTGGGGTGGTTCGCGCCGATACTGCTCAAAATAGGCTTTGCGAAACGCTGTGTTAATTTCATTCTTGTATTCTGGACTATAAGCTTGAGCAATAATCACCCCTTCACACAGCGCCTTACAGACAGAAAATATATGAGATGTATTAAATCCATTACCACCAATAATAATGCCTTTATAACCAAGTTCTCGTAATTGTTTAACTAAGTTACCACCATCTACCGCCAAACCAGAAATAATTGCTAAATCTGGTTTTAAATTAATCGCACTACTAGCTTGAGTTTGAAAGTCAGTATCTGTAGTTTGAAATTTTTGAACTGTAACTAAATTCAATCCTAAATCTTTAACTGTTTTCTGAAATATTTCTGTTTCCGACTTATTAAAAGCGTCATTTTGGGCATAAAATACAGCCACTCTTTTAATATTAGGATTTTGCTTGAGTGCTGCTTTTACCGCATAAGGCGCGACAACAGCCACAGAAGAAGAAACACGCGCTACATAATCACCAATTTCGGGAATACCTTTAGCGGTATTTGATGCACCAATTACCGGAACTTGATTGCGTTCAGCGATAGGATTCGCACTAAACGCTTGTTGTGATAAAGTCGGGCCAATAATTCCCACAACTTTATTTTGATTAATTAATGTTTGAAAAGCATTAACCGTACCAACTTCATCGCCGCCAGTATCTTGAAAAATTAATTTAATTGGTTTACCGTTAATACCACCTTTGGCATTAAAATATTTTTCGGCAATTTTTACGCCATCCGTTCCTTCTTGACCAAGTAATGCTACATTGCTAGTCTGAGCAAAGGCAATCCCAATAGGAACTGCATTACCAGTTGTTGATGTTGCTGTTGGATTAGTCGTGGAACTTGTATTATTACTGCTACTTTTACCACAACCTATCAGCAGTGCAGAGCAGGTAAATAATAATACAGCTTGCCGAGTGATACCTTTGGTACGCCTAATGGCGATCGCACTTTTCATACAGGTAAATATAATATTTGTACGAGAATATCTATGAATTATGCTCTATTTGTGGCTGTAGCCTCATCATAGCTACAAATTTTTTTAGCGATCGCATTTAGACGGGCAATTTATAACGTCCTGGATATCATCGTCAATCATAACCTGTCATAGCAGTTCATACTTCTTAATCTATCTGTTGGCTAGCAATCAGTCCTCGCTGAAGATTTTACCGTAACCTGATAAAGAGAGTAGTTGCGGCCATTTCGGCAAAAGCAACTCCAAAACAAGTTGAGACAGGCAGGTTCAATTCATGGCTTATTCCTGGTTTAAAGCGTTTCATATTATTGGCTTCGTAGTCTGGTTTGCTGGTTTGTTCTACCTAGTACGTTTATTTATCTATCACGTAGAAGCTAACCAAGAACCAGAACCAGCACGCACGATACTGAAAAATCAGTATCAAATTATGGAAAAACGCCTCTACAATATCATCACAACTCCAGGAATGTTGGTGACAGTAGCAATGGCAATTGGACTTTTATCTACTGAACCAGATGTTTTAAAAGAGGGTTGGTTGCATATCAAACTGGTGTTTGTGACCTTATTAATCGGCTATCATCATTACTGCTCCCGACTCATGAAAAAATTAGCAGTAGATGAATGTCGCTGGAACAGTCAGCAGCTAAGGGCTTTAAATGAAGCACCCACAGTTATGCTCATGGTAATTGTACTGCTAGCTGTATTCAAGAACAATCTGCCTACAGATACCACAGTCTGGGTAATTTTTGCATCAATTATTCTCATGGCAGTAACGATTCAGCTTTATGCTAAGAAACGCAAACGCGATAAAGAAAAGCTGACAGCAGAACTCGCACAGGTTGCTCAGGAACAAGGTTCCTAATTTTGTTAATTTTCGGCAGGTTTAGTCAGTTCTAGAGGTAATGAAGGAAGGGATAATAAGTAATTGTAATTATGCTTTATTACCGGCTAACCTTGCCGAAACATCAACAGGAGGTAACCCCACGATGAAAAATCAGCAATTATTTAGTAATCGTGTGGCAATACTGGCGACAATGCATCAAAAGCAGCAAGCGATCGCTCCCATCTTAGAACCGGAGTTAGGCATTAAAATCATAGTACCGCCAAATTTTGATACTGACGTTTTCGGTACATTTACCAGAGAAAGAGAACGTCCAGGTACGCAAATAGAAGCAGCCAGATTAAAAGCCACAAAAGCCCTAGAATTCACAGGTGCAAAATTAGCGATCGCCAGTGAAGGTAGCTTTGCACCTCATCCATATATACCTTATATTTACTCCAATCGCGAAATTGTTATTTTATTAGATCGAGAAAACGATTTAGAAATTATTGGCGAAGAATTATCATTAGAAACTAATTTTAACCATCAGGTAGTAGAAAATATCCAACAAGCCTATGATTTTGCTCACAAAATTGGTTTCCCCGAACATGGACTAGTGCTGAGTTATCAGCAAACAACCAAAGATAGCAGTCAAATTATTAAAGGTATTAATACCGAAGCAAAATTAATAGAAGCTTGGAATTGGGCATTTAATAACTCACCCGATGGCAAAGTATATCTAGAAACCGATATGCGCGCCCATCACAATCCCACCAGAATGAAAAATATTGCCAAAGCTACCTCTAATTTATTAAGCAAGCTGCAAAGCCATTGTCCCCAATGTCATCTACCAGGTTTTGATATAACTCAAATCCGCAAAGGATTACCCTGTGAAATATGCGGTATGTCTACCAGCCTAGTTCATTCTGTAATTTATCAGTGCCAAAAATGTAGTTATACTCAAGAAAAATTATTCCCCGACGGCAAAGAGTTTGGCGATCCAGCACAATGTATGTACTGCAACCCCTGAAATAGGGCAGGAGGGGGGATAAACAAATGTCGGGAGTATGGGGAGTTTTCTTTCCTATGCCCTATGCCCAATGCCCCATGACAAATAAAAAAAACCCTCTTGCCATTGACGAACAAGAGGATTGTAGTATGGTGTGAGGAGCAAACTCAATGTTTGCTTCTTATCAGTGTAACAACTATATGTGGCAATTACATAAAAATGGTATGAAAATCATGTGTTTAATGTATGAATTACACCACACTAAATAGAATTTGACCTAAATTTTATAAATATAGATTTAATTACGCCTAATTATGCTTAAATAATCGCGTATTACCTAAAAATAATAGTATATCTACTGATATCAATGATTGCTAATTCTATGTAAGGATTCAGGTCAGGGGGTATTGACAAGTGTGACAGACGAGGCGGATTATCACAATTATGGAAAAAGACCTGCCGCTAAAGTTAGACCGCGAAACCCTTGGACAGTTGGCAATCGAACAACTGGTGGATATCATTATCGAGCAGGCGATCGCTATCAGCTCTTGCAATACAATGTATCGCTAAACTAAACTAAGTTTATAGACTTAGTTTAGTAAAAAGCATGGAAAGTGTAAATATCCATCAAGCCAAAACAAACCTCTCACGCTTGTTGTCTCGTGTGGAACTTGGGGAAGAAATTATTATTTCCAACCGAGGTATCCCAATTGCCAAGTTGGTTCCGTTTCATAACCCATCTAATCGGCGAGCTAGTTTAGGGCTAGATCGAGGGCGTTTCACTGTACCAGAAGACTTTGATGCGCCTTTACCAGAAGATATCTTGGCAGCATTTGAGGGTGGTGAAGAGTGAAGCTGTTGTTGGATACTCAATGTTGGTTGTGGTGGTTTGCCCAACCAGAAAGGTTGAGTGAGGAGGCAATTACACAGATTGCTGATGAAACAAACGAATTGTGGCTCTCCGTTGCTAGTATCTGGGAAATCGGTATTAAATTTGCGATCGCAAAGTTACCATTGCCAGAACCACCAGATAGCTACATTTCTAATCGTATGGGGCAGTTGGGTGTGCGATCGCTAGAAATTACAGCAACTCACGCTTTACGAGCAGCTTCATTACCCTTGCATCACCGAGATCCGTTTGACAGAATGTTGATTGCACAGGCACAACTCGAAGACATAACCCTCGTCAGTGCTGATGCCATATTCAGGCAGTACAACGATGTGGCAATTCTTTGGGCTGCCAATTCGTGAAAGTTAATCTTATTGCGTGGCTATTATTCTACTACAGATAATTTAGCCTTTGGCGATCGCATTTACGGTTACAGTCTGAAATGTGATCGTACTTTTGGTCAGTGCTAAAAAAGAAAAATAATGCTACTGCGATCGCCTATCGCCTGATTCATTTTAAATGCAAAAGAATGTAGAGAAAAGTGTGAGCGCTGATAGCCAACGCTCAGAAATTTTCAAAGCAAAGTTTCTTAACAGATTTACAATAGCTTGAAGCCGAAGTTATTGAGAGTCTCGCGCAAATTTTTACATCCTTTGAGATAGTCCAGGGTGGCGATTCTCTCGGCGGAATGTTCTGACCAATCACCGGCGACATTCATGTTTTGTTCGGTGTAGAACTGTTTCATAATATCGTTGTAGTGGGTAATAGCTTCTTCTTGCTCTGCTAATTTATAGGTTTCTCGATGGAAAACTGCTGACTGTGGTAAACGCGGTTTCACTGCTGGTTGGACTTCTGGATTGGGATAACCTAGACACTGCCCAAATACAGGAAACACAAAAGGCGGTAAATTCAATAATGTGGCTACTTCTTGAGTGTTGTTGCGGATTGCGCCAATATATACTGTTCCCAAACCCAAGGATTCTGCAACTACAGTCACATTTTGCGCCGCAACAGAAGCATCAACGATCGCTTTCACCAATAGTTCTATATATTCCAATGCAATATGATCTAATCCGCGATTGTCAGCAATGTGAGCCAAACGACCTAAATCTGCTAACCAAACTAAAAATACAGGCGCTTGTTTGACTTGGGCTTGGTTATTAGACAGTCTGTATAATTCATCTTTGCGCTGTTCATCTTCCACCGCTACCACACTCCAACTTTGGAGATTAGCGGAAGTAGGCGCAGATTGAGCCGCAGCTACTAGCAACTCTAGGATTCCCGGTGGTAAAGGATCAGGTAAATAAGACCTAACTGAACGATGAGATAAGATTGTCCCTACAGAGTCATTCCAGGGAATATTGTAATCAAAAGGAATTTCACCGTAGCGCGATCGCAGTATTTCTATCGGATTAGTCATATTTAAAACTCCAAATATTTCCAGATTGCAAAAACCCCATCAAAGCAGCACTCAATCAAAAACTCTCCGCGTACCTCTGCGATTACCTCCGCGTACCTTTGCGTTAAACAAAAAAATCACTCAACATTCCGAAAAAAAGCGATTCGTAAAGCTAACCGACTTTCACCAGCAGAAGCAGTCAAAGGCGTTACCATGTGCCAAGAATTTTCCGATCGCACAATTACCACAGATGAATGACTTAGAGGTAGAATATCTTTAAAGGCTGATTCTGGTTCCGAGTCTTTGAGAATTCGCAAACAGCCGCCCCAATCTCTAGACCATTGTTGATTGAAAAATAGCAGATGAGTTAAAACTTTATTCGGTTCGTCTGTGTGGGGAAAATGTTGATGTCCTGACTTATATTGACGAAATCCAATATCCATCACACAGTCGTTAAGATTTAACCCTGACATTTCGGCTATTGCTGCGCGGTAAGCATCTGTCCAGAGTCCTTCTATTAACTGTCGCCAAACATGACTTAGGTGTTTTAAATCACTAGTAAGTCTTCCCTGTGCTAGGCGCTGTCGCCAGCGATCATCTTTGAATTTGAGCATCAAAGGAATATCTTGACGAGGGGCGAGTATCTTTCCCCAGTAGTAACCGTAACCCTCTCCTTTTGATAACTGAAATTCTTGATGGGGAAAACTCGCAGTTAGTTCTAAACTAGCTTCTGGTGAAAGCAAATTTTTAACCAAAGCCCAGTTATATGGAACTTTTTGCATCACAGCAGTATGTATTGATTGAAGATTTAGCATGATTCCAAAAGATAAAGAGGATGTGACTCAATGACTAAACTGAAAACAAAGCGTAAATCTGTATACGATCGCATTTTGCATACAGCATCAGATTTGTTTTACCGAGAGGGTATTCGTAACGTTGGAATTGACAGAATCATTGCGGAATCTGGCGTGGCGAAAATGTCGCTGTACAATCATTTCAAATCTAAAGATGCTTTGATTGAAGCATGGCTGCGCCAAGAGGATAAACAATGGTGTCAATGGCTGAAAACCACCGTTGAACAAAAAACTACCGATCCGGCTAAACGACTGCTGGCTATATTTGATGCTTTACGAGAATGGTTTGAAGGGCCAGATTTCCGGGGTTGTGCATTTATGAACGCCTCGATAGAATTAGCCAATCCCGATCATCCTGGCTATCGAGTCGCCTTAGAACATCAACAAGCAATATACGAGTATATTCTTCAACTTGCGCAAGCAGCAGAAGTTACATTACCAGAACAGTTGGCTAGACAACTGCTGTTGCTCATACAAGGTGCGATTGTTGTTGCTTTGATGGAAGGAAGTTGGTCAACTGCATCCCAGGCGAAAAAGGCGGCGGTAATGCTAATTCAGACAACATCAACATCTTGAAAAGTGGTGGCGATCGCATCCGGTTTCTCATAAACAATAGTTGTGAAATTGGGGTAAATATATGGCAATTTAAAAGTACAAACACCTATTTATATTAGTTGGGAATCACTCTAAAATTAGAGAAGGAAATAAGCAAATAATATACATGCCAAATCAATGTTATTGATTAAAAATAAATATACTTGATTTGTTTATTATTGGTGGCGTTAAAAACAAAGTTACAAATGTAAATTACTTACGCAAGGACAACGAAAAAATAAACCGCAGAGTCCACAGAGTCCACAGAGAAATAAAAGTTTGAGAGGTTTTGTGCGTAAGTCATAATGTATATTTTCCCTTATTTTTTGATAAACATCGTCCATTTTGAAACTTGGAGTAATGCGGGCAGCGTTCGACTGAGCGCTCACGCCGAAGTCTTGCCCGCTAAGAACAGCAGGGAGCAAGATGCTCCCACTACATTTAAAACTATGGTTATCAAAATAGATGTGGTTTTAATCATGATGAATTTCATCAAAATCAACTCAAATATTTGTGTTTTTGGATATTCAAGATTCAAAAATAAAAGTAATTCTTGAACTGCTAAACAAAATGTGCATCTGTTGGGTTGAATGCTAGCTTAATTATTCCATGACGATAGATATTATCAGATGTATAACTGTGATGTAATTTGGCAGTTAAAGTTTGTTCTCCCATCTGAAAGCGAATAGTATCAGTAGCTATACCACGTAAAATCCTCTCTACCCGTCCTTCTATTCTCACCACTCCTGGTTGGTAGGGAATTGGATAACTCGCATTATCGAGATAGAAAGCATCACTAGATAAACAACAAGCTGTGATAGTTGTTTTCAATTCACCAGGGTAGAAAAATTCTATACTGTTTGCCAGCTTAATTAAATAACCGCGATCGCTTGGCTTGATCCTACAGGGAATAATATTCTCCATTCCTACCAGTCTGGCTATTTGCTGGTTAGCCGGTCGGCGGATCAGGTTGTCTAGTTTATCATCTTGAATGATACAGCCGTCAAATAATGCGATCGCGCGATCGGCAAAATTCAAGATATCAGTAAAGTTATGGCTGACTAATATTACAGCCGATCCTCTCGCTTGCGCCCATTGTCTAATTTTCTCGATAATTTGCGGGCGGATTGCTACATCTAAAGAGGCTGAAGGCTCATCTAATAATAGCAATTCTGAATCAGCTACTAAACCAGAAGCAATACAAACTCGTTTACCTTCACCACCAGATAAAGAACGCGCAGAACGATTTGCTAAGTGTTCGCAACCAAAGGTTTCTAGTGCTGTATATACTCTTTGTTTAATCTGGTTTTTGGAAACTCCGCGAAACTGTAATACTCTAGCAACATTATTAAATACTGTGTCATCTAGTAGTAATGTTTCTTGAAAAACTAAAGATGAACGACGGCGCAAATTTGTTTTATTAGAAAAACTCACATCTTGCCCAAATAATTGCATTTCCCCACGATAAGGTTGCAACATATTGATTGTTCTTAACAAGGTGCTTTTACCAGCACCATTAGGGCCAAGTATGGCGACTAATTCCCCAGGACGAACAGCAAAATTATCAATTGACAAGATATTTTTGCGGGTTTTACTATCGACTTTTACCTGATGCATATTCAGGGCATTTTTGTTCATATCCGCCGAATTTTTCTGTCGTCCTACAGTAGATGAAACCAACGACTTTAAAGCAGTAATTTTACTCATAAAATTTTCTTTTCCTGCTGCAAAATAGTCAGCAATACAACAATGCTATAGGTGATGAAGAGTAGAATGTAGGCGATCGCCATTGCTATATCAAAGTTACCTTTTTCGACTTCGGTAACAATAGCTGTAGTTAAAACTCTGGTTTGTCCTTTGATATTACCGCCAACCATCATCGATGCGCCTACTTCCGAGATGACGCGCCCAAAACCTGCAATCACTGCGGCTATTAATCCTAACTTTGCCTCTTTGATTAACAACCAATTAGCTTGCCAAGGTGTCGCCCCCATTGATAGCAATCGCCACCGTAGTTTGGGATTGATACTGAGAATGGCTGCAAAACTGAAGCCAGTAACAATAGGGAAAGCAATCAATGCTTGGGCGACGATCATCGCTGTAGGTGTATACATCAGATCCAAATCGCCCAAAGGGCCAGATCGCCACAAAAACAAGCTAACAAATAAGCCAACTACCACTGGCGGTAAACCCATCCCGAAGTTAACCAAGCTATTTAATACCTGTTTACCGAAAAACTCTGTTAAAGCTAACCAAAGTCCCAAGGGTACACCTAGCAAAACGCTAATAACCGTCGCTGTTCCAGATACTAGCAATGTCATCATCATGACTTCCAGAACTTCGCGATCGCCCCTTGTTAATAACTCAATAGCTTTGATTGCTCCCTCAATGATTGTATCCACAATTTTCTGAAAACATGAAGTAATAATTGGCAATACTTTGACTGCGATCAGTAGAAGTTAGTAATTCGTAATTACGATATTTGAACCAATGACAAATGACCAATAACCTAAAACCCATAATCTTTTTCTGTTTTACCGCCATCAACAAAAAATAATGGCTGTCCAAATTCTTCTCTCGCGTGATCTGCAATTATTTTCTGTCCTTCAGGAGATAGAACAAAATCAATAAAAGCTTTAGCTCCGACATTATTAACTCTGGGGAATTTCTGCGGATTTACTTGCATTACATGGTAGAGATTTAATAATTTTCTGTCTCCTTCTACCAATACCTGCAAAGAAGCAAGATTCTTTTTCTGAAATATGTAGGTTGCCCTATCTACTAAGGTATATCCAAGTTTTTGATTAGCGACTTGCAAAGTTTTCGCCATTCCCGAACCTGTTTGTTGATACCAATTACCAGCAGGTGTGACTTTAGCTTGTTGCCATAAATCTTTTTCTAACTTATTTGTACCTGAGTCATCACCCCTTGATATAAATAAGGCTTGGTTGTTAGCAATCAATCTGAAGGCTTCTACAGCATCTTTTTTTCCTCGAATCTTGGCTTTATCAGCATTACTTGGCCCCACAATTACAAAGTCATTGTGCATAACTAGGCGGCGATTAGTCACCGCACCACCTTGTAAAACTTTGCGTTCAGCTTTAGGTGAATTCACAAATAGGGCATCAACTTCGCCTTTTTCAGCTAAAGCTAAAGCCTGTCCAGTTCCAACTGCAACCTTTTTGAGTCTATATCCTGTTTTCTTTTCAAAAGCTGGTACTAAATCATCTAAAAGTCCACTATCTTCTATGCTGGTTGTCATAGCAACTATGACATTTTTATTTTTTGACGATTGTGCATTAGCTGCTTGTTGTCTGACTAGTAAATTACCAGCACCAGCACTCATAATCGACAAGCAACAAGCCAAGCCTACAAGAACAAACCTTCTTTTAATCATACAACCTCTGAGGATTTACATAGATGATGCCAAATTATTCAGCCAAACCATAAATTTGGATGAATTTTCGGATTTATGAAAAAACAAATGCGCGGGATATTTCTTATGAGAATCTGGTTTTTATTAATTCAGCAAGTATCAATCGCGCAGTTAATTCCAGCGTCAAAAAAATCTAATTGCGATCGCACTAATGAAAGTCACAAAATACTTACATAATTGCTGTAATAGTGCTAGTTTCAAGTTTTCTTTGAGCGTCACAAAGTCGGCTCGCGAAAGAGGAATATTATCTTCCCTAATGTCGGGGAGTATAAAGATATCCTTTTTATTTCTGAGAAACTAGATTCAGTAGTTCTTCAACTGTGAGACTGCGTTTTGTTTGTACTGATTGATGTCGCACAGCATCTAATACTGATTGAATTTCTGTTTGACCGAGGTTGATACCATGTTGTTGCAGTACGCTCAACAACAAGTGTCTACCAGAATGTTTACCGACAACTAAACGCCGTTCCCAGCCTACATCCTCTGGTGCAAATGGTTCGTAGGTGACAGGATTTTGCAACACACCATGAGCGTGAATACCAGATTCATGTGCGAATGTATTTTCACCAACGATCGCTTTCCAAGGTGGTACGGGATAATTAGTGGCTTTAGCTACTAGCCTCGATAGTTCCACTAATCGTTTGGTATCTATACCGGTTTGAATTCCGTGGAGATGTTTGAGTCCCATCACTACCTCTTCTAGAGGCGCATTTCCTGCGCGTTCACCAATACCGTTAACTGTAGTATTGACTGATACTGCTCCAGCTCTCACACCAGCCAAGGTATTTGCTAATGCTAGTCCAAAGTCATCATGCATGTGCATTTCTATTGCAATTGATAGATGAGAGACTAAACGACTCACTTTGTTGTAAGTGCTTACAGGGTCGAGAATTCCCACTGTGTCACAAAAGCGAAACCGAAAAGCGCCCCATTCTTGAGCAGAATAGGCTACAGACAATAGAAATGATTCATCGGCTCTAGAAGAATCTTCGCCACCTACAGAGACAGATAAACCGCGATCGCGTGCAAAGCTAATTGCATCTTTGAGGCGATCTAACACTAGCCGTTTCCGTCCTTGAAACTTCGCCGCAATCTGAATATCAGATACAGGTACAGAAATATGTACTCGTTCTAAGCCGCAATCTATAGATGCTTGAATATCAGCCAAGTTAGCGCGATTCCAGCCAAGCAATTTGGCATTTAATCCCAAATTAGCAATGGTTTTAATCGATTCTGCCTCTTCAAGCCCCATTGCGGGAATACCAACTTCTAACTCGTGAACACCTATGTCAGAAAGAAGAGTGGCGATCGCAATTTTTTCTTCAACCGTAAAAGCTACACCTGCGGCTTGTTCTCCATCTCGCAGGGTTGTATCGTTAATCTGAATAGCATGGTTGTTCATAATGAAGTGATAATTGATAGATGAAAGTAAACAAAACTCATGCAAAAAGCGTCACCAAATCTATACAAGGATTTGAGACTCATCCTTGCAGACATTCTCGGAATGCAATCACAGGTAAAGGTTGAAAGCCAGACTTTGTTCCACTGCGCTGTACTAGTTTTTCCTATGCCCAATGCCCTATGCCCAATACCCAATGCCCTTTCATTAAATAGTTGCGACAATCTCCCCAATATTTTTGATGTCATAGCCGCCAAGCACCTCTAATTGCGATTGCACCAGCCGATGTCCCAAGATACCCAGAAACTGCTGTACAGGCGATTCTTCCAGATATTCCTTGAGAATTACCAAATCGTATCGCGCTTGATGCAAAGGGACAAATCCCAAACCAAAAGCCGCAGCTATAGATGAAGTACTTACACCTGCATCAGCCATTCCGGAGACTATAGCTAAAGCAACATCTTGATGGCTATGAACAATACGATCGGAACCTTTGACTACATCCAGTGGGATCTCTTCTTTATTGAGTTGGCGTTCCAAAAGCATCCGACTCCCTGAACCTGGTTCGCGGTTGATGATGGTTCCGCCTAATTCCACTAAATCAGCCAAATTTTTGATTTCCATTGGATTACCTGGTTGTACCATCAATCCTTCTTCCCAAATCCCAAGGGTGACTAAAACTGCACTCCTATCAGCTAAAGCTTCCCGCGCAAAGGGAACATTATGTTCTCCAGTATGGGGATCGTACAAGTGCATCCCTGCAATATGTACTTCACCTCGGTAGAGACTGCGTAAAGCAGCCATACTGTTAGCAAAGTGATAGTGAACTCGCAGTTGGGGATACCAACGTTCAGTAGCTTTTGCTAAGAAGGAAATTACAGGTGTACAACCAGCTATGACGACTGTATTGTGCAATTTATCTATATCGTCAAGTAGCTGAACTTGGACTTTATTTGTAGTTGTTTGGCTATGTGCTTTACCATCGGCCGGGATCATTTCCAGGCGAAAAGCATCTTTACCAATGAGGGGATAAGCTACCCATTGCCCACCAATTCGTGCTAGGCTCACTCGCAGTTGCTCTTGACTGGCAACTGGTCTGGTAAGAACTGCTTCAAGCTCTGGTAAATCTTCCTCTAACCAAAACAACTCCTCAACTTGACAGCCCAGCGCTTTAGCTAGACGCAAGCTAATGGCAACCGAAGGAGCATATTGTCCCGATTCCACGCTACTAATAGCCTGACGGGTTACGCCAGCTATATTCGCCAAATCTTGCTGACTCATGCCTAAGCGAGTTCTAATTGACTTCAGATTGTTGCAAACAATCGCATCTAGCTTCATCAGGCTGTATTCCTCCTGCAAAAACAGCTACCGCAGACAAATTTAATCTGTCTAGGCAATAGCAATAAGGTCTTCGAGTTTATGCCTTTCCTATTGCAATACCTGTTAATACTTTCGCATTACTGCATACATCATATATATGGCTATATGGCTAAGATACTTACCGGGTTTAATTGTGGCGGCAAATTAACTAAACTTTTTGCTAGTTGATTTACTGCTGTTTGATTTCCCCTTAAGGCAACTATAACATACATCTCGCAAAAATAATTGCTAAAAATACTTTTTATCTTCATATTTTTTCTAGCAATTATGTAGTAAAAACTACAGAAAAATTAGCATTTATATTTATTAGGACTTACGCACAAATTACAGATATTGAGTAAGTTTTATGATTGACAATTTGGCGATCGCATTCAGGCTAACTATGCACTGAACCAAATTCATGTATTTATGTAAAATTATATACTACTTGGGTCATTCTGATAATTGAAGATGCTGTGCTACAACCAATTGAAGTTCCAACCACAAAACAGGATTTGTTTGTTTCAAAGTAGAGCCGGGATCACGGATAATACGTGTAGCATTCATACAGATAGCTTCAGATATTCCCAAGTTTTGAGCAACTTCTCTAAAAATTCCCTTGTAGGCATTTACCGAATTAAATAGTTGTGTAGGGGAATAGATGACAAAATGTTGAAAAAGTTTTGGTTGACTACCCCAATAGAAATTGACAAGTTCAACATGACAGTGCTGAAGCAAGTTACCGAGTTCAGGACACCGTTCCTTGTTCACGGTAGTAAATTTTTGCACTAAAATCTCTTCGGTTAACATCATCAGGTATTCCTGTTAATGACAAATGACAAATGACCAATGACAACCCTCGCCATTATTTTCATTACGCCGACCTATTTAATCAAATAATCCAAAGGTTACAAGCAGCTTTTCCAACTGTTGATTAGATAAAGGTTGTGGCATGACAAAATTTTTATTCTGATCTATCGCCCTTGCTAAATTGCGATAGTGTTGCGCCTGTTCACAATTAGGAGCATATTCAATCACAGTCTTACTGTAAAATTCTGCTCGTTGCACTATATTATCTCTAGGTATTGAATAGAGCATTTGAGTGCCTAATTGCTCTGCTAAAGTCTGAATCATTTCCTCTTCATGCTCAACATTGCGAGAGTTACAAATCAATCCTCCCACACGGACATCACCCATCAGAGCATATTTTTGAATGCCTCGACAAATGTTGTTAGTGGCATACATTGCCATAATTTCTCCTGAAGTGACAATGTAAATTTCTTGAGCTTTACCTTGACGAATAGGCATTACAAAGCCACCGCATACCACATTACCTAAACCATCATAAAAAGTGTAATCTAGATGCAGTTTTTCATCGTAAGCACCGAGTTGTTCTAGCAAACCAATTGAAGTGAGAACGCCTCGCCCTGTACATCCTACACCAGGTTCTGGCCCGCCAGATTCTACACACAGCGTCTCTCCCCATCCCTGCTGACGAAAATTTTCTAGACTTACATCTTCTTCTTTACGCAGAGTATCGAGTACTATTTTTTGATGCAATCCACCTAAAAGGAGCCGGGTAGAATCTGCTTTAGAATCACAACCAACAACCATTACTTTAGAACCCATATCGGACAGTCCAGCCACGACATTTTGAGTTGTTGTAGACTTACCAATTCCCCCTTTACCATAAATAGCAATCTTCCGCATAAAAACCTTAAGCTAGCAATAAAGTACAGACACTTTTGAGCAGTACGTTTGTATAAAATATGGGAAAAGTAGACGCACCTGCAAGAAATCAGCCAATGCTGGAAAGAATATTTTTTGCAATTATATTGGGTGCATAGAGAAGACGTTGAAGTTAGTACTAATGAACACCAATTTAAAGTGCAATTTAGTTAAGTAAGCTTATTTAGCAACAATTTCTTGTTGAACAAAGCGAATTTTGGTAACTAATTCTTGACGAGCAGAAGCTTTGAGTAAATATCGAAATATGAACCATCCTACGTAACTAATTCCAGTTAACTCAAAAACGAATGGTAGTAAGGGAATCTCATTAATTGCATTTAATAAAGCTATAACTAGCTTTGCTGCAATTAGGGCTGCAATAATGAAAACGATACCGAGAATTAGTTGCTGGTTTTGGGAAGAAAATTTCGCTATATATTTAGGTAATTGCTTGAAAATTACCCAAAATTTCCTCGCTATTAGCTGCCATTGAGATAATTGTAGTTGAGTTGGCGATGTATGAGTTTCCATTACTAAATTTTCCTCAACTGCGATCGCATCGCCTAATGTAGTATTAACAGAATTAGCTTGTTGTACTTCGCTGTCCATAAATCTCCTATTTTCTTCAGTTACAAGCGTTTTCAGTTCTAAATTCCAGCCTTTTACCTCGGCTGTAGGGATAAATGACGAGTTACCCACCAGAGAATTTGTATCTACACAATCTTCCTGAGTCGAAATATCAGCATTATCCTCGAATACAGGCAATTCTTCGGCTTTAATATTCGCAGACAGTACAAATCTCTCAATCTCATCATCGCGGATATCAATACCAGCCAAGTTCATCAAAGGAGAGTAAATGGCATTGTACAAGTCACGCGCCATATTCACTGCACCTTCAAATCCCATGTATGGCCCGTTGTGGTAACCATGACCGTTGATGTATGGTAGGTGCAATTTCTTCACCAATGCACCGACACGAGGCCCAGTCAACACTACATCAGGACGAATCATCTCTAGAACTTCAAAGAATTCTAGTTCATTACCATCATCAATATAGATTGTGCCTTCTTGACCTCTGGCAATCACCTTTTCAAAGTCTTCTTGGTGTCCAAACTTGGAAGACATGGATACTACTTGCATTCCTAAGTCATCTTCCAATGCTTTTGTCCAGTGCCATAGTCTAGGGCCTCCTGTCCAAATACAGACTTTTTTACCTTTGAGTCTTTCTTTATACCAATTCATTTTGTCTTGGTATTTGGCGACTTCTTCAGCAATCACGGCTTCGGCTCTGTCTTCAATGCCAAAGAAAGCACCGATTTTCCGTAATGCTTCTTGACAATAGTCAAAGCCCCAAGTGTCTACGTCCATCCGGGGGATGCCGTATCTTTTCTTGAGTTCGTTGGCAATATAACCGGCACTCCGAGCACAGTTAGTCACGTTGAGTTGCGCTCTGTGCATTCCTCTGAGCGCGTCATAAGTACCGTTTCCTGTAAAGTGGGCGATGATTTGCACGCCCATTTTTTCCATGTACTTCTCCAGTACAAAGGTGTCACCTTGGATGTTGTAGTCGCCGATGACGTTGATGGTGTAGGGTGAGGTAATTTCTGGTTCAAATGTGCCGACTTTTTCGTTAATCCAAGCGATGTTGAGGACGTGGTGTCCTTTGGATTGGCTCACTCCAGCAAATCCGGGACATTCTACACAGAAAATGTCTACATCACCTAGTTCTTTTTGGGCACTTTTGACTACTGCTCTGATGTCATCACCAATCAAGGCGGTGGCGCAGGTTGTGTAGACTATCATCCGTTTGATGTCGGGGAATTCAGCAAAGGCTTCCAAGATAGACTTTTTGAGTTGCTTTTCTCCACCAAACACGATGTGTGACTCTTTCATGTCTGATGACCAGACATATTTGAGTTGGAAGTGTCCGTTGTCGCTGGGATAGCGTTTGGTGTGCCAGGTGTCGTAGGCGCAACCGATGGGGCCGTGTATCATTTGGATGGTGTCTTTGAGTACACCACCAATTACGAGTTTCGCGCCGCAATAGCTACAGCCTCTTTCTGAGAGTGAGCCGGGGATGGTTTCGATGTTCGATAGTGGTAAGAATTGGGTGGTGTCTTCTCCTTTTTCTTTGATATAAACGTGCTTTTCCCGTTCGGGAATTGTTTCGTCACATTTCAATAGTTTCAATGGCATATTTAATTGCTCCTGAGGCAATAATCACAGAAGAGATTTTTATTTACTTCCGTTCTCTTACCAAAAATCTCTGTCTATCGCGACTCTTTTAAAATAATAGTAATTTTGTAAATTAATAATAGTAATTTCAATAACTAAATTCAAATAAAATCAATATTTTATATTGTCGAAAATATGTAGACAGTTCTGTATATCTGAAATAAAACTACTGTTTTTAATTATTTGTAGTTCGGTTGATGGTAATGTATATAGATATTGTGGCGTTGCATAATTGCGGGATCATTTATCTCACGCAGAGCCGCAGAGCCGCAGAGAGAGAAAGGAGTTTGAAAGCTCAAGACATCAGAAATTATTGCCTATGTTCTTGATAATTTTAGAATAAAAATATTTTGATATTGTGTTACTTTATTGTGCAGTGTTATGTGATATTTAACTGATAGTTGAATTTATGAAAATAGTCAAGAATGAGTCTGGTACTATATTTTTTGGTTGTTGGTAGTAATTACAGTAGAGTCTTCTTTTGCTATGACAACATTATTTGAATTTATGACTACATAAGCCTCTGTTCCCTCAGATAAATCTAATTCATCTACTGAGGTGGTGGCGATAATCGCAGTTAATTCTACTTCTTGAATGACTTTTATAGTGAGTTGACTACTGATTTCTGTACGGCGAACTTGTGTGACTATACCTTGAAGTATATTGTGAGAACTAAGTTTGAGATTTTTATGGGAATTGTTAATTGCTATGAAAGGAGTTTTAGCTTTTTTCTGCGGCTTTGGAGTAACTATTGCTTGGGGCGATCGCAAATAATTTTGCTCAAGACCGCGTATTAGTTCCCGCAGTATTTCTGTTTTGGTTCGGTGCAACTTTTTAGCTAATTTATCTAGCAGTTGACGTTCTTCTTCTGATGCTTGGAATGTAATCCAGCCTTGCTCTTTTCTTGGCATATATTGCGATCGCACTAGTTTTTGATTTTGATGATTTAGTAAAATTTGACACTAAGCACTTGCCTAATTAGGGGCGGTTTGACAAAAAATGCTCGTCGATCAATGACAATATCCATCAATCTGCGGCTAATGAAATGGAGTAGGAGCAGTCTTACGCAATTATTTTAGCATAATGTTATATAAACTTGCTATAGGATTCAAGTGCGATCGCTGTTTTTTGCGGAAACCATGATAATTCGTCTACAAAAATAAAAATCGTCAAGTACTTTGGCAAGATGTATGCTATTCTTGCAGTAGAGGGAAAGAAAATAGCAAATGCATTAATAGGTCTTCTAAATGTGCAAAAACTCCTATTATGCATACTTGCGGTGAATCAGTTCAACCCTACAAGCTAGAAACAAGAGATGTTCACAAGCTCAGACTAGTACAGCAGGCGCGTAAATCAACTACATATTCCACATTGATAAGCTAATGCAGGTCTAAATTGCATAATTACTTATATTGGCTGTTAACAGTCAACAGTCAACTGTCAACTGTCAACTGTCAACAGCCCTCACGATGGATTGTGCAACTTAAAAGCAGAATAGCTTAACAAGACTTACGCTCTATTTATGTTGCTGTATGTCAAATTAAAGATTTTTCGTTAGCAGAATGAAGCTAATTGGTGTGATGTTTTTTCACCAGAAATAAAAGTTTTCATACAGGGCGCATCAACCTGGGAAAAGTATATTTTCCCGCGAGTTGGATTATCGATAGAGGGTGTGAAGTAAAGATTATCTATAACGACTTCGCTGTAGGTTAATTATGGTTGATCCTGTTAGTTACTCACTCCTCTATCTTTCTTAACCAGGCTGTAATGAGTAATCATAAATTCTCAATATCTGATGTAATAAATCGCATCAACCCAAATATAGCAATCCTATTTGATATGTGAAAAACAGGGACAAGGGAGACAAAGGGGACAAGGAAGGTAAATATTTGTGACTCATTTAGGATTACTATATCTTACTCAGCATAAATAAGCTTAAACACCTGAACAATAACAAATAACAAATGACTAATGACTAATGACTAATGACTAATTATCTTTAATTGCACTATTTACTTACCAGAAAAGACATGAAAAACTCTCAAGAAGAAATCAACAATACCAGTTGTGAAAATACAAGTTGTGAACACCAGCAACCAACATTAAATAATCAGAAAAAGCCTACTTGTAAAAAACCACCCCAACCAGGTGCAGCCCAAGGTAATTGTCCTTTTGAAGGTGCTATGGTTGCTATCGGCCCAATTACTGATGCTGCTCATTTAGTACATGGCCCAGCTTCTTGTACTCGTAACCCTTGGGGAAGTCGTGGTAGTCTTTCTTCTGGTTCAAAACTATATCAAATCGGCTTTACTACAGATTTGAGTGAAAAAGATATTATTTTCGGGGGAGAGAAGAAGCTTTATCAAAGTATTATAGATATTGCTAACCGCTATAATCCGGCAGCAATATTTGTCTATGCTACTTGTGTAACTGCTTTAATTGGTGATGATATAGAGAGAATTTGTAAAGCAGTTAAAAGTCAAATTAATATTCCTGTTATTTATATTAATGCTCCTGGATTTATTGGTAGTAAAAATCTAGGTAATCGCATTGGTGGTGATGCCTTATTAGAATATGTAATAGGTACGGGAACTCCAGAATTTACCACCCCATTTGATATCAATATCATTGGTGACTATAACGTTGCTGGTGAAATCTGGAATGTTTTACCACTATTCAATAGTTTGGGTATCCGCGTTCTGTCTAAAATTACAGGTGATGCTACCTATGAAGAAATTTCTTATGCCCATAGAGCAAAGTTAAATGTAGTAATTTGCTCGAATGTTTCACTGAAAATAGCACATAAAATGCAGGAAATTTATGGTATTCCCTATATTGAAGAATCTTTCTACGGTATAGAAAATATCAATCGCTGCTTGCGGAATGTTGCCGGACAATTAGGCAAAATGCTAGGCGAAAGTTTAGCTGCACGCTATCTGCAAGAACGCACAGAATGGTTGATTGCTAAAAAAACCGCAGCCCTAGATATAACTCTAGCTCCTTACCGTTCCCGGTTAGAAGGAAAGCGGATTGTTCTTTATAGCGGTGGTGTTAAAAGTTGGTCGATTATATTAGCAGCAAAAGATTTAGGAATGGAAGTTGTTGCTGCTAGCGATCGCAAAAATACAGCAGATGAAAAAGTCAAAATTAAGCAGTTGCTTGGACAAGAGGGTATTGTTTTATCTAAAGGAAGTCCTAAAGCATTACTACAAGTTTTGAAAGATACAAATGCTGATATTTTAGTTGCTGGTGCTAGTAATCAATATACAGCGCTAAAAGCCAGGATTCCTTTTTTAGATATTAACCACGAACGTCATCATGCTTATGCTGGTTATGACGGGATGGTAGAAATGGCACGGGAATTATATGAAGCCTTGTATAGTCCTGTGTGGAGTCAAGTCAGAAAACCTGCTCCTTGGGAGCAAAAAATTAGCGATTTAGCTTAATAAATTGCTTTGATTTGATGGTGAATTACACAGTTATGAGGTTTGTTGACTGATGACTGTTGACTGTGAAGATAAACATTAAGGAGTAAATAGATGAAAGTTGCTTTTACTAGTAGTGATGGAACCCATATTGATACTCATTTTGGAGTAGCAAAAGAAATCGATGTGTATGAAGTGTCTAAGGATGGATTTAATTTTGTTGAGACTTTGACTTTTGAAGGTGACCTAGAAAAGGCTGAACATGAGGATAAGATTACACCAAAAATGGCGGCAGTTCTTGACTGCAAAATTGTATATGTTAAAGCTATTGGTACACCAGTGGGTAATCAATTGATGAAGCAAGGTGTAACTCTGGTGAGAGCGCAAGAATATGATAGAATTCCTGATATTTTAAATATGTTAGTTAAAAGTCTTAATGGCGATGCACCTCCTCGTTTGCGGAGAGCTTTGTTAGAGGCAGAAAATAACTTCGCCTATGCTATTGATGAAGAATAACAAAAACGCCCTCACCTCCGGGTGAGGCTAAAATACGAAGCCTGCAAAAGCAGGCTTTGTTCGTATAGCAATACCCTTGAGGGTATTGCATAAAAATTGGGATAGCTATTTGAGACGATGCCAAAAATGTATTTTGGGTGTGAGATAAACTAGAGCGATCGCCAATAATAACTCAAGTGGTACTAAAGAGTAAAACAGGCTAGAACATAACCAAAATATGGCAACTACTATTGATAGTAATTGCCAAAAATGATTGCTGACTTTTGTAGTAATATACAAACAAAATAAAGCAATACCGAGTGCAATTGATGAATAGACAAAGGTTAACATTGTGAGTGAGCTATCTTGTAAAGAACCCAGGATGATTGATGAACTGCTAGCAGATCTATGTCTCCCCAGAACACTAGAACTGCTACCGATCTGTTAACTCCACAATGCCTCCAGAACATTGTAGAATTAGATCATCAGTTCATCAAATCATTGGTTCACCCAGGGATGGGATTTTGTTTCTTCACCAGAGCCAGACGAACATTAGCCAACAGATTGTTCGTAATTAACAATAGTTGTGCTAACTGCAACTAATTTGATAACTTTTCTGTTTGTGTTTGGGTAATACACTAGCCTCAGAATCCAGTTTCCCAAATATCGAAATTTCTCAATAATTCCCTATCAGCTAAAGCTGCACATACCAAGGGAAATGATACTATTTCGTTTTGGGCTGATACAGATGTATCCCAAATTTGTTAGTTACAGAAAGCCACATGAGACTGAATCGAATTTACTCACACAAAAGCAAAATTCATTATGATGGGTTCTACCTAATTTCCATTAAAGAATTTTTGCATTTGCTCTTTTGATTCCCTATATATATATCATAGCATAACTCTTGCTAAATAACTTGCGGATCGACAAAATTCTTGCTTTATTAGTCATTGGTCATTGGTCATTTGTCATTAGTCATTTGTCATTTGTAGTACCAATCTGCATTTTGATACGTAATTAAGATTTTCGTCGTAGGGGCGGGGTTTCCCCCATTGGTGTCAACTTAACGTGAAACCCCCTTGGTTGCAAGGTTTTGCCCTCACCCCCAGCCCCTCTCCCACCGGGAGAGGGGAGCAAGAGATTTAATTCCCCTTCTCCTGCGGGAGAAGGGGTTAGGGGATGAGGGCGAAAGTTTTTGTACAACGCCCGCCCTATATAGCTTTTAGCTTAAGTTGACACCTATGGGTTTCCCCGCCCTTATAGAGGTTGCAATGTTACGTTTTAGATTGCAGTTTGGTATTAATAGTAATTAGTCATTTGTCATTAGTCATTTGTAGGGGTTTTAACTTATTAATGTTTCTTGAATGTTTGAGAATGGCTAGATTTTTGCTTATGATTGTTCTAAAAGCAGGTTACCAATATCAAATAAAAGCTGGGTAGTTCCCCGATAGCCAACTTTGATAGATTGATTATGACCTAAACAATCATAAATAGGAATTCCTTGACGATAGAGGGGAATTTGTAAACGTTTAGAAATCGCAGCTGCATGAGAATTACTAATTAGTAAATTTGACCCTACTGCAAGTTGCTCAAAGTCCTCTAAATCGCCAATAGTGACGCTAGTGATGGAAAGGTGTTCTAGCAGAGGGGAACGTATTGTAGTGACAGCTGCGTGAATTTGCACTCCCATTGACTGTAAAAAAGACACTGTTGACGAAAGTAAATCTGGTTCTAAGGCTAAAGAGACTCGCTTACCACCAAAGTAAAAACGTGCATCTAGCATGACATCTTGTAGTTGCAAACGTTGGTAACGATATTTTTCTGGTACAGCTTTACCACTGATTTCTGCTAAGGCTTGGATAAATCTATCCACAGCTTCTAAACCCGACAGATTATCAAATACTTCGTAGGGTGTACAGAATTTTTGTGATAAAATTCGCGCTGCACCCCGCATACTCTCGCCTAATGCGACTGTGAATGAAGACTTAGAAATAGCTCTTAATTGTGGCAGAGTTGTACCAGCAGATGTGATAAAACTATGTGGATCGTTTAAGCGAGAATTGAGTAAACCAGATAAATCAGGTACAACGATCGCTCGCAAACCAAAAGCTGAGACAATTTCTTTAATCTCTTGCACATCGCCGGGAGTGAAAGCAGAACTAGCCAAAATGGTAATTTGCTTAGTCAAACAGCTTTGTTTGTTGCAGGTTTGGGGAATTTCCTTGACTATGCTTTCCACCGCAGCAGCGAACCCATCTTGTAATGTACCTTTGAAATCTGGAGTTGAGACTAAGTAAATCGGTACTTGAGATAATTCTGCATAACGCTGGCGCATGTCTTTTAGCAGTCTTCCCATGTCATCGCCTCTGGTTTCTGTCAATCCAGTGGTACATATACCAATCATTTGCGGTTGAGATAGTTGTACCAATTTGGCGATCGCATTTTCAATTTTGTCTTCACCGCCTAAAATAGTGGAAACTTCTGTCATTGCAGTACTAGAAAGGGGAATCGCCTTCCCCAAATGCTTTGTTAAAACCACCTTAGTAAAAGCACTACAGCCAGGGGAACCATGTAACATAGGCATAATCCCTTGCAATCCTAAAAAAGCTAAGGTTGCGCCTACTGGTTGACTTTGCTTGAGCGGATTAACTGCAACCGATGTACTTGTGATGCTAAGAATTGCCATAATTTCACCTTAAAGATAGAGTAGAGGGCACAGAGAGAATAGAGGAAATAATATCTCCTTATCCCCCTTGTCTCCCTTGTCCCCCTTGTCTTCCTTGTCTCCCTTGTCTCCCTTGTCTCCCAATAACGGCTAAACTTAATCCCAAGGCGCAGATTTATGTACTTGCTCCCATACAGGACTTGCAAAATTTGTATATAATTCTTGTGCCAAAGTAACAATACCTGCATAGCCTGTATATGGAGATTTACGTTCTCGAGTTATGTCTAAAAAAGGAATCTCAGCTTGCATCGCAGTGACTTGATAGTTACTGCTAGCAATTAATAAATCGGGTTTATGTTCCTTAATTATCTGCGGAATTTCAGTTTTAAAAATTTTACCATTTTCGCCTAATAACCTTTGAATGCGCAACCTCTCATTTTGATTAATCTTTTTACTACTAGTAACGCTTATCTCTATTCCTAAATACTGAATTACTGAAAGTATCGCCCAACTATTAAAATGAGCAATATCAATTAAAATTCGCTTATTTTGGAGATGAGGTAAGTAAAAAGCTAATTGATGATTTAAAGCAGTAGTTTCCGCATTAATTAAATCTTCCGTGCGGGCTTGTAATTCAGATTCACCTAATTTAGCTGCAATATTTCTCAAGCATCGGTTAAGATTATCTACCCCATAAAAAGATTCTGTAATATAAGGAATATCAAATCGCTCTGTCATCTTATTTGCCATTTTTAACATGGCTTTGGCAGAGCTATTAACTACATTAAGTTTAGCGCGATGGGCGTAACATATCTCTTGGTAACGAGCATCACCTGTAATTTTTGCTAGAACGCGAATACCTAATTTTTCTAACAGAGGTAAAATATTCCAAATATCACCGCCAATGTTATATTCACCAATTAAATTAATATCGTAAGGTGTTATATTATCAGGTTCGGCAGTGCCAATAACATATTCTAATAAAGCTTCAGTTGCTAACCAAATTCCCTGATTTTTATGCCCAACAAATCCTGGTGCATCTACAGGAATAACTGGTATACCTATTGTTTCTTTAGCAGATCTGCAAGCTCCGTTAATATCATCACCAATAAGAGCAGAAACGCAGGTAGAGTAAACAAATATAGCTGCAGGTTTGTAACGCCTTTGCAATTCTAAAATTGCTCTATAAAGCTTTTTCGCACCTCCAAAAATGATATCGCTTTCTTCCATATCAGAGGTAAAGCAAGTTCTGTACATCAAAGAACCAGAAGAGAGACTGTCACGCCCACCCCAATAATTACCAATGCAACCGTTAGGCCCGTGGACTAAATGAGCCGCATCAGTAATTGGTACTAAAGTAATCATTGCACCATCAAAAGCACAATCAGCATTATCTTGAAGCTGAGATAATTGTGAACAAGACCAATCGTTGATTTCTTCTTGACTAGTTTTCATTGCTTTTTACTGGGGATAATTTAAGGAGCAAATCAAAAAAATAAAAATAATATTGAGTTGTATTCTTGCTGAAGACAAAACACCAATAAATATAGAATTGTTGACGTTGTTGCAAAATTATTATTAATAGCCAATGACAAATGACAAATGACAAATGACTAATGACTAATGACTAATGACAAAGTTATATTTAATTACTCCGCCCTAGTTAAACTCAAAAAGAAATAAGGGATAGGATTTTGTCACCATCCCTTATAAATAAGCTAATCAACCAACAGAGAAGGAGAAAACAAAACCGCAACTAAATCATTAGTTATGCAGACCTAAGAAAAATCAGTGCCAATACGGTAAAAGAGATACAATAATTAAACCTCCTGAAGAAAATTTGAGGAAAAGATGGGCTATTTCAGCCCATCGGAGGATCTACCTACCAATAAGTGCTAACAGCACAATTACTTTTTATCTCTACCAGCAACGATTTCTACATTGCCTTTTTTGAGTGCGTCTAGTGCTTCACCTTGAGCATCTTCTTGCTTTTTGGCTGCTTCTTCTTCAGCTTTGCTGACGCCAACTAATTTTTCTTTTTCTTCGTCGCTTTCGAGAATACCGAATTCAATCAACAATGCTTCTAACTCATCCATTTCGATGGGTGTAGGAATAGCCATATTTTGATTGTTGATAATCTTGTCGGCTAATGTGCGGTATTCATTAGCTTGATTGCTATCAGGTGCATACTCGTTAACAGTCATCCGGCGCAACTCTGCGTGTTGTACGATGTTGTCACGAGGGACGAAGTGAATCATCTGAGTGCTTAACCGATTTGCAAGTGTGGTGATGAGTTCATCTTCCCGGTCAGTTTTCCGGCTGTTACAAATCAAACCACCCAAACGCACGCCACCAGTGTGAGCATATTTCAAAATACCGCGTGCGATGTTGTTTGCAGCGTACATCGCCATCATTTCACCGGAGGTAACAATGTAGATTTCTTGTGCTTTACCTTCGCGAATTGGCATAGCAAAACCACCGCATACAACGTCACCTAATACGTCATAGGAGACGAAATCTACGTTTGAGTAAGCACCGTTTTCTTCGAGGAAGTTGATAGCTGTGATAATACCCCGACCGGCGCAACCTACACCGGGTTCTGGGCCTCCAGATTCTACGCATTTAATACCTCGGAAGCCTTGCAGTACGACTTCTTCAAGTTCTAAATCTTCTACTGCACCGCGTTCTGCTGCTAAGTGTAGAACGGTGGTTTGAGCTTTGGTATGTAGGATCAACCGGGTAGAGTCAGCTTTAGGATCGCAACCTACAATGAGAATGCGTTGACCCACTTCTGCCATTGCAGCTAGGGTGTTTTGCGAGGTGGTAGACTTACCGATACCACCTTTACCATAGAAAGCTATTTGTCTAATCTTTTCGTCTGACATAGTAAGTATCCTGCAATGGTTTGTTGTTTACTGGGTCTCTATTTTTTCGTGAGGGTTTCACTGTGGAAGGCCAACAGCGAGTGAATATAGAACGTTGCCGGGGGCGATCGCTCTACAGCAAAAGCGGTTAAAATCGAGAACATATTTAAGTTGTGAGAATTTTGTTGTTACCATTAGTCATAGATGTAGTGACCTGACTAATGGCTTGATTTTAATATAGTTGCGAATAGTTGCGATCGCTCACACCTACTATCTATAATCCCGATCCAAAATTGGAATTACGCAGAGTCTTTCCTAAAACCACTCAACCAAAACTAATAAGTAATACCAATTCAAAATTCAAAATTCAAAATTAAGAATCCAGACAGAACAAGGCGTTGAGGTTGTGTATCTGTCGCATTCTTTTTTCAAATTGGTATAAGTCAGTAATTACAGCAATAGACTTGAACCCCTTACCAATGACTAATGACAAATGACAAATGACAGCCCTTGCCAGTTATATTTAATTACAGCGAGCTACAGACAATCAATTCCCAATGGTGGCGACAACTTCGCCAATCTTGCTGGTGTCATAACCACCAAGAACTTCTAATTGAGAATGAACCAGCTTATGTCCTAAAGTACTGAGTAACTGCTGTACTGGCGATTCTTCTAAATATTCTTTAAGAATTACTAAATCATATCGCGATTGATGTATTGGCACAAATCCTAACCCAAAGGTTTTAGCTATCGATGCGGTGCTGATACCTGCGTCAGCAATTCCTAATGCTACAGTTTCTGCAACATCTTGGTGGCTGTGGACAACTTTCTCAAAACCCTGAATTGTATGAAACGGTACTTGTTCCTTTTGCAGAGTTTGTTCCAAAAGCATCCGACTCCCAGAACCTAGTTCGCGGTTAACAATAGTTGCTCCCGTTTCAACTAAGTTGGTAACTGTTTTGATATCTTTAGGGTTTCCAGACTGCACTAACAATCCTTCTTCCCAAACTCCCAGGGTAATAATCACGGCGTCCCTACCGGCTAATACTTCCCGTACAAAAGGAATGTTATATTCCCCAGTTTGTGGATCGTACAGATGCATTCCTGCAATGTGAGCTTCACCTCGGCATAAGCTGTGCAATGCTGCCATGCTATTGGCAAAGTTATATTGTACTCGCAGTTGCGGATGCCAACGTTCGGTAGCTCTAGCCCATAATGAAATCACAGGGGAACAGCCAGCAATCACGACGGTGTTGTGCAGTGCAGCTATATTATCGTCTAACAGCCGGACGCGAATTTTATCTGTAGCAGTCTGACTCACACCTTCCCCATCAGCCGGAATCATATCTTGGCGGAAAGCATCTTTACCAATTAAAGGATAAGCTATCCATTGCCCGGCGACTCGTGCCAAACTGAGTCTTAGTTGCTGATTGTCAGGGACTTTTTTTGCCAAAACTGCTTCGATTTGCGGTAAATCCTGCTCTAACCAGAATAGATCTTCAACTTGACAACCCAGTGCTTTAGCTAAACGCAGTGTAATCGCCACAGAGGGAGCATATTGTCCTGACTCAACACCGCTAATAGTTTGACGGGTAACTCCCGCAATATTAGCTAAATCTTGCTGACTCATGCCTAAACGGGTTCTGATTGACTTCAAGTTATTACGGAGATTGCTATCCTGCTTCATTGGCTTATTTGGCTGATTATCTTCTCAATTACAAAAAGCCGTGGCGGATTTAACTGTATCTGTCAATGCAAAAGCGCCGTTGTTTGTGTGCTTTAACGATAAGCTTTGTATCAAGTTGTGTGCGTCTTTGCCGCTTTGATTCCCTATATTTTTACAATATCATAAACTTTTGCTAATTTACTTGCGACGGGAAAAAATTTTGGCAAAAAAAGCATCATCAGTTGCTAATGATGGCTGAAAGTATTTCATTTGCTCGCTTTACAGGAATTTTCATCTTAAAGATTTTCCCAACTTTTACCAACTCAATTGGTAAATAGATATATATGATACAGTTTCCACAGCTAAACTTGGTTTTTGATGGTTTGTAAGCAATCAGTATCGATTGTCAAAAATACCTAAGCGATCGCGCCTGATAGATATCTGATAGGTAGATTTTGAGCAAATTTATCTCTCACTAACACAGCTATGTATCCATACCAAAGTTATCTATTTGGTTTCATCAAACTGTGCAGAAATAAAGCATTGTAAATATTCAACTCAGCCAAAATTATTGGAGTACATTGTGATTACCTCAGAAGCCCTAGCATTTCAATTTACAGTAATTATCGAGGAAGCTCACCCACAAGTTTGGGAGTTGTTACGTCACTGTTATATCAAAGTAATTAATCATGACTTAACAGGCGCACGTTTTCCCCATCCACCCTATATTGGTATTTACTGTCCCGATAAATATATGGCTGCTGTAGTAGCACAAAAAAATCTCTTAAAAGAAGTAGCTAAGTTTATGGGATTAGTTGATGTTGTTTGCTTCAATGCTAACAATCTCTTACGAGATCCACTGTCAAATCTGAAAGAAAATTATCCTCAGTTGTGGTTAGATTTGCTTTGGATTTCTACACCATCAGCATAAGCAATTTCAATTCTAAATTATTATGTATCAGCCAGTGCATCCTGATGATTTACCGTCAGAGCAGACAAGAAAACTAAGTAGAATAATGCTTAGGCATCTGGAAGCTAAAATTAAACATAGTTTTTATCGCAACTGTGTTAATAACATCACGCGCCTTATCTTATCCAGTTGTCATTGGTATTTCCGCATTAATTCGGGTATTTTGATGTTGATTTTGGTTTGCTATGATATAGAAACCTATCAGAATATTACGAGCATTATTCCCCAACTTGCCAAGCATTTAAAACTATTTGCTAATACAGCTATCATTAGTGTTACTCCACCTATTGCCGATGGGATACCCTTGATAATTAATGTAGAACATCTCTTATCTGAAGATGACTATTCTAATAGTTGACAGGAGAAATTTGGATTAACCCGCCTCTATAGATTGTTGACGGTTGACGGTTGACGGTTGACTGTTGACTGTTGACTGAGTTGAGAGCCTTTAATTTTCAAGGTTTTATCACAGAAGAGAGAAGTTAACTTTCAACTATTAAGAGAGCGCCTAATTTTTGTGAAACTGGCACTCTCTCACCCTAATTGTTCATGACAAATTTGGCTTTAAATTGCAATTTTGTTACTAAACTAAAGAATCTCTTAAATTTTGGGGAGATTGAAAATTATTACTTTAGTCAATAGCAAGAATTACATCTGAAGATTTAATTACTGCGTAAACTTCTTTACCCTCAGCAAGTTGCAATTTATCTGCTGATGACTTGGTAATAATTGAAGTTACTTCTACCCCTGGTGCAATTTCTAGGGTGACTTCAGTGTTCACAGCTCCAGATACAACTGATTTGACTGTTCCTTTGAGAGAATTACGAGCGCTAACTTGCATAGTATCCAAATCCCTGGTACGTCATTCACTCCTTAATAGTAACAATAGTCACGATGAGAAACTATACCTAGAGTTATAAGTTTCACTAACTTTAACTTTTTTTTAAGAAAGCTACATCATAACTAAATCTACATTATTTCCGATAAATCTGGATTTTTCACCTTAATTGCTGCATTTTTAATTCTGTATAAATATTTAAATATGTCTAGATTTATGTAAAAAAAATCTCAGTACTGAAAATTTGTTTTTAAATTTAATGCAATATTTTACACTTCTATGCTAATTGAACAAATCCCTATTAATTACTTAAGCACAGTTAATTACACAGATGATTTTTTCGGTTCCTAATTCCTGTTTCTACAGGTATTGCATTGATAAAAGGTTTCTTGATCGAGAATGAAATTTTACCAATTTTATTGGTTTTTCTAATAAAGTTGGTATTATTGTATCAATAATATTTACGTATCTACCCTTGTTCACGCGATCGCTAATACTGGTGTGATAATCCCACAGGTTTAGTTATCAATAGTTGCAAGAGTGGAGCGAAAGCGAAAAATACGGTGACAAACGCTCACATCTCTTGTCACCAAGATATCTTAGCTCATTTAGAGGAGCGCAAATAGTTTTGATAAATCTCTAGGCATCTGGTAGTTGTTTCTCTAGCAGCCGGAGAGGTACATATAAATAGCCCCCGGCTGTTGCTAGCATAGTCAGTATTCCCATCACTACAAATAACAGGGCAATCCCGTGTCCTCGCCCCACACCGATGATGCGTCCGATGCTTCCCGCTAGCGGCCCTTCAATGGCAAGCAATGGTTCAAAAACGCGATCGGCTAACGGCCCGGCAACGAGATATGCTAAAGGTAAAGATGCCCATGCAAGCATCCGCCGCACGGCAAAGACACGTCCTTGCACAGCAGGCGTAATTTTATGTTGCCAAATAGCTTGGTCACAGCCATCGATAATAGGTACTAGGAAGAAGTAAATAAAACTGGTTGCTAAAAATACTGGGATAACAGGCTGTAATCCAGCAATTAGTATGCATAGCCCACCTAAAAATGTGTAGCCAAGTACACCTAGAATGCGGTTTTTCGGGCCACCCCACAAACTCATCAAAAGACTGCCTAACAACATACCACTCCCGCCAATAGATAACACCGTACCAAGCACAGCAGCCGAAGCAAAGGCTAGCACTAACGGTGTAACTAGCACGGTAACAACTCCTAAAAAGAAATTGCTCACAGCAAAAAATATTAACAGTCCTAATAGTCCAGCTTGTGCAGTGATGTATGTCCAACCATAGGTGATTTCATCCCACAGCTTGGCTTTCTGCTGCTGATTCTCTACAGAAATTTTCGGTTTGGGAAATCCGATAAGTAACAGTGTAAATAAGGCAAAAATAAAAGTAGCGCAATCAATCAGAATTACGCCTTGAAGCTGTATAGTAACAATTAATGCTCCTGCTAAAATGGGTGAAAACAACTGTGAAGCTGCCTCTGCCATGTTTACAATACCGCTAGCTCGACCGAGATGTTGTTTGGGGACGAGTAGGGAAGTTGTAGCAGCATAGGCTGGCCATTGGAAAGCAATGAAACTTGAACTAACTGCCACAGCAAGGTAAATGTGCCAGACTTGGAGATGATTGGTAAACAGCAATAATGCGATCGCTAATGTACTCAATCCTGCCCCAGCATCGGCCAGCAACATACAATAGCGTCTATCCCAGCGATCCACAAGCACACCAGCTAAAGGTGATATCAAAATGCCTGGTAGCATAGCGAACAAAGAAATCATGGCGAATTGAGTCACCGCTCCAGTGCTTTGATATACCCAAACACCTAGCGCAAATCTAGTCATACCGGAGCCAATCAGCGAGATAAATTGACCGAACCAGATCAAGATAAATACCTGCATTTGTTTAGACAGATAAAGGTATGTTCATTTGATCTGCGAGTTTTGCTATGTCAAAAGTCCAATTATCATTACCTATATTCATAGCCTTTAAAACTGCGATGATTGAATGAGTGAGTTCTGAGAATTTCTCCCGATCTAGAGGTGAAACAGCCGTCAGAGTTAAGTTCTCTTCTATATGTTCTAAGGTTTTCATCCCCACAAGAGCAGTCAAGATACCAGGTGCGCTGCGGGTGTACTGAAGTGCACGTTGACAGTCTGTATGGATGTCACTAAAAGCGGAGGCGATATGTTGGGGAATATTGCCCACAACCTGTCCTTGACACAGAGAACTGCTGGCGATGGGGATAATGCCTAAATTATAAGCAGCTGCTAAAATTGGGACTTCTGTTTCTCCAAGCTTTTGAGTTGGTGCAACAAGTGCTTCTAGCATTGCCATATTGAAGGGAAATTGGATAAACCGGAATCTATCCTTCTTATTTCTAGCCACTGCTTGCGCTAAGGACTTTGCCCTTGCTAAATCTAAATGTTCTTTTGCAGTCAAAGGTACACGCAAGCCACTGTATGTTGCTAAACCGTAAGCTGCAATTTTTCCTTCATCTGCGGCTGCTTCTAGAAACTTAAAGGCGGACTGTAAGCGATGATAAAAGGTATCTGGTGCTACTTCTTGCAGTTGGGTTTCTGGGTTGTGGATGTAGTACACATCAATTGTCTGTAACCCAAGGTTGCTAAGACTACTATTAAGCTGCTCTTGCAAAAATTCTGGATGTATGCAGTGTTCCTGTGCTACCAAGTCTGTCATCTTGATTTGAGAGTTGCTTGGCTCAACATACTTTTGATAAAACCAGTCTGCTGGGTTTTGATTGGGATGGGATAAAAAACCGCCTTTAGTACAGATGATGAGTTCATCTCTTGATACCTCTCCCGATTTCACCAAATCTTGGATACTTTTTCCTACAGTTCGTTCGCTGTGCTGATAGCGATAGTTAATTGACGAATCAATCAGATTGATACCACGCCGAACTGATGCAACTACGGCTTGTGTCATTAGGGTGTCGGTTTGCTCATCGGCTTCACCAAGGTAGGTTCCTAAGCCAATAGAACTTGCAATTAATTCGCCAGCTACGCGAAAGTGATCTGATACACAGTCGTTTTTGTGTCGTTCTTGATAACGCCTTGTTCCTGCTGCTGTTGCTCTGCCTAATAGCATCAAGTTACTCCTTATACAAATTAGCTAAATATGCTGACTACAAAACCATTTTCTGATTCGGTTGGGGAGACTTTAAAAAACCCTTGTCAATTAGGTATGACAAGTAAGTAGAAAGTAACTGTTCGTTAACGGGTGGACAGGTTATGGAAGTTCCTGCAAGTCCATTGAGGGTATTTTGACAGTCAAATTGCAGTATTGCTGAGTTGGATGTTTCTGTGTGAGCTTCTGAGGAAGGAAGCAAGGATAATATTGGTGATAAAGCATGTTCTGGATCAATTTCCGCAACTTTCACCACTGTTTTTCGCCACTCTGCTGGGGAAATTGGTTGCAGGGGATAACCAAACTTTTTGAGTAAGTTACTGAGCATACTTGAGCGCAAAGGCTGGTGATTGACAAAATGGAATGCTTTGCCTAAAGATTCTTTTTGTTTAGATAAATGGGCGATCGCTCTGGTAAGATAATCCACAGGGGCAATATCTTCAATCATCTCTACATCAGGTATACTTCCCAGTTGAATACAGCCAATAATCAGTTTGTACAAGAAGTCATTGGCATTAAACACACCAGTTTGGCTATGTCCAGATACACGTCCGAGTCTGTAGATAGAAACAGGCAGACCGCGATCGCGGGCAATGCTAACTAACTTTTCGGCAACCCATTTACTCTGAGAATAGCCATCTGTCGGTATTTGGTAGTTATCTAAGCTGTCTTGTTCTCCAACTAAGAGCATTCCAGACTCAGCAGCTGAAGCGAAAACGCTGGTGGTAGAAATGAAATGTACAGGCTTGACTTTGATTTGACTGGCTAATCTCAAAACTTCCTGGGTTCCCAAAACATTCGCGGCTTTTAAGACAGAGTAGGGCGAAGTATGATGAACCCATGCACCATTATGATAAATAACATCTATTAACTCAGCCATTGTGTGAAACTGTTCTGGAGGTAATCCCAAAAGCGGTTGTGATAAATCTCCGACAACTGGGATAATTCTGGAACTTTGAGATTCATCCCAAAGTAAATAAGATTGCAGACTATTCTTAATTCTCTCCTTACCCTCTGCTGTATGAGAAGCACGTACCAAGCAATAGATGTCTGCATGAGTTTGCTGCAAAAGTTCATTCAGCAAAAAAGCGCCAATAAAGCCTGTAGCTCCAGTTAATAAAATACAAGTCGGCTCAGTGTTATTCTCATGATATGAAGAAGCCGGAATAATTGTTGGATCGAGTACAGCTTCAGCTGTTAAATTCACAACAGTTTTTGCAACAATAGTAGAAGCTCCTGTTGTTTGAGCTATCTCAATACTTGGGGCTAATTCTGCAATCGTCGGCATTTCCAACAGACTACGCAAAGGTAGCTCAATTTGGAAAGTTTTTCGCAACAGGACAACAAGTCGAGTAATTAGTAAAGAATTTCCGCCTAAATCGAAGAAGTTGTCATGTATTCCAATTTGCTCAATTCCCAGTATTTGAGTCCAAATTTTCGCTAGTAATTCCTCAATTTTTGTACGTGGTGCTATGTAAACTTCCTTGAGAGTAGATCGATTTTGCTCTGGTGCGGGTAATGCTTGGCGGTTTACTTTACCATTGGGTGTTAACGGTAAAGCTTCTAGGATGACAAACGCCGAAGGTAGCATGTAATCGGGTAGTTTCTGTTTAAGAAAATCCCGCAGTTCGCTACTGTTAGGAACTTTTCCCGGCTTAGGAACTATGTAACCTACTAGGCTTTGATTTCCAGCGTGATTTTCTCTAGCTATGACTACAGTTTGCAGGACATCGGGATTTTGAGCTAAAATTGCCTCAATTTCTCCTATTTCAAGGCGAAAACCCCGAATTTTTACTTGCTCGTCAATTCTTCCCAGAAACTCAATATTTCCATCTGGTAAATAACGTGCTAAATCCCCAGTTTTATATAATTTTGACTTTTCAAACGGGTTGGAGATAAATTTTTGCGCGGTTAATTCCGGACGGTTGAGATAACCCCTAGCTAAACCATCACCACCAATGTACAATTCCCCAGGAACTCCAATTGGTACAGGTTGTTGATGAATATCTAATAAATAAATCTGGGTATTAGCAATTGGACGCCCAATAGGAACATTGCTTTGGCTATGATAACTTTCACAATTATAGACGCTACTCCAAACTGTTCCTTCTGTGGGGCCGTATTCGTTGAACAGGGAAGTATGGGGTAAGAGTTGATAATGCAGTTGGACTAACTCTGGCGAACAAGACTCACCAGCCACAATCACAGTTTGCAGAGAAATCAACTGTTGTGGCTGGGCTTGTTCTAAAATCAGCTTGTAAAAAGACGGAAGACACAATGTATGGGAAATCTGATGCTGAGAAATTAATTCTATCAACTGTATTAGCTGTAGCTGGAGTTCTGCTGCTGGGAGTATCAGCGCACCCCCTTGACATAAAGTCCAGAAAATACCTGCAACTGAACTGTCGAAGATAAAAGGTGATAACAGTAAAAAATTTGTGATAGGTTCAGAGTAATAAACAAGGCGATCGCTTGTCGAGTGAACTAGGTTTTGATGTGTAATCTCTACTCCCTTTGGTTGTCCTGTAGAGCCGGAAGTGTAGATAATATAAGCTAAGTTATCAACTTTTACCTGACTCACCGGGTTTTGTTGACTTTGCTGGAAAATCCCAGACCAGCTTGTATCTAAACATACCACCTGTGCTTGATGCTGGGGCAACTTTTCTCTGAGTGGTTGCTGAGTCAATAGCACAGTTAACTGTGTATCTTGCAAGATAAACTCTAGGCGTTCTTGGGGATAGGTGGGATCTAAGGGTACGTAAGCTCCCCCTGCTTTGAGGATACCCAGTATGGCAATTATCATTTCCACAGAACGCTCTAGGTAGATACCCACCATTACCTCTGGTTCAACACCTAAAGCCTGTAAGTGATGTGCTAATTGATTTGCCCTAGCGTTTAGTTCATTGTAAGTTAATTGTTGGTCGGCAAAAACCACTGCGATCGCATCTGGTGTCAGTTGTACCTGCGCCTCAAATAACTGATGAATACATTGATTTTGAGGATAATCAGTTTTGGTATTATTCCATTCCACCAATAACTGATGCTGTTCTTCAACAGAAAGCAGAGAGTAAGTTTCGTAGCGTGACTCTGGTTGAAAAGCGATCGCGCTTAGAGTTCTAGCGTAATAATCACCAATTTGTTTGATTTGTTCCTCACCTAATATTGTGCATTCGTAATCAAGACAGAGGTGAATTTGAGATGCAGAAGGATTTTGGCTGAATTTAGCGCTGAGTGTAAAGTTGGTACGCTCAAAACTTGTAATATCTAGCACCTTAACATAATCTAAATTCAGTAAATTTTGGTAAACATGAAAGTGATTGAAGTTAAAAGCTGTTTCAAACAAAGACTGTCTACCTAAAACTCGCTGCAATTCAGCTAAAGGATAGCGTCGATGGGGTAACAATTCTTGCTCGGTTTCAAAGACATTTTTGACTAAATCTGTCCAAGTACCTCCGGGAAATTGCAGCCGCAAAGGTAGAGAGTTAAGAAATAATCCTAACACTCGCTCTCCATCAGTGACTTCCGATCGCCCATTAGTCACCAATCCCGTGACAACATCAGATTGACCACTTAACAAACTTAACACTCGCAGATGAGCAGCCAATAAAACAGTTTTGACTGGAACTTTCAAAGATTGTGCCAGTTGTAACAAACCTTGAGAAACTGCTGGGGAAATTGGTACTTCATGGCTTCCAGAATCTCCCTGGTATGTTCCTGGTAAACGCGGTAACATTGTTTGGGTACTATCTTGCAACTTTTCCATCCAGTAACGCTGTTGAACATCAGATGCGATCGCTTCTCGTTCTAAAGCTACAAAGTCTTGAAATTTAACTGCTGGGGATGGCTTGAGCAAATCTGCTGATTTTTTTAGTAAAGAAAAATATTTTTCAAATAAATCGGTGAGTAGAGAAGCTACACTCCAACCGTCGAGAATTGCATGATGTTCAGTCAAGGTTAACTGAAAGGTTTCTGCACTGCGACGATGAATACAAAAACGTAACAGTGACGCTTTCGTCCAATCAAAAAGCGATCGCTTTTCTGTTTCTAACCAATTAGACAGTACTTTCTCTTGCTCAACAACGGAAAGATGGCGAATGTCTTCTACTTGCAAGGGAATCGTCACTACCTGATGAACTAGCTGTAGCGGTTCTGTAAATTTACTAAGTTCAAAGGAAGTACGCAATACAGGATGACGAGATGCAAGCTGTTGTACAGCAACCTGAAAGTATTGCAGATTAAAAGGAGCCTGTAAATGATAACTAGAAACGTTATGGTATGTTGGAGTATCTAAACTATATTCACTATGAAACAGCATCCCCATTTGTAGTTGCGTTAGGGGATAAGCATCTTCAATATCATCAGGTAATTGCTGACGATCTGGTTCGCAAATTAGGCTAAATGCTGGAATTTCTGTTGTAATTGTTGTGTCAGCCTCATTTTCTGTAATATTCTGGACTAATTCGTGAATTGTTTGATATTTAAACAACTGCGGCAGTGAAAAGTAAAAACCTCGTTTTTCAGCTTGGGAACGAACTTGAATGCTACGGATGGAGTCCCCGCCTAATGCAAAGAAGTTGTCATAAATACCAACTTGTTCCAAACCCAGAATATCAGCCCAAATCTCCGCCAAAATTTTCTCTGGTGTTGTACGCGGTGCGACAAAAGCTTCATCTAACTCTGGTCTAGTTGTATCAGGAATTGGTAGGGATTGGCGGTCTACTTTACCATTTGCTGTTAGAGGTAATTCTGCAAGAATGATAAAGAATGCAGGTAGCATAAATTCAGGTAACTGCTGCTGCAAGAAATTGCGCAGTTGACTAGTGGTTGGTGCTGGCTGCTGACTGGGGACTACATAGGCTACTAATTGCTGATTCCCAGTTGCATCTTGACGCGCCAATACTAGAGTTTCCCGCACTGCTGGGTGTTGAGTTAGCATTGTCTCAATTTCCCCCAATTCAATGCGAAAGCCGCGAATCTTGACTTGTTGGTCAATCCGTCCCAAGTATTCGATATCACCATTAGGTAAATAGCGACCAATATCCCCAGAGCGATAAAGGCGTGCATTTGCTTGATTGCTAAAAGGGTGAGGAATAAATTTTTCCCTAGTCAACTCAGGACGATGGAGATAGCCTCTAGCTAAACCCGCACCACCAATATACATCTCACCCGGAACTCCAATCGGTACAGGTTGCTGATATTGGTCTAACAGATAAACTTGCAAGTCGGGAATGGGACAACCAATTACACTTCCTAAACCCTGATTTAAATCACCCATTGTCAACGGGCGATAAGTCACATGTACAGTGGTTTCTGTAATTCCGTACATATTGACTAACTGGGGAAACTGTTCACCGTGGCGCTCAAACCAAGGTTTCAAGCTGTGAATATCTAAGGCTTCGCCCCCAAAAATCACCAGACGCAAAGCTAATTCCTGAGTTGTTCCTAAAGATTCCTCTAAGGCGATGAGTTGACGGAAAGCTGAGGGGGTTTGATTGAGTACAGTTACCTGTTGCTCGGACAACAAATTGTAGAATGCTTCCGGTGAGCGAGTTAGCCACTGAGGTACTATCACCAAGCGCCCACCATAAAGCAACGCACCCCAAAGTTCCCAAACAGAAAAATCAAAGGCGATGGAGTGGAAAAGAATCCAGACATCCTCTGAGTTAAAGTTAAACCATGACTGTACAGCGTCAAATAGACGGGTGACGTTGCGATGCTCGATTAATACGCCTTTGGGTTGACCTGTGGAGCCAGATGTATAGATAACATAAGCTAAATTTTTAACCGTACAATTACTGACTGGGTTATCCTGACTGTGTTTAGCTATGACTTCCCAGTCTCGATCTAAACAAACAATCTCTATTGGATGTTTTGGTAATACCGGGAGTATTTCTTGCTGGGTCAGCAAGACAGATATCTGTGTATCCTGGAGGATGAAAGCTAGACGTTCTTGGGGATAGGCGGGGTCAAGTGGTACATAAGCTCCCCCAGCTTTGAGGATCGCAAGTATGGCAATTACCATCTCCAAAGAACGCTCTAGACAAATTCCTACTAGCACATCTGGCTTGATACCTAAAGTTTTTAAGTAGTTTGCTAGTTGATTGGCTTTGGTATTGAGTTGGCGATATGTCAGTTGCTCTTGTTCAAAGACAACGGCGATCGCATCTGGTATCAATTCTACCTGCGCCTCAAATAACTGATTAATACATTTATCTTGAGGATAGTTAACCTGAGTATGATTCCATTCAAATAGTAGTTGATGCCGTTCTGCCTCAGTTAAAATTGCTAAATCTGTTAATTTCTGGTTGGAATGAACAATAATACTTTCCAGTAAGGTTTGGAAATGACCCACCATGCGGCTAATGGTAGCAGCGTCAAATAAATCTGTTTTATATTCAAATAGTGCCTGAATTCCTGAATCCCTTTCCTGCATTGAGAGAGTCAAATCAAACTTCGCCGTTTGTTGTTCTTGCTCTAGGAAACGCAAACTTAAACCAGGTAATTTGAACTCCTGACTTGGGGGATTCTGCAAAACAAACATCACCTGGAAAAGTGGATTATGGCTTAAGTCTCGCTCCAACTGCAATTTGTTGACCAGATATTCAAAGGGTAAATCCTGATGCGAGTATGCTCCCAAAGCCACCTGTTTGACTCGTCCCAACAGTTCTCGAAAACTGGGGTTATCAGATAAGTTGGTGCGGAGGACTAAGGTATTGACAAAAAAGCCAATTAAGTCTTCAAGTTCAGATCTGTGGCGATTAGCAATAGGTGAACCGACTAAGATATCTTCCTGAAAAGTGTAGCGATATAGCAAGGTTTTAAACGCCGCCAGGAGAGTCATAAACAAAGTGACATCTTCTTGCTGGCTAAGTTGCTTAAGCGCCTGAGTTAATTCTGGCGATAAATAGAAGAATTGGCTAGCACCTTGAAAACTTTGAATAGCGGTGCGGGGACGGTCTGTAGGCAAGTGTAGCACGGGGGAGTGACCGTTAAGCTGCTGCTGCCAATAGGCTAGTTGGGTTTCTAGCAATTCTCCTTGTAACCATTGTTGTTGCCATTTGGCAAAGTCTTTATACTGAATTGGCAGTTCTGCTAGGGGTGAAAGCTGACCTTGAGAAAAAGCAGAGTAAATAATTGCTACTTCTCGCATCAGTATTTCCATTGACCAACCATCAGAGATAATGTGATGCATGGTCAATTGCAATACATTTTCTGCCGCACCTAGTTGCAGTAAAGTTATCCGTAGTAATGGCTCTTGCGCTAAATCGAAGGGTTGCTGTGCTGCTGAGTGACACAGCCTGAGCGCTTCCGCCATCCGCTCAACTTCGGGTAAATTCTGCAAATTGATTACAGATAATGTCAAACTTAAGCTAGGAGCGATCGCTTGCACAGCTTCACCCTCTACAGTCACAAAGTTTGTGCGTAAAATTTCATGACGGCGAACAATTTCATTAATACTTTGCTCTAAAGCGGCGATGTTGAGTGAGCCTATGAGGTGTACAGCACCACTAATGTTGTAAAAGGAACTGTGAGTTTCCCACTGATTCAGGAACCACAACCGAGATTGAGCAAATGATAAAGGAAAATACTGCCGCTTTTTGCCTTTTGAACGCAATAACTGGTGAAAAAGTGCCAATTCTTCCTCTGAAGACAGAGCCGCAACAGATTTATCGATATCGCTCATAGTTCTACCTCGTCTGCGCTCAACATATTACTAAGCAATAATTTTCTGTCTGCGTCTGAAAGCTGAGTAAATTTAGCGATTAACTGCTGCTCGCTGTCTGAGTTGCTGGTGATTTCTGTAACAATAAACTGTGCAAGTTGAGCGATCGCGCTCATCTTCAGTAAGTCTTCAGAAGACACAGAAATTTGCAAATCCTCAAGCAACGCAGCCGCAACTTGTTGTAAATCCAGTTCACTGAGACTTCCATTGTGGGGAATTTGAGTAATTCTCTGCTTGAGGTAATCTTCCACCAAACTCAATCGCTCAGTCGGAAATGCTTTGAGTAACAGATCTCGGTTCAGCTTTGGCTTTACCTCAGCTTCCTGATTGGAGGTTTTATCAATGATGAATTGCGATAAGGTAGCAATCGTCTGATTTTCAAACAAGTGACTTAAAGCAATATCTATCTTAAAAGTGCTGTGCAACCTGTTTAATAACTGCGTCAACAGCAGAGAATGTCCACCCAACTCAAAAAAATTGTCATAAATACCCACTTGTTCCACACCAAGAAGACTAACCCAGATATCAGCTAAGATTTTCTCTATTGTTGTGCGTGGTGCGACAAAAGCTTGGTCTAACCTTGGTCTAGTTGTATCTGGTTCTAGTAGCAATTGGCGATCTACTTGAATATCAAAAGTCACATCTGTGAGTTGCTGGTGGGGATTAGCAACAATGCTTTCCAGTAATCTTTGAAAATGCTCCACCATGCGGTTGATTGTAGCTGCGTCAAATAAATCTGTTTTGTACTCAAACGAGGCTTGCAAACCCTCTGGTTTATCCGCCACAGCCAGAGTTAAATCTACTCGCGACACCGTGCTTTCAACATCTAGGGGAACTAGGCTCAAATCCTCAAGCTGTAAATCTGGCATGGGTGCATTCCACAGCACAAACATCACCTGAAATAATGGATTATGGCTTAAATGTCGCTCTGGTTGCAGTTCTTCTACCAGTTTCTCAAAGGGTAAGTCTTGGTGAGCATAAGCCGCCAATGCTACCTCACGCACCCGATTCAACAGTTCTACAAAACTCGGATTCCCTGCAAGATTAGCACGCAAAACCAAAGTATTGACAAAAAAACCAATTAATGATTCTGTTTCGCTACTTTTACGGTTAGCGATCGCTGTCCCCACAGCAAAATCTTCTTGATGACTGTAGCGGTAAAGTAAAGTTTGAAACGCTGCTAATAAAGTCATAAACAGCGTCACTCCTGCTTCTAAGCTGAACTTTTTCAGCATTTGGCTGAGGTTTGGCGTTAGCATAAAGGAGATGTTCGCGCCTGCCAAGCTAGTAACTTTTGGTATAGATTTATCTGTAGGTAAATTCAGTACGGGAGGTAAACCAGCCAACTGTTGTTTCCAATAAGCCAGTTGTGTTTCTAATACTTTCCCTTGCAACCATTGTCGTTGCCAATGTGCAAAATCACTGTATTGAAGAGATAATTCTGGTAGCGGTGACGGTTCACCTTGAGAAAAAGCCTCGTAGAGTATAGCTATTTCGCGGATAATGATTGCACATGACTTGGCATCGGCAACAATGTGATGTATGACAAACAGTAATATATGTTCTGCTTCGCTAAGTTTCAGCAACTTGACTCGCAGTAAAGGGCCTTTTACCAAATCAAAGGAGTGTTGCGCCTCTTGGGTAGCTAACTTTTGAACCTGAAGTTGTTGCTGATTTGCGGCTAAATCTGTCAAATCTACCACTGGCATGGTAAAATCTGCCACAGAAGAAATTATCTGCACTGGTCGCCCATCCACCGTGGTAAAAGTAGTTCTTAAAGCTGCGTGACGGTTAATAATTTCCCTGAAGCTTTGCTCTAAAGCAGTGATATTGAGCGAACCTTTGAGGTGTATGGCTTGGGAAATATTATAGACCGTATTACCAGGCTGTAATTGGTCAAGAAACCACAGACGCTGCTGGGCAAAAGATAGGAGAAAATAGTTAGACTCTTGACTCAAGGGTTTGATTTGTAGTTGCTCGCAACTATCATCTTGGCTATTAAACTGCTGTAAGTATGCTCCTAAAGATTGGATAGTGGGATATTTGAACAGTTCAGGAATTGATAAATCGATGGCAAATATTTGCCGCAATTGGTTATTAACCTGAAATATCAGCAATGAATTCCCACCAAGCTCAAAAAAGTTATCGTAAATGCCGATATTTGCAAGATTCAGAACTTTTTGCCAAACTGTAGCGATTTTCGCTTCCACTTCAGTTTGTGGTGTGACATCAGCAACTTCTAATTGCGTAGACGCATAGCGGCTTGTCGTCAGACATCGCAGTTTGGCTGGTGGAGGTAGCACTTGCCTATTTATTTTGCCATTCACTGTTAACGGTAAAGTATTCAAAAAAACAAACGCCCCAGGTAGCATATAATCGGGTAGCTTCTCCTGCAAGAAACGCCGTAATTCACTAACTGTTGGGGTTGGTTCGCTAACGGTGACTATATATGCAACCAATTGCTGATTTCCTGGGGAATCTGTCCGCGCTAATACCACCGTTTCCCGCACTGCTGGATGCTGACTCAGGACTGCTTCTATCTCCCCTAATTCAATACGAAAACCTCTAATCTTAACTTGATGGTCGATGCGCCCAAGATACTCAATATTACCATCTCTTAAATAACGGGCTAAATCCCCTGTTTTATATAATTTTGAATTATCAAACGGGTTGGGGATAAATTTTTGGGCGGTTAATTCAGGAGAATTGAGATAACCTCTTGCTAATCCATCACCACCAATGTGCAATTCTCCAGGTACGCCAATAGGTACAGGTTGTTGATAAGAATCTAAGATATAAATTTGTGTATTTTGAATCGGACGACCAATGGGGACAATAGTTAAATTACTCTGACGCTGACATTGCCAAAAAGTAACATCAATCGCTGCTTCAGTGGGGCCGTAAAGATTATGTAGTTCGACATTCAGCCGTTCAAAAAACCTCTGTTGCAGTTCAAAAGGTAATGCTTCACCACTGCAAAATACTCGTTTGAGAGATTGACATAGTTCTAATGCTGGTTCTGCGATAAAGAATTGCAGCATTGAGGGGACAAAATGAATAGTGGTAATTTTTTCTTGAGCAATTAGCTTGACTAAATAAGCACTATCTTGATGACCTTTTGGTTTTGCTACTACTAAACAAGCGCCAGTGATTAATGTCCAGAAAAACTCCCAAACTGAGACATCAAAACTAAAAGGTGTCTTTTGCAAAACCCGGTCTGTTGTTGTTAATTGATAAGTTGATTGCATCCACAGCAAGCGATTACATAAACCCTGATGAGTATTCATTACTCCCTTGGGTTTACCTGTGGAACCAGAGGTATAAATTACATAAGCAAGGTGATTAATTGTCACTCCGCTAGTGAGGTTTGATTGGGGATGAGTAGATATTGCATCCCAGTCATTATCCACACAAATAACTGTGGCTGGATGGGGGGGTAAAATTTCTCGTAGTTGTGACTGGGTAAGCAGTACCGATACAGAAGTTTCCGCCAACATGAAAGCGATACGCTCTTGGGGATATGCTGGATCAACGGGTACATAAGCGCCACCAGCCTTGAGAATCGCCAAAAGTCCTATCACCATTTCTACAGAACGTTCCATACAAATACCTACTAGCACATCTGGTTTTACACCCAATTGTTGTAGTTGGTGCGCTAGTTGATTAGCTTTGATATTCAGTTGATTATAGGTTAATTGTTGGTCTGCAAAAACAACTGCTACTGCATTTGGTGTCAGTTCTACCTGCGCCTCAAATAACTGGTGAATACATTTATCTTGGGGATAGTCAACCTGAGTATGATTCCACTCTACTAATAGCTTTTGTCGTTCAGCCGCACTGACAATCTGTAACTTATTAATCGATGTATCAAAGTTGTGAACAAGACTTTCTAGTAATGTGTTAAAATTTCCGGCTAAACGCTCAATAGTGTCAGCAGTAAATAACTGAGAATCGTAGTGAAATTCAAGAGCGATCGCATTTTCTTTCTCAATACAACATAGTTTTACTTTAAAGCGATCAAAACATACATATTGTTTGTCAATTGTCAATGTCAAATCATCAGCAATATACTTAATATTCTGTTGTTGAAAATCAAAACAAAATAGGGGAATATGTTCTGATTCTCCAACTATTTGTGACCAAGTAAAGTATTCTTGATATGCGTAAGCTTCACCGACTGATTGCTCAACCTTTTGCAGAACATTGAAGAACGTATCATCGTCTTCCAAGTGATAATGAATCGGTAAGTATTTTGCTAATAACCCTAATGTTGACTCTAATTCCTGATAATTACGACCATCACAAATAGTGCCGATAACTATATCAGGCTGACCAGTGAGCCGCCAGAGCAAAATTTGCCAACAAGTTATGAAAAAGAGAAAAGTTGAAATATTATGATGTTCTTGGATAAATAATTTAATTTTTTCTACTATATCAGGACAAATATTCAGACTGATAAATTGAGGTTGAAAATTTTGTTGATTAACTGGTTTCAATTCAAAAGGTAATTGTAAATTTAGCAAATCAATAATTTTATTTTGCTGCCAATACCCTGTGACTGTTTGTGTATTCTCTTGCGCTAAAATTTCATTTTGCCAAGCAGCAACCTGTACATATTGTAGAGGCAATTCAGATGCTTCATTTTTACCACCATTTCTATATAAATCACTAATTTCTTGAACTATATTGTTCAGAGTTATACTATCAGCACATAGGGCTGGTAAGGTAATTAATAAAGTATACTTTTGTGGTGATAGATTTATGAGTGTGAACCGGACAACAGAGCCTTGCTGCAAATTAAAAGAGTATTGTCCCTCCGCTTGAAAAAGTTCAGCTATTCTAGCTTGTTGTTGCTCATCTTCTAAATTTTTTAAATCGATTTCTTGCCATTGAAAATTAGAGCGATCGCTAATTATTTGAATTGGCAAACTCGATTCATGTACACAAATAAAATTTGTGCGTAGAATCTCATGTTTGTCAACCAATTTAGCTAAAGCAACTTTCAGGGTATCTAACTTCAGTTCCCCTATAATTGTTATAGCTAACTGAGAACAATAAGGCAAACTATCTTCCTGTAATAACCAAAGATGTTTTTGTTGAGGTGAAATTTCAAAACCTGCAATCATCTCATTTATTTGCTTTTCTTGGCGTTCTTCGTGCCTTAGTGGTTTGTTCATTTGTATAACCTATATAGTTACATTTGATAACGAGAATGCAGAAAATAAGTACTCAATAACATCATTAAAGTAGAGTCTACAGCCACAAGCTGACGCTCACTCATTCTGGGAAGTTCATCTAACAATCCAATTACCGCCGTTTGCTCAAAGAAAGGCACTGATTCCATCACTGAACTACGTAAACAATCTTGCATCATTGTGTACAATTTATTAATTGTCAAAGTAGCAGGTGGAGCCATAAAAGGATGCTTGGGACGGGTATAAACTGTATTTGTTAAAAAAGGTTGAGCAGCTTCTCTGAGTACATATTTTTCTTGTAAACCATGAGTAAGTAAAGATATGGGAATTTCTCTGACTAACTCAAAAAGATGGTGGTCTAAAAATGGGACACGAATTTCAACAGCGTGTGCCATTTCTAAACGTTCTGCAAATAAAGAATAATTGGGTAAAATAGATTTAGACCACAAATAAAGCGACTGAATTATTTTATTTCTACCCACAAGCTGTCCCGGCAAATCGAACTGATTTAAAAAGCTAAGATAGACATCATGATTAGCAAACTTAACAGCATAATCAGGTGCTAAAAGTAGATGAAAAAAGGCTCTATTTACAGCTACATTTTTTAACCAAGATGGAACAAAGCCTAATGTTTGCTGTACGCCTTGCAAAAAAGCCGGTGTGCTATCTGAGTTTTTTCCTAAACTTTCTCCCAATTCCTGCTTGATTTGATTGAGTCGTAAATCTTGTTTTACATGACCATATCCAGCAAATATTTCATCAGCACCTTCACCGGATAAAATAACTTTATAACCGCGATCGCGTACCAGACGACTTTGCAAATATCTGGCGACACCACGGGAATTAGTATCTAAAGTTTCAGCGTGCCATACAGCATCACTAATATGATCGGCAAAATCGGCTTGATTTAGGGGTATTAGCTGTAAATCAGCACCTACCCATGTAGCTGTTTCACGCGCGATCGCTTCCTCATCATAACCTGCACCATCGAAAGTTACAGTAAAAGCGCGTACTGGCTGGGCAGAATGTTTGGCAGCGATACCAAGTATACTAGATGAATCTAGACCACCACTGAGAAAACTCCCCACAGGAACATCAGCCCGTAGCCTGATTTTAACTGCTTCCTCTAACTTCAGCCGGACTTGCTCAATGTATTCCGTATCTGTGCGTTGTGAATTCAGGTCATCGGTTCTGGGGTAATCGAGATCCCAATAACGCACAATCTGTATATTATCGCGTGTTGCTAATAGATAGTGACCGGGAGGAACTTGATAGACATTTTCAAATAATGTACGGTCTTGATTGACATACAAAAATAACTGTTGAAAAAATGACTCATAATCCCAACGGGGTGGAACTCCAGCAGCAAATAAAGCTTTCGCTTCCGATGCTAAATACAATGTATTGTCAAACATTGTATAAAACAGTGGCTTGATTCCAAAGCGATCGCGTGCTGCAAATAAAATCTGATGGCGTTCATCCCACAATATAAATGCAAATTCACCCCGTAAATAATGCAGACATTCTGTACCATACTCTTCGTAAAGATGGAGGACAATCTCGCTGTCAGACAGAGTACGGAATTGATGTCCCTGTTGTTTTAATTCACACCGAATTCGTTCAAAATCATACAATTCACCATTTACAATTAGATGTAGTTGTTTATTCTCATTAGCAATAGGTTGGTCGCCTGTAGCTAAATCAATAATGCTTAATCTGGCGTGTCCTAATCCTACTTTTTGATGACTAGCAATCCACTGAGATTGTTTATCCGGGCCGCGATATTTTAGCTGCTGCGTCGCTTTGGCTAAGGCTGTGGGCGAAATGGGTCTATTTCGTGAGAGGATGGCTATAATACCACACATTTACTGATACTCCGATTTTTAGGAATTAGGCTCACGCATTCGACGAAGTCGTTCTCGCAGAGTAGGCGCAAAGAATAAGAGGTATTAGATAGGATGGCTATAGGATTTGATTACTTTTGGTTGAATATTTTTTAATTTATTGGCATTTAATTGACGATGTGATTCTAAAGCCGCAAAATTTTCTTGTTTATCAACTTCATTAAGCATTGCTATTAAGGTTTTTATTTGCACATTAGGCTCTGTAACCATAGCCCTAAGAACTATTTCTAAATGTTTCAATATTTTAGCAACTGTCGCAGGTGCAAAACGACGCAAATCATAGGACATATTCAACCAGAGATTTACATCTGGTACAATTGTCAGGGATAAAGGGTAGTTAGTAGTTGTAAAAGCCCGAACATTATCAATTTTTATATTCGGTGTTGAGAGTTGAGAAATATCTACTTTGGAGTTTTGAAAGACTAAAATACTCTCAAATAAAGGTAAACCTTGGGGTATGTTACTCCAATTTTGAATTTGCGCTAAAGGCGTATGTTCATACTGATGCAAATTTATTTGTTGATTATGGAGAGATTTCAACCAAGGTAATAAAAAATCTTCCGGTGATAGTTTGACTCTTGTGGGTAAAGTGTTCACAAACACTCCCACCATTAACTCAACTCCAGTTAAATTAACTGGTCGCCCAGAAAAAACCGTCCCGAAAATTACATCATTATTACCGCTATAATGACTCAGCAGTAAAGACCAAGCGCCTGTGAATAAGGTATTTAAGGTAAAATGTTGTTGTTTTGCTAGAGATTGTAGTGCTGCTGTTAGTTCAACAGAAAATTTTACTTCCTGTTGACCATAGCTTTCTGTTAAATTAGACGAATTAACATTAGTTTCGTCTATTCCTAATAGTGTGGGTGCTTTAAAGTCTTGAAGTACAGTTTTCCAAAAATTTTTTGCTGCTGTTAGATGCAGTTGTTTCAGCCAATTAATATAGTCTCGATATAGAAAAGTTGGTGGTAAATCAATACTTTTATTTTGTTCAAATGCTTCATAGATAGCAAAAACTTCTTTAAGGATAATAGCATCAGACCAAACATCTGACACCAAATGGTGGGTACTCCAAATTAGCTGATGAACGTTTTCTGCTATTTGGAACAATGCTAAACGCATTAAAGGTGGCTCTGAAAGTTGAAAACCGCGATCGCGATCGCTTTGCAGGTAATTTTGTAAATATGTTTCCTGTTCAGTCGCAGACAATGTAGACCAGTCATCCTCAATTATTTGTATTGTAGCTTGTCGGTGAACGATTTGCACTGGTTTATTCAAACCTTCCCACACAAAACCTGTTCTTAAAATTGGATGACGGTTGACTACATTTTGCCAAGCAGATGCAAAAGCTGATATATTTAACTTTCCCTGCAATGTACATAACTGCTGATCAAAATATACCCCAGAATTAGGCGCTAATAAAACCTGAAAGAGTATACCTTGTTGGGTGGGTGAGAGTGTATATATGTCCTCAATATCTTTAGGGTTCAACACAGAAAATACCTGCTAACCTACGAAGTAAATTCAGAAAAAAATGAGTTAAATAAGACTATGATTTCAGAAAAAGCTGACTCAGTTCTGCTTGAGTTAATTCTGCATCTGGAAAGTCTGAGGGTGTGAGGTATAACTTATCAGTAGATTGATTATGATAGATTAGCGATCGCAATTCATGAATAAAGCATTCAGCCAGCTTTTCTACAGTCTCTCGTCGATGAATATTCTCGCTATAAATCCAACTTACTTCGAGTTGTCCTTGCATAATTTTTCCAATTACCTGTAACAAATGAGAACGATTTCCTTGAGGACTATTAGTTGCGCCATGAGACTCCTTAGCCAAGCGAAACAGAGAAGATTCGCTAAAAACTCGGTCAAATTGTCCTAGATAATTAAAAATAATCTCAGTTTGAGGTAGCGCACGTAGTTTCTCAACTGTAATTGCATCCTGACAACAATAACGCAGCAAGCCATAGCCAATTCCTCGTTTGGGAATGCGGCGCATTTGCTCCTTAATTGACATTAAAATATCAACAGTATTTTGTTTATCTACTATATTTAAATTTACCGGATAAACAGAGGTAAAAAAGCCAACTGTACGCGATAAATCTACACCAGGAATAATATCTTCTCTTCCATGACCTTCTATATCAATGAGCAAATTGGGTATCAAAGTCCATTGAGAAATCGCCAGCACGACAGCAGTTAACAACACTTCATTAATTTCCGTATGATAGGATTTGGGAACTTCTTGCAGTAGCGCACGAGTTTCTTCTGCTGTTAAGGACACCGATACAATCTGCGCTGAACCTTCAACGTTAGAACCTCCTGGATAATCTACTGGTAAAGGTGCTAATTTTTGGGGTTGTGTTAACCAGTAAGCTAACTCTTGTTTGAGTTCTGCTGACTGTGCGTATTCTGTCACTAAATGAGACCATTGTTGAAAAGATGTTGTTTTAGGTGGAAGTTTAATGACTTCACCATTGAGAAGTTGTTGATAAGCTGTTTGCAAATCTTCGAGAATTATCCTTAAAGAAACAGCATCTTCTGTTAAGTGATGAAAAATCAACAGTAGGCGATTAGGTTTACTATTACCCAGGTGAAAAAATGCAACTTGCATCAACGGCGCTTGTGATAAATTCAAGCTGCTTTGTAGTTCTGTAGATATCTTTTCAATCTCGGCTGTTTGCTCGATTTCTGTCAATTTTGATAAATCAATTTGCAAAAACGGTACTTTTAGTTCTATACCTTCATTAATTTGCTCCCATCTCTGCTCTTTTTGTTCAAAGCGCAGACGCAATGCATCATGATGAATTAACAATTGTTGACAAGCCTGTTCTAACAATACTGGGTTTTGACCGGGTTGTAATTCTAATAAAACAGCTTGATTCCAATATGATGCTTCGGGGAAATTTTGCTCAAAAAACCAATGTTGAATTGGAGTTAAAGGTACTGCGCCAATTATTGGTTTTTGTTGAGCGACAGGAATCTGAGTTGTGCTGACAACTTTGGCTAATTCGGCAATTGTGGGATGGTCAAATAGCTGACTAGTGCTAAATTGCAGCCCTATTTGATGTGCTTTGGCTATTACTTGAATACTCAGAATTGAATCGCCGCCTAATTCTAAAAAGTTGTCTTTAATACCTACTTTTTTAATACCTAAAACCTGACTCCAGATTGTAGATAGTGCTTTTTCAGTTGGGTTTTCGGGTGCGATATAACTAGCTTGCACTTCTGTATTATTTTCCTGCATGAGCAGTTCTAGAAGTTCTCGTCTTTCTGGTGAAAGTTGTTGTATGCGTTGGAAAAAGTTATCGCTCATTGTTGATGTATTTCCTAGATTTTTTTAAACGAACCGCCAAGTGCGCCAAGTGCGCCAAGATAGAAAAAAGAGCTACTTTTAACAAGCATTTATGGTTGCTATATAGATAGTTTCTTTTTGGCTAGCATGACTTTTACTTGCTCTTCGGAAAGTGTTTCTAAGATGGTGAGAAGTTCAGTCATTTTTTCGTTTACAGGCTTTACTTGTTCGGGTGCTGGTAAATTACGGCGGTCAATTTTCCCGCTAGGAGTTAATGGTAAGGTTTCTAAGGTAACGAAGGTGTGAGGAATCATGTAGTCTGGGAGTTTTTGTTTTAAAAAATGCTGCAATTCACTTTTTGTTGGTGCAGGGTTTTGTTCGGGTACTATATAAGCAATTAGGCGTTTGGTTTCCGATTCTTCTCTGACGGTAACAACTACCTCTTGTACTAGAGGATGTTGTTGTAAAACGGCTTCAATTGCTGTTAGTTCGATGCGGTATCCGCGCAGTTTTACTTGATGATCAATGCGTCCTAAGAACTCAATGTTACCGTCTGGGAGATAACGTCCTAAATCACCTGTTTTATATAGATGTGCGTTCGGTTCTTGGCTAAAAGGATTAGGAATAAATTTCAGCGCTGTTAGTTCTGGGTTATTCAGATAACCTTTCGCTAAACCCAAACCACCAATATATATTTCACCGGGAACGCCGATTGGTACTGGTTGTCTGTAGGAATTCAATATGTAAATCTGGGTGTTGGCGATCGCATTTCCAATTGGTACAGGTGTTCTGCTATCGTGGTGCTGACAGTTGTATACTGTACTCCACACTGTTGCTTCTGTAGGGCCATATTCGTTAAATAAGGATGTATGCGGTAATAACTCGTAGTGACGTTGGACTAATTCGCTATTACAAGCCTCTCCGGCTACTATGACGGTTTGTAGAGAAATTAACTCTGCTGGATTGATGTGTGCTAACAGTTCGCTGTATAGTGAAGGCACGCTCAACCAATGAGAAATTTGATGTTGGGCGATCGCTTTTGCTAATTGCCAAATATCTCTTTGCAATCCTTCTTTCAATATTACTAGGCTTCCCCCTTGACAAATTGTCCAAAAAATGCAGGCAACTGAACTATCAAACGCAAAGGAGGGAAGCAATAAGAAACGAGTCACGGGTTCTTGATAATAAGCTATCCGCGCATTTGTAGAATGCAATAAATTTTGGTGCGTTATTTGCACTCCCTTGGGTTTGCCCGTTGAACCGGAGGTGTAGATGATGTAGGCTAAATTCTCAGGAATAGTTGTATTAACCGGGTTGTCTATACTTTCATCAGCTAAATTATGCCATTGGGAGTCCAAGCAAAATACTTGCGCTTCATGGGGGGGAAGCTTGGCTAATAAATGCGCTTGCGTTAGTAAAACAGAGATTTGCGCATCTTTCAGTATAAAAGCCAGATGTTCTGCTGGATAAGTAGGATCTAAGGGAACATAAGCACCGCCAGCTTTGAGAATCGCGAGAATTCCCACCAGCATTTCTAAAGAACGCTCTACACAGATTGCTACCGGAACGTCAGCACCAACTCCCAACCGTCGCAAATGATGGGCGAGGATATTAGCTCGACAATTGAGTTCTTGGTAACTGAGTTGCTCATCTCCAAAGACAACTGCGATCGCCTCCGGATTCTTGCTAACTTCTTCCTCAAATTGTTGCTGGATACTCCAATTTTCCTTTGCGCCTACCCTGCGGGAACGACTCCGTCGAATGCGCCTTTGCGTGAAACTCTCAATATTATTCCACTCAACCAACAATTGATGCTTTTCTCTAGCGGGAAGCAAACATTGAGACTCATAACCTGCAAAGGGCTGGGTTGTCATTGCGGTTAAAGTCTCAATGTAATAACTCCCAATAGCCTCTAACTGCTCCTGACCAATCTCTAACAAATTGCACTCTAAATCAAGTTGAATGCGATCGCTTGCATGATTGCGATTAAATTCAGCCCTTAACACATAATGAGTTTCGCCAAAACCTTTAGCGCCTACAATGTCTAAATCTTTCAGAGTTTGAGTACTTTGATACACATGAAAGTGAGTATAGTTAAACACAGTTTCTACTAAAGGTTGTCGGGGCTGACGACCGGTGAGTTTTTGTAAATCGGCGTAGGGATAACGTCTAAATGGTAATAACTCCCGTTCTGCATCAAAAGCTTGCTTCACCAAATCTATCCAACTTCCGCCCAGCAATTGCACCCTTAAGGGTACGGTATTCAAATGAATTCCTAAAACCTTGTCTCCGTCAGCTTCTTCTAGTCTGCCATTACACTCAAATCCAGTCATCACCTCAGTATTGCCACTGAGCAAACTCATCACAAATAAATGTCCAGCTAACAATACATTTTTCAGAGGAACTTCGGCTATATTTGCTAGTTTTTTCAATCCGTCAGAAAGTTGCGGGGAAATAGGGACATCTAAAACCCCGATTTGCACTTGATCTGAAGTCCGAGGAACAGAACACCAACTAGGTACTTTCGTTGTCACACAATCTGGCAATTTTTGCATCCAATAGGAGTGACAGATTGGAGAAGCTAGGGTTTCTCGTTCTAAAGCTACAAAATCGCGGTAAGAAATTCTCGGTGCTGATGCAATTGGATATTTGTTACCTTCTAAGAGAGCGTAATAGCGATGTAACAGTTCAGTAATTAAAGAAGCTTTGCTCCAACCATCCAAAATAGAGTTATGACAACTCAATATCAAATAAAAAGATTCATCGCTAAGACGGTGGATAAAAAAGCGGATTAATGGTGGACTAGTCCAATCAAAATTTCGCGTTTTTTCTGTTTCTATCCAATTTGCTAATGTTACCTGTTGTTCACCAGGCGATCGCGATCGCATATCCTCTACTTGTAAAGGTGCATAAACATTTCGATGTACTAGCTGCAATGGTTCGCTAAAGTTGGTCAAATCGTAGGAAGTGCGAAGATTAGGGTGGCGATTCACAACCTGCTGTATGGCTGTTTGGAAGAGTTCAACCTCTAGACGGACTTGCAGCTGACAAAGGAAAATATCGTGATAAATTGCTGATTCAGGGCTATATTGACTGTGAAAAATAAGTCCCGCCTGGATTCTGGCTAAAGGATAAGCATCTTCTATATCTTCGGGTAGTTTTTGGCGTTCCGACTCTGATATCAAACTAAATGGCTCAGTTTTCTGTCCCAAACTAGAGATAGGTTCTGCAACAGAGATTTCTTGCGCCAGTTTGTAGATAGTCTGATGTTGAAAAATCTGCTGAAGGGAAAAATTCAAGCCTTTTGCTTGCGCTAAACCCCGCATCTGGATACTACGAATAGAATCCCCACCCAATTCAAAGAAGTTATCATCAATCCCCACCTGTTCAATATCTAGGACTTGAGTCCAAATCTCAGCTAATGTCTGTTCTATGGAGGTACGCGGCGCAACAAAAGCTTTTTCAATATCTGGTCTAGCCTTGCTGGGGGCTGGAAGTGCTTTTCGGTCTATTTTACCATTAGCAGTCAATGGCAATGCTGGCAGGATCACAAAGGCGGAAGGAACCATGTAATCTGGCAGTTTTTCCCCTAAAAAGCGACGTAATTCCGTAATACTCGGCGCAGGTTGCTGATGAATGACGCAATAAGCAACTAGTCGCTTATCAGTAGGTATGGTTTCTGGTGTAGTTAGTTCCCCTTTGAGATAACGACGCAGTTCTGTAATTGCAGAGTTATCCTCTACATTTGTCACTAAATTAGCCATTAGGGGTTTTTTGTCAGACTCAGCCTCTCGCACCACCGCGATCGCCTCTTTGACAGCTGGATGTTGACACAAAACTGCTTCAATCTCCGATATTTCAATGCGGAAACCACGAATCTTCACTTGATGATCGATCCGTCCCAGGTACTCTAGTTCGCCATTAGATAAATACCGGGCTAAATCGCCAGATTTGTATAAACGCGCACCATAAACTTGGCTAAAAGGATGATTAATAAAGCGTTCTACATCAAGTTCCGGACGATGGAGATAACCACGCGCCACACCAGCACCGCCAATATAAATTTCCCCCGCTACGCCAATGGGAACAGGTTGTTGTTGTCCATCGAGGAGATATATTTCTAAGTCGGGAATGGGACGACCAATAATACTATTTGTATATTTACGTAAATCATCTAAAGTAATGGGATGATATGTGACATGAACGGTAGTTTCTGTAATCCCATACATGTTAACTAGTTGGGGTTTCACATCGCCGTGACGGTCAAACCAAGGTTGTAAGCTTTGTAACTCCAAAGCCTCCCCGCCAAAAATTACCAGTCGCAAATTTAGAGATTTAGCATTCTCTGATATTTGTTCCTCTGCACGCATCAGCTGACGAAAGGCTGAAGGAGTCTGATTGAGAACTGTTACCTGCTCGGAGGATAATAAATTGTAGAATGCTTGGGGCGATCGGCTAATCCAGTAAGGTACAACTACCAACCGTCCACCGTAGAGAAAAGCTCCCCAAATTTCCCACACCGAGAAGTCAAAGGCGTAAGAGTGAAAATTAGTCCAGATATCGCGATCGCTAAAATTAAACCACGATTGAGTCGCCGCAAATAGTCGCAACACATTTTGATGGTTAACTAATACGCCTTTAGGTTTACCAGTTGAACCAGAAGTGTAAATTACATAAGCTAAATTGTTGGTAGTAACTTTGCTGTGGGGATTATCGATTCTTTGAGTCAGCAGAGTCTCACCCTCTTTGTCTAGACAAACTACACCAGTCTGATACTGGGGTAAATTTTCTAACAAATTCTCTTGAGTTAACAACACCCCTACCTGCGCATCCTCTAACATAAAAGCAATCCGCTCTTGGGGATAGGTGGGATCTAGGGGAACGTAAGCACCACCAGCTTTGAGAATCGCCAAAATACTGACAATCATCGCCACAGAGCGCTCTAAGTAAATCCCCACCAATACCTCTGGTTTCACCCCCAGAGTTTGCAGATAATGTGCTAACTGATTGGCGCGTTGATTCAGTTGTTGATAGGTAAGCCGTTCTTGCTCATAAACTAGAGCAATTGCGTCTGGTGTCCGCGCTGCAAACTCCTCAAATTGCTGATGCAGACATAAGTTACTGGCATAATCTACTTGAGTAGCATTCCACTCTACTAATAATTGATGCTGTTCTTTTTTACTCAGAATTGGTAAAGCCGAGATATGCTGTTCTTGGTCAGCAATTATACCTTCTACTAAAGTTTGAAAATTACCAGCCATCCGAGTAATTGTATCAGCAACAAATAAATCTGTACTGTATTGCCAAGAACCACATAGACTTCCCTCCACCTCAGCCATGTTTAAGGTGAGGTCGAACTGTGCAATGCTTTGCTCAATTGCTAAAGACTCTAGTTGCAAATCTCCGATAGTGATTTTAGCTCCTGTCTCTCCTAAAGCAAAGGCGGCTAACTCTTGTTGATTGACTAGGTGGGATTTTTGCCAAACAAACATGACTTGAAACAGGGGGGATCTACTGGGATCGCGTACCGCTACCAGCTGTTCAACTAACTCAGCAAAGGGGTAATCTTGGTGTTGAAAAGCATCAAGAACAGTGATTCTGACTTGTTGCAAAAACTCTGCAAATGTTGGGTTTCCAGCAAGATTTGCTCGTAAAACCACTGGGTTAACAAAGTATCCCACGATGCTATCCATATTGGCTCGACTTCTCCCTGTGGTTGGCGAACCGACTAATATATCCTCTTGAGAGGTGTAGCGATACAGCAGCACTTGAAAGGCTGCTAATAAGGTCATGTAGAGGGTGGTTCCATTGGTTTGACTGAGAGTTTTCAGTTTTTGTGTCAAATCAAGACTGAAGCGGAAGGGAATCGAGGCTCCGCGATCGCTCTTTATGGTTGATCGAGGTTTATCTGTAGGTAAGTTGAGTACTGATAACTCTCCTGCTAGTTGCTTTTGCCAATAGCTCAACAAATCTTTACCTACTTGACTTGCTAACATGGCTTTTTGCCAATGCACATAGTCGCTGTATTGTAATTTCAAGGGTTTCAAGTTAGCGGGAATCCCAGCTTTTTGCGCCTCGTATAAAATTCCTAGCTCCTGGATTAGCACTGCTATCGACCAGAAGTCAGCGACGATGTGGTGTACAACTAGTAGTAAGGTATGTTCTTGAGGCGATCGCCTGAACAAACTTACCCTTAATAAGGAACTCTCTTCTAAATTAAATGGACGATAAGCTTCTTGGGATAGGCGATGGTTTAATGATGCTTCACCCACATCAGCCACATTTCCTGTATCAAAATATACTTTGATATCGCCGTGAATCTGCTGATAAATTTCCCCCAATTGATTATGAAAGCTACTGCGTAGAGATGCATGGCGTTCTAGCAGCGATTGAAAAGCAACTTGCAACGCGGTAACATCTAATTCACCCTGAATTCTGGCTAATCCTGCAATATTGTAGGCTGGACTTTCTGGGTTGAGTTGGTGTAGAAAATAAAGCGATCGCTGACCGTAAGCCAGAGAATTTTCTGCGGTTGTAGAGATTGGGTTAATTTCTGGTGTAGATGTTAACTTAGCCAAAATTTCCTTAACCAAGCGATCGATACTCGCACCCTCTAAAAAACTCGTTATCGGTACAACCACACCCAAGTTAGTCTCAATGCAGTTTTTCAGTTCAATCGCCATTAAGGAGTCAATACCCAAACTACTCAAAGGCTGTTGCACATCTAACTGAGACTGCTCTATCTTGAGAACTTGAGCAACCTGCGCCTGAAGGTAATTTGTTAATTGTAAGTGACGCTCTTGGATATTCAACTCTAGAAGGGCTTCGCGGGTAAGTTTCTCTTCCCTGGGATTAAACGATGACTCTGCAAAAATGCTACTACCCACAATATCTAGACTGTCATGCAAAAAACCAGCACGACAAGCATATCGCTGAATTTTACCACTAGAAGTTTTTGGGATCGTGCCAGTTTTCAACAGCAATACGCCATAAACTTGTAGTTCATGTTCTTCTACCACAGCCTGACGGATGGAGTTAATTACCTCATCTACTGGGAGATGGCGCAGGTAAGTTCGTTTGACTTCTATGGCGACTACTAACTTTTCTGTATCTTGCACTTCAACAGAGAATGCAGCGCTACTACCCAGTTGCAATGCTGGGTGACTTTGTTCTACAGTTTTTTCAATATCTTGAGGATAATGATTGCGACCCCGAATCACGATTAAGTCTTTGAGGCGACCGGTAATATAGAGTTCACCATTCCACAAAAATCCTAAGTCTCCAGTCCGCAGAAAAGACCCTTCCCCACTGTCTTTCAGGTAAGCTTGGAAAGTTTGCTGTGTTTGCTCCTTACTGTTCCAATAACCAAGAGTCACGCTAGAACCTTTCACCCAAATTTCACCCACTTCGTTAGCAGCACAATGGGTTTTAGTTTCGGGATCGGCAATCACAATCTCTAAATCTTGTAGAGGTTGACCACAACTGACCAATGTTTGCACATTGATTTCCTCTGCACTTGCAGGAACTATGAGATTTTCTCGCAGTGGAGTTTTTTGCACAGAGAGAAAATGAGGTGGTGCTGTCTTTAAACCTCCAGAAACAATTAAAGTTGTTTCCGCCATTCCATAACAAGGATAAAACGCTTCCTGACGGAAACCACAGTCTGCGAAAGTTGTTGCAAACCGTTCTAGAGTTTGAGCGCGGACAGTTTCCGAGCCGTTAAAAGCCACCTCCCAACTGCTGAGGTCGAGGGTTTCTCGCTGTTCGGGTGTAATCTTTTGCACGCACAAATCATAAGCAAAATTAGGGCCGCCACTAGTGGTAGCTTGGTATTGGGAAATCGCTTTCAGCCATCGGTAAGGTTTTTCTAAAAAAGCCACCGGAGACATGAGAATGCAAGGAATACCTAAATACAAAGGTTGAAGCAGATTACCCACCAAACCCATATCATGAAATAAAGGTAACCAACCAACAAACAGGGTTTTATCTGTATGTTGCATTCCCTGAGCGATCAACTGTTGATTGTGCAGCAAATTTCCATGACTCACCATCACGCCTTTTGGTGTACCTGTAGAACCAGAGGTGTATTGAAGAAAAGCCAGGGTATCACTGTTGACAGTTGGTTCTTGCCAAGCTGGTGCGAAGTCTTGAACAATAATGTTATCAGTAGCTATTAACTGTAGATTTTTGAGGTTTTCCGACAGTGGGAATTGTCGCTCTATTACGGTTTTCGTAGTCAATGCAATTACAGTCTGTGCATCCACAATGACACTTTCTAATCTAGAGAGAGATTTGTTTAACCGAGGCGGATAAACGGGGACAGCAACAACTCCAGCATATAAACAACCAAAAAACGCCGCGATGAACTCCAAGCCAGGAGGATACAGCAATAGCGCTCGTTCTCCCCTTTTTACTCCGTAACTTTGCAGCAAAGCAGCGATCGCCCGAGCTTGACAATCCAGTTCCCCATAACTTACATCGGCTTTTTCTTGTTCTCCATCCAACAAAAAAGAATAGGCTATTTTTTGCGGCTGATGTTGCGATTGCTTACGTAAAAGTTCAACCAATGTGGAAGACTGAAATGGTAGCTCGAAACGGTATTTACCCATTTTTACACCTGCTTATGCAAAGTCAAATTCATCTAATCTGCTGTCATTTACTGTGAGTACAATTTACCCGTCAATTACTATTAGAGGATATCTCTTAAAGTCTGAAATTATGACGACCAATCCCCAAGGACTTGTTTTTAAACGTCAGAGAAGTGAAACCTAAACTACTGGTCTGTCGCATTAATTTTGCTGAGTTGCTAGCTCCCCGATTTGTTCAAGAAATTGGGGAGCCAATCGCCACCTATTTCTCACAAATCATGAGATGAAGCACTATATTTAATTGCAATAGACCCTATTTTCAAGCTTGTCTTTTACACTCAATTTTGACATAACCAAATATAATCACCCCTAGAACCTAGCTCCTATTATCAGGCTAGTCCCCCATGAGAAAAACCCACAAACCTTGCCATGAAAATCTGTTTTTCCCATGCCCTATGGACATATTCAAGCTAGGACTACGAAACCATATCTTCAGGTTACTTAATCTGGAAATTCTTGTCTTCACCAAGAATTTGTCTTGAGTTAATTATTTAACAGCGTTGACAATCTTTTTAGCAACTTACTAGATCACAATATAATATATTTCCGGAAATTCGCAACGATTAATGATTACTATTTTTTATATAAAACCTACTCAGTCATTTTGGCAGAATATAAAGCTTATATTTGATAAATTTTGAGAAATAATCACTTTCAAGCTGGTATTTTGATTGCACTTTTATCCAATTTTATATATGAATATTTAATTGTTCCTGAATCATACTCTAACTTTAGAAAAATAACTAGTGCAAAACTTAATTTTTGGTCAACATTCTGAGATAATACATATTCTTTCTTAAAACTAAGCCATATCGCTATATAGTTATACAAAATAAATAAAGTAATGTGTAAATTTGACAGTCTGTCATTTGACAGAAATAACTACCTCAGCGAAAAATGAAACATAATTCATGCTACGCAAAAACAATTAATGTACAACAAAAGCTTCGTTCAATTGTTTAAACGATTGCCATCGAGGAACTGAAAACTATGTCTATAAATCTCTTGCACCCGCAAAAAATCTATGTGGAACCATATTTTATTATCCAGGGGTAAGGTCTGGATATTTTCCCATTAAAAGAGGTAAATTAAGCGATCGCTAGGCGATTAGTGAATCACAGATTGCCAACAGCAACTTAACAATCTTTATTCAACAACAGCAACTCTCAAGACTATCAATCAATAACTGAGAATTACAAACTTCTCAGGTATAGCAATCCTATGTTCACATATCAAATAGGACTGCTGTATCTCTGCTTTTCTTCACGAGCAGAGGCAAAATTGCTGTGATTTAGGTGTGAGAAAATTAGGTGAAACAAAATAAATTATCTTCGTGGATGTGGCTAATAGGAGCTATATCAGTCTTTGTTGCTAACTCAGCGCGTGCTGATGCTGATGTTGTGGAAGTAACTACGAGGGAAGTTAAAACAGCAGAATTGAGTACAATCCCGCGTCCTTATACTAGCGTGAAGGATTGGCTAGCACAGGAGCAAAAGCTCAATCAAATCAATCCAGTCACAGGAGTTCGCCTGTCTCCCACTGCTAACGGACTGGAAATCATTTTAGAAACGCCTATATCCGATAAGTTGCAAACTACAACCAAGAGTGAGGGAAATACCTTTACGGTTGTAATTGCAAATGCACAACTGCGTTTAGCAACCAACAATGCATTCAGCGCCGATAAACCAATTGCGGGGATCGCGTCAGTCACAGTAGCAAATCAAGATGCAAATACGATCTTGTTAACAGTGATTGGAGAAACGAATTTACCAAAAGCTGAAGCATTTGATAGTAATGAAGGTTTAGTTTTTAGCATTACACCACAAACATCCTCCACACAACAACAGCCACAACCCCAAACACCACCAACAACCCAACCTAGTGGCGAAACGCCGCAAAATCAACCATCAGCAGGGGCTGAAGAACCGATTGAATTAGTAGTCACAGGTGAGCAAGAAGGTAGCTACAATGTACCCAACGCCAGCACTGCAACCAAGATAGAAGTACCACTCAGAGATATTCCCCAGTCTATTCAGGTGATTCCGCGTCAGGTAATTGAAGATAGACAAGCGGTGCGCGTGAATGAACTCACAGACAATGTGAGTGGTGTGCGACCAGCACCAGGTTACGGCGGATTATCCTCAGCTGGTTTTTATATTCGCGGATTTTTTCAAGGAACAGAAAACTTAAGGAATGGATTTCGGGATTTTGGTTTTCTCAGTCCGCGAGATGTGGCAAATATTGAGCAAGTCGAGTTTCTTAAAGGGCCTGGTTCCGTTCTTTATGGTAGCAATGCATTTGGCGTGGGTGGAGTAGTCAATACAGTCACAAAAAAGCCTCTAAATGAGCCATTTTACGAAGGTAACTTGACCATCGGCAATTATGACTTTTACCGTCCTACTCTCGATCTTACAGGGCCATTGGTAAGCGATCGCTCTTTGTTGTATCGCCTGAATATCGCCTATGAAAATGCAGGTAGTTACCGAGATTTTAATGAAAGTGAAAAAATATTTGTCGCCCCAGCTTTAACTTGGCAAATTAGCCCCAAAACCAAGTTAACCGCAGAATTGGAATATCAAAGCGGGGAATATGTTTCTGATTTTGGCTTTCCTTATGAACCTGAATCTTTACAACTGCCAAGAAATAGATTTTTAGGCATACCAGGCTTTAATCATGCAGACAATCAAGCAACTGCTTTTACTTATAACTTTGAACATAAATTTAGCGATAATTGGCGTTTTCGTCAAGGATTTAACGCTATTAATGCCGATATAGATATTCAATCAACATTTTTTAATTCTCTTTTAGAAGACCGTCAAAGTCTAGACTATTATGCAGCTAAATCTCATGAGGAGCAAGAAAATTATACTTTACAAAATGAAATATTTGGCAAATTTAATACTGGGAATATTAAACATAATATCTTAGTAGGCTTAGAGCTAGCGCGTTACAAATTCCGCTATAATTTCTTGAGAGCATCAATAGAACCAATTAATATTTTTAACCCTAATTATAATGTGCAGATTGGCGAATTTGAGCCAGATTTTGCTGAGGAATATGGCTCTGATAATTTAGGAATTTACTTTCAGGATTTTATCGAAATTCTCCCGAATCTTAAACTGCTGGCTGGCGGTCGATTAGACCTGAATGATTCATCCTTAGTCAATCGCCAAACTGCGGAAACTGTAAATAGTCAATCTAACAGTCATTTTTCGCCGCGAGTCGGCCTTGTTTATCAACCCAGTTCGACAACTTCATTATATTTTAGTTGGTCAAACTCGTTTAACCCTCAATTTCGTGCCAGGAGTCGCACCGATGAACAATTTAAACCGGAAACTGCGGAACAATTTGAGATTGGAATTAAGCAAGAATTATTCAACAATCAGCTTTCAGCAACTCTAGCATTCTACCAACTAACCCGTCAGAACGTACTGACAACAGACCCAGAAGATACAGCATTTAGCATTCAAACAGGCGAACAAAGAAGTCAGGGAATTGAATTAGATATTGCAGGTCAAATATTACCAGGATGGAAAATTATTGCTACTTATGCTTACACAGATGCACAAGTAACTGAAGATGAAGTAATTCCTGTTGGCGATAGATTAGCGAACATACCACAAAACAGTGCCAGTTTGTGGACAACCTATGAAATTCAAGCAGGACAATTACAGGGTTTGGGGTTTGGTGCGGGGATAGTTTATGTCGGAGATAGGGAAGCGATATTACCAAATACTTTCATGCTTCCTTCCTTTATTAGGACTGATGCGGCTATCTTTTATAAACGGGACAATTTTAAAGTTGGTTTGAATATTAAGAATCTTTTTAATGTTCAATCTTATGAAAATAATGGCAATGGTCTCACACCTGGAGCGCCATTAACATTGTTAGGTACTGCATCTATTCAATTTTAATTAATTATGCTAATTAACAATGAAATTAAGGAATCTAGGATTAATTATTCATCGCTGGTTAGGGATTGTACTTGGTGTAATATTTTTGGTAATTGGTGTCACAGGTAGCGCCTTAGTTTTTTATCGCGAAATAAATTCCTGGCTCAATCCGCGATTAATGCAAGTATTACCCCAAGGAGAACGCTTAGATATAGAAGTTTTAATCAAAAACGTTCATTCTGCTTTTCCTAATTATCCGATTCATTCCATCGTTTTTCCCCGCGATCCCTCTGGGATTTATCAGATGGCCTTGGCGCTACCACAAGATGAGTGGCTTGATGTGTTTCTCAATCCCTATACGGGCGCTATTTTAGGAACGCAGCAATGGGGACATACTTTGATGAGCTTTATTTACAGCTTACACATGTCGCTGTTAATCAAACAAGGAGGCGATCGCTTAGTTGGGTTTTGTGGTTTGTTACTGTTGGTGCTGGCGATCAGTGGGTTGGTTGTTTGGCCGGGATGGCGCAACTGGGTTTTTGGTTTGAGAATGCGCTGGAAAGCACCTGCACCCTTACTTAACTACGATATTCACAAAGTTGTTGGTGTGTTTTCCGCCTTATTTTTGCTGTTGATCGCCGCAACTGGGGCGGGGATGGTATTTACCAGCGAGTTTCAAAGCTTAACTTATTGGCTAACTAATACACCACCAATTACACAACCGATTTCCACTGCGATCGCAAATCAAGCTCCCCCGTTATCGTTGGCAAATATCTTGCGTACAGCAGATATCTCTTTACCCCAGGGAAAAACTACTCTGATGTTACTGCCTCATGATGCAGATGGGGTGTTTGAAGTATATAAAAAGTTACCTCCAGATATTGACTATTTTGGTAATAGTAAGGTTTATATTGATCGCTATAGTGGCAAAGTATTGCGGGTAGATAATATCCTCACAGCACCCCTAGCTGCAAAGATCAGTAATGCACTGCTTTCTTTGCATAACGGCACATCTGGGGGATTAGGGATGCGGTGTTTGTATATATTGATTGGTCTTGTACCCCCCATACTATTTATCACGGGGATTTTTATCTGGCGCGATCGCCAGCGAATTAAATACTACAAAACTCAAAAATAATTAACATATTTTACTGAGTTGCTAGATCCCCGACTTTTTGAAGAAGTCAGGGATCTGATCGTGCGAAACCCCGACAATGCAATATTTATGGGGATGATCTTTTGACTTACTCGGTAACGAAACTAATGAGATATATGGTGGTGAGGATTTATCTGTGTTCTTGGTTGCTGTTTCTGTATCTCAATGGAATTGAGTGGCATCAAACTCATATTAACTTTTCCATAGCTGATTAGTCCCATTGAGATAGTTCCGGCACTGAGTAACCCCATTGAAACAAATCCAATAGAAATTATACCCATTGGAACTAGTCCAATTGCAATCAACCCGTGGGGAATAGCTCCAATCGAAATTAACCCATGAGGATAGATACCAATAGATAATAAAGCATTATGTGGTGTAATACCGATGGATAGCAGTTTTAATTTCTTTGGCTGATGTATTCCGTCGGTCATAAAAGATTTAAATCCAAGCATCTTCTGATGATAGATAACTCAAGAACACCTGTCAAAAGACAAAGTGTCATAGCTTTTCACAGTTATCAAGATCTGTTTAGTATAAGTTGCCACTAAGCAGAAAGTATATTAAGCTACTGTAGTCCAAAAAGTCAAACTTAACTACAAAAGATTTCTAGTTTTGTCATCATAGCTAGCGAAAGAAAATATTATGAAAATATTAACCTTTGTAAATTCTAGTTTGCTGCTATTAGCAAGTGTAGTACTCATGTTTATAGGAGCTTGTAGCAGCCCACAAAAGATCGTAGATTCAAAAAATAATCAAGCTGATGCTTCAACGTCAGACAAAACTGTAGATCGGCAGGTTATTACACCTACCACTCAGACGGGTGAAGCTCGTATGTCGTTGAATACAAGCACTACACCTTTAAAAGCTGGAAAAAATACATTAATGCTGAGTATTACGGATGCTAAAAATGGTAAACCTTTGACTGTCAAAAACTTAGGTGTGGAAATGTTCATGTCTGAGGAAGAAATGAAAGCAATGGGTATGCCAGAAATGGGAGCATTAACGGCAAAAACCCAGGTGAAAGCAGCCAAATCACCCGGTATGTTTGAGATTCATACCAGTTTACCCCATGAAGGTAACTGGCAGTTAAAGGTGAATATTAAAGATATGCAGTCTGCAAATAGTGCAATTTTTAATATTGTTGCTAAGTAACAGGATAAAATGCTAAACCACAGGAAATTTTCGATAGTATTTATATTTATTAATTGTCCAGCATAGCATTTTTAATTGTTTAGCTCTATTGTCTATTATATTGCCAATGGCTAGGGTGAAGTCAATGTTTTCCTAAATGTATAAGTAATAACTTTTATTTTGGCAATGCTATATAAAAAAATTAGCATTTATTAGCATTTATTATATAGATTAAGAGAGTGTAACTCCTAATCAAAGTAAATCAAGTCATAGCAAGGCTGATACAACAGCAATCTATAAAGAAAAAATATAATTAAAATTCATGATTATTTATCTAATAGCAAACGAAATTAACAAATTTTATTTACAACCATAACATGGGAGATGTGCTTGAGAAACTTGAGGCGATGAGATGCAGATTATGTTCACAATTTACGAGGACTTCAAATGTCGCAAACTACTGATGAAAATAATCATTTTATTATCAATAAAAATGCGGAAACAACCAACTTAAGCTCTTTAGATTCTTTAAAAAAAGAAATACCTGAAGCAGAGAATGATTGGGCAGTTAAGGAAGGAGATATTCCATCAGTAAATAAATCGATTTCCTGGCGAAAAATAGTTATACAATTAGCAGTTGTTGCCGCGATTGTTGGCAGCATTTCTATAGTTACAAAACATCTCAAATCTTCTTCATCGATGGCTGGAATGGAGGGAATGGCACATAGCAAAGGGATGTCAATGGAAGACATGATGCGGGTAGATGGTTCCAGTAATCCAACTCCAGTTAGGGTGGAGTCTGTGAATTTGAGCATGATGCAGGCGAGTGTAAGTTATACGGGATCTGTCCGCCCCTACTTAGAAGTGACTGTGTATCCGCGTGTTACAGGACAGTTAACGGAATATTCTGCTTACCCAGGACATAAGGTAAAAGCTGGACAAGTGCTAGCAAAGCTAAATGCAACGGAACTTTCTGCGGAAGTAGAAGAAGCGATCGCCCAAATGGAAGCAGCGAAAGCTGAGGAACAAGCGACTAAAAAAGAATTAGGGGAACAGCAGCGAGAAATTGAACGGATGACCGCAGAGTCGATATATTTAGAAAAAAGATTACAGCGCACCCAAGAAGTATTATTAAATTCCGGTGCGATCGCCCGTAACGATTTCGATCGCCAAAAAAGCGAAGCGACGGCGGCGAAAGCAGGTTTGGGTGCAGCAAAAGTTAAATTAGAACGGATACAAGCACAGATAGCCAGATCGCAAGCAGGGGTAGCGGAAGCAAAAGTTAAAATTCAGCGTCTTCAGGTGATTGAAGGATACAAAAACATCACCTCTCCAATTACAGGGATTGTCCAAGAACGCATGGCAGATCCGGGTGTGGTGGTACAACCAGGGATGGGCATACTCAAGATTGGGGACTATCGCCAAGTTCGCTTACAAGCCAACGTTTCCCAGCAAAATTTAACAGGTGTCAAAATTGGTTCTCCAATTGTGGCACGGCTTATCGGTCACGAGCGCACAAAAATCAAAGGTAGAGTCACCAGCATTTTTCCCAAAGCTGGCGAAGAAACTCGAACAGTGACAGTTGAGGCGGTTGTAGATAATCCTGAAGGACAGATTATGGCAGGACAAGCTGTCGAAATGCAGATTATTACAGCTAGTAAACCAAATACTCTGTCTGTTCCCCAAGCCGCACTAATTGAATATACAGGTCAAAAAGCTGTCTGGGTAGTAGAAGGTAAATCAGCAAAACCTAAATTTGTGACTACAGGTTTAACAAGTGGCGATCGCATAGAAATAATTAACGGTTTGCAACCAGGGGATTTCGTAATTACTTCTGGATATGAAAGATTAATTGAAAATTCACAGGTAGCGGCTATTGATGAAGCCGGTCAACCAATTGCACAACATCATATTGTGAATTCAGGAAATACCCAAATAAAGTTAGTCAGCCCCCAAGGTAAAGCCGTAGCTGGTGATAATCAACTAATTTTAGCAGTCCATGACTCCCAAACAGGCAAACTGGTATCCGTTGACAATTTAGAAGTTAACGTCACTATGCCGATGAAAAATGCTGCTCCTATGTCTGCGGATGTGGAAGTTAAACCAGATACTCAACCTGGTAGATTTTTAGTCAATACTTATCTAGGTATGGGCGGCGAGTGGGAGGTGACTGTCAAAGTCAAAGACAAGTTACGTCAAGGACAAAATCACTTTATTATTCATACCCCATAGCAAATTAGTATGAAAAATTTTGTTACCAGTTGGGTGATTAAGAATCCGGTAACTGTCATCGCTTTGTATATTGGCATTTTGATTTTAGCCATCATTGCACTGTTTGTCTTACCAATGCGGATGATGCCCTATATCGAGAGTCCATTGGTAGCGATTGTGACTATGGCTCCTGGTTCGACGGCTACTGAGGTAGAGACTTACATTAGCAAACCCATAGAACAGCGCTTGACTGTTTTGGAGGATGTACGCTTTATTCGTTCTAGTTCCCAGCAGGATATGTCCTTAGTGACCGTACAGTTTGCTTGGGGCGAAGACATGCAAAAGTCCGTGCAAGCAGTACAGAGTATCATGAAATCCGCAGAAGGGGATATTCCCTTAGATGGTTTTAATACTCGCTCCTACTGGGTTTTACTTATCGACCCGCTTAACCGACCTGTGTTGACTTTGGCCTTGCGTGGAGAAGGATGGGACGCAATTCGGCTGAGAGAATTTGCTGACAATACCCTTGTGGATCGGTTGAATCAGCTGGAAGATGTGCAATCAGTATATATTTTTGGTGGATACAAACGACAGTTGCAAGTGATTGTCGATCGCCAAAAGTTAGCCGCTTATGGGCTGTCGATTTTGCAAGTCCGAGATGCAATCGATCGCAACAATATATCTAAGGGTGCGGGAGTCTTAACCAAAGGCGATCGCGAAATTTTGGTGCGCACCAACGAACAAGCTATTTCGCCACAAACAGTTTTAGATTATCCAATTTTTCACCAAGGCGATCGCATCGTTTATGTTCGTGACATCGCCAATGTCAAAGATACCCATGAAGAAAAGCGCAGTGGCTATCGTTATAACGGTGAAGCAGCGCTGGCAATTAATATTATTCAAAAACCAGATTCAAGTTCGCCAAAAGTCATCGAACGGGTACGCGCCGAAATTCAGCGCCTCCAAGCCAGTTATCCTAGTCTGACTTTCACCGAAGCCTATGATAACTCCCATTTCGTCGGGATTATTGCCCAAAACACCGTCAATGAATTGCTAGCGGCGGTGTTGATGGCTGGATTGGTAATTTTAATTTTCTTAGAAGATTTTCGCGCTACTGCGATCGTCCTCATCGCCATTCCTACCTCCCTGTCACTTTCGCTACTACCATTTGTACCCATGCAGATGTCGTTGAACTCTTCAACACTCATTGGCTTACTGCTGTCAATTGGGCGGTTGGTAGATGATTCCATAGTCATGGTGGAAGTAGTTGAGCGCAAACTCAAACAGGGTAAAACACCACGACAAGCAGCGATTGAAGGCGCAGAAGAAGTATTTTTGGCGATTTCGGCAGCAACCGTAGTCATGACCGCCGCTTTAGCTCCCTTGACCTTATCTGGGGGCTTAACTGGGTTAATGTTTGTCGGTATTGTTTGGCCGCTGATTTACGCCTTAATTTCCTCACTCATTGTCACCTTAACTTTAACGCCCCTCTTAGCTGCTTACTTTCTCAAACCCGCCAACCGAGAACGGCGAACTTGGCTTCAGCGCTTGCTAACTCCAGTCAATCAAGGCTTTACTTGGTTAGAAAGACGCTATGCTTCACTCCTGAAATTAGCTTTAGCTAATCGAGTCATGACTATTGGTATAGCTGGGGCTTTCATTTATTTAGGTGTTTGTTTATACCCATTTATCGGACAGGAAATGATGCCTCTGGGCGATTCCGGTCAATTTATGGCGATCGTGGAAGCTGAACCAGGTACTTCCTTTAGTAAAACTGACCAAATTGCCGAAAAATTTGCGCAAATTCTCCTCAAACAACCAGAAGTTAAACAAGTTTCTTCAGAGGTAGGATTTGAACTGACTAACAACAGCACTTACTTCAGTGGCTACAGTATGGGCGGGGTAAATAGTACCTCAATAATTGTCACCCTCAAAGATAAACAGCAGCGTTCCCGTGACATCTGGGAGGTAATTGATACTGTTAAAACCGAAGCACAAACAACCATTCCCGGTATCCGGCGCATTGCAATGCAGCAAATGGGTGTTGATGTTATGGCTACTTCTGCGGCTCCAGTGCAACTAGCGGTGTATGGAGACGATCTGGATGTGTTGCATAGATTAGCGAATCAAGTCTTACAAATTGCCGAGAAAACCCCCGGCTTCATCATGCCTCATAGCAGTTCAGCCATGTCACAGCCAGAATACAAATTAAAGATAGATCGCCGTCGTGCCCAAGAGCTAGGACTGAGTGTCGATGAAGTAGCCGAACAAGCTCGCTATGCGTTACAGGGAGGGTATACCCAGCGTTATTACAATCTACCTAACCTGAGATTGAACTCTATTCTTGTGCGCTACGACCAGCAAAACCGGGGGAATGTACAAGACTTAAATGCAACCTACCTCACGACCCCAGATGGTCAGCAAATACCCCTCAGTTCTATCGTGACTCTCGAAAGTCGTCAGGGCCCTAATTTAATTGAGCATGTCAACGGTCGTCGGGTAGTTTATGTTAATGGATTTTATCGCCAGCATGGCCCGGCTTCAATGGATCTATCAATGGCAGTAGCAATGCGTGCTGGTGCTGAACTTGACTTTCCCCCAGGTTACGGGTTGGATTCTATGGGTGATATGACTGATATGATGGTTGAATTTGCCCGATTGCTGAAAGGACTCGTAGTGTCTTTGTTGTTGATCTATCTCATGTTAGCAATACAGTTCGGCTCCTTCATTCAGCCATTCACCATGATGCTATCGATTCCTTTAGAGTTATCGGGTGTTTTTGGCGGTTTGCTGTTAGCTGGACAAAACTTTTCTACAGTCTCCATCTTAGGTATTATTATCCTGTCAGGTGTTGATGTTGCTGGCGCAATCTTGATTATCGACCTGATTTTGACTATGCGCCAACAGGGATATCCTCGGGATGTAGCTATCCGGGAAGCTGGCCCAATTCGCCTCAAGCCACTAATTATGACAGTACTAATTTCACTAGTACCACTCGTGGGACTGGCCTTTTTTCCTGATACGGGAATGGATGCTTACTCACCTATTGCTACGGTAACTTTAGGAGGCTTAAGTATTGCTACTTTATTAACACTAATTGTGATTCCTGTGATGTACTCACTATTAGATGATGGTACTCAATTGTTTGCCCGTAGAGTCAAAAAACGGCATTGCTGATTTAAAAGAGGTCTTGGTTAAAAAACCAAGACTTCAGATTTAATTGATCAACTTACAAGCAAAGCGAGTAGCAGTTTTGTGCGCAGCATCACATCTGGATGATATCGACGAAAGAGGATAAGGTGAGATTTTCCCGTCGTAGCCAGTGACATAGATCTAAGTCAGAGAGTTTGACAACCTGTCATTTGACGACGCAAGCTATGAAAAACGAAAATTATTGGGGATATTGTCCCGAATAAAATTTTTGCACAGAGAACATGGGATGAAAAAGATTATTTCAGTATCAGAAATTGCCCTCATTTGAAAGTGGCAATCAATATAGCAACCCTAAATGAATTATAAATACTTATCTTCCTTGTCCCTCCGAAGTTCTGAGCGGAGGTTTCCTCCGCTCAGACTTCTCTTTTTGTCCTCCTTGTCTTCCTTGTCCCTTTTGTTTGCATCTCAAACAGGATTGCAATAGATGAAATACTACTAATAGTCTTATCTTTGACCTTATTTAATATACTTTGTTGATTAATCACAAATTTCTTCACTAAAAAGCCGCATCCAGTATGTATTACCCGTTCAGGCTCGTCAAAAGAAAATCATTTCGACTTTTCTCGTTCTTGCTCGCTCTAACCTTTATTTTAGTTGTGGGCAGCCAAAGTTATAGCTCTCCACCAAAATCGACAGAGATACTTTGGGATACCTACGGTGTCCCACATATATATGCTAAGGATAACCCAGGTATTATGAATGCCTTCGGTTGGTCACAAATGCACAGTCACGGTAACTTACTTTTGCGCCTTTATGGTCAAGGGCGAGGGCGTGCTGCTGAGTATTGGGGAGATGAATATCTAGATTCTGACCGTTGGGTACTAACGATGGACGTACCAGAACGCGCGCGTTCTTGGTATTCGGCACAAAGTCCTACTTTTCGTAGTTATCTTGATGCTTTTGCTTCTGGAATCAATGCTTATGCTCAACAACATAGCGATTTAATTGACGATTCTGTTGAGGTAGTACTACCAGTAAAAGCCGAAGATGTACTGGCTCACATAATCCGAGTACTTTATTTTACATTTATCACTGATCCAGACCAAATTGCTAGTGTTGGTGTTGACAATAAACAGCCAAAAGCTGGATCTAATGGTTGGGCGATCGCACCATCACATTCTGCAAGTGGTAAAGCAATGCTGTTAGCCAACCCACACTTACCTTGGTCAGATTTATTCTTATGGTACGAAGCTCAATTAACATCTCCAAGTATTAATGCTTATGGTGCAACACTTGTAGGTGTTCCTGTATTGGCGATCGCCTTCAATGATAATTTGGGTTGGACTCATACAGTTAACGCTTATGACGGTTGGGATGTTTACGACCTCAAACTGGAGAATCAAGGTTATCGTTTCGATGGCAAAATCTATCCATTTAAGACTAAAACCCTTTCTCTCAAGGTCAAGCAAAAAGATGGCACTGTAAGCGAGCAACCCTTAGTCATAAAAAGTTCTGTTCATGGGCCTGTAGTCAAAGAAAAAGATGGTAAAGCCTTCGCATTGCGGGTTGTTGGTCAAGACCGACCAGGCGTATTAGAGCAATGGTGGGATATGGCACGTTCCCAAAACCTGACTCAATTTGAAAAAGTACTCCAGCGATTGCAGTTGCCAATGTTTACAGTCATGTATGCAGACCGTGAGGGACACATTATGCACTTGTTTAACGGTCTAGTGCCAATCCGCTCTCAAGGTGATTTTAAGTATTGGCAAGGAATCATTCCTGGGGACACCTCAAAAACTTTATGGACAAAAGTTCACTCTTACCACGATCTACCCCGCATCGTCGATCCGGCAAGTGGTTGGCTACAAAATGCTAACGATTCACCTTGGACAACCACATTTCCAGTTGCCATTAAATCAGATAAATACCCACCCTATATGTCATCCCATGAAATGAATCTTCGAGCGCAACGCTCCGCAAAGATGTTGTTAGAAGATAGAAAAATTTCTTTTGACGAAATGATTGCCTACAAGCATTCTACTAGGATGGAATTGGCAGACCGTCTCTTAGATGATTTAATTCCGGCTGCACAGAAGTATGGTCAGGAGTTAGCAAAGCAAGCTGTACAAATATTAACAACTTGGGACAGGCAAACCAATGCAGATAGTCGAGGTGCGGTACTGTTTACAGCATGGGCAAAAGAAATTGATTTAGATACAGTGTTCAGTAAACCTTGGAATGAAAAGTTGCCACTGACTACACCTGATGGTTTAGCCAATCCTCAAAGTGCAGTTGCAACCCTGCAATCAGTAGCAGCTAAGGTGAAAAAAACTTATGGCGCACTTGATATATCGTGGGGAGAAGTTTACAGACTCAAGTATGGCAATGTAAATTTACCTGCCAATGGTGGTGATGGAGAACTTGGTATCTTTCGCACCCTCTATTTTGCCCCTTTAGATGCAGAAAATGCTCATTTTCAGGCAGTTGCAGGTGATTCTTTTGTTGCTGCCATTGAATTTTCCAATCCTGTAAAAGCTATGGCACTTACAAGTTATGGCAATGCATCTCAACCAAGTTCATCTGATCTTGGCGAACAATTGCAGATGTTGGCTCATAAAAAGTTACGTCCTGTATGGCGCGATCGCAAAGAGATTCAGGCTCATTTAGCCGAGCGCACAGCCTTATAGTCTCGTTTAGCAGAACAATCCACTTCTTACTTATTTGTGGATAAGCAATATACCGATTGCATGAATTGAGACAATCCTTACACCCAGCTACGCCCAAACCTGGCAAGCGTTACCCGTATATACAATTACTGGCACAAGGTTTTACCCTTATGCCAGATATATGCCAGTTATGCCTTATATTAGAAGAGGACATTTGGCTGTAATGTATGCCAGGAACCAGACTTGAACTGGTGACACGAGGATTTTCAGTCCTCAAAAAATCCTTATTTTTCAGTATTTTTACGCTATACTCAAACTTCTTACCCCAATTTTATCCCCATAATCAAATGGCACTAAGAAAAGCCGAAACACTTGCAGTTTAAGCAGTTTGTAATTGATTCTGTAATTCGTGCCGGGGTTTTGTCATTAGGGGGTAAGCTTTTGGGCGGCGTTTACGAACTCGCGGTTCACTTCTGCCAGGGCGATCGGGAACAACCTTGTGAGCAATAACTTTCAATAAAGTGCGATAAATCCGCTGAATTTTTGTTGAAGAAACAGCTAACAATTGGGGAATAAAGTTATTTAAATGATGGCGTGTGCCTTGTAAAGACAAGCGTAATGGAGGAGTATCATAAGTATTACCTGCCGACCACATTAAACTACGAAGTAGATTATAAGCGAGCAAATAAGCATAAATTTCTTTGCGTACCATTGAAGGAGTTTTACATCGCAAAATATCCATACCCAAAGTGGTTTTGAGATGTCTTAAATCTAGTTCAACATCCCAACGTTTACCGTAAAGCCCAACGATTTCTAAAGTGGAATAAGTTGTTTTATCTAATAGACTAGTTATTAAACTGACTCGTTCAGTACGGAAGCTAGGAATAACAATGTAATAGTAAATCTCTCGAACAGTTATGGTTTGAGGTAGAGCATCAAATTCATCTTTGCTCAATCCTTTAGGACATATTTTTGGTTTGTACCAAGTAACTAATTTATCGCATTCTCCAATAATTTTACCTTTTCGCATGGATGTTTTTCGAGCTTGATGCTTACGAAATACAGCATCACAATTGATTTTTTTAATAGTAACTAGGTCAGCATAAGTACAAAAAGCTCTATCTCCTAAAAGGATATCCAAGGGATTAAGAAACTGATATAGCTGGCGAGCGAGTTTAATATCATGAGTATTCAAAACGTCGATACATAAGGCAACAGCAGCACCTGTTGCTAAACTAAATAGCACACCAATTTTGGCAATTGGAAAAATTAGTTTTGGCACTGTCAATTCTTCTGTTGATCTGTATGTATTCTTCTTCAATCAGCAATTACAGCTATCTAACTCGCCCAAAATCTGTCTTTACTCAATTTTGAACAAATACCACTGAACCAAAAGAGGTGGAATCATGAATATCCCACCTCGTAAGGCGAAGCAAAGCAAAAAAGCTATTACGCTCTGTACAAAAAGGAATGTTATTGATGTGGGATAGAGGGCTACATTCTTACAAAATGGTACAAGCAACTTTGAATCAAAAATGTGATTACTTGGGGCGAATACCAAAGAACATCAAATTTTCATTGCGATCGCACCCCTGCTTGGAAATTTATGCGAAGACAATAATTCTATTACATCATCCCTCCGAATTCATACTCTTATTTTGGCTAAGGTATTGTTAAAAGTCAGCAGAGATAAAGATGCGCAAAACCTCATCTAAGCCCCCATCAGGGGACATCCTCAAAAAGAGTGAAAACAAAAAAGCTGCACCCCAAGAAGAATCAAATCATCCCAAAAGAAAGCCAGGTGGGCAACCAGGGCATCAAGGTAAGACTCGTAAGGGTTTTGGTAGAGTAGATCGTTGTGAAATCTTACGTCCAAGTGATTGTGTCTGCTGTGGTCAAAAAGCGTTTGCGGCTGTGGCAGTAAAAGTAGAAAAACAGTCTGTAGCGCAACTAGTGGAGCGTCCCATTGAAATAGTTGAGTATCAACGCCATACGTGCCAGTGTGATTACTGTGGCAATATACAAACAGCCTCTTGGCCACAAGATAAGTAGTCGGACAAAAATATTTACAGTCATTGCGAACGAAGTGAAGCAATCCCAACCCCCGCGATTGCTTCATTCCGCTTCGCTCCATTCGCAATGACATTGTGTAATTAATTCTGTCAGACTACTTATCATTCTAGGACAAATTTAGGAATCTCTTTACAGGCGTTTTTAGAATGGGTAAATAATTATGCTCTGCGCTTGTAAAATTGCCGCCACATTCTCACAAAACACTTGTAGATGTCGTTGGTCTTGGGGATGAATCCATTGACTTACTTGATCTTGTACTTGACGATAAAGATGGGGGACTGACATGGGGTAGTTTTTTGTGTGGAAACTTGAGCATCCCATGCCTTCCCCTTCTCTGTCACTCTTGTCTCCGTAAAATTCCCCATATATCGAGCATTCAGGACTTTTCTGTACCACTAAGCCTGAATCCTTACGTTTTTATTTTCTTGTAGTTGATTACAATGGATGATACTCTAAGTAAAAAAGTGTAAAAAATAGAGCTATGTAAATAAGTATAAAGTTAACTCAAAGCCTCCTGCCTTGTCTCAACGATAAATATTCATGCCCAGCTACTTATCTGGAGAATCGCTAAACACCAGAAGTGTAAATTGTTACAAAACTATATCTATAAAAAATTAGGAGAACTATAAATGAGTAATACAAATGCCATTTTGTTTGGATACGATCACCAGCTAGCCAATGAATTAATCAAAATAATTGTAAATTTTTTCACAAAACAAGAAAAAATGCTTTTTTCTAAAAAAACCATAAAACTCCTGTCTGATGAAGAGGACATAAATAATGATCGAAAAGAAGATGTTGTTTATGAAAGTGAGGAGCCACACGCTTTAAAATTAATAGATATAACTAATAAAATACCTGATTCAAAACATAAAATTTTTGAAAAGTACAAGAATAACAAAGAAAACAGCATATTTATATGTATTTTTAGTAGTGAATATCTGTTAAAAGATCAAGACGAAATATCTCTAAAGAAAATCTATACTTTGTTTGAAGAAGTTGGCTTAAATAATTTTTTTTGTATCATAGATAGGAGCAAATTAAACGATAATGAAGACTTAAAAGATTCTGCTGATTATGTTGGTGGTAAATTAGGATCTCTTTTCAAGAGTAAGCAAAACTTGTTTGACAATCGCAAGTACGAGAAAAGAGTATTTTTTGTTAACTTGAAAAGCGCAGAGGAACACTCTCTATCAGAAGAATTGAAAGAATCTGGGGTTTTAAATTTTCTTACAGAACTTAAAACTTATTGGTTAGAAATACGGGAAGAGGAAAACTTAACTGAAGAGACAAATCAATCACAAAAAACAGAAGCATCAGAAAAAATCTATGAAGACGTAAAAAAAGAAGAAACAAATCAATCACAAAAAACAGAAGCATCAGAAAAACTCTACGAAGACGTAAAAAAAGAAGAAACAAATCAATCACAAAAAACAGAAGCATCAGAAAAACTCTACGAAGACGTAAAAAAAATGGCATACAAAACCGAAAATTTCATCAACGATCTGGAAAAAATCTCTAAAGCACGCCAGGAATTTGCGGGCTATCTCAGCAGTACAGCAGAGATTCTGACTAATGCGGGGCAGACCGGGCAAGCAGTTACCGACCTTGAATTGGTCAGTAAGAATCTCGGAGAGGGCGTATTTCGCCTGTTAGTTTTGGGCGATATGAAGCGTGGGAAAAGTACATTCCTAAATGCTTTGATAGGAGAAAATTTATTGCCTACCAATGTCAATCCTTGCACTGCGGTTCTGACGGTTTTGAGATTTGGGCAGCAAAAACAAGTCACAGTTCATTTCAATGATAGCAAGAAGCCTGACCGACTTGATTTTGAATCATTTAAGGTTCGCTATACAATTAATCCCGAAGAAGCAAAAAGACTGGAAGAGGAGGGAAAGCAAGCATTCCCCGATGTTGAATATGCAGAAGTGGAGTATCCTCTCGAACTTCTTGAGAAAGGCGTTCAGATTATTGATAGTCCAGGACTCAACGATACTGAAGCCAGAAACGATTTGACGTTGGGATATATTAATAATTGTCACGCTATTCTTTTCGTTTTAAGTGCGACTCAGCAATTCACCCTTGGAGAGCAACGTTATCTGGAGAACTATATCAAGGAGCGCGGTTTGACAGTCTTTTTTCTGATCAACGCTTGGGATGAGATTCAGAGAAGGTTAATTGATCCAGATAATTTGACAGAAAAACAAGAAGCCGAAGAGAGAGTTCGTCAAGTTTTTAAGACGAATTTGACAAAATACTGTCAAGTTGATGGGGAAGACATCTACGATGAGCGAGTATTCGAGGTTTCCTCTCTAAATGCTCTCCGCCAAAGGCTGAAGAGTCCGTCAGGTTCCCTTGAAGGAACAGGCTTTCCGGAATTTATTAAAGCACTCAACACTTTCTTGACAAAAGAACGTGCCATCTCAGAATTGAGACAGGCTAGAACTGTGATTCGTCAAAGTTACAGGACTACCCATGACGCTGTAGAGCGTAGCATCCCTATGCTTGGACAGGATGTTAATGAGTTAAAACAAAGGATTCGGAATACACAACCAGAGTTTGATAAGTTGGTTGAAATTCGGGAGCAGTTTCAAGAGGAGATCGCAAAAATAGGAGAACGCAAGGCAAACACCCTTAGCATTTCGATTCGCTCCTATATTTCCAGCTTTGGTGACACCTTTGAAGAAGATTTTGTTCGTTATCAGCCTAAACTAAACTTTATTGACTTCCTTCGCAAAAACAAGCGTCAAGAGTTTGAAGCATCGCTCCGACAGTCATTCGAGCAATACTTGAATGACAAAGTTTCAACTTGGAGTCGAGATGCTCAGAGAGAAATAGATTCAGCATTTGCACAACTTGCAAAAAGTGCGTCTCGATATGGTGAATCTTATAGTCAGGTGACAGACAAGATTACTGAGAAATTGACGGGGCAAAAATTAGTTACCAATAATGTAGATATATCGCAAGAGGATAGATCACCAGGATGGGCTAAGTGGGCTATTGGTCTTTATGCTCTTACGACAGGTGATGTTGCTGGCGTGGCATTGGCAGGAACAGGAGTATTTAACTGGAAACAAATTCTGTTAAACCTCGGTGGTGCAGCCATGATTACAGGGCTTGTCTATGCTATAACAGGAGTCTTTTTGGGACCTATTGGTATGGTTTTGGGTGGCTTGGGACTTGGTAGCATATCTGCGGAAATGGGTCGTCGAAAAGTAATCAAGGCAATGAAGGATGAGTTGGTCAAACTACTCCCACAAATTTCGCAGGAACAATCCTTTAACGTCTATCAAATAGTCAAGGAATGTTTTGTTAATTATCATACAGAAGTCGTTAAACGAATAAATGATGACATAAAGTCTCAAAAAACAGAGATTGACAAACTGCTCAAGCAGAAAGAAAGTCATGAAATTAACCGTGACGAAGAAATAAACCGCTTAAAGCTTCTTGAAAATAATGTTCTACGACAAATGCACACCCTCGAAGATGCTTATGACAAGCTACTCGGATAAGCAGAATGAATCTTGATAACTTGACGATCTGTTTGAGATCCATTGTTGATTCAATGGATTTTGAACAAGACGAGCAACTTAGTTCCGATATTCTCTCTATTTGTGAATACCTGGAGAGTCCTTACTTCCGAGTTGCTGTCTTTGGTCCTTTTAATCATGGCAAGTCAACTCTGCTTAATGCTCTTTTGGGGACACGAGCATTACCGATTGATATTATTCCAACTACGGGGGCTGTAATCAGTATTAAGCATGGAGTTGAATTAAGCACCTCTATTAATTTACGAGATGGGAATCAGGTAAGTGAGCGTGGAACAGATCTGCTAAGGCGTTTTGCTATCTTGGATGGCGATAGGCGAATGCGGGATGACGTTCTTTCTGTTGAAATGTTTTGTCCTCACCCATTGCTTGAAAGAGCATTGGAAATACTTGATTTACCAGGTACTAATGACAGGGAAGAACAAGATGCTTTGGTTCGTAGCCAACTTTTGAAAGCCGATCTTGTCATTCAAGTGTTAGATGCACGTAAATTGATGACTTTGGGTGAGCGTGAAGGCTTACGGGATTGGCTGCTTGACCGTGGCATCGAAACAGTTATTTTTGTGATTAACTTCCTAAACCTTCTGGAACAGCAGGAACAACAGGAAGTCCGTAACCGTGCGCGTTACATAGCAGAGAGCTTCCGAGCTAATTTACCTCCTGGTATTAGTAATATGTATCGTGTTGATGCGCTTCCTGCCCTCAGAGCGAAACTCAAAGGTGATACTGCCGAAGCTCATAATAGTGGAATATTTGCTTTTGAATCTGCTATCCAGAGCATTTTGGAAAGTTGGGCTTCCCAAACCTTTCAAGATCTTCGCTTTCCTCGTGTTCTTTCTGTAATCAGTCAAGTTAAGCAAACTTTATATCTAAAAATTCAGGCTGCTCAAACCGAGTTGCAAATTGCTAGTGATAGCCATAACGAAACAGTTCGCAGTAGGCAGCAATCGGAGAGGAAAATTAAGCAAAGCTTCAAAGCTTTCCAAAAGCATCAAGAACCCCATGATGTTCTCATCAAAAGAGGTCAATTAGAGATGTTGCAAAATCTACTCAGTAATCTTGAACCGTGGTTGGTTGGTTCTAAGTATGAAACAGTTACAGTGCCAATTAGGAATTCCAAGGTTCAGAAAGAGAAAATTAGCGAAAATTCATCGACAATTTCCAAGACTACCCGTAATTCATCAAAAAATCCGTTCGATGTTTTTAGAACTTCTAAGAGTGTTGACAAAAGCAAGGATGGATGATGAATATAATTAGTTTTTCATTTTGTTGTTAAGGAGATAGAAACCGATGTCTAAGTGGTCAGCAATTGTATATAGTCGGACTTATGAAGTAGATTTTCGCTTGATTGCGATTCCAGACTACTTCAATGATGAAGACAAAAAATGGGCTTCAAACTATATTCTTGGAACTACACGATCTACAGGAAGTCTAGATTTACACCCCCGATGGTCTTTATTTAAAAATGAACGCTACTGTGTAATAGGAGTAACTTGCAGGGCTAGCGATCTCGTTGAACCTACAGATTTAGCTACTGAAGATCGAACTAAAGATTTTAAGAAAAGACCTCTTTTTACTTTTGTTGGCTACGTTACTCAAGTTGATCAAGAACAGGGTTTACCTTCAATTCCTCCCTATACAGGAAGAAATCTAGATTTTTTTAAACCTTTGTATCAAGACTATGTATGTAACCCAGATATCTGGTTTGTCAAATCTTATGAAAAAGCTAGTAAAGAAGCCATCAAATCTAAGGCTCAAGAATTGATTTACCCCGAACTTCAACAACCTATAGATTTGAACTTAGAAAAATATCAATTACAAACAGATGGCACAATTTGTTATCTTTGGACAGATTCAAAAACGGACAGAGAAAATCTTTGGTTTGCTGTCGCCCAACGTGCAATGACATATCCGAATAAATCCCTATCGCTCTGTTTAGGTTTATCAACACAAAGTGAGGCTTCTTATAGTCTTTTCTGGAATGCTACAGCTTTCGATGTTGTCAAACGAGTTTCAGTAGAATGGGTAAAACCAGGAAAAGGAAAGCAAGAAAAACCTCCAGTTAATGAGGAGATAAAACCACTGTCACAACCCTCACTAATCTCAGAAACAAGTAAAGAATATATACCCAAAAAGCAGAGTGATTCTAGAGAAGTATTAACTCCAGAGAGGCTAGTACAAGCAGCTATAACCGTAACAGCAGGGGGGACAGCAGGGGGGCTGGTTGGATGGAAACTTGGGGGAATTCCAGGCTCAATTTTAGGTGCAACTATCGGTGCAACTGTCGGTGGCGGCATTGGTTTGCTGGTGACAAGCCGATTAACTGATGAAAGCGATCAACGATCTAGCTTGAATAGAGAGCAACAGAGCAATGATTATAGCTCTCAATCTCAAGAACAAAACCAAGATCCTGTGGAGTTAGATTATGGCTTTACAGCAAAAAATAAGGAGCAAAATTCATCTGATTCTGAACAAAAAGAGAATAGAAAGTCAAACTGGTTTTGACGATTAATTAGGGTGATTTACAAGTAATTCAGTTTTACTATTAGGGATTTATTTAAGGATAGTAGAGAACAATGAAAATTGTCATGATTGGCAATACAGGTGTTGGCAAAACAACATATATGGCTTCCTTGTATGGAGCATTGCAGCGAGAGATTGAAGGCTTTTCTTTGAAAGCAGTACGTTCAGATGATCATTCTAGATTGTCTCAATTAGCTAAAACAATTCAAACGGGAGAATATCCCTCTATGACTGATCAGAGAAGTGAATACGATTTTCACTTACGACATAAAGCCAAAGATGTTATTGAATTTTCTTGGGCAGACTATCGAGGAGGTGCTATTACTTCTAGCACAAAGGATGAACAAACTAATCTGTTAATTAGTGACTTAAAAAAGGCTGATGGAATTATGATGTTTTGTGATTGTGATGCCTTAGTTCGTAACGATCACCGGAGTAATCAGATTAGCAGAATGGCGACTTTGGTAAATCAAGCTTTGCAAAATGTAGATCATATTATCTGTTTAGCGATTATTTTTACCAAAGTTGATATGGTAAAGGAGATTTCCGACAAGCATCTTGGCTGTTTTCAAGGCATGATCAGTGCCATCAATGCTAGTGAGTATGTAATAGGTTCTTTTGTCCCAATTGCTTGTGGAACCCAGTTTATCAATGTACCAATGCCATTATTATTCACCTTATATGGCTCTATCATTTTTAAAATGGCACTACTAGAAGTAGAAGTTAAGTATCATCACACAGTAGCGCAAGAATGGATGGCAAAAAGCAAAGGACTTAATGGTTTATGGAGAAAGGTGAAAGACACTTGGAATGGTGAACCTACAGATGAAGAAATGGCAGTTTATCTATATCAACAAGCTGTTAAAAAATATGAAGAACATCAAACCCTTGTTGAATCTGTTCAAGCTCTTGTTGATTGTGTTCAAAAACTGCCTTTAATACAAAAGGAGAAGAAGCTTAAAGATTACGCTAATGAATGTGCCAACATTAGTTATAAAAACCCAATTTATGGGGATTTAAAACCCAACGTAAAGAAGTGGTTTTAAATCTCTATTCCATTCTCAGCTTTTAAACGTTAAAAAAGCTTGATAAGTTTAAGCGATTGAATAAATTTTAAGGAGATGCTCTATGTCTTACGGAAATATCAAAGTTACTATGCTCGGTTATAGTGGAACTGGTAAAACGTGCTATATGATTAGTATGTATGCCTTTATGAAATTAGGACTCAATGGCTTTACCTTCAGCGAAAAAGATTTAGATAGGGATCTTGAGCTAACTGAAATGTGGGAAGCTTTAATTGATAACAGGAAGTGGCCAGATCCAAATCCAAGCAATGTTAAAAACTATACTTTTGATTTTAACTATGCCTTTCAACCAATCATGAGTTTTGAATGGCTTGATTACCGAGGAGGAGCTTTGTCAGATACTTCTTCTAAAGAAGACGTTCAAGAACTCACTAAACAAGTAAAACAATCTAATTGTTTATTCCTCTGCATATCAGCAGAAGATTTACAGTTAACAACAAAAATGAAGCGTGCAAGGGCAATCAAAGCAGATCGGATGAATGTTCTAATTAAGGAGATTGCTGAAGCTGTGAAACCTACAGCTAATCAACCTTTTCCCGTAGTATTTGTTATAACAAAATTTGATCTTTGTCCTAACCCTGATGACCAAGAAACGGTTATTAAGGCAATTCAAGAACTCTTTTCCACTTTTTGGGATTCTCCCGGTTGGTTTGTTAGCATTTGCCCGGTTAGTCTAGGAAAAGAATTGGGCGAAGATTTTGCTGATGGAGAGATCGATCCAGTTAATGTTCATCTACCTGTTACTTTTGCTATTTACTGCAAATTATATAAACATAAAATTGAGCAAAAAATTAACCAGCAAAAATTGAAACAAGAGGAAAGTGAACTGAATAAACAGCTCATAAATCTCAAAAATCGTAACATCTTGGGAAGAATTTGGAAAGGTAGTGAAATAAATAGTACCGCGTATAATATAGAGAAGAGAAAAGAACAGATAGCGGAAGCAAGTAAAGGATTAGATGAAATCACTCAAAAATTAAACTTGCTTTCCCGCGAAGTGATGGAAAGCTGTTTTGTTTACCTGAATGGACAGGAAGGAGGATTTGATGTCTGAGAATAAGTGGGCTGCAATTGTTTATGGTCGGACATACGAAGTGGATTTTCGGTTCCTTACAGTCCCAGATGATTTTAATGATGAGCGAGTCAACTGGGCGAGCAAGTACATTAACTCTACTACTCGTTATCCGCAAAATTTACCACAACACCCATGTTGGTCATTTTTTCAAGATGATAAACATTGTGTTGTTGGACTCACTTGTATGGTCAAAAACCTTCTTGAGAATTCCCCAGAAGAAAACTCAAAAAACTTGACTAAAGATATGTATGGAAGAAACCTTTTTGTATTTCTTGGCTATGTAGCTAACATTCCCCATTCTCCGATTCCCTCTATGAAGCTTGAACTTTTTAAAGAGCTATACGAAAGCTATGTGCGACCAAGATGGAATGATAAGTCTTACGAAGTTAGGAATCTAGAAAAGGAAGGAAAAAATTCTGCTCGTTATGACAAAAGTTTTGATTTGGATGTTTGTACTCAAGAACCAGAAAATATTCCTAGCTATTCTTTCAATAGGAACAATGAGAGAAGGTTTATCTGGTCAGTCAATGCTAATCAAAATTTATGGTATAAAGCAAGCCAAGAAAGTAAATCTTTATCAATATGTCTAGGTTTATTCAGAAAAAAATATTTTCTTGATGGAGAATTTCTTAACGGAACTGCTTTGGATATAACAGGGAATGATAAATATATTAATCCAGAAAAATTACATAAAGAAAAAGAAGTTCAGTGTACAGTGATTCAACAACCTGAAAAACGACAGGCTGATAGGGTTGATAAAGTAACTTTTTCAGATAAGTCTGGCACATTCAGTCAAGCAAAAGACAAAATGCGTCAAGTTGATAACCCTAATTTACATCCTTCTACTCCTTCTAGACGCAATCCAGTTATTAGTCAAGAAAATAATAAAAAATCAGTAAATACAAGAGATTTACAGACCGAAGACCCTGAATTTTACAGGATACAACTCAATTATGGAAAGGGCATAGTAAAAGAACTTTCGCAGTTTGTACAAGAGGGTAAAAAACGAGAAGAAGAGACGTTTAATAAAGTCAAAAAAGAGGCAGAAGAGACTATTCAAGGCTTGAAATCTCAAATCAGTCAATATTCAGGAAATGATTCTTTGTCTAAACACTTAAATGAAGAATTGACTAAAATAGTTAAGGATTTTGAAGAAGTAATCCGAGCTTTTGCTGACTTGTGTGGGTTGAGGAATCAATCTCAAGTTAGTTCTGATAAAAATCTTAATCAAGAGGAAAAACATCCGGCTAAAATTGAAAGTAAAAATATTGACTTTGATTTTGGTTTTAAAGAAAAGTCGGACAAAAATGAGTCAAAGCAGAAAAAATGGTTTTAGTAATTCGGCTTTCAAGCAAAAGCTTATCTTTTGGACTTGTTTGAATTTTGGATAATCAATTATCTTTCCCTTGGTGTTCCTTTACTTTTTCAGCAAACCCTACATACACTTTTTTTCAAGGTACTGATACAAGCGATTGTCCGGGATAAGTAATTTGGATAACGCCACCCCAAGTACAAAAACACTTACACGTGTCATTGAGAGCGGGAGGTGTGTGAATTGAGAAGGTTGGTGTGCCGGGTATCCAAGGAGCGGGAATAACCGGAATGCAAGGCATTGGGGTTGGTACTCCCCCAGCAGCAGCAGTTGCGGTAATAACTGTTGGGTTTGCTGGAGAAGTACACATACCAAAAGGGGGAATATTAACTATGGGTGCGAAATCTGCGATCGTTGCAGCTGGCTTTCCCTCTATTATGGTTGGCGTTCCTTTAGGAATAACGATTAGAGAGCTAGGTGTCATTCCAAAGGAGCATTTTAGCATTGCTCCCATTACTACTAACTTAGCCATTTTCTAGATTCCATAGCTATTTTTAATGTTCTCGCTCATGCGTGTCCATTTAACCTCCTTAACGGATTGATCTTGCTTTTCTTCAAAATCTGCTTTTGAGTTATATTTATGAAGCTCAGGACTTAATAGAAAAGGTTTACCCGTATTGGCTTCCAGAGTATATATTGGGCAATCTTCACCGTTACCAGTCAATGATGTTTTATAATGATGTGGAAAAGGTATATCTTGCGAGTCTTTGTATTCAATTTTTATTTTATTGGTTTCTTGGATATCTTTTAAGTTTCCACTATTCTTTGCTGTTTTTTTGATCTGTTCCTGTCTCATGTTGAACAATTTGTTGGCAAACTTACCACAGTCGTTCGGATTATCATTATCTTTTTTTGTCGATGAGGTGAAAATTAACAGCTTAGGATCAATATCTATTTTTTGGAGTTCTGTTGGGATGGTTTCATCTGGAAAATTATTTTTGAATTGATTCTGCAAACTATATCTTTCTATTTCATTTGGGTTATCTTTTAACATTTTATCTCTCTGTTCATATATTTCTGCTTGTAGTTTTCCCGCCCACTGTCCCATTTCGTCTGTTCCTTTTTCTTCCATTTCTCGGTCGCGTTGAGCAAAATCCAAGGTATTATAAATTTGATTAGCCACTTTGGAAAAATTTTCTAAATCGTCCAAATTTTCGACACTTTGCGGTAATGTATGTATGAGCCTTGCATATTCTTCCTTCTGATCTTCCTTAACAAATTTTTGAATTGTTGAATCGTTCATTAGTTTGAATAAATGAGTACTATTCTTAGGAGAAGAGCTAGTACTAGAGCTACTACTAACTTTAGAAAATCCAGAGCCTCCGCCCCGTAAACGTCCACGAATTTCGAGCGTGCTATCTTTCTGTATATTGGGGTAGTCAGCTACTGTTGATTCCTCTTTAAGCGGTTTACCACCGTAGGTGAGATAGACATCAGCAGATTCGTAACCCAGAGCTTTTTTTAACTCGCTTATCTTTGTATTTGGGGTGATTTGCAATACTTTTGTTTTGCCGTCAAGACCTTTCATAAAAACCTGTTTGGGAGCCGCTTCATTATTTTCTTTAGTGACTGCTTTATCAGATCCACTACCTACTGAGCTGCTGTTTGCTCCACTACTTGCTGAGTGATTACTTGCTCCACCGACTTCACCAGAAGCTAATCCAGCAACTACGGGACTACTAGGAACATTAGGTGTCGGCACTTTGGGAGAAGGAAAAGAAACATTTACCAAAGAATTGATTTTGGCTTGTCCCGAATTCATCTCTATCTGTGTTGAGCCTAGCTCTATATTTTGTGATAAAAAATCAACTTTTTGCTGGGCTTGCCCAAAGATTTTCTTGCCATGATTCAATTTAATTTCTGAATTGTCAAGAATAATAGCTTCAGCACTTGCTAAACTTTGACTGTGCGATGAAACGGAAATTGCTAGCTTCTCCCCACAAAGCGTTATATCAGCTTTTTCCAGTTCTGGGCGATATTTTTGCACCGAACCTAAGACTAAAGGAATGCCGCAGGGGTGAATATCTACAATCATCTCGTCGTCTTTTTCGTGTTTGATGTAGATTCCACTATATTTTTTATCGGAGTAAGTAGGAGATAAAATTTGAGTATATAAAACCGCATCATCTCCAGATTTTAAACTTTGTTTTTTTTCATCAATAATTCCCCAGTTGTTCAGATCGGGAGGCGCTATTTTTACTTTCGTTTCTTCATCTTTTTCTTTTTCCCATTTTTGAAACTTTCCAGGTAATCGTAAGGATACTACTTCATTATCTCCAATTTGACGCTCTGGATAATCCATCTCTATTTTCATAGTGACAGATGGAGATTCTTTATCCTCAAATGCTGGCAACTTAAACTCATAACTAACCGTATGACAAAAAATATTTCTGTAACCTATATTTATCGTTCCAGGAGTAAATAATAATCGTGTGGGATTTTGAGCTTGAAAATTTTTCCCCTTCTGTGCATCTTCACCGTTAGAGCCATCACTTACCAGTTGTTTAATTAAAGCTATTTCTTGACCAGTATTGATATTAAGATCGCGAGATAAAGTACAAGACCGATCTAACCATCGGTTCCAACTGTAACGATTAGGCATGAAGAGATGGGATGGATTCCAGGTTTGGTCGAGTTTCGGAATTGTCTGATCTTGCTTTTTTTCTTCAAAAAGAATCAATCGTAGCGGTTTATCAGCATCAAAAGCACACCACCCTTGTACTTCAGGTAAATGCCTGCTGGCAAAAGTAATGGTTCGATTTAAAAAATGAAAATTGTTAGAATCTCTATATCGCCAGATACAAGCATTATCTGGGAACAAGAACTTAATTTTATCAACAAAATCTGGATTCGGTTGCTCAAATTTTTCCCCTAGAACCTTATTTAACCAAGGCCAACTATTTCCTCCGTTGCTTTTTTGATAAATAAAATAATCTTGTTTCTTATCCTTAAAGTTATTTTCATTAAACCAATCAATTACATCTTTTTTGACAACCAAGCCAACTAACTCAAAAGTTCTTGCTTCTGAACTGTTATATCCTACTAAGATAAACTTTATGGTTTGCCCTCCCCATGCAAAACTACCTTCAGCTTCTTGACAAATATCTTGAAAGAATTCCGTTTTAAACGTTTCTTCATTGGATAGCTTATTTTCTGCCCCGTCTAATTTATTAGACAATCTTAAATGAATTAGAGGACCAGAGTTCAGTTTTAAAACTACAGTAATATTAGAGACAGAATATTCTTTCTCTTTAACTTTTACAATCGTTTTATTCATTTCACAATCATTTCAACTTCGTTATTACTACTATTAAGTCCCTCTATGTAAAAAACTTCCATTGGCAGTTCTGGATCAGATGGAACAACCGAATTGCTACTTGTGACGGAGACAGTATTTAGAGTTCTTGAAATAGGTGTAGGGTAGCGATGAACTATCTTGGAAAGATTCTTAATGATCTCATCAGATTCTTTATGTGATGTAACTAGTTGTAAAAAATCATCAATCTCACCACTTAAAGCAATAGATTTAAAAGCTCCTTCAGCCACCATTATAAAACCATTGAGAGCTCCCGGTAATTCTTGGTCGCCACTTTTTGGGTATGACCAGGGTTTATCATCCACTGAAATTTGGATCTTAGGTAACTTTTTATTGTGTTGTGCAAGAACGGTTCCTATTAGTGAATTAGCAATAAATGGTAGTACTAAAGCAAATCTTTCAGTTCCATTTGAAGTTGATTGTGTAGAAAGCGAGTAGATGTAGCGATCTTTTACTTGATCAAACTCTAATATGTGCTTGAGAAAATCCTTACCATCATCATTTTTACTAGGATTTTTGAATTTTGGAGACCATCCTTTGGTTTCTATCCACTCCCTTTTATCTTTTTCCTCATCTTCCTCCTCAAAGTTAAAAAGATGTAGTTGAGAAACTTCGTTACTAAATTGAGAAAATCTACTATTTACTAATTTGGCATTATTGATAGTGATTTTGTGTTCGGCAACGTTAGAAATTTCCAATTTTCTCTTTTTTTCCTTGTTATTTGGATCGTCCAGACTTTTAATGAAAGGTTTCCCTGATTTTTGGGAAATATAGGCTGCAAAAATACCACTTGAAATAATAATATTTTGGCTAGCTTTTTCTACCGTAAAGTTATAGCAAAACAAAAAACTTTCTAAATTCTTTGTTATATCTACATTTCCAGGACTTGTTTGAACTAATTTATAAGGCATATCGTTTTTACTCTACTTTATTTTCTTAATATTTTAGATTTTTTCTTCTTTTTTATTTTATTTTTTTACTTCATCTAATTTGCCTGCAAAGTTATTTTTCCAAGGCAATGTAAATGTGTACTCTGACGATCCCTTGTCTAATAATGCGCCATATATTGATGTCATAGAATAATCTTCTGTGGCTAACCCATTTAAAGAAGTTAAACGTGTTTTTCCTTCTGGTACTACTTGAATACGAATATCTTGTAGTTGTTCTAACGTTGAAAATGCTACTTTTTCAACTTTTAATGATTCTTGTCTCAAAAGCTCATCCTCAAGTTTTTGACCAAATTGTTCTTTGATATTAATAGTATTATCTTGCCGTTTAGCCAATACTATTAAATTCAACCACTTAGTAAATATAAGCGTATCTACGAGCTTGCAATTTCGGCTTAACCAAAATTGACGTAATAAATCTACGACTGTTTGATTCTTACTTAGATTTGTATCAAATGAATCTCGCATTTTAATACTTACCGACCGTTTGAAGTCTATTATAGAACCCATCGGCATAGATGAATTTAGTAACGCTGCACTGAGCAATAAATAACTATTTTGTTGTTTTTCCCAATCAACAGTTATGTTTAACTTGTCCGTTTCTGGGGATTTATTGTTACCAAAAACGAATTGAGGTAACTCAAATTTTGCTGTCGGACAAATTAATGGCAAAGGAACTTGATCGAGTGATAAATCCTTCGACGAGCTTACAAATATGGGAATTTGAAAGTTCTCAGCATCCTTAGTATCATCTATAAAAGTAGCTAAATGACCTGCCATTGTTGTCAGTTTACTGTCGTCAAATTGAGACTGAGAAGTTAGATAGACTACTGAAGGAGAATCAGTATAAAAGGTATCATAACCTTTATAATCTATATCATTATATTCACTCAGACTTGTGTTAAGTACTACAATCTCCAAGTCTGTGTGTTGCATCATTTCAAAAAAGTTTTTTATTTCTGCCAATTCTTGAAGATAGTTTTTTACCTTATTGAGCTTTTTACATAACTCGTATTGGTATTGAAGAATGGTTGAGATTTCGTCTCTTTTTTCTGCAGGATAATACTTACTCAGATTAATTTTCTGTAGTAATCTTAGTAATTTTGGATCTTTACTAAGCTCTTCATCTAAAATTTTACTGTCATCTAGTTCTCCCAGATGTTCGACAATATCAACCATTAAGCCCAAAATATTACTTAGGTCTTCGCGACCTAGTTGTGTTGTCCCTTTTGGTGCGGATTGGATATACTCACACAGCAGTAGAGAGCGAAAAGCACGATTAAAGTCTGGTTCTTTAGAATCTTCATCACGATACTTACTCAGAATTGTATCCATTGATTTTGACAACTGTTGGTAATTATTTTGAGCGTCTTCAGCAATTCTTTCTGCTTGTTTAATTTCATCTGGTTTGGGGAAATCCATTATTTCAGGAATATCTAACTCCTGTAGTTTATAGGTTTCACCGTCAATATTTATTTGTGCTTCTGCGCTATTAAATTGGTCGGCCACTTGGATTTCATCGGCTGACAACTTAATGTTATCTTCTTCGATTGTGTAACTACCAATTTTCCTTCCTTCACCATTAGTCACTTCACCAGGCTCTTTAGAGACTGGTATAGATTGGAACTTTTTGGGTTTTGGTGCGGTAACAGAAAGAGTGAAATTTGTTTGAGTAGCAGTTTGAGCTTCTTGCAGAATCTTCTTTTTGCGGATTGTTTTAATATCTTGGTCAATGTTTTCAAAATCGGGCATGGACAAATCTGTCATCACATAAACAGGCGCTCCTGCTGTTGCTTCTTGAGAAGTAACTTCTTGGATGCTCCGCAGATCATAGAGGTCTTGTGCTAATTGTTCTTCTTTTTTGATTTGGTCTTGATTTTTTAAATATTCTTCGGCAAAACGATTTTTACTCTTTTGGGCAAATTCGCTAATAAAGGCTTCTTTAACCTTAATTTTAAAATTTTCGTCTCCTTCTTTTTCCTTAGCTCTGTTAATAACAACATCGACAAATCCCCTCATATCAAAGGTATTAAATTTTTCTACTTCTTTATCTTTTGCAGCTTCTTTATTTAATCTCTCGGCAAATTCTTCGATTTCCGCCTCAGTTTGAGTATTTAAGATAGTTCTGTAATATTTAACAAACAACTGGTTAAACTCATCATTTTCTCTGAGGATTTGTCCAGCTTTTCCTCCAGCTATCTGGTTTAGTTTCTTGAATAGATTTTTTGCTCGCAACCGCAAAGCTTTGCGCGTCACAGCACGATCTGGCAATAATGCGTCAAAAATATTGTCTTCAGCTTTTTCTGCAAAAATCAAATAATTATCATCCCCTTCTACTTTATTGGCAAGTGTGGGTTCGACTTCTGCTTTCTGAATTAATTCAGAGTTCCGAAGGTATGCTTCTCTGCTTTCACTGCGAATCCTTTGTTCTCCTTGACCTTCTACACCAACACGAAACATTTCTCCAGCAGCCTGTGTGCGTTGTTCAGCTGAATTGCCCCATTTTTTATATTTGCTTGACAACCAGCAGAATATACTCGAATGAATGGCTTGAGTTCTTACAAGGCGATGAATTTCACTGGAGGCCACCATAAATTGTTGGTAGTACACAAAAAAGTTTTTCTCACCAACTTCAGGATGTGAGAATCCATAATCAGGATCGCTTGCATAATTTTTTAGCCAGCTAAATTGACTTGATTTAGCAATTATTTTCCAAGTTCGGTCTTCTATTCCATACAACATTACCTGTTTGCATTTAATTAGGGCTTCTACTAACTGATCTACTTGCTCTTCTGTATAGATTCTTTTATCCGAGTTATTTTTAAAGCTGTTTAAAGACAACCGAAAAGCAGTTTCTATTTCTGGCTCGTCTTGCTCGTGAGCGGTCATGTACTGTACTATTCTCGAACAAAATGAGTTATCAGAATTAATGATTTGAATCCATTGTTTATCTTCATCAATTTTGTGTTCCAGCTCTTTATTAGCTTCCTCAATTAAATACTCTTTAGCGATCTTCAGTAAGCTTTTAGTGAAATGACTGTCTGTAAAATAGGCAACAGTGTCTAGATTTTTAATCAGTTTATTAACTACTTCTTTTCCTTGTTTTTGTATATCGTCTGCAATATCTCCCGAATAGATACTGCCATCGAGCAAGAGACTGTCAAACAAAATTGGTTGTGAATTACCTTTATCCTTTGCATTCAAAGGGGTATCTAATTCATATTTATTAAATATTGAGTCGCCAATGGTTAAAGTACCCTTACTAGAGGAGCGTAATTCTGGCTTTAGTTTAGCAAACAGATCGGCTACCCTTATCTTCCCATCTTTCTCGCCAGTATTTTTAAATACATAACGAATTTGCTCGTCTTTACTGCGGAAACGTCCGATTATTGCTAAAGTCTTATTGGATTTTTTTAATAAATCTAACTGTGTTTGATTTAGCATCGTTACACCTTTTATTGTGATTTTACAAATTTACACAACTTAAGAAAAATAAGTCCTAAAGCCTCACTTCGCTAACTCTAAATCAGCGATAGTTAAACAAGAATGTTGGAATTCGTTTAGAATGGTTGGATTGCGAACAATTGAGCATTCTATAGGATTTGGCTGTAATCATAGCACAATCCTTTATTGGATTAAACAAATTGGCCAATAACGTCCAAATATACCGCAAGAAGACGAAATTCTTAACGGGTGGCAAGGTGGCTCAAGATGAAATGTGGCAATAATTTGAGAAAATAAAGTGGTAAAAAAATAGGGGAAATAGACCCCCAATAAAAAAATAAATTTTGCCACCATCATATCAAACTATCTTCAGGAAGCACTTGAGTGAACAGCAGTCTTTGACACTGGAGATATTGTTGCTATTAATACAAGTGTATCGAAAGCTAAAACTCTCCACATTGGCTAGTTTATTTCCTCAACCAATAAAATATGAAAGTCGTAAACGTAACCTACAACGGTTTTGAGTTGTAGGTAAATTCTGTGTTAAATCATTGTGGTTTCCATTGATTAAATATTGGATTAGACAAGAGCAAACAGGACACCTAATCAATCGAGAACAACGCCGTTATCTGAAAAAACAAAAGCATAAAAAATAGACATCTCCAAAATAGTAAGGAATGTGGATTAAATAACTTGCAATTCTGAGTGCCGTTGGGGTTTAGCAGTATAGTTCCATTGTGGCAAAAAATCATCGAAGAAAATCTCCATTGTTTCTTTAAAACCCTCAGCAACTTTCTTGCCTGTTTGGTAGGTTTGATCAATGATGGTCGTAAAAACTTGCAAACCTTTCTGGGTAGTGGCTTTTGCCATAAGTTCAGACACAGTATTTACACTGTCAAAAATCACTCCTTGACAAGCTCGACTTAGAGGATGTTTATATTCAAGAGGATTAAGCCCTTCTAACCTTATCATTTCCATAAGCTTTCATTGCCTTTAGCTACTTCACGAGCATCCCTATATGACCATACCAATATAAGCAGAGAGGCAATACCACTAGTAGGAGCAAACAAAATGACTGCGCTTATAAACATAACGATTCCTTTCCAAAAATCGCCATTATAGACTTGTCCCAACCCTATAATGAGAAGGGATAAAAAGCCTGCAAGAAGTGGATTTTTGCCTTGAGCATATTTTTTCTTCAAGGAGGATCTACGAAATCCCTCATCAACAGGTGCAACAATCACCAACGGTTCAGCACAATTTACACAAAACTTTGAATCTTGTCTATTTTCAGTTTGACATTTTGGACATTTCATAATTCCCTCCTCATTACAGTTATGGTCTATTGTCTGGTCTTTAAGCGTTACCGCCTTTGGTCTGGCTCACGCGCTGTTTACTATGGCGTATGAAAAAGGCTTTTGGATGGAGAGCTTTCGTTACTAATGCTGCGCCAGACATCTTATCTATCGAACAAGCCGTACTGACTTATCGAGACTGTGATTTGAACTAAAAAATGAGATTCTAACTCATGATATGCTTCAGAAATGAGTATCCAGTTTATAGTTCACTTATTAAGTTTGGCGCTGCGACTGCTAACAATCATAGAGTTTGTTGTCCGACGACAACTTAATCACACAGAGCAAAACTCTTACTGGGCTATATCCTGATAACCCTAAAAAAACAAACTGATAGACCCACTGCTGAACGATTATTACGTGCTTTTTCTAATCTCACTTTAACGATTATTGAAGTTCGAGGTCAACGTTTTGGCTATGTACCTCCTTTAACTTTTTTACAGCAGGAAATTATTAGTTTGCTTGGTCTATCACCTGATATTTATAGTAGCTTGGTCGATAATTCGTCTTAGTCAAATCCTATTACGCGAACGGTGAGTAATTAGCCTTTACTAAATACTTCATAACAAGACGTTCTAAAGAACGAATTGATTGTTTTGGCTTCAATGTTTCGGTTACTATTTCGTCTTTGATTGATTCAGGGCAATCTTTCCAGGCGTATCTTTCTAAGATCAAATCAAGGATTTGCCTTAAATATTTTGGTTCTTTAATTGGAAAGAAAGGAATCACAAAATCAATGCGATCAAGAAAAGCACGATCTAAAGGTGTTTTTCTTTGTACGTATTCAAGACGATTGTAACGATTTTTTAGATCGATATATCTCTCAATTAATTCTCCGCCGTTATTCTGGAACAAATCTTTTTGTAACTGGCACTCATCGAACTGATTTTTTGCCGCATTTATTTCTGCAAGCAAAAAATTTTGCATGGATATTTCAGTTTCGTCGATCGCACCTTGAATAATTAATTTTCGCAAAGATTCGTCACTGAATCGCTCTGCCAAAATTTCTCTGGATATATTCTCGGCGGAGGAGGTCTTTTCATAAATTTCTTCTACTTGTTCTTGTCCTTGGTTGGTAGTCATAATGAAAATGACTTGCGAAAAATAAACAATCTTACCTTCTGCATCTTTTCCCTCTCCTTCAAGAATACTAAGCAAGATGTCTTGTATAGAAGCATCAGCTCGATCAATCTCGTCTAGCAAAATAACGCAAGAGGGACGAGATCTAACCAAATCGTAAATAGTTTTAGTAGAACGATAACCAACATAACCCGGATCTGCCCCCATAAAACGAGTTCGGGCGCTTTCAGAAGAATATTCTGACATATTGAAGATAAAAAAGGCTTCATCTCCCAAACCTAGATGAATTGCTAATTGCCTACCTAAATGAGTTTTACCAACTCCAGGGGGTCCGACAAAAAGAAATCTGCCACGGGGAGCTTTGCGAGGGGGACGTTTAGCCATTACTTGTAGGACTTTACAGACTTTCTCTACGGCTGCATCTTGGGCGATAACTTGCTTTTTGAGATTCAATTGTACTTTTTGATAAAATTCGTCTGGATCTTTCCCTAATATTTCAGTACTAATCGATTGTTCTTCAGCAACATGCTCCCACAAATCTGCAAAGAGAATTTTGTCTGAAGGTGGGTGTTTGAGATATATGCGGTTGATTGCTCTATTTAAAGTACTTTCAGCTAGATGCAGTGCAATTTCAGGGAAGAAACGTCCAGGATATCTCTCTGAAGCGATGTTAATTAACAAAGAACAAAATTCCTCCTTGGAGGGGTCGAAATCGAGTCTCATTCCGGAGCGGGGAATCAATTGCTCCATTTTGTGAGAGACAATTTCTAAACTTACGGTAGGAGATAAAGGTGATAAAGTATAGCTTTTGATAGGCTCAAGTAAGCTTGAAGTTAAAGCTATCTCCGTGCGACATACCAATACAAAAGTACGTCCGCTAGTAGAAAAAATACCACCAAAGAGGCTAGTAAATATTTCGTGAACTGAAATGGTTGGATTTAGAAGTGCCTCAAAACTGTCAAATATAGGAATTACTTGAGGATTGGCTTGGAGATATTGATATAGGCGCGTCAGACGAGTTCGATTGTCTTCTTCTGAATAAATAAAATCTTTTTGCTCAAATAAAATAAAACGAACGTTACTTAATAACTGATCGCCGGATCTTTGCCACCGCCCAAGAGAAACTTTAATTAATTCTCGTAAAAAAACAGATTTACCAACTCCTCGATATCCTTCTAATAAATAGTGCCGGCGTTGGCGAATTGCCAGAGATAGAAAACCACTATGTTTATCAATATCTGCCTGACGACCTAAAAATGGTAAATCGTTTTGTTCTCCCATCCATTCATAATCAATTAGCGTACCAAACCCCAAATCGGCAACTTTTAGATCTGAAAAATCAGGCATTAAAAAAAGAGTATCGACTCCTCGCGCTTTACAAATTTTGCGGCATAAATTTAAAAATTTATCGTCAAAATCTCCTTCTAAAAGCCAGTATATTACGTTATCTGTAAGCCTTTGTTGCTGGGAGCGACTGTTAGTAAAATTTTCATACTTGCTAATAGCATCTTCTAGCTTATAATTAACTAAAAATTGATTTTCTTGTGCATCTCCTCGAAAAATAGCATATTTTTTTATTTCTGATTCTATATCGCTAATAACTTTAGTAAGGAGGTCGTTATTATTACTGGATTTAGATTGGTAAAGATAATTTTGCTGAAAACAATAAATTAGTAAATGAGCTAAAGTACCAATTTCTCTAGGACTTTTTTGATTTGCTTGGTTAATGCTAGCTTGAAGAAGTTGACGAAATTTTTGTCTAGACATAGATAAATATAATTACTTGATAAAATTTTTATAAATAATTTTTTCTTGTAGGAATAGAAAAACTCATTTTTGGATATTTCCAATCTACAACCTTGATTTTTAAACCTAGACAATCTTTGCTTCCAAGAAGCGATTTGTTGATCACAAATCCACTGTGTTTGATAAACTTTAAGGACACATCCCAACGTTCATTAAAGATGCTTGAATGCCAATCATTCCACCAGCCAAAGTTATTGTCAAATTCTACTAATTCCTGTTCCCGAACACTATCAAAACAATTAAACAATTCCCATAAAAAGTGATACGCTCCATAGTTAATTGAATTAATTGGATCTAAAAACCTATTATCTTGATTGGGGATAGCGATTAATATTGAGGATTCTGGTACAAAGTGAATTTTACTGAAATAATTCCAGAAATCGACATCATCAAATTTTACTAATTTATTATCTTGGCTTTTATTATCTTGGTTCGACCTATACCAAAAATTATTATAAGGGAATTTCTCTGAATATTCTTGAAATTCAGAATTTTTAAACAATTCTACGAGAAAACGGTATGGATTGTTTTTTTTTGGATCGGATATATATAGAGGATGTCCCTTCAATAGAGAAGTTAAAGAAGGATTAGCATCTTCGGACAAATCCTCTACCTGAAAAGTGACTAAACCTCTACTAGAACGATAAAGGCGAGCCAATGAAGGTGGGGAAACTACATTAACTTGGCTCTGGGTGTTTATCTCTGGCGAGTTTACCCATTTTTTTAGCCAATAATCTGAAAACCAACGCTTATTTGATTTTGCATCTTGAGGGGATTTCCAACCAACAAGCGGTGTTTCTTGCTCTCGGGTTTCGTTCACATTTTCGTTCACATTTTGGTAAGCATAAAACTCACCCCCTAGTAAATCTAGAGTTAAAAAGGGTTTCCAAGGTTGAGGATATTGAGATCCTAAGAGGATATATTCAATCAGACTAAAATTTTTATTGTTAGCTTTGCTTTGTTGACGTTCTTGGATTATTTGATTGAGTTTAATCAAAAAACTGATTCGTAAGTCATAACTTTCATCGATGTGGGGTTCGACTAATATTATAGATAATTGATCGAGAAATAAACTAAGTGCATTAAGATATTCATTCTTGTTGGCATTTTCGATGTTTTCTATATCATTTCCATCTACATCAAGGGTGAAAATTACTGGATTTAACCAACCTACAGCATGATACTTATTTTCGGAATCTTCTTTGATCTCCTCAAGGTTTATTATTTCTGGATTAACCCCCTCATCACTTTCCACTTGCTTAAAAAAAACTCCACTTACATCGCTTTTTTTGCTAAATAGAGAATCGGGAAATCCTAGTTCTTTTGGTTCAATAACTCGATAGCGATAGTTTACATCGTCACTAATGTTATGAAAATCTATAAGCTTTTTTTCTCGCAATGTAGGCAAATATAATAAATTATTCCTATTAGTGCTATTAAATGCTGTAAGATCTGCTAAATCTTTTACATAATATCTATTATCTCGTTCTTGGTGTTTCCAAATACAGACAGTAGAAAGGGTGGGAGAATTTGGATGCGTTAGTTCTAGAGAAAATTCAGATTCTACATTTTTTTTTTCCAAGGTTTTTAAGGTTTTTACTGCTTCTCTCAAAGGATCTGAATTAGCCCTTAATCTAGTAGAGAATGATTTTTCGTTATAAGTAGGAAAGAATTTTATCCATTCTTTGCGTCGGTTTAAATCTTGATAATTTGGTCGTGAAACAATTGTAAAAATTCTCATATCATATACATTACTCTAATAATAAAGTTGTTTACTTATGTACAAATGATGTTGTAAAAACTGAGAGAATTCTGTAACATCGATTAATTTTTAACAGAGCTTTATATTTTTTGTCAATTCGAATCGACACTGTGAACTTAAAATTATTCTGTTCCGTGTGAGCATAATTGATTTTCTAATAATTTATTTATACTTCTGATAAAACGTTCCTTCCACTCATTAATTTCCTCTCTATTCATATCAATTAAGTTACGCCGAAAATCATATTCTTCAAATGAATTTTTTAACCAATTTAAATCCTCAAACCACTTTGATTGCTTTAAGTATTTTACCCGTTCCTCTATAATCAGCATTTTACGCTGTTTTTCATAATCTTTTAAAAGATTATTGTACTCATTGGCTCGCAAAACAATAAATTTTTGTATTATATCTTTTGATAAAGATTTAAACTGTTCATGATCATACTTAATCAGTTTTAAGATTTTTAATATTTCTGTATAAATGTTGAAAACGGTTTTTAACTCTGTTGCTATTACTTCTCTGCTATTATTGATAGAGTTAGGATTGAATAACAACCATTTGTTGCTTAAAGTAATTTCTTCATACTCTTTCCTAATACTATCTAAATTCATACTTTCTGGTTTAGAAAGCTCATTATAAACATGACTAATTTTTCTAATTATTTCGTCTGGTTCTTCTTGGAATCTTTCTATACGAAAACCAAGTGATTCCGAAATTTTTAACAAATATTTTACCAAATACAAATAAGAAATATATTTCTTATATTCACCTAAACTGCCCTTATAAAAAATTTGCAATTCATGCCGATTTTTCAATAAAATTTCCACTAGACTAAGTAACAATTCTTGCTGTTTCTCCAATTTTTCAGCTAAATTTTTTAATATATCAATTTTAATATCGTCAAATTCTACCTGAATTTTATCAGAAGGCGGTTTCTGTCTCTTGACTAGAATAAACTGCGGATACTTTGGTTTATTCGGATTTTTAGGTAAATAATTACTTAGCAGTTGACAATATTTTTTTGCTTGATTGAAATCAATCAAGTTGCATAATCTATCAAAAACTGTTTGTTCGCGATCAGTTCCTTGAATTAAGTCCTGATCCAATTTGTCAAATAGTCCACGTTGGATTAGACACAGGGAACTTTTATTACTTAAAGTATCAGAAAATGAGAATTTTTCTCTTATTGAAGACTTGAATACTTCATTTCTGTTAGCAATATCAATTAGTTGAAGCTGCTTAGGTAATTGTTCTATTATTATTTTAAGATGATCTTCAGAGATTCTTAATGGATCTCCTTTACCCCTATTATTATTGTAATTAGATATATTTTCCCATAAAACCTGTTTTATTTGCTCTGTTATTTGCTGGTATTCTTTATTTTCTATAAAGTTTTGGACAGATAGGGATGTTACTTCAAATTGCCAAATAGTATCATAATCTTTGGGATCAATAAATTCTAGTTCTCTTATATAAAAATATTCAGTTTGACTTGTTTTTATTGGAATACCAAGTTCTATCAAGGTTGCTTCCAGTGCGGTATCTAAAAAATCGCTATGATATTTCTTTTGTTTGGCGAAATCATCAAAAGCTGATTCAATTCCAGAATTAAAGGATAAAATATCTAATGTATTTATTTCCTTATCCTTAATACTTATAAGATTATTAAAATCATCCTTAAATTTTTGAAATTTCTGAGAATTTGGATCTGGTGTTTCATTTAATAGCTCGAAAACATCTATACCTTCACTATTTTTACTAAATTCAAGATTAGTTCTAATTTCTGCTGTGCTATAAAATCTATCGACTTGCTGAAAATCACGATTAAGTTTTGTTTGAAACTCACGTTGATAGTATCTTTTAAGATCTTCACAAGTAGCTTTGATGAGAAAATTACTCAGATCGCTCCATAACTCTTGCAAGTCAGTATAATGTTTGTTACCGTCAAACAAGGAACAAGTATATATAAAACTTAAGTTCGTAAAATTTTTATCCAATAAGCTATGAATTATTTTTTCTACTCTTTTGATATCTTGATTTAATTGATTACTAAATGCCAAATTAGCACAACAAGCTTTGGTTCGATTGACAATTTCTAAAATGCCAATTTGTTTGACTGCTTTTTGATAACGCAAAGAAAAGAAACTAAAGTTTTTACTGATCTCTATTTGAGCATTTAAATGGCTATGGAACTCATTTAATAGTTGTTGATCACATTCTTGGGATTGTTGTATTTTTACTAACAATTGATCAGACTTGTTAAATATAAAATAAATGGGAATATTTCGGTAACGTTCGTCTTTTTTGCCTAAGTCATCGAGTAGATTTACCAACAAATCATAATTTTTTAAGTTATCTTTTTCTTCTGTAGAAAATACTAAGATAATTGCAGAGGGTAAACGCCTGTCAAAATATCCTTGTAATGATTGCCATTTTGTACCAGTTATTTGTGTATCTTCTATTTCATAAAAAGTAAATCGGCAAAGATTACGAACTTTTGACCGCATATAAATAAGATGATTTTCTCGTGCTTTTAGTTCTTTTCCTTCTTCCCATTTTTCTATATCTAGTCCACTCTCTTCTGAAGCATCAATATACTCGATCGATAAGGATAACTGTTCCTCAGACTGTTTACTAAAGTACTCCATAGCATGAAAAAAATATGATTTTCCTACATCAGAAGCACCGATAGTATAAACAAAATTATCTGTTCCATAAGGTGAGGGTAACTTAATTGCTTCTGCTTGATCATACTGATAAAAATTAAATTCTAATTTTTCTTGTAAAAAGAATCTCATTAATGGTGAGTTTGCACCCCAATATCGCAAAAGTCGCTCTAGCAATTCCTCTCCAGCTTCTTGTTTCACCTGTTCAATAAATTCTTCTTCTTTCAATGAATCAATCACTTTTTTAACAAAGTCTTTTAAGCTAATAAAAGCAAAATTATTTACAAATCTGTATAAATAGAGAAACGAAAGAGTAAATTCTCTTTGTAAATTACTACTTTCATCTTTACTAAAAACTTTGGTTAGGACGACAGAAGAATTATGTTCTTTTGCTTTACAAGAAATTACTTCTTCAGCTATTTGCAATAGACGCATTAAAGATTCTTTTTCTTCTTGAACAGATATAGATTTATTTGGATATAAATATACATAAAGATGAGACATTGAATAGAGCAACTTTCGCTCCAATTGAATTTCTTGCTCGTTCTCAATCCACATTAATTTTATTAAAAGCTCTTGTATATGTCCGCGCCAACGTTCGGGGGCTGTTATTACTTCTGCATTTAATATCTCATCAAATTGGTTGTTTACTTGAGCTACAAAGTAGCGAAGAATATCTCTTTCTCTTTGATAATTTCCTGAAAATTTTTGTTCTCTTTCCTCGTATATATCCCACAAATCCAAGAAAAAACCTCTTGTAGCTTGTTGTCTGGCTCTGGCGAAAACTTGCCAAATATCATACAAATGATACAACTCATTATTGTCAATGGCATAATCTAGGATTTCAATATATTTATTTCGTTGCCGATATTGTTCTTCAGGATTTTTTATAAACCCTTCATTTTTATCAATATCAGAATTGATACTTTTAATTAAATCTTGGCATTCTTGAGAATTACTAAGCATAATTTATCACCATTATTAAAATTTTTATAAATTCTACTTTTTAATTAGTTCTACTTGATTGATTATCTCTTTTGGAGCTGCTACAAACAAATAAGATTCAGTATTAAATGGGGGAAGTTCATATCGTTTGTTATTGGCGTTTTCTGACTGATATTTTTGTTTGATTTGTTTTAAAGGAGTCATATGGGTGCTTGTTAGGTCTTTTTCATTGGTAAAAATAAAAGCTACGTTAGTTGGATCTTTATTGAATTCAATTACTAAAGTATGATTTTCTTTTGCCTTTGGTTGCAGTTCATATCGATATAACCATCGTTGGACATCGAATTCTTGAGGATAACCTTTACTCTGAGAAATTCTTTGTCTCTTTATTTGCAATCTTTGAAATAAATGTTTATCTAAATCAAATAAGTAGGTAAGTTTTTCGATAAAATTTTGTTGTTGTTGACCTGTTATGACTTCCATCTGCAAAAGCTCACTGATGGGTTCAAAAATTTCTGGTTCTGTCAAACTGCCATAATTTTCTGCTAGTTTATTCTCTAAAACGCGTCCCCGATAATTTCTATAAGATTCATCATATTGGTATCGTTTCCCTTCGTCATCGATTAATCTATAATAAAAACCTTTAGCAGACTTTAGAGTTAGTAAAGCGATATCGATAAATTCAGCTAAGTAGGTATTTTTAGAAAATAAGTTTAGTCTTTCAAGGCGATCTATATATTCACTACATTCAAGATTATTTTCTCCTGCGGCAATGATTAGCTGTTCTATATATTTATCTATATTTTTTTTCAAAGTTAAAACTGTTTTCCACAACTTGCTGGTAGCATTGAGTTGCAAAGCTGGGGGAGTTATTGAAAATTTTCGGTTACTATCATTACCAGTTACATATCCCAATTCGATCACAAAACATTCTGTTTCTTGATTCGATTCATTTTCACGAAAATCCCATTTAAAATCAATTTTATAACCATCATCATTATAAGATTGTGAATCTTTTGCTAAATAGGCTACAGCAAATAAAGTTTTCCCTACTTTTTCTATTTTTTTCTGACTTTTAATAATGAATGGGTATCCTTGAGACGAAATAACAAACAGATTACTCACAAACAAGTTATCATTTTCCCAATCGAATTGATTCCACGAGTTAGAACTTGATATCAAATCAATTTCCGAAGGTGCAAAAAAACCAAAATTTTTTCCAGCGATGCAATTCCAACGAAAAAATTCTATTGAAAGTTGCGCTAGAGCATATAACTCTTGTTCGGAAAGAATGTGACCGTCTTCAAATTTGGGTACTTTAAAAGTCATAGCCATAGCATAGTTATTAGCTTATTAGGCGTTGATGAATTGTTCAAAAATCCAATCGTCTAAACTCTTACTCTGTAGGACTCTGCAAGGGTCGCGTAAGACAAATTCATATTTTGAATCAGCAACACTGCTTATTAATCCATAACATTTGTATCTTGTTTTATTTGATTCTCAGTATGTTTTCACAATTCAAGCCTGATGCCCATATTATAAGGCAATGTGCAACTTGATAAGCCAGGTAGCAATTCCAAATCGCTTTGTTGCATAATTACTGGAGTTTAGACTAGTTCGCGGTGCGAAACCCAAAAGCCATGATATCGTGCAGCGCATCATGGAACGCACCCAAGTACCCAACAGCTACCAGTTGGGTGAAGTCTGCCAAATCTTAGCAAAGGACAATCCTGAACTCAGGGGCAAAGGCGGTTGCTGGGCGATTGTCACTCAAGTGAATGACTTCAGTTGCACCGTGAGGACTTGGGATGGAGAAGTGACGGTTGGACTTAAGCATCTGAAGTCTTACGAATACCTAGCGGAGGATTGTCAGCAGGTGCAGGAGATATGCGAGCGTATTTCACGGGTATATTCTGGTGGGCTGGAGGAATCAGTGCAGAGGTTTTTGGAATCGTTGGGGAAGTTGAAGCGGGCTTATTTGACGGGGTTGGAGGAGAAGGTGTTGAGGGTGCTGGAGTCGGAAATTAATACAGAAAATTAAACTAATAATGTTTGCTTTGCTTCTATCATCATTGATTGTTCAGCAGCAGGCCATTGATAAGGAAAAACAACCATCATACCTCCATTGGAATCAACCAATAAAATTGTCAGGTAAACTGGTATATCTTCATTATTTTTCACTCGGAATTGAAATAATTTATTTACAGGTAACTTGCGGTCATATATGTTTTGTGGCTGACGATTAGTTCTCCCTTTTGATGTAGTTATTCTAGCAATAATTTGATTTGTCTCCTCGACTAAATTCAGGGCTAATTCTACATTTAGAGCAGAAGAATTAGCATTTAAAGTAGTTTTGAGAATGCGAGATGCTACCAGAAGTTGAAATGTAGCTGTTAAACGCTCAACAGCATCTTTAACATTTTCTCTAGGCTGCTTAAAAGTTTCTGTTAATGGTTCTAGCCCAGCCGTAAATAAACCGATACTCCCAACAGCAGGAATATTTGTCAATTTTAGTTTCTGCAACTGTTGTTGATAAGCAGCAGTTAGGCGGCTAAATATATAATTTACATTAGTAGGATAAGGTCTGTCTCCTTTTATGGTTGGTATAGGTTCGACACGTTTGATATTTGAAAGCGATGTTTTAGCTATGTTGATTTCACTACCAAGAGAAGGATCTAAACCGACTTTTAAGGTTAAATCTGCTGGAATCACACGGGTAGATTCTTGAAGTAACATTCCCGGTTTTAAAGCATTCACCTCCGCCGTTTTCTATTAATTTTGCTTCTACAGTTAACCCTTTAGGCGGAGAAATTAGCTCTACTTTCCCTACTGTTTTCAATTGTTCATTAATTAATGTTAAAGTAGCGCCATTACTGAAAGCAGCACGGCTTTCTTGGTCTAATCCTCCCAACCATAAAGTTGCTTGATTACCCTCACCTTTAATAACTACTGCATCAGTGGATGGTGCGGATTGATTGAGAAAATAAATTGGTTGATTTTGTCGCCCATCTGCTAGGCCTCGTTGAGGATATTTGAAATGTTTGATGCCTGAATTCACAGAAGAAATTACATTTTGTACATTATCTGTGCTTTGCCAGAGATATTGAGTTAATAAATAAGTAAATACACCTGCATTAAAGCCACCAAAATCTGCATCTAATGCATCTTGCTCTGGCTGAGAAGAAGCTAAAACAACACCTTTAGCAACTCTTAAACAGCGTCTTTTAGCCAGTTCTTCAGGAGATATTTTCAGTCGTTTCATCCAAGTTTCTTGATAGGCTATTTCCTCAGGAGATATTTTTACATTATCACCAGGTACAGAACGGACAATAAAATTTCCCCGAGTTCCACCACCAGAATGGCAACTATCTAAAACAACAGTAACATTCTCTGTATTTAAGGCAGATGTTAGTAAAAACAATGTGCGCCCCATAATATCTTGGACGACACCATTTTTACCGTCGTCAGATGGTACTAAAGTACTGTTAAACTCACTTCTTCCACACTGTTGAATTGGGTCAGGTTCGGGGACTCTAGAACCATGACCAGAAAAATGAAAAACTACCACATCTCCAGGTTTAGCTTGTTTAATTAAATGTTCTTCAAATGCTTTTAAAATGTTACTGCGTGTTGGTTGATAGTTGGCTGATGCTTTGCTAGTTAATTTGACAATATTGCCAGGATTAAAACCAAATCGGTAAATTAAAAGTTTTTCCTGTAAATCCACATCGTTGACACATCCCGGTAAATTATAGAATCTGCTACTGTTGGGATAATTGTTAATTCCTACTAACAGCGCTAGTTTGCGAGGTGTATTTTGTGCCAGTACTTGAGCGTAACGATTTCCCTGTTGGATAATATCCAGATGGCTAAGACCTAAAGTTGCTAAAGTTGAACCTGCAAATTGTAAGAAATGGCGACGTTTTATAGTAGACATGATTTAATTTATGATTATTCTAATTGGGCTTTTGAGCGATTTTCAATTATTACTTGATGTCGAAAATAGTAAATTGAATCTGCATCATCAATTTTTATTAATAGACATCTTTTGATTGAACATAAAAGGATTTGTTGTACTTCCAGTAATTTTGAAAGCAGCCCAGTAGCGTGGATGTTTCCATTTAGGATTTTTTATCATATTTATTTGTGCATGACGTAGAGCAGTAGCTACATTTTTACCTTGGAGCAATTCTTTATAAAAATTCATCATTAACTCAACTGTTGCATCATCTGAAATTTGCCATAGAGTGGAACCAACAGTATTAGCGCCTGCAACTAAAAAAGCATTATTCAGTCCTATAGCACTATCAGGATGAGAAATACCTAAAGCTGTTTGACATGCACTCAATATAACCATTTTAAATCTCAAACCTGGGTCATATTCGTAAAGAAACTGAGCAGTTATTTTATCTTCAGATAGAGCAATAAATGATTCTTCAGGAGCTTCAGAAAGCAAAATACCATGACTAGCAATATGCAGTAGAGGCAATTTTATAGAAACATCAAGAACTGTTGCTTTATCAAGAGATTCTAATAATGTTTTTAAATTTGCATCTTTACCCAAAATTGGTTGAACATTAAATAGTTCAGCAATAGCTTTAACTTCTCTTTCAGTACCTGGTAACTGTGCAAAATTTAATTCATGTTTACGTCCATTAAGAATAACTGTATATGGATTTGAAAATATAGGATTACCAAGCAATAATACATTGTTCTGATTTTTTGGATTTTTTATGTCTGGATTTAGAGGATTACTTAAAGCATTATTTACACGTTCATCATCTTCAATCAGTAATTGGGCTGTAACAGATGGCAGATAAAAAATTTCATGCTTTTCAATTAGGTATTGACCATCATCTGTACGCAAAGCATTAAAAGGAATAAAATCTAGAGTATTATCAGTCAAAATTGCAATTCTTTTTGGTTTAATTTTCAGAAGACCTTCTCGAATGACTTGAGGAAAAATAACTTTATAAAGTTTGTTCAACTCAATATCTAAATCTTCATTGCTTAATTCTGATTTTTTTGTCATTTGAAACATACTTCTGCTTCCACCTTGTAAAGCATTAATATCTTTATCACTTGAAGCGTAAGGTAGTTGTTGTAATATTTTATTAACTAATTTATCCGGGTTTTCTATACGGGAAGTTAACAATTTACCATCTTCCCCTAATAACCAAACAGAATATCCATATTGGTCTTTGCTATACATTAACAAAGGTGCATTGATTCTTTTTGCAGTTAAGAGAGTTTCATCATATGAAGCTGGATAAACCTCTCCTACACTACCAGACTGTGATGGATTCAATGCAAGACGACTATTTGGATGAGTGCGTCCCATCCAGTCAACTAATGCTCTAGAACGTATTTCCTCAGCAAACTGCATGGCTTCTTGATGATAACCAGCTTTACCCAAAAGAAACACTAAATCTCGACCAATAGGCTGCAAAAATTCGGAAACCATGTATGATGATCTATGTCCAAATGAACCACCTCCTCTTACAGTATTTGAACGAAGATATTGAAAATTTAATAGTGCAAAATTTAACCTAGGTAAAAATTGTGATGGCTCTACTCGATCAATATTTTTTCTGTATTTTAGATAAAGTTGCCAAGTTTGTTTAAATTGTTTGATGCTTAAATCTTGTTCTGCAATCCTGCCTGTGGCTGCAAAAACTTCTACAATTGAAGTTTGAGCCAATTCATCAATAATAGCTTTGAGTAATATTTTCTCTGCTTCAGGACTTTGTGCTAAAGATACTAGTTGATTGAAACTTGCTATACGCTCAGAATCATTACCAGCTAATGCAGCAATTTTGTGAATTACTAAAAATAAAGTTGTCTGCTCGTTTTTATTTGCAGAAGATAATTTATCTTGGATTTGCTTTATCATCGTAATGAGTACTTTGCTGTCTTTTGAAAAAAGATTTTGAATTGCTGCGAGTTCTTGGCTAGCCTGATTTTGTTGTTGCAACTCATCTTTTTGTAAATTTAATGGTACAGCTTTACCTTTTTTGTCAGAATTTAGCTGTTGTAGTAAGTACCATATATTAGTTGATACAACATCAATTCCTTTAATATCTTGATAATAACTGGCAATTAGCAAGGCAAATCTATAGTAATTGTATGCTTTTTGATAATTTCCTTTGCTACGTGATTTAACCCCCATATCCGCTAAGTCTCTAGCAATTTTTAATAGATTATTTTGAGAAAGTTTATTGAGTTTACCGTCTTTGTCTAGAATCTGCATTAAATTAGAGTCGCCTAAATTAATAATTATTAATTCGGAAATACTATCATCAGGAAAAACATAACCTTCATCTTGATTTTGTATAAATACAATTCCTTTTCCAGTTTTACGTACTAACTCTTGAAGCTCATTAATTAATGCTTGGTTAGATTGAGGTGTAAAAGTTTGTGCTATTTTTGGAGTATCTGCTGCTATACTTTTTTCATTTATCTTAAGTAAATCTTTATTTGATACCTGTCCAAGTACATAATCAAAAAATGTAAATAGAGAAAAATTTAAAGAGAGAATGACTACTATTAAAAATCTATTCACTTGCATAGGTTTAATCCTCCAATTTGATAAATGTTTATTCAAGAAAATCAAATCTTAATTTGTATTGGCTGCAATAATAATGGTTGAGAAAGCGAACTTTTTGCTTATCACTCAGCTTCCCCGATGAGAGTAAATGCAGCCCATTTTCTAGGAGTATTGGGATATTGTTCTTTCACTTTCAACATCGCTTGACGCAAAGCTTGTGCTTTATCCAACTTTTTCTGATACAAATTTTGATAGAATTCGGTCATCAATTCTGCGGTGGGTGCATCAGGAACTGACCACAGGGAAACAAGTACGCTGGGAGTACCCGCAATAAACAATGAACGGGATAAACCAATGACACCATCACCAGTAATCTTTCCTCTACCTGTATTACAAGCACTCAAAACTACTAAATCTGCATTTAATTTGAGATTTAAGATTTCCTCCGCAGTTAAAAAACCGTCATCTGAAGCTGAGGGTGCAAGTGCAATGGAACTTTGCAAACCTTGGAAGTGATCAAATAAGCCGTGGGTAGCGAAATGAATGATGCTAGCTTGTGAAACTTGGGCTTTAATGGCGGTTTCTGTAGCTTCCTTACCTGTTAAGGCTTGAGCATTAAGTAAAGGAGCAATGGCTTTTGCTTCCCTTTCTGAACCAGGTAAAGGTTTTAATTGTTTCGCGGCTTCACCATATTTAGCTGTAAATTTTGGCATAGTAGGATTACCAACAATCACTGCATTTTGTGGTGTTGAATTCCCTACTGTGATAAGTTTTTTTTGTTGATGAGTGAGTTCTAATACCTGAATTGCAGGGGAAGTAAGAATGGTGTGTTTTTCAATGAGGTATTTACCTTGTTCATCTAGAAGTGCGGGGAAGGGGACGAGGAATAAATTTTCTTGAGGAACGAAAGTTACACGTTTATTGGTGTCAGTTGGCAAAAGGTCAGCGATGGGTTTAATTAATAGTTGATGCAGTTTTAGTAAGCTGGCTCGTTGGATGGTTTCATTACCGGAATTGACGACTTCTGCCTTGAAAATCATATTCCGGTCTTCATCACCAACACCCAAAGAATCGCGTGTGGTGGAAATTAATTGAGCTAAAGTTAGATTATCTTTTTGCCACAGGGGTTTAAGGTCAACTTTGCGGAATATGACTTCACCTGTAGGCTTAACAACCCAAATATAGAGGTCTGATTCTTTACTTTGTTGTTTACCAGCAACTTTGAATTCATCATAAATAATCGAATATTGAACGAGAGTGGCATTTTGCTGTTTGGCGATTTGTTTAATTTCGGCAATTGTCGGTGGTTCGAGTGATTTATCTGCCTGTTTATTATTAGTAGATACGCGAGATGCAAGTAATTCTACAAACGCCCTAGCGCGACCGCGTTCAGCAATTTCTAAAGCAGCATCAGTTTTATTTTGGGCAATGAGGACTTGTTGTAAATTTCTGTAGGTGTTGCTTTGGATATCAAAAAGTGAGACTTTGTTAGTATCCGCTAAATTTTTATCTCGCAGAAATTCATAAACCTTAATTCCCTCATACAGGGTTTTCTCTGCTGCGCTAAGATTACCTTGTTTGTAGAAAGCAACTCCTAGATTGTTTAAAGACTCTCCCTCGCCTTTACGGTCTTTAATTTCCCGAGCGATCGCTAAACTGTTTGAGTAGTAATCAATGGCTTTTGGGTAGTCTCCCAATGCATGGTAAGCAAGACCGAGACTACCCAGCGCCTTTCCCTCGCCTAATCTGTTTTTAATTTCCCGGGCGATCGCTAATGTCTGTTGTAGGTACTCAATGGCTTTTGGGTAGTATCCCAATGCATGGTAAGCAAGACCGAGATTACCCAGCGCCCCACCTTCGCCTTGACGGTCTTTGATTTCTTGATAAATAATCAGTGCTTGTTGCCACGATCGCAATGCTGCTTCAAATTGACTAGTTTGATACTGCTGAACACCTTGCTCAATCAGTCTATCAGCTTCGGCTTTCTTAGCTTGTGGTGTTTGCGCCAGTACTCGTAACTCTCCTGGCGTTCCTGGGCTGAAAGTTATCGGTGTGAAAGCTGTGGCGATAACTAGGGCAAGGAAACTTAGAGCAATTTTGTGAAAACGCATAAGGAATTATGAATTATGAATGATAAATTATGAAGTTAAGAGTGGATGGGGCTTAAGTAATTAGGTTATGCTTTTTGACTCAGTAAAAATGCTAAAGATTTGATTAATTTGGCTAAATTTTGGGATAAATTAACCGCAATCCCCCCGTTATTTGATGGCTTACCTTTACATAGCTCCCAGCAGGGTGGGGGGTATGCAGTCTTGAAGTGAAGCGAAGGTAATATTGTGCTGTGCGATCGCAAATTTATGACACACCCTAATGTTTCAGAAATTTGAGGAGATGCGATCGCAATGTATGAGTGAAGTGCGATCGCCAAGCCAAAATTCCAACCTATCGCTTTACTTCCGCCACAGCCGCCTCAGCATTAATCAACCCACTACCGAAATAATACTGTTCTGCTGACACAGGTTTAGCTTTACCAAACACCCCAGAAGGACGCACATAGGGAAAATCTCCGGCTGCGCCAAACCCCGCATCTGCTTGCAAGCGGTAGCGATTGATATCACCTTTACTCAGTGTCAAGCCATTGTAACTGGCAGTAGATTTGAGAATTTTCACAATTCCCTCTCGATTTAAGCGCCGTTTTCCATCTTCGCCTTTCATCAACGCCACCACACCCGACACCACCGGCGCAGAGAAGGAAGTACCCTGAACTTGTACATATTTACCCAAGGGATCTAAAGCCACACCCCAAGCATAATCCGGCACATTCATTCCTTGCCAGAAACCATCCAGGAAAGTGCCGCCAGTCGTCAAAATCCCTCCACTAGCAGCATTTGTTAAATCTCCACCAGGGGCGACAACTTGTAAACCACCACCGTAGCTGCTGTAAGCGGTGCGATTTCCGACAACGTTTGTCGCACCTACTGAGATTACCCCAGGAATCGCCGCCGGGAAACTCACACCATCTAAATTCTCGTTACCTGCGGAAGCCACAATGACTAATTTGGGGTTATTATCGAGAACATCAAAAATTTGCTCGGTTAAACCTTCATCTGGTAATAAGCCACCCAAACTCATATTAATGATATCTGCACCACGGGCGTTAGAATAACCTATCGCTTCAATCAAAGATGCTGAGTCAATTTTACCGCCTAAGCCAAATACCCGCACCGGGAGAATTTTCGCATGAGGCGCAACACCCAACAAACCAGATTTATCTTCGGAATTTGCCGCGATTACACCCGCACTCCAAGTCCCGTGAAATTCGGCGGCGATTTCGTTGCGAATATAATTTTTGATGTAGAGTACAATTTGACCAGAGGAAGCATTAGGAAATCTTTGCTTTAATGCTTCTGCAAGACTGGCATATTTTTTCAGTAATTCCTCAGATGAAAGTACAAAGGTGTTTTGAAAATGTGCTTGCACTGTTGCTAATTCATCAGATCCAAGGCGCGTATCTGCATCACCTTCTTTACCGCTAGAAAAATCCCAACCGTATTGTTCATTGGGTAATTTATCGGGGCTATTGCCAGAATTGTAGAGATTCTTAGCTAAATCTGGATGATCCCATTGAATCACACTATCAATTACTGCCACAACCACATCCCGTCCGCCATTACTGTTTTTCCAAGCTTCCGTAGCGCGGACATCAGTACGGGGGAGAAATTGACCCCGCCGAGGTGTACTATTGAGATGCCATTGTAAGGGAAGTAAAGATGTAGTGCGGGGCGTGTCTTTAGGTTGAGGTAAAGTAGCGAGTAAACTTTGCAGATTTGCTTTGGCGTTGGGAGTTTCCGTTAATGAATTCGCCGCCAGTGTTTGATAGGATGTAGTCTGGATAAAATTCGGAGTCGCTGATTGGATTCCTGCCAGATCCGTTAATTGATTGGCGATAGATAAAACTGCTGTCCCAGAAACTGATTTAGGGCGTACTACATAATGATTTTTACTAAAACGTAGCTGTCTGACAACTTCTAGATTATTGCGGACTAAAATTAACTGTTTTTGACTATCAGAAAGTCCCGGTTCAAAGTTGACGACAATTTCATTTGGTAGCACTATCGTTTGTTGCTTTTCCCCAGACTGACTATCTCCCGTAGTGCGAGTCAATACAGGTAAAGTTTCTTGGACATAAGGTTGCTTTTGAATTAGCTGTTGTAAACTGGTGACAGAATTACGGGTTGATGTGGGTAGTTTAACCAAAGCAAAGTTAGCACCCAAAGGATTGACTTCTACATTGACACCGCTACTTTGAGTCAGATCCCGAACGCCTCCCCTACCAGAGCGTAAATCATCTTGTAGTTGTTGAAACAGAGCTTTTCCCCTTGTCCTAACTGGTTTGAAAGCCACAGCTACAGTATCTTGACGCACAGACAAGGGAATTTTTTGACCGTAAAATGTGTAAAAAAGCTCATTATTCTTCTGTACTTGTGCGGTAACTTGGCGTTGTAGGGGTAGGATAGTCACGCTAGCAATACCCAAAAGATAGCTGGTAAGCACAACACTAGATAGCAAACGTTTCACAAACATTTCTCCAATTTTTGGTGTTGGAGGTACTTATCTCTCAGGGGTAAGGGGGTATGCAGATTTCAAAATTCAAAATTCGTCTTGGAAAGTTTGACGGCAGTTGCTACAAGTCGGGGAACCCGCCCAACGCACTGCCTCCTCAACGGGGGGAACCCCCGCACGCAACTTTCCGCAAAATTCAAAATTCAAAATTCAAAATTGAAGAAAGATTGTAGTTTGGGTTGTAGCTTGCTTCCCGTAGGGTACGTAGTGAAATCCTAAAAAACCTTATTTATCCCTTGGAAAGCATCAGCAATCTTCATAGTTATTGTCTGAGAGGTTGTTTGAAAAGTTTTTGGCTGTGACTTTAGATACTTATTGATCCCCCCTACCCCCCTTAAAAAAGGGGGGAAATACAATCAAAGTCCCCCTTAAAAAGGGGGATTTAGGGGGATCTAAAACTTTTTGCTACCAACGACAGAACTTTTAAAACATCCTCTGAATGTACTTTCACGTTCATCCCATTCAGAGCGCAGTTGGTCAACCCAAACTTGAGCATCTATCCCCGATAATAAATTAGGCGCAACTCCATAAAACTCAGTTACTTTACGCTTTGGTAGGCGAGGAGTTTCTGGCTGGGTAGATACTTGCTCTGTTAAATGTTGAATTAACTCTAGCTGTTCCTCTCGTGACAACCCTTGGGCTTGCTTTAATATTGCTTCTAACAGAGAACTCATCAGCATTTTCCCATAATGACTAAGATGAATATCAATATTTTACGTTAGATATACAGCGTATTTCAGATAAATGAGGTATGCAGGTATGGACATGGCAATGCCCATTGGTGTCAACTTAAGGCGAAACCCTCTTGGCGACAACGTTCTGCCCTCACCCCCAGCCCCTCTCCCAGCAGGAGAGGGGAGCAAGAGATTTAATTCCCCTTCTCCAGGGGGAGAAGGGGTGAGGGGATGAGGGCGAGGGTTTTTGTACAACACGCGCTGTATATAGCTTTTAGCTTCAGTTGACACGTATGGGCAATGCCATGTCCCGAAGCGAAATCTATGATGTATTAGTATTTTTATTTTTGAATTTTGAATTTTGAATTGTTAATTACCCAATTCGTTTTGAGAATAAATGCGTAGGCGTAGCCCAACCTAGACATCGCCAAAAACAATAAAGCCTAGCTACACAACCGTTTATTGTCAAACAGGGTAATTTTTGCACCAGTAATATACCTTTTTACCTGCGGAAAACACCAAAATGAGTCAGCAATATGGCTTTTCACTTGCGGAAAACACCAAAATGAGTGCGTGATTTACCGAAACGAGTAAGCGTTAAGGCTTTTTGAGTAGGTGAAATAGTATTTTACTTGCGGAAAACACAATAATGAGAACTCGTTAAGGCTTAACGAGAAGGTAAAATGGCTTTTTGCTTACTTAAAACAGAAAAACGAGTACTTGATTTCGATAAACGAGAAGAAAATTGCTATTTCTCTTTACCAAAAAACATTGTTCTCTCGCTTACCCGATATATCGCCCGCAGGCTATAAGCCTGGGGCTAACGCTACAAAGCCCACCTCCGTGGGCTAAGAAATTCAGCCCACGAAGGTGGGCTTTGTTCAATTAGCCGCACCCTTCTAGGGTGACGGCGATATTTCGGGACAGGCGGGATTTGGGGATTTAAGTTAACAACTATGTGCACCTTTCAACCCCCAGCCCAAACTTTACAAAAAAATCACCTTACCAGCAGCCCAAAAACTGCATATCCCCAACCCGCCGAGAGTTAAGAAACAATAACGGCTCGAATCCAGGGGAGATGAGACAATTAACAACTAATAATTAAAAACACAAATTTACCAATGAGCAAGTTAAAGTACTGGACACTAGTAACCCTAGATGGCACCGGGAATCTCAAATTCAAAGAACTCCAAAATGCCAAGTCTTTTTTTACTACCACCTTTGCAGACTTAGCAAATATCCATGAAATCTCAGACACAGTCATACAGCAGCGCTTACTAGAATTATCTCGCAATGCTGCTACTGAGCCAAGCTTACTAGCCCAGCGCTGTTTACTCTGTTTTATATCCTGGCAAATTCAACAAGCTTGTTTACACCTCGCTCGACAATTTGGCGATTTTCACGGATTTACTGAGCGTGATTTATTTCCTTATGTTTTGGATGACGATGATAGTTTAGAACCAGCAACTAAATATCAATCCTTTGCGCGAGAAGTTTTACAAACTTTTGACCCCGAAAAAAGCCTCTTGACTACTTGGGTAAGCCGCAAGGTAAAACAGCATGATGAAGTTGAAAAATTTCTTTTAGAATGCGGATTGTATTTGGTACGAGATTGGGCAATTTTGAACGATACTAAACCTCAACAATTAGCCAAAATTATAGGTGAATTTCATTACCTCACACCCAAAGAAATTGAGCAATCCCAAAAATTACTCGCTGCTTATCACAAAGTATATCGTGCTGAACGCTGGCAACAACTTGCTCAGGGAAACCGCAGCAAATGTCCGCCACCTACAACTGAGCAATTAGCAAAAATGGCACAATTATTAGAGTCAAAAACCCAGCAAAAAACTATATCTCGCTTATCTCCTGAAAATGTGATGCGACAACTACAAAATTTAGCAGATAAGCTGCGACAATATAGAATTCATGTGAGAAGTGGTTTATTAGCCACAGAATCTTTAGATGTGGAAATTAATGAAAATTTTGCTTTAATAGAGCAAATACCCGCACCAGATTCTGACAATCTGATCACAGATGCTAATGATGAAGAAATATTTTTAAATTTATATAGAAATCAAATCTTGCATTGTTTAGATTTAGCCTTAGATGAAGTCACAAAATCACGAGTCAACAAGCTAAATAAGAAAGATTCACAGAAATCTAATCAATTCTTGCTAGCGCTGCAATTATTCCATTGTCAGAGGCTATCCATGAGTGCGATCGCTAAACAATTAGGCTTAGATGCTCAATATCAAGTCACTCGATTATTGAAACTTAAAGAATTTCGTGCTGATGTCGAGCATCAAACATTACAAAAGTTAAAAGAAGCTGTTATCCAACTAGCACAAGAATATTCTACACCAGAGCGTCTCGCCAACTTAGATCGGCTAATTACCGATATCCTCAACGAACAAATTACAAATTTAATCAAGCAAGCAGAAACTGAAGCTTTAAGTATGCATCATCAAGAGAAAATGAGTCATTTTTCTCAAAGGCTTTGTCAACAATTAAATCACAATTTAACCGATTCTTGATTACAGACGCGATGAATCGCATCTCGACAATTATTTAATTTTTGCAACATTATGAATACATTACCCATGTCATTTGAATTTGAACGTTTACCTACTGAAGCCATTAGCCTTGATGCTGAAGAGATGCATCAAGCTATAGAATTTAGTCGCCCAATTCCTGATGATGGGCGTCAATGGCAAACTTATTTAAATGCTTTAGCGTTATTTGTCTTGAAAAAATGGCTACAAGAGCGTGATGATAATCTGATTGTTAATTGGGAAGATTGTACAATTACCAAACCAGCTTTAGCTAATATTATTCCTAATATTGCCAATTTACAAGTTGGTAATTTTAAACTTTGCCTAATTACCATAGGTAATTCCTGGGATGAACAAATACCTTTATCAAGAATAGTCGTAGATATCCCCGAATTTGTTCCCCACTTTTATGTATTTGTAGAAGTTTTAGAATCACAAGAATTGGGGATTGTCAGAGGATTTATCTCCTATCCCCAATTAAGAGAAAATCTGGAAAATTTCCAGATAATCTTACCCCAACCAGATTGGAATTATGAAATACCTTTAACTTGGTTTGACAACGACCCAAACCGCTTGTTACTCTATTTACTAGCTCTACAACCAGATGCAATTAACTTACCAGCTATACCAAATAATCGCCAGCAAACATTAGCAGCGCAAGAAAGTGAATTAGCTACCTTACTTTGGCGATTACAAACACCAGAAACCGAACTTTGGCAAATTTTAAATTGGCAACAAGGAAGCGCTGTTTTAACTTCTGTAGAATTGATGGATTTGATATACAAACTCCAAACCGGTGGTGTAAATCAAGAAAATCCAGAAACACCTTTAATCCCAGCATCTCTACGAGATTTAATTAAATTAATTACCCAACCAGCAATTAATGTCGGACGCTGGTTATGGGATGAATTAGACGAAATTGGGGAATCCCTAGCTTGGACATTATTACCAAGATTTGCACCTTTAAGAGAAATGCGCAGCCCAGCCGAGGAATTAGACGCGATCGCATTACAATTAAAAGCACAAGGTTTAGAAATCCCCTTAGTAGCTAGGAGTGGATATCAGAATTTCCTCTTAGCCGGAATTCCTCTAAGATTATATGCGATCGCCTGGAACTCCTCGACAGTAAATGAGCCTAATTTATGGAGTTTGCTATTAATTTTAGGTGCTACTTCCCCAAATACCCTACCAGAAAATTTCAAATTCCGAGTCAGCGATAAAACCGGGATTTTGCTAGAACAAAGCGTGAATCCACAACAGCGCAATTCCTATTTATATACTTGTTTAGTTGGTAATTGGGATGAGAAGTTTATTGTGACTGCAAGTTTAGGTGATGATATAGAGGTGACATTACCGCCATTTGCCTTTGATATTACAAGGTAAACAGGAAACTGGGAATATTTAAGTCGTTGACGGTTGACTGTTGACGGTTGACTGTTGACGGTTGACGGTTGACGGTTGACTGTTGAACCTACACCTACTTTGGCGATTTGCGCCATAAATTCACGAAATCTTCAGCATTTTTACTCAGGTAAATACTCGACAATATCTTTAGCCGCCAAAACTGCATACCCCCTCATCGCTGAGAACTAAGAGTAATTACACAGATAATAAAGGATGAAGCAATGCACCACAGACTCAATACTGCTCGGTTAAGCTCAAAAACCTTAACCCGCGTAGGTTGGGGAGCCACTGCGTTGGACGGGTTTCCCGGCTTGAAGCAAGTGGCGTTTGAGGAACGAAACCCAACATTTGGGTAGCTCTGTTGGGTTTCGCAGAGCCTCAACCCAACCTACAATTTTCCTATGTTTAAACGAAAAGGATACAACCCCTTAACTCAGTTATAGCGATGATTAATTTTAAATTTTGAATTTTGAATTTTGAATTCGGAGCAAAGCGACGTGACTAATTTTTATTTAAAAATTCAAAAAGTTGATCGGACTTGTTTATTTGAACTATCCTGGGGACAGGGTCAGCACATCACATCTGAAATTAGTTATCCAGAAAATATTATCGCTTCTCATGAGCAATGGCAGAAAATTTATATTAATTTCTACAGCAACCAATTGCGGGGTAAAGTTGTAAATAAGGGTGTGATTATACCCCCACCTGTTGATTGGCAAGCTCAATTAGTACAAGCAGAAGCTAAACTTTTATACGAGTTTCATCAATGGTTGCGTAGTGAAAAATTATATGAAATTCGGACAAAAATTAGTAAGCAAGCCGTAGAGAATTACAATAATGAATTAAAAGGAAATTCTTCTAGAAAGATTAATATATTTATTAGTTGTAACGCTCCAGAACTAGAATACTTACCTTGGGAAGCATGGGAAATTAGCACAGAGTTTACATCTAGCAAACTGCGGATTGTCCGTCAACCACTGAATATTAGACAAGAAGTAACCACTTCCTTTCCCAAAAGCGCTAGAAAAGCTAAAATTTTAGCTATCTTTGGCGATGATACTGGGTTAAGCTTTGCAGATGAATCACGTGCAATATCATCACTTGAAAAAGTAGCCAATGTTAAAGTTAAATCAATTCGTTGGCACAAACAGAAAGATATTAATAATTGGAAAAATGAAATAATTACCACCCTGACTGCTCAAAGCTGGGATATGCTATTTTTTGCAGGACACAGTAATGAAACTACTTTTACTGGTGGTCAGATATCTATCGCCCCTAATGTTAGCATATCTTTAAGTGAAATTGAAAAGCCCTTAACAACTGCCATTAATAACGGTTTAAAATTCGCGATATTTAATTCTTGTGATGGTTTAAGTATTGCAAATAAATTAATTGACTTAGGCTTAAGTCAAGTTGCAATTATGCGCGAAAAAATACATAATCGCGTAGCTGGGGAGTTTTTTATCCAATTTTTAAATGCGCTAAAAGAATATCAAGATGTTCACGAAGCATTATTAACAGCAAGCGATTATCTCAAAGTCGAAAAAAATCTTACTTATCCCAGTGCTTACCTAATTCCTTCTTTATTTCGTCATCCCAACGCCGAATTATTTCGTTTGCAACCTGGCGATAAAATTAAGCCTTGGTTACCAACAAGCTGTGAAATTTTGGCGTTAGTCACATTAGTGCTTTTAAGTCTTCTTCCTCCTGTACGTAAAACTGTACTCGACATGCAAATTGGGATGCAAGCAGTTTATCGGGATGTGACTCAGCAAATACCACAAGACAAAACACCGCCAGTTTTATTAATTCACATTGATGAAAAATCTTTAAATGCAGTTGAGACTAAAGCTAACAAATTTAATCCCCTCGATCGGAGTTATTTCGCCAGATTAATTGATAAATTAACAACAGAGAATGCCAAAGTTATTGCTATAGACTATCTCTTTGATAGAGTCACAGATGAAGATAGTATATTAGCCAAATCGGTGGTAAATTCCATCAATAAAAATTCTACATGGTTTATCTTTGGCTCGATATTAAATGAAGATGATAATCAAGAGCAAACTGTCAATAAAAGGGTTGCTAATCTTAATCAAACTCAGCAAGGCTATGTGGATCACCTTTCCGGTCATTTGTCATTAGTAAATACAAATAAAGATTGTATACAAAGCTGCCCGTTTACTTACTTAATAACATTAATATCTTGGATGAATCAAGAAAAGTTACCGGAAAATCTGCCACAGCCGCAATCTTCAAGAAATAATGATTTACGTACCGATTTAATTAAATATCTTGATGAAAATCCAGCAAATTCATCCTTAAATCAAAAGCTCCGCAAATTACGTCTATCAAAGCTTAGTAGTTTTTCTGAATATTTTTGGCAAGCTTGGTTATATCCAATTATTGACTATTCAATACCACCTAATCAAGTTTATCAGGTAATTAATGCGGGTCATTTTTTACAAAAAGATACAACTCTTAATCAAGAAAATTTAAAACAGCAAGTTGTATTAATTGGTGCTGCTGGATATAAAGATTCGGGATTATCAGATGGACATAGCGATATTTTTTCTTTACCACTGGGGGTAGCTTATTGGCGGATGCAAAATCCTACAACTGGGTTGCTAAGAGATATGACAGGGGTAGAAATCAATGCTTACATGACTCATAACCTGATTAAACAACACCTAATTATCCCCATTCCTGATTTATGGATAATTGGAATTGTCATATTTTTGGGAAAAGGGACACAAATATTTCTCAGACAACGTCAGCATAGTAAACGCGGTAGTCGTTTATTAATTGCTTTACTGCTCAGTGGTAATGTAATTTATGCATTGATATCAATGCAAATGTATATATCGCTCAGTCTTTTAGTACCTTTGTTTTTACCGTCTGCTACTTTCTGGTTCTATGCGTTATCGGGATTGAGGAAGAAAAATGCTTAATAAAATGACTGGAATTCGCTTGTTGATGTTGGCTGGTTTAGCATCAGTTTTCGTTCTTCCGGCTTTGTTAATTACTCCAGAAATCACAATCGGGCAAACAAAAGTTCAAAGAACATCTTTAACAGGTATTCTTGCTTTGTTACTAGGAGGAAGGAAAAAAGAACGTCCAATTTCACGCGGTGATTTATGTCTGGTATCTCCTAATGGGGAAATTTATAGTACTAATCCAATGTTTTTATGGCGGGGTAAGTTAAAGAAAATTGCAGTAGCCAAATTACCTAGTCGTCAGAATTTTTGGGATTTAGAAAATATTGGGCAGAATAATTTGGCAATTTATTCAGGCGAAGAAGCACTACAAGCAGGTAAAAAATATCAGTGGAGAGCTTTCCTTGGTGAAAATCCTTCTCTATTGGCAAATTTTCAATTGATGGATGCACAAGAACGTCAACAAATAACTGCTGAATTGAAGATTTTGGAACAGCGATTGCAAACCCAAGGTGCAGATGAGAAAACAATTGCTCTAGAAAAAGCAGATTTTTTTGCTAAAAAGGAGTTATGGTCTGATGTATTGCAGCAAGTGTATTCTGTTCCTAATCTTGACAAAGAATTATCACCGCAGCAGACAACAGATTTGTTCAAGAAATTATGTGAAGTCGAGCCAAATCCGCCGCAGAGTGTAAAAAAATAAGCAGTGCAATAATGTCAGGATAAGTAGCCACGCACGCTACACTCCGTCCACCATCTGAAAGTTGATACGAAGGCCACCTTTAACCTCTAGTCTTCTTTCGGGGTAGGTGGGCTTTGTTATACCACTTTAGATTTTAGCCATACGCCTATCTTGGTAGAGGGTTCGCTTACTTCAGTTTAAAGCAATATCAGAAAGCTATATTGACTGCTGACGACAAGCCGCGTCTCTACTAAGGGAACTCCAAAAAATAAATTATGCCAAATTGTAGGGGCGGGGTTACCCCGCCCCTACGAGTTGCGGGTTTGGTAAGTTAATGATTGGAATATTTTTTTATTTGGAAGTCCCTAAACATTTTGCGAATGCGTCTACGCATCTTTTTCCGATTCGCTAAGTTCAGAAATACCTACTAACGTGACTGGTGGACGGTTGGGAAATTCAACAACAAGTTTTAACTCACCTCCCATTGCTGCAATGTATTTCCGCAAAGTTGAAAGCATCAAGTCGGTACGCTGTTCTAAGCGAGAAATATTTCCTTGATCAACTTGTAAAAGTTCTGCCATCTGTTCTTGGGTGAGTTTGAGTGCAAGTCTTAGTTGCTGTCTGGTCATTTCCTCCGCAATCAGTAAACTAGATTCTTCTGCAATTTTTTGCCGTCTTTCTGGTGACAACTGTTCTAATTTTTCTTTTAATGTTTTCCCCATAAGTCCCGTTTCGCTTTTGCTATTGTTGAGTTTTTAACTGGGCTAAGTGTGCGTCAAACCTGTCATCTGCTATCTTGATCAGTTGCTGATAAAAACGCTTTTCACTACCACCTGATTTGTCACCCGCGACTAGCAATATTGCATAGCGTCTGGGGTCAAATGCAAATGCAACACGCCAAACACCATCTGCTGCTTTAAACCTCAATTCTTTCATGTTGCTATGTCGTGAACCATTCAGGGTATCAACTTGAGGCCGTCCTAATTCGGAACCAAACGCTTCCAACAAACTAGCACGGGCAAGTAACTTGTTTTGCACCTCTTCTGGTAAAGCATCAAACTCAGGTTCAAAATCTTGATGAAATTCAACAACCCAACTCATTAATTATGCACTTAAATACATATATTTTCAAGTACATATTAGAACTCTGTGACTCATTTGGAAAGTGATGCCTCTAACTGAACCTGATTGGATTAGGGGTTGTAGGGAAACTCTCTAACACACCGCTTCCCCAACCTACCCATCTGTCACATTCTTTTTCCAAAATGATAGTAAGTTGGTGCGTTGCGCTACTCAACAACACACCCTAAATCTACTTTTTGACCAATGACCAATTACCTCCACTCACCCAAAAATGTAAACGCCGCCCAATAATTAGGATTACGCCATTTCTCTTGTTGCCACATTTTTAACTGCGTCGCCCGCAAAGCTTGATTTGCAGACTTGCCTTGCTGCCACATTTGCTTGTAAAATTCCTGCATAAACTCAGCCGTCCCTTGATCACTGACTTGCCATAAGGAAACTACTAATCTTTCTCCACCTGCATACATTAATCCTCTTGTCAAGCCTACCAAGCCTTCGCCTTGAATTTCCTTACCTAATCCGGTTTCGCAAGCACTGAGAACAATTAAATCTGCTGGATAATCGAGGTTAAACAAGTCTGCTAACCGCAGATATCCGCGAATATCTTTACCTTGTTCATTTACCAGAGACAGCACAATCCCTGATAACTCTGGGTTAGCATCATTCACAAAACCGTGGGTAGCAAAGTGTAAAATTCGGAATTGATTGAGATTGCTGCTGGTAGCCCAATTATAGTTAGCTGCAAAATCAAAAACTTCCACACCTTTAGATTCTGGTACGAGTTTAAAAATTGTCTGGGCTTCTGTGCGTGTACCGAAAAGTCGTTTCCAACCTTGGCGATTGAGGATATCAGCAGAACGCTTGAGGGCAGAGCGTTCTAGCTCTAAATCTAGGTCATCTTGCTGCTGGAGTTGTTTATTTTGGGCGGTGGTCACTCGGTCATCGGTAGCGCTGTATACTGGGTCAGCGAGAATAGCTAAGGCTTGGGGTGCGGGTTGACGGGTGGCGAGTTGTTGGCGTTGAATGGCAATGGTAGAAGCAGAAGGAAGACTGACAATTTCGTGGTTAATAAATAGCGGTTGGTAGTCAAATTTATTTGCAGGTGAATTCTTACCAGGACAGCTACTAATACCACCACCCACACAGTCAGGGTTTTTTTGTTTTTCTTGAGAAACACTCACCTGTATTCCCAATAGTTTATCTTTTTCCCCTTGACCTTGTGTAGAGGTGGGTTGAGAATTTAAATCAGCCACAGCTGCAAAGGGGATATATTGCAAAGCACCATCGGCGACAATTACCAAGCGTTTTGTCCCTAATTTATCTTTCACTGGTGAAAGAATCAGTTGACTGAGTTCCTTTGCGGCGACATCAATCTGGCGAGTTTTGATACCAGCGCAAGGATTTTCTTTGTTAGTTGCAGAAGGCGGTTTAGAACTGTAATCACTAATCAGGCAGAATAAATTAATCGCGCTTTTTTCTATCTCTTGTTTTTTGGGAAGTTCGTAAGTATCCAAAGAATTGGGAGAAACCACCCATAAAAAGCTGCGTTCATCACCCAAGGAATATTGTAACAGCAGCGTATCTTTATCGAGTTGTTGCTGAATTTGCGATAAATTCAGGGGTTGGGGATACTTGAGGTTAGCGTATTGAGGGCTAGTTTCGCGGATTTTGGTTTCCAGTTCCTTTTGTTGGCGGAGGAGTTCATCGATTTCTGCTTGTAATTTCTCAGCGTTGGCTTTATATATGGGTTCTTTAATTTTATTGCTGTTAACTATCTCAAATCGTACTTTTTCTTTACCATCAATTAAAGCTTGTATGCGGCTTTCTTCTGCCAAGAGTTCTGGTTTTGCACCTTTGCGGATATTGGCGCGGGCTTCGGTTAACAGTTCTAAAAGTCCTCTAGCGCGGGATGCTTCGCTGGTGTTGAGGGCTAATGCGTCGTATCTTTTTGATGGATCTTTTTCATGCAGTTCCATCAACAAATCGATTTTGAATTTGTAATAATCTTGGACTGTGGCGAAATATGTGGTTTGCAGGTCTTTGTTAGTATATGTTTTGCGTAAATCTTCGATAATTTGGATGGCGCTGTCGATTTGTGTCAGTGCAGCTTGGAGATTACCTGCTTTGCGTTCTAAGTAAGCAAGATTCCATAGGGTAGTCGCCTCACCTTCCTTATACCCCACCTGCTTCATCAAAGGCAAAGCTTTGTTGTAGTATTTGAGTGCCTGCTGCTTATCTCCTAATGAGTTGTAGACAACGCCAATATTGTTGAGGGTAGTCGCCTCTCCGGCCTTATACCCCATCTGTTGACTCAAAGGTAAAGCTTCGTTGAAGAATTTGAGTGCCTGCTGCTTGTCTCCTAATGAGTCGTAGACTAAGCTAATATTGTTGAGGATAGTCGCCTCCCCTGCCTTATCCCCCATCTTCTTCATCAAAGGCAAAGCTTTTTTGTAGTATTTGAGAGCCTGCTGTTTGTCTCCTAAATCAGAGTAGATTAAGCCAATATTGTTGATAGTTCTCGCCTCTCCTGCCTTATCCCCCACCTCCTTACTCAAAGGCAAAGCTTTGTTGTAGTATTTGAGAGCCTGCTGCTTGTCTCCTAAATCAGAGTAGACACCGCCAATATTGTTGAGGGTAGTCGCCTCTCCTGCCTTATCCTCTACCTGCTGACTCAAAGGTAAAGCTTCGTTGAAGAACTTGAGTGCTTGCTGCTTGTCTCCTAAATCAGAGTAGACACCGCCAATACTGTTGAGGATAGTCGCCTCCCCTGCCTTATCCCCCACTTCCTTCATAAAAGGCAAAGCTTCGTTGTAGTATTTGAGTGCCTGTTGTTTGTCTCCTAAATCAGAGTAGACACCGCCAATATTGTTGAGGGTAGTCGCCTCTCCTGCCTTATCCTCCACCTGCTGACTCAGAGGTAAAGCTTCGTTGAAGAACTTGAGTGCCTGCTGCTTGTGTCCTAATAAGCCGTAGACACTGCCAATATTGTTGAGGGTAGCCGCCTCAATAACCTTATCCCCGACTTCCTTAGTCAAAGGTAAAGCTTCGTTGTAGAATTTGAGTGCCTGCTGCTTGTCTCCTAATAAGTCGTAGATTCTACCAATACCAAGGAGTATGGTAGCTTGCCATTTTCTATCCCCTAATTGCTGCCACAGTTTCAGCGCTTGTTGGTTTTTAACAATAGCCTGTCTTAATGATTCTGCTGTTCCTTGCTGAAATAATTGCAATCCTTCCTGCGTTAACCTTTCCGCTTCCGCACGAGTCACATCTTGGCTGGTTGTCGCTGGCTGCTGGGCAATTTTTAACTTATAACTCCCCACACTGGCAACTGTTGACTCGGATAATAACAGCAGGGAGCAAAATAAAACCACAGCGCGAGAAGCCAACACAGGGAGTTTCTTATGCTTCGTCATGAGCGTATATACTGATTTTTTATCTACAAATCAATATATTTCTCGGCGGTGTTGGGGTATGCAGTTTTACGGAAACTTTAAATTGAATTGTGAGAGTTACGTAGTAAATTAGCTTGCATCTGGTGGGGTGTGTTAGGACTAAACCTGGATTTGTCACAAATTTTGAGAAATGCGGGATTTGTCCGACTTGTCTCCCTTCCCTTCCGAAATTCATTCGCCAAGTTGCATACCCTCCCATACGCGATCAGATCCCCGACTTCTTTAAGAAGTCGGGGATCTAGCAAAAGAGCAAAATTAATGAGACAGATCACTCCTTGTCCCCGAAATTCATTCCCCAAATTGCATACCCCCCTATACCCCCAGAACTATAAATAACCAGCAATTCTCAAATCTCAAATTTAAAACCTATGACTCAAATCAAACGCCGTCAATTTCTGCAATTTGCTGGTTCCACATTGGCGAGTATTGGTTTCAGCCAGTTAGATATCATGCACCAGGGAGATAAATACGCCAAAGTTCTGGCGCAAAATGCACCCCGCAAGCTGGCGCTACTGGTGGGAATTAACGAATATCAAAATGGTATTCAGCCACTCAGAGGTTGTACTTATGATGTAGAGTTACAAAAACAGTTGCTAATTCACCGCTTTGGTTTTAACTCTCAAGATATTGTTACCCTCACCGATGCCCAAGCTACACGCCAAAATATATTAACAGCCTTTGAACAACACCTCATCAACCAAGCTAAACCAGGGGATATTGTCGTATTTCACTTTTCTGGACATGGTTCTCAAGTTTTTGACCCAGATCAAGACCACGAATCTGGACTTAATAGCACCCTGGTTCCCGTTGATGCTAGCTTACCTCCAGGATATCCCGATCGCGGTGGCGTAGTCAACAATATCATGGGACATACTCTGTTTTTACTCATGTCTGCATTAAAAACAGAAAATGTCACCGTTGTTTTAGATTGCTGTCATTCTGGTGGCGCAAAACGAGGAAATTTTCTGGTGCGTACCCTTAGCGGAGGCAAAAATTTACAAGCTATGCCGGCAGAATTTGAGTATCAGCGTCAATGGTTACAAAAATTAAATTTGTCACAATCAGATTTTCTCAAACTGCGTCGGCAAAACATAGCTAAAGGAGTTGTTCTCGCCTCTGCAAAACGCGATCAATTTGCTGTTGATGCAACTTTTAGTGGTTTTTATGCAGGCGCATTTACTTATGCTTTGACATATTATTTATGGCAAAAGCCAGCAAATCAATCTGTCAACAAAGTATTTGCTGATGTAAGTCGAACTACTGCAAATCTAGCATATCAAAATTCTGGATTTCAATACCCAGAGTTAGAAGTCAACGTCAAAGGTAATTCTAACCCACCGCTTTACTTTACGCCTTTTACCACATCCTACGCCGATGCAGTTGTGACTCAAACCAAGGGCAACGAAGTAGAATTATGGTTAGGTGGTGTAGATCCCCAATCCCTGGATGCATTTAACAAAGAAAATGCAGCTTTTACTGTAGTCGATAGCAACGGTAAAGAACGCGAATTAATTAATTTAGAATCTCGTCAAGGTTTAGTTGCTAAAGGTAGAATTAACGCCAATTCAAAAGTTAGTAATCAATTACCAGCCGGCACAATTTTACAAGAACGTCTGCGGGGTATTCCCATTGATATAACTTTAAAAATTGGGCTAGATGACTCTTTTGAGAGTAACACTACTGCCCAAGCCACACAAGCCTTAAAAGCCCTCAATAGGGTTACACCCGTACCTTTAAGACAACAAGAGGTACAATATATCTTTGGTCGCATGACCCAAGAAAGATATCAGCAATTACAACAATTTAAAACCCCAAATCTCCCCGCCGTGGGAAGTTTAGGTTTATTTTTACCATCCCTAGACCAAATCATTCCAAAATCTTTTGGTGAAGCAAATGAAACTACCCCGGTGGCAGTTGAGCGATTAAACTCTAAATTCAAATCATTATTAGCAGCGCGAATTGTCAAGACAATGGTACGCAATACCAATACATCGCGCCTCAAAGTTAACGCTTCGATGATTATCGCTAATAGCCAAACAATTGTGAGTGAATCTTTTACAGTTCGCGGGCGAGAAAATGCTCAACAACCTACAAATAGTGGTAAAATTAAAGATGGTGAGATTGCCCGATTACCTATTAATACACAAATAGCATTTCAAGTAGAAAATAAAGAAAATATACCTCTTTATGTGAGCATTTTAGTAATTGATTCTGAAGGAGAAATGGCAGTAATTTTTCCTGACAATCAAATGGTTTCTCAATCAGAAGATGCAGTTTTGATAGAACCAGGCGAAAAGCGAGTAATTCCCGAAAACGATCAGATGACACTTACTATCAGTGAACCATTAGGAATTACTGAAGCCCTAATTATTGCTAGTACATCTCCATTAAAAGAGTCACTCAAAGCACTGGAAAAAATTGCCAAACGAGGAGACAATACTACACGCAGTCCAGTCCCTGCTAGTGATGAGTTTTTGGATATAACAGATAAGTTACTTCAAGATTTAGATACTGCTACACGTAGGGGAACAAACGGTGAAAGTCAGCAGTTACCTGCGGGAGTGCGCGGCGTCGATACAACTAAACTGGCGGCGATGTCAATTACCTTAGAAGTAGTTAGTTGAATTGCAGCTTTGTGTTACAGTAGATTTCAGGTAAATGAGGTACGCGCTTTGAGGCATGGTAATACTAGTGCCCCGACAATCCACGATAATCTGTACCTCACCAACTGGAAATCTGCTGTAATTTTGCGGTTCGGTTGCTACCAAGCTTTATGAGAATAGAGGTGGAGTGCAATCCTTGTCTGCTTTGAATAATAATCAAGTGCCGTTGGCAGGATTTATGAATTTAAGTGGTAATAATTTTCATCTCTCCTCTACTTCACCAGCAATTAATAGTGGTTCTTCAGATAACATTTCGTACATAAAATTTGATAAGGATAATAACTCAAGGATTCAAGGCACTAGCATTGATATAGGTGCTGATGAATCAAATGGTGCTCAGAGGATGTCTCAAAATTAAGAAAGCACAAAACTTGGTTGAAAAATGCGATTGGAGATATAGCATTTTTCAACCAAGTTGTCAATCGCATGATATCAAGGAATCTGCTGTGTTTATTTCTTGATGCTGGTGTGCGATCGCCACTGTATTTCAAGCAATTATAGTGTAAATATTGACACACCGTATCAGAATATAGCGATCGCATCGGCAGATGGGTTTAGAAAGTAAAGGTAGTACGCACTACTCCCACATAAATATTTGGGTTACTGCTGTTACCTTCAGGATTAAATATGGATATCAATCCTGGGGTAATAGCAATGTTGTCATTCACCTTATATCTATAGAACGCCTCTAAATGATAGGTGACATCGTCGTCTCTGCGGCGATTAGCACCACTGACAAATTGATTACTAGCAACGTAAGGTGGCGCACCAAACACAATACCACCAAAGTTTCCTTTTTTACCCAAATCAGGAAAGCCTAACTGAACTGCCCAATTCCAAATCTCTGCATTACTCCTCGCGACGGCTGTATTCTCTGCTTGGGCATTAGTGTAGCCGCCCCAAGCAGTCAGGGTAAACTTCGGACTGAATCTATAATTGGCAGTTACACTATAGTTATTTACAGAAGTACGCGCACCGTTGAATGGGTTATTGGCAAAACCAGTGCCAGTTGTACCAGAGATTCCAATACCATCGGTGTAATAGGCGTTGACATTTTAGTCCAAGGGGCGAAAATTATCCTCGCAGATGAACCTATCGCCTCGCTAGATCCTGAATCTGCAAGGAAAGTTATGGAATTACTAGTACAGCTAAACCGTCAAAGCGGAATTACGGTAATAGCTTCTTTACATCAGATTCAGATGGTACGAGGTTATTTTGAGCGAGCGATCGCTCTCAAAGATGGCGAAGTCATGTTTGATGGCACAACCGTAGAACTAAATGATGACAAGCTCAATGAGATTTATGGTAAAGCTGCTCAAGAACTTGTTTTGAGAGGACACGGGGAACTTTTAGTGTAATTCCAAAATACAAAATATTTAATCAGAAGCTATTGTTACATACTGCGAAAACTTACGAGCTAATAAATAACCTGGAGATAAATAATGAAAAGACGGACATTCATTGAACAAGCTGCCCTATTTAGTGCCTCATTAGTAGGGACTCAACTGATTTCACAATCTACTTCTAACTGGATTGAACCAGTACAAGCTGCATCTATTAAAGAACTCAACTTTGGTATTATCTCTACAGAATCGCAAGCCAACCAAAGGCCTTTATGGGAACCTTTCATTGCTGCTTTATCAAAATCAATCGGCATTCCTGTTAAAGCCTTCTATGCTACGCAATATGCAGGGGTAATAGAAGCGATGCGTTTTGGCAAAGTGCAAGTAGCTTGGTATGGTGGCAAATCCTATATTGAAGCAGCAAGGATTGCTAATGCAGAAGTATTTGCTCAAGTTGTGAATGCAGATGGTACAAAAGGCTATTATTCTTATTTAATCGCCAATAAGGACAATCCCATCACTGCCGCAGCTAAAAAACAAGGTGGTGATAAATATGTCGTCAAAAATGCCTCTAAACTTACATTTGCATTCAATGAACCGAACTCAACTTCTGGGTTTTTAGTACCTAGCTACTATGTATTTGCAAAGAACAAAATTGACCCCAAAAAAGCATTTAAACGGTTAATTTTTGCAGGTAATCATGAAGCAACTGCTCTTGCTGTCGCTAATAAGCAAGTAGATGTTGCAACCAACAATAGCGAAGCTTTAGACAGGCTAGAAAAAACTAACCCCACAGCGCGGAAAAAAATTGACATTATCTGGACATCACCAGTAATTCCTAGCGATCCCATTGCTTACCGCAAGGATTTACCAGAAGATGTCAAAAAGAAACTCCGTAGCTTCTTCTATAGCTATAAAGATAGACAAATCTTAGCCCCTTTTAATTGGTCTGGTTTTGTAGCTGCTCAAGATAAAACTTGGAATGGAATTCGCGAATTAGATATTGCCAAAAAGGTTTTAGATTTGCAAGCTCAAGAAAGTTTGAGTGATGCAGATAAGAAGAAATTGAATGAACTTAATAACCAGTTAAGAGCACTGCAAGGACGTTAATAGGTGTTTTTGATTGTTGACTGTTGACTGTTAACGGTTGACAGTCAGCAAAATATCATCGCATAAATCTTGTTATGCTTACCATAGTATTCTTGTTTTTTTTGTTCAATAGTTATTAGAAATTCATGATAAAAAATATTAAAAATTTACAAAATTTGCAAAATATATCTGGTAATACCTCCCCAGCAGTTATAGAGATGTTAGAGCAGGAGGCAAAACTAGTTACTATTAGTAAACTATTTTTTCTGCTAGTTATTTTTGGTGTTTTGATTTTTTCTTATAAACAGAGTGAAATAAATTTAGCCATGCTGTCTCAAGGTAAAGACAACATGGGAGAATATATAAAATCTTATTTCCCGCCAAATTTTAGCGATTGGAAATATTATTTATCAGAAACTATTATTACTATTTCAATGGGAATTTGGGGAACTTTAATGGCTGCGATCGCAGCTGTTCCTCTTTCTATACTCGCATCCAATAATATGTTTCCAGTATGGGTTGTACAATTCACACGCCGCCTCTTAGATGCAATGCGTGCTATTAACGAAATTGTTTTTGCACTTATATTTGTAGTTGCTGTAGGCTTAGGCCCATTTGCTGGAGTTTTAGCTTTATTTGTTCATACTACAGGTACTTTAGGTAAGCTCTTTTCTGAGGCTGTAGAATCAATTGAACCTGGCCCAGTTGAAGGAATTAGAGCCACTGGTGCAAATCAAATTCAAGAAGTCATTTATGGTGTGATTCCTCAAGTATTACCTTTATGGACTTCTTTTACTCTCTATAGATTTGAGTCAAATGTACGTTCCGCTTCTGTATTAGGAATTGTTGGTGCTGGTGGTATTGGCGTTTCGCTATATCAAAGCTTTGGCGCATTTGAATATCAAAAAGTTTGTGCAATTCTCATTATTTTAATTATTGCTACTGGCACAATTGATTTGCTTTCCGCAAAAATTAGAGAGTGGTTAGTTTAGTAGATGGTTGACGGTTGACGGTTAATTGCTAAACTAACTCAACAAGGTCTTTAGCGTCACTATTCATCAGTCACCAGTTATCAGTCATCAGTCATCAGTCACCAGTCATCAGTCAACAAATAAATCATTTTCAAAAAACAATTCCATGCGATCGCCTCGCAATCGCGTTACGCCATATTCAATTACGTTACCTGTTTGATCAACATTTACTGATTCAGCTAAAAGAATGGGTTGATTGAGGGGTAACTGTAACCATTTAGCATCTTGTGGCTGAACTAAACGAGCAGAAACGCAGGTACTACGACGAATATGATCGCATCCATATATCTGTTGTAAAAGCTGAGAAATTGATTGTTTCTCTTGCAAAATTTTGATATTTTTTGGCTCTAAAAAATCAGGAAATCGCTTCAGGGGAAAATACCCCGTTCCTACACTAATGGGTTCTTCATCTGCAAAACCTAAACGTTCAATTAACGCTACAGGTTCACCATAAGTAATCTCTAATCCTTTGGCGATCGCATCATCCGCAGGTACTTCTAATATACGCAATAATTGAAACCTCGCTTGCCAACCCTGCGCTTTCAATGTTTGGTTATAGCGCACACGCTTACCAATAGCGTAGCGGATGGTTTTAGCGGCGACAAAAGTCCCTCTTCCTCTATCAACTCGTAACAATCCTTCATTTTTCAGGAGTGCGATCGCTTGTCTAATAGTATGACGATTGACTGCAAACTGTTCCGCTAACTTGGTTTCTGTTGGTAGTTGTTCTCCAACTTGATAAACTCCATGATGAATATTTTGTCTGATTTGGTCGGCAATTTGAATATATACAGGCATTATTTTTTTTGTTGACGGTTGACTGATGACTGTTAACGGTGAACGGTGAACGGTGAACGAATTTTCCCTAATTAGATTGTCAAGTTGTCCGAATTGCGTTAATGTACTTTCATCTAGATGTCTAGACAAGTTAAGAATAGTTTAAAACAAAATACCCTAAACCAACCCTATGCCTACTGTGAGTGAGCGACAAGCATGGATGGCAACGTTAGCGAAGGCTGAGTTAGATCTATTAGAAAAATTGGTCAATAAGTTAGATAATTTGCCTGAATATAGCTTTTTACGCTCTCCAGAAATTGGACTGACGATGGTGCGAGGGCGTGCTGGAGGTACAGGGGAGGCGTTTAATTTAGGCGAAATCACCATAACTCGCTGCGTTGTGCAATTAGAGAATCAAGGCGAAGAAGCGATCGCCGGATTTGGATATATAGCAGGGCGATCGCATCGTCATGCAGAATTAGCAGCTTTATGTGATGCATTACTACAAACTCCACATTGGCGCGATCGCATTCAAGCTGAAGTCATTCAACCCTTGCAAATAGAAAACCAAAAGCAGCAAGAACTTCAACAACGCCAAACAGAAGCGACAAAGGTTAATTTCTTCACAATGGTGAGAGGGGAATAAATGATAACGGTTGACGGTTGATAGTTGACGGATGACAGTTAATAAATGAAAAATGACTAAAGTTACACAATTACCAGGGTTACAAGATTCGATTCATGATGCACAAAGGACGTTTCGGGCGTTGTTGGATGCTCATGCTCGTCCAGGGATAGCTTATCAGATAACAGCCCAAATGAGTGTACCTGCGGGTTTAACAGCTGCTTGCGGATCTGCTTGTTTAACTTTGTTGGATTTGGATGTTGTGGTATGGTTACAACCGAGTTTTGATGCTCAAGTTAAAGCTTGGTTGTTGTTTCATAGTGGCTGTCGCTTTACGCAGTACCCAGAGGAAGCTGACTTTGCTTTAATTCAAGATTTAGCAGCGTTACCAGAATTACCTATTTTTAATTGGGGAACGGCTGAAAAACCCGAAGCTTCAACAACATTATTAGTACAGGTAGAAAGTTTTGAAATGGGAGAACCTGTAATTTTGACAGGGCCAGGAATTTTAGAAGAACGTGTTATTTCACCTACAATTCCTCACGATTTTTGGGATTTTTGGAGACAGAATCACCAAGCATACCCGCAAGGTGTAGACGTATTTTTATTTACAGAAAATGCAGTAATGGGACTACCTAGAACTAGTGATATATCACATTAATTTTGCTGAGTTGCTAGATCCCCGACTTCTTTAAGAAGTCGGGGATCTGACCACCATCAACTTCTCACAACTAATGAGATGAAGCACTAGTAATTCAGAATTCAAAACGAAAGGAATGTAATCTGCTCTCTAGAAACTGTAAATAAAGCAAACTCTTGAAAGTATTACGAATGACCAATGACCAATGACCAATGACAGCCATTACAAGTTATCTTTAATTGCACCTACCTACTTATGAATATTGATACTCGTATTGCTAAAAGTGAGGATTTGCCATTATTAAATCAGTTATATGCTGATATGGATGGTCAACCACTCATACCCAAAGATGATTTAGAAAAAATATTTGCAGAAATCACACAAATTCCTAATTATCACATTTATATTGCTTATTTAAATGAGCAAACTGTAGGGACTTTTAGCCTTCTTTATGCACCAACAATGATGCATCATGGATATCACAAATTTGCAGTCCTAGATTCAGTAACGGTTATTTCTTCTATGCGGGGACAAGGAATAGGTAGCCAAATGGTAAAAGCTGCGCTCAAACTTAGTGCTGAAGCTGGGTGTTATAAAATGATGCTCTCTTCTAATTTAAAACGCGATCGCGCCCATCAATTCTATAAATCACTAGGATTCGAGCAACACGGCTGGAGCTTTAAATGCATACTCCAACCAACCCAAAATTTTGCATAATCCCCAATCAACAGTCAACCGTCATCAGTCAACAGTCAACAAAAAGTATATGCCATACGTTGCAGTCAAAGGTGGAGAACAAGCAATTCAAAATGCAGAAGCGCTTCTGAAAAATAGGCGTAGAGGCGATCCGAAAATTCCTGAATTGACTATAGGTCAGATTGAGCAACAGTTAACTCTAGCAGTAGAACGAGTAATGTGTGAGGGTAGTTTATATGACCGAGAGTTAGCATCTCTAGCTATTAAACAATCTTGGGGTGATTTAGTCGAAGCAGTTTTCTTATTACGCGCCTATCGGACAACACTCCCCCGTTTTTACTACAGCCAACCCTTAGACACCAGCAAAATGCAGATTCAACGCCGCATTTCTGCCATTTTTAAAGATGTACCAGGAGGGCAAAAGTTAGGCCCTACCTTTGACTACATTCACCGTCTACTAGATTTTAAATTAATAGCAGAAGAACAAATACCACCAGCACCAGAAGCAGAAGCGATTACAGAACCAATTCCCCGTGTAATTGACACCCTAGATCGAGAAGGATTAATGCAACCAGAACAGAGCAGGGGAGCAGAGGAAGAATTTCTTAATCTCCAGTCAACAGTCAACACTTCGACAAGCTCAGTGCGGCGCAGTCAACAGTCAACAGTCAACCATCAACAACCCTTCGATTTAACTCGCCAACCATTAACCTTTCCAGCTAAAAGAGATGCGAGATTGCAAAATCTAGCGCGTGCAGATGAGGGTTTTTTGCTATCTCTGGCTTATTCTACACAACGGGGTTATGGCAGAAACCATCCGTTTGCGGGTGAGATTCGCATGGGGAAAGTAGAGGTGGTAATTTGTCCTGAAGAATTGGGATTTGAAATTGCGATCGCAGATATTACTGTCACAGAAGTGCAAATGGTGAATCAATTTCAAGGTAGTAAAGAATTACCCGCACAATTTACCCGTGGTTATGGACTCACCTTTGGTTATAACGAACGTAAAGCGATGTCAATGGCGTTGGTAGATAGAGCAATGCGCGCTGAAGAATTAGGAGAAACAATTCAAGGGCCAGCGCAAAATGTTGAATTTGTGCTTTTACACTCCGATAATGTAGAAGCTCAAGGTTTTGTACAACATCTTAAACTTCCACACTATATTGACTTTCAAGCGGAGTTAAATTTAGTACGAAAAATTCGACAGCAACAAGTAAATAATCAATCGCTAGATTTAACAGTTATGCCGGAAGAATCACAGCAAGTTTCAGAAAGTCAGGAATTAAATCAGGAAAATTTTCCTGTTAGTAAGGTTTATAGCAGTCCTAAATGATTTGAGAAATATTCGTATGTAAGTTTGTTGACAGTCAACGGTTAACAGTCAACAGTCAACAGCCAAAACGATATTTTTTTATAACTGAACTAGGATTGCTATAGGTATTTTATTAATCAGTCACAAATTAGTGTAAGTCAGTGACAACAACACAACCTATTCAAACATTGTCGGAAATCAATAATACAAAAATTGCGATTCAAGGAGTAGATGTCTTAACTCCTGATGGTTGGGTAAAAGATGCCACTGTTTTAATTGAAGATGGGCAATTTATCAGTATTGATCAGGCAATAAGCCCTAATGGATTTCATCTGGTAAATGCTCAAGGTCTCCAGATGTTAACAGGAATTATTGACTTACATGGTGATGCTTTTGAGAGGATGATTTGTCCTCGTCCGGGAGTTAATTTTCCTCTACCAATAGCGATCGCAGATAATGATCGTAACCTCTTAGCATCTGGTATCACTACTTTTTACTGCTCAATTACCGACTCTTACGAACCAGGTTTACGTAGTCGTGATTCTGCTCGTGCTTTAATTGACTTTATCTTAGGGGTAGGTAAAAAAGTTTTACACTGTAATCATCGCATTCATATTAGACACGAAGAAGCAAATATAGCCGGACATCAAGAGTTATGTGATTGGATGGTATCTGGTAAAGTACATCTTTTATCTATCAACGATCACCTACCACCCCCAGGTAATCAAAAGAGATTTAACCGCTATATCAATAGTGTGAAGCAGAGATCGTCCATGTCTATAGAAGAAATAGAAGAATTAATCAATCAAGTGACAGCAAAACGACATGAAGGCGACGCACAAATACAAGAACTGGTGGAATTAGCTCATAAATATAGGATTCCGCTTGCATCCCATGATGATGATAGCCTCGAAAAAGTCTTACTTAGTCAACAGCGCGGAGTTGCGATCGCAGAATTTCCCGCGACTGTAGATTTAGCAGCAAAGTGTCGTGAATATGGTGCAGCAGTCCTCATGGGTGCGCCTAACTTAGTCCGTGGTGGTTCACACTTAGGTTTAATGAGTGTAGCTGAGGCGGTGAAAAATAACGTTATCGATTGTCTTTGCTCAGATTATCATTATCCGTCCTTGTTTTATGCACCTTTCAAACTGCAAGAATTAGGCTTAATGTCTTTTGAACAAGCATGGTCATTAGTTTCTAGCCTACCAGCAAAAGCTGCGGGAATTAGCGATCGCAAAGGCAAAATCGCCCCAGGTTTAGACGCAGATTTCCTCTTGATATCTCCTAATAATTCCTTACCATCTGCGATTACTGCAATTTCATCTGTATACGTAGCCGGACAAGAAGTCGCCCGCTACCAGATTTAATAAATACCCAGTCAACAGTCAACAGTCAACCGTCAACATTCATCTATGAACCCTACCATCGAAAACATCATTAACCTATTCACCGAAAAAGGTTCTCAATTGTATGGTGCAGAAGCTGTCAGCCAGTTAGAACACGCCTTGCAATGTGCTAGCCTCGCTGAACAATCAGGTCACAGCCATGAATTAATTACCGCTTGTTTACTCCATGATTTAGGACATTTAATCCATGACTTAGGTGACAATCCCGCCAGCCAAGGTATAGATGATCATCACGAACATCGCGCTATACCTTTACTAGGAAAAATGTTTAGTCCAGCAGTCACAGAACCAATTAGGCTTCATGTCACGGCTAAACGTTATCTTTGCTCAATTGATCCTGAATACTGGGATAGTCTCTCAGCTGCTTCCAAACGCAGCTTAGAACTCCAAGGAGGCATATTTTCCCCAGAACAAGCAGAACAATTTATTCAACAACCCTACGCCGAAGATGCAGTACAGCTAAGAATTTACGACGACAAAGCCAAAATCCAAAATCTACCCACACCTGATTTAAACCACTTCACCCAATTTGCGATCGCCTCTTTACTATCCCCTATCCAATGACTATTTCTCCCAATCCCCAGTCCCCATTACCCCTTATCCCCAGAGGGGGCCCCGAGTTCCCCAATCCCCCATCCCCAGAAACTGGATTTAACTTCGCCTACCTAGATGAACAAACAAAGCGTTCTATTCGCCGCGCCTTGCTCAAAGCTGTAGCGATTCCCGGACATCAAATACCCTTTTCTTCCAGAGAAATGCCCATGTCTTACGGTTGGGGTACTGGGGGAATTCAGGTAACGGCTGCTGTAATCGGTCATAATGATGTCTTGAAAGTCATCGATCAAGGTGCAGATGATACGACAAACGCTGTAAATATTCGTCGCTTTTTCAAAAAAGTTTGTGGTGTAGAAACAACAGAACACACCCAAGAAGCCAGTCTGATTCAGACGCGCCATCGCATACCCGAAACACCACTCAAGGACGGACAAATTTTAGTTTACCAAGTACCAATTCCCGAACCTTTACGCTGGTTAGAACCCTCATCTGTAGAGACAGGTAAAATGCACGCCTTAGAAGAATATGGGGCGATGTACGTCAAACTTTACGAAGACATCACCACACATGGGCACATTGCCACATCCTACGATTACCCGGTAATGGTACATGACCGTTATTTGATGAGTCCTAGCCCCATCCCCCGCTTTGATAATCCCAAAATGAATATGAGTCCCGCATTGCAATTATTTGGCGCAGGGAGAGAAAAACGCATATATGCAATTCCACCCTACACCAAAGTCAAAAGCCTAGATTTTGAAGACCATCCTTTCACCGTAGAAAAATGGAATAAAGCTTGTGAGTTATGCGGTTCCACAGAAAGCTATTTAGATGAAGTTGTGATTGATGATCAAGGCGGGCGAATGTGGATTTGTTCAGATACGGATTTTTGTAATACAAGAAGTGTTGACTGATGACGGTTGACGGTTGACTGATGACAAATGACCAATGACAAATGACCAATGACAAATGACTAAACCTCTTTTACAAGTTCATCATCTGAGTAAATCTTATGGCGCGATTAAGGCTTGCGATCGCATCTCGTTTAATCTTTATCCTGGCCAAGTTCTCGGGATTGTGGGTGAATCTGGTTCGGGTAAATCTACTTTGCTGAGTGCGATTGCCAATCACATCACTGTTGAACAAGGTAATGTTACTTACAACAACCGTAATAATGAAGACATAGAAGTTTTCCAACTTGCGGAAGCTAAACGACGGTTATTAATGCGAACTGAATGGGGTTTTGTCCAGCAAAATCCTCGTGATGGGTTGCGAATGCGGGTAAGTGCGGGAGCCAATATCGGTGAACGCCTTCTAGATATAGGGGTGCGACACTACGGTAATATTCGGGATGAAGCTGCACACTGGCTACGACAAGTAGAAATTGACCCAGCAAGGATAGATGATTTACCAGTGCAATTTTCTGGAGGGATGCAACAAAGATTACAACTAGCACGTGTGTTGGTAACTCGTCCTCGGTTGATTTTGATGGATGAACCAACGGGAGGATTGGATGTTTCAGTACAAGCGAGGTTATTGGATTTATTGCGATCGCTTGTTCGCAATTTTCGCCTCAGCGTCATTATAGTGACTCACGATATCGGCGTAGTCAGGCTACTAGCCCACAGATTACTAGTTATGCAACAAGGACAAGTAGTGGAATCAGGCTTAACCGATCAAGTACTTGACGATCCACAACATCCTTACACCCAGCTACTAGTCAGCGCAGCTTTAACACCATAATTTGTTGACGGTTGACGGTTGACTGATGACTGTCTCTTATTGGCACTTCTTAACTATGCAATCATTAACTCTTAACCATCGATCAGTAGAATTTCCTAGCCAAGCACTTTTGCAAGTAGAAAACTTACGCAAAAGTTTTACTTTGCATCAGCAAGGAGGAATGCAACTTTCTGTTTTAGAAGGAGTTTCTTTGACAGTTAATGCGGGAGAATGTATCGCTCTTTCTGGAGCATCTGGTACTGGGAAATCTACATTTATGCGCTGTTTATATGCAAATTATCGCGTTGATAGTGGTTCAATTTGGGTGAAACATGAAGAATCATGGCTTGATTTATGCCAACTCGCACCCCACGAAATTTTAGCAGTTCGCCAAAAAACTATGGGATATGTCAGCCAATTTTTAAGAGTAATTCCTAGAGTGCCAGCCTTAGATGTAGCTGCCGAACCACTATTAGAATTAGGCATAAATATAGATATTGCATATAACAAAGTTAAAGAATTATTTCGTCGCCTCAACCTTGCAGAAAGATTATGGCAGCTTTCCCCTACAACTTTTTCTGGGGGAGAAAAACAACGGGTAAATATTGCCAGAGCATTAGTAGTTGATTATCCAATTTTACTACTAGATGAACCAACTTCAGCCCTAGATGCTAGTAATCGTCAGGTAGTGATTGAACTATTACAAGAACGGAAAAATCAAGGCTGTTCATTAATTGGAATTTTTCACGATGAAGAAGTGCGATGTCTAGCGACAAGCCGTTCCACGTCTACGCAACTCTGCAACCGCGAATTAATTTTTAATAGTTAACGGTTGACGGTTGACGGTTGACAGTTAACAGTTGATTTCTTAACTATCCCAACAAAGCATTTACCATTCCCAGTCACCAGTCACCAGTCATCAGTCACTAGTCATCAGTCACCAGTCATCAGTCATCAGTCACCAGTCACCAGTCATCAGTCATCAGTCACCAGTCACCAGTCACCAGTCAACAAATTATTATGAACGAGCAGATTTACACTAACTATCGTCTGCAACTACCAAATCAAGAACTGCTGGGTACTTTAGTAGTCAGAGATGGATTGATTGCTGATATTCAACCAGGAGTTGTGAGTCAGGGACAAAATGGTGAGGGAGATTATCTTTTACCTGGATTGATTGAATTACACACCGACAATCTAGAACGCTGTATGTCTCCTCGTCCCGGTATTCGCTGGCCTTTAGAAGCCGCAGCAGTGTATCACGATCGCGATTTAGCCAGCGCTGGAGTTACAACAGTATGTGATGCGATCGCAATTGGTGATGTAGCAGCTGGTTCTCCGCGCTTAATTAACTATGCACCGATGATTGATGTTGTCTCCCAAGGACAAATAGCCGGACGCTTTTGTGTGGAACATCGCCTGCATTTACGCTGTGAATTAGCTTATGAACAGGTCTATGAAATTACAGCACAATATATCAATCATCCTCTGTTATCCATGATTTCATTGATGGATCACACCCCTGGACAACGCCAGTTTATTCGGTTGGATAAATTTAAAGAATATTACATGGGTAAACATGGTGTGACTGCTGATCAAATGGACGATTTTATTTTAATTCGTCAGCAAAAACAAGAAATATATGCACAAAAAAACCGTACAGCCTTAGTAGAACTTGCCAACACTCAAGGTATTTCCTTAGCGAGTCATGATGATGCTACTGTGGAACACGTTAAGGAAGCGGTACAAGATGGTGCAGTATTAGCTGAGTTTCCCACTACCTTAGAAGCAGCTAAAGCAGCGCACAGTTTAGGATTACAAGTATTAATGGGTGCGCCTAATTTAGTGTTGGGTGGTTCTCATTCTGGTAATGTTTCTGCAATGGAATTGGTATTGCAAAATTTAGTGGATGTAATTTCTTCTGATTACGTTCCCCAAAGCTTATTACAATCGATTTTTATGATTGCACAGAAAACAGAAAAGGCGATTTACGAAGCAATGAAATTATTTACCAGTAACCCAGCCAAAGCCATTAATGTATTTAGCGATCGCGGTAGTCTAGAAATCGGCAAAAGAGCCGATTTTATCACTGTTCATGATGATGGGATCGTACCTCGTTTAACTGCAACTATCTGCCAAGGCGATCGCGTGGCTTAATTTATGCAAGTTAAAAAAATAGCATGACTGACTGCTATATTGCTCACAGTCACCAGTCATCAGTCAATGCTGTGGCTAGTTGGGCAACAGTAAAGATGTTAGGGATAGCGATCGCCACTTGTACGCGGGTGAACACACTTGCCGATATCCCACATTCCCAACTCAGGAGGTTAAGAAATGGTTGTTGAATAATTGCCAGTTTATACAGTAATCTAACAAACATCAATTAATTTACCCTCCTGAGTAATTGAATATGTTAAAGCCTATATTGGGAATTTTTACCTCTGCAATCCTCACTTTCGGATTTGCGTCTTTGGCTACTGCGGCAACTCCCCGTCCTAGTTGGATAGAAAATGAAATTTATCAATACAATCATCCGTTTGCTGCTCAACTACCTCAGGAATTAGCAACAAAAATGCAAAAAATGGCTGCTAGTCCGTTCGCCTTTTATCGGGGAACAGCTCACATCTTCTATCGTGATATGCAGACATTACCAAATTCAGTATTTGTTAATTCTGCTACCACAGCCATCTGGTTAGAGGGAGATATGCATATGCAGAATCTTGGTGGGATGAGAGATAACAACGGCAATAACGTATTTGATACCACCGATTTTGATGAAGGTTATCTTGGCCCTTACGTTTGGGATTTACGACGAATGGCAGTATCAATTCTTTTAGCAGCTAAAGAAAATGGTCTCAGTTCCTCTGATGCTCAAGATGTTGTCCGCAATTTTCTAGATACTTATCTCAACAAAATGAGCGACTTCAAAGGTACAAATGATGAATTATCTTACCGTTTAGAAACTAGTAATACCAACGGTGTTGTCCAGGATATAATTCAAGCGGCTGCAAACAAAAGCCGTTCAAGCTTATTGAGCAAGTATACGTTGGTCAATAACAATGGCGATCGCGTCTTTCAAACAACTTCCGAACTGCAAACTCTATCTAGCAGTACTTACTCAAATATTGCTGCTGCAATGAGTAGTTATATCGCTTCAATTCCTAGTAGTAAGCGCTACATCAATAGTTACTACAATCTCAAGGATATTCGCCTGAAATTAGGTTCTGGAACTGGTAGTCTGGGTAGATATCGATATTTCTTGCTGATCGAAGGCCCCACTTCTGCAACCGACGACGATCGCATTTTAGAAATGAAGCAAGAAACTAGTAGCGCAGTTGCGATCGCAGCTCCTGGTTTATTGTTAAGTTCTGTATATAGCAACAATGAAGGCGCAAGAGTGACAATCGCAATGAAAGCTATGCTTGCTAACACCGACCCTTTAGTTGGCTACACTACAGTCAACAATATACCCTTCATGCTGCATGAGAAATCCCCTTACCAAGAAGACTTTGATTACACCTTGCTCACAACCAAAACGAAATTTATGGATGCGATGGGTTATGTAGGAAAAGTTGTAGCCAAAAATCATGCTATATCCGATCAAGATTATAATGCTGCGATTGTCCCTTACAGTGTAGATAAACAAGTAACAGATATTGTGAGTGGTAATAAGGCCGCATTTAAGAATGAAATTGTTAACTTTGCCATAGACTATGCAACTCAAGTTGAGTACGACTATGCTAGTTTTGTTGATGCTTATAACCGAGGCGTGCCACTTTACTAAAAATTAAAAACATGCGCCGATGTTAGTAGGACTCATTTACTGATTGATTAACTTGTACATTATTAATAATAAACATCTATTGACCTCCTCTCCCGCTAATTGCAAGCAATGTAGCGGGAGATTCCAACATTACTGTTGAATTTTCCTCTTTCTTTGAGATGATTTACTCTTAGAAGTTGCCTTCTTTAAGCAGGGATCAGACTCTCCAGAGGCGTATTGAATTTCCGACAGCCCATCGGTATTTTTAATCAGTTCTAATCCTCGATTAAGAATATTTTTAGCAGCATTGATGTCTCGGCATTCGTGATGTGAACAAACAGGACAAATATGTGTCCTTGTACTTAATGTTTTATGCACCGGATACCCACAATTACTGCAATCAACAGTTGTATTGTGCGGAAATACAGCTACCACAATTCGCCCATACACCTTGCCGAAATATTCCAACCAATTGGTAAAGATTGACCAACTTGCATCTGAAATACTCTTCGCAAGATGGTGATTTTTCACCATGTTTCGCACCTTCAAGTCTTCATACGCCACGATGTCTGCCGACTTCACTACGCATTGAGCCAATTTCACTGCCCAATCTTTACGTTGGCGTGTAACTTTGAGATGCTTTCTTCCTAGTCTAATTCGTGCCTTGGCACGATTTTTAGACTCTTTAGCACAACGAGACAATCTTCGTTGTGCCTTTTTTAATGATTTTTCAGATTTTCTCAGGTATCGAGGATTGTCAACCTTTTTGCCGTCAGAATCAGTGAGGAAATGGGTAAGTCCTAAATCAATCCCCAAGGTTTTCCCCGTGGGTTCTAATTGCTCCTTCCTGTCATGGTCAATACAAAATTGAATATATATACCATCCACACGACGAACAATTCTTACCCGTTTTATCTGATTTATTTGATAGAAATTAAGATCACGAGTACCCATTAATTTCATTGTTCCTACACAAAATTTATCTGTGAATGTTATGAATTGACGACACTCTGAAAGTACCCAACCACTTTGCTTGTATTCAACAGATAATCTAGTTTGAAATATCCGAAACTTTGGGAATCCTTTCTTGCCCGGAATCTTTTTCTTACAATTATCAAAAAATCTTAAAATTGCTACCCACACTCGTTCTGCCATTGCCTGTCTTGCTGTTGAGTTCAACTTTGACACCCAAGGAAAGTCAGGATTGTCTGACAAAACTTTCGTGTATTTGTTTAAATCGAATCCAGTTTTTGCATGACCATCTAACCAATAGCGCAAGCAAGAATTACGCACAAAAAGAGCAGTTCTCAAGACTTCATTTATCTTGAGTAACTGCTCTTTTGTTGTTTCCGCTTTTGCTTCGTAGACTATCATGTTTTTACTTAATTTTTATCAAGAATAATACCAAATACCTGTCAAAAACTCAACTACCCTTCTAGACTAATTTCATTGCACGAAATATCGTCTAAAAGGGTGTTTCGTTTTTGATCGCTATTCATCTCCCGCTAACCTTACGGTGTAGCGGGAGTCTTCTAGCTTAGACTAGATAAACTTAGATGTATTAACAAAGCCTCTTATTGTACTAAAAGTTACACTAATTTGACAATTGATACATGAAATTTACTAGACCTAACCTATTCATAACCTATCTTTTATTAAAAATCCGGTAATCTAAAATTCCTGACTCAAATGCTATGGGCAAAAACTAATTGCCTAAAATGCATCTGCGGATTCAAAAACAGTTGAGGGGATTATGAAAAAGCTTGGCTACTCAATACTTCAAAGTATCGTTACTAAAGGGTTACTGCGGAATATTTGTTTACTAAGTTTGACTTTACCTTTCCTTGCATCTGCTACGAGTTTAGTAGCTGCTGGAGAGAATGAAAATGAAAATAGGAATGCGCCCTATGCAATCGGACTCTGGGGCGATCTACCCTACTCGGAAGTGCAGGAGGTTGGCGTAACCAGACTAATCGAAGATATGAATTCGCAAAGACTTAGTTTTACCGTTCATGATGGCGATCTCAAAGCTGGTTCTAACAGCCTTTGCGATAATGCTCTGTATGCCAAAGCTCTTAACTACTTCAATTCTCTAGAAGCACCAGCAGCTTTTACACCAGGTGATAACGATTGGACTGATTGCGATCGCCCTTCCAATGGTGCATACAACTCTCTCGAACGCCTTGATTATGAGCGTATTTTATTCTTCAGCAAAAATTTTTCTCTAGGACAGCGTCGGCTAGTTCAAGAAGTTCAGAGAGAGCCTCTATGTCTTGGTTTCAAAGGTGCAATGCCCTGTTTAGAGAACCGACGTTGGACTGTTGGTAGAGTTACCTATGTAACACTTAACGTTCAAGGTTCGTGCAATAACTTGTGTGATACCGCGCCCGATCCAGAAGAGTACAAAGCGCGAAATGCGGCCAATATTGCATGGCTGAAAGAGACATTTAGAGTGGCAAAAGAACGTGACTCGGCAGCAATCATGTTGATTTCTCAAGCAGATCCAGGTTGGGATAAGAGCGATCCAACTAGAGCACCTTTGCGCGATCCCAAGACACTTGTGCAAACCGATGGACAGCCTGATGGTTTTAAGGACTTTTTATTAGCGTTACGCGATGAGGTAGTTGCGTTCCGTAAGCCAGTTGCTTATGTTCATGGTGACTCGCATTATTACCGAGTTGATAAGCCATTTCTAGATGATCAAGGTAGAAGGTTAGAAAACTTCACTCGTGTCGAGACATTTGGTGACAATCAGACTAACGGCACCAATGATGTACATTGGATAAAAGTTACCGTTGATCCTCGTAGTCGAGAGGTATTTTCTTATCAGCCACAGATTGTTCCCAGCAATCGAGTAGCGGTTCCAGCGCCTTAATAAAGTTAGTTTGAAAGTAACTAAGATAATTCCTGCTACCGGAGGATCGCCATCATAGTTATATGGGTGCAAAAACTCATCTGTTCCTATCTTTATTTGCTCTAATTCAGCAATAAATATCTCTGTCTAATGAGTAGAGGATAGATGTAGGTAAAATGCGTACCAATCATCAAATCTACAAAGCATAAGGATAGGTTGATTAACCTATCCTCGAGCCAAAATGATAATATTTTTTGAACAGCATTTTACCGCACTCATATATAAAAATATTCAATAATATAAGAAGGTAAAGTGACTTGATTAGGCAGCAAATAAGCTATTCTGCTTTTAAGTTGCACAGATCATCATGAAAGCTGTTAACTGTCAACAGTTAATACCGATTTTTTATGAGGCTGCATAGAATTCGATCCCCCCTATGCCCCCTTAAAAAAGCTATGCATTACCCACATCTTTCTTTACAATCTTAAAACCCTTGTTAATGGACAAATGCTGTAGTTGCTTCTTCAGAAATCCCAATATTTTTTTTAACCGTTTGCTAGCTATTTCTTAACTTTACCAAGATAACTTGATAAATTGAAACAATATAATAAATTTTGCTGAATATAACTAAGTATTCTGCTTTGTACTTTTGCTTCTCAGCATAAGGCTAATTCTTACTAAAACTCAAATATTGGAGTAACACGATTAGATATGTTTTCCTAAAAAACTTAAATTTTTTAAACATACATATTTATAAATTCTTGACTGAAATGATGGCTTTTAGCCTCTAAAACTAAATCTACTGCAAAGTTTCCTATGACATCTTCTAACATCATCCGCTTTTCTCAATTTAATGCTTCCCTAAACCGTAATACTGATGGTCAGTTAATTACTGATTTATCTACACCTAATAATACTCAAGCGAAAGCAGTTGCAGAAATTATCCAGCGCAACAATCCTGATATATTATTAGTCAACGAGTTCGATTACGTCCAAGGAAATCCTCAACAGGCTGTGCAATTATTCCAGCAAAATTATCTTGCCGTGAGCCAAAATGGTGCAAATACTGTTAATTATCCCTACTTTTATATTGCTCCTAGTAATACAGGAATTGCTTCGGGGTTCGATTTAAATAATGACGGTAAAGTTGTCACTACCCCAGGCGCATCTGGATACGGCGATGATGCTTTGGGATTTGGTAATTTTCCTGGTCAGTTTGGGATGTTGTTACTTTCTAAATATCCTATTGATACTGCTAATATTCGCACCTTCCAAAATTTCCTGTGGAAGGATATGCCAGATTCTTTACTTTCTACAATTTCAATTCCTAATTCTAATACTTCTTGGTATTCTTCAGAAGAACAAAACGCCTTACGCCTTTCTTCTAAAAGTCATTGGGATGTCCCGATTAAAATTAACGGTGAGACAATTCATGTTCTCGTGAGTCATCCCACACCACCCACCTTTGACGGAAGCGAAGACCGCAACGGTAAGCGCAATCATGATGAAATTCGCTTTTGGGCAGATTATATCACTCCTGGTAAAGGCGATTACATCTATGATGATGGTGGTAAAAAAGGCGGGATTGCTGCTGGTTCTAGCTTTGTGATTATGGGTGACCAAAATGCTGACCCTGTAGACGGTGATAGTTACGACAATGCTATTCGCCAATTATTACAGAATCCTGGGATCAATACTAATGTCATTCCTAGCAGTCTGGGCGCAGCACAACAAGCGACTTTACAGGGTGGTGCAAACTTAAATCAAAAAGGTAATGCAAGTTTTGATACCGCAGACTTTGCTGATACTGCACCCGGTAATCTGCGGACTGACTATGTATTACCTTCGGCTGATTTGACTGTTAGCAATTCCGCAGTGTTTTGGCCTGTAAATACTGACCCAAATTTTCCTTTGGTAGGTGCTTTTCCCTTCCCCAGTTCCGACCATCGTTTAGTATATGCAGATGTGGAAGTGGGTGCAACTACACCAGGAAAAACGATTCCTGAAGTGGAATTTTTGGGAGAAACTACATTTCCAACAGGCTTTATTCCCTCAGGGGAAGCGGGAACAGTCAATGGTGCATCAGCAGTCTTGGGTGGCTTATCTGGTGTCGCCTATGATGCGGCTAAAAACCAGTTCTATGCGATTTCTGACGATCGCTCTCAATTTGCACCCGCCCGGTTTTATACTTTTACTACCGACCCTGCAAAAATTTCCACAACTGGGGCGACTTTTACTAATGTTACACCCCTCAAAGATGCTAACGGTAATTTCTTCCCTATTAATAGTCTCGACCCTGAAGGGATTGCGTTAACTAACAATGGTACAGTTTTCATATCCTCAGAGGGTGAGGTGAATCCTGGTGCGGGTAGGGTGACTAATCCCTTTATTAAAGAATTTTCCCTCGCTACTGGGCAAGAAGTTCGCAGTTTACCTGTTCCCAAAAAGTTTTTACCAGTGGTTCAGGATACAAACGCTAATGGGGTTGTCGATGCTGGCGATACCCAAACCGCAGGGGTATATAATAATTTGGCGTTTGAAAGTCTGACAATTACACCTGACCAAAAAACCTTATTTACCGCTACAGAAAACGCTTTATTTCAAGATGGGTCAAGGGTGACGACTACAACCGGTAGCCGATCGCGGATTTTGCAATACAATTTGGTAACGGGACAGCCTGAAAAAGAATATCTTTATATTACAGATGCATCTGTCACCCCCAACCCAACAACAGCTTTTAGTGATAACGGTTTGGTGGATTTATTAGCGATTGATAATCGGGGGACATTACTAGCTGTAGAACGTTCTTTTGCGCAGGGTGTCGGGAATACGATTAAAATTTACGAAATTACTCTGCAAGGTGCAACTGATATTAGCAGTATCGACTCACTCAAAGATTTGAGCGAAACTCAATTAGCGGCTATTCAACCAGCGCAAAAACGGCTAGTCTTGAATTTAAATGACCTAGATTTGCCGAATGGTACAGATAATATCGAGGGTATAGCTTTCGGTGCGAAATTAGCGGATGGTCGTCAATCTATCGTTTTGGTGAGTGATAATAACTTTAATCCAGCCCAATTTACGCAAATTTTGACTTTAGATGCAGATTTAGTCCCTACCGCCGCGCCAAGAGTCGAAACTCGTCCCGATTTATTTGACGATGACACATTACCAACAGACCAGCGTGCGGATGCTGATGACCCTGCTATCTATATTAATGCCAACAATGCGGCTGATAGTCTAGTTCTCACTTCAGTGAAAAATGCCGGACTGCGGGTGTATGATTTGTCTGGTAATCTATTGCAGGAAGTGAATCCGGGTGGTATTCGCTACAACAACATTGATTTGCAATATGGTTTTGAATTAGGCGGGGAAAAAATAGATATTGCCGTCGCGAGCGATCGCGGTAACGATAAACTAGCAATATTCAAGATAAATCCCAATCCCACCACCCCCGGTAAGTACCTGGAAAATATCACTGATAGCAGTATTGGAACAATTTTCCAAGCACCACCCTTTCTTGCGCCTTATTCCTCATCTTCTCGCAGTTCCTACGGTTTAGCTTTATATCGCAGTCCCATTACCAATGATTACTACGTCTTTACCAGTCGTCGTCAAACTGGAGATATCGCCCAGTTCAAACTAATTGACAAAGGTAATGGTAAAATTGGCGCGGAACGAGTACGAGAGTTTACTATTCCTTCACCCTCCGATTCTGAACGTTCAGCACAGACAGAGGGAATGGTTGTAGACCAAGAAACAGGTTTCCTCTACATTGGACAAGAAGATGTGGGTATTTGGAAATTCTCAGCTGAACCCAATGGTGGTACAACCGGTAAGTTAATTGATAAAGTTAAAGGTTTAGGTGGTAGTCACCTCACCGATGATGTGGAAGGCTTAACTATTTACTACGGTAAAAATGGTACAGGCTATTTATTAGCATCTAGCCAAGGTGATAGTACTTTCGTTGCTTATACTCGTGAAGGAAACAACGATTATTTGGGTAACTTTGCGGTAGGTAGCAATGGCGGAATTGATAGCGTCCAAGAATCTGATGGTGCGGATGTAATTAACGTACCTCTAGGTTCTAACTTTCCCTATGGTTTATTTGTGACTCAGGACGGTTCTAATGAACCTGCAAAAATTGCTGATGGTGAAAATATCAATTCTAATTTCAAATTAGTACCTTGGGAAAATATCGCTAACGCTTTCCCCACACCTTTAAATATTGACACCACTAGTTACAATCCCCGCAATCCTGTTGCACAACCTAAACTCACTATATATGACTTTAAAAACCTACCAAAATTAGGCACAACTTCCAAAGGTGAAGATATTTTCTTGGGTGGTTTTTCGGGGTTGTATTTCCAAGGAATCGCACCTAATGGTAATCTGCGATTTGTTACCAATACAGATAGAGGCCCCAATGGCGAACCTGTGGGTGCAAATCGACCATTTTATTTACCAAACTTCCAACCAGAAATTGTCAATTTTGAACTCAACCGCACCACAGGCGAAATTACAATTACCAAACGCACCGGGTTATTCCGTCAAGATGGTAAAACTCCATTAACCGGATTACCAAATTTACAAGCTGGGGCGAATGGTACAGCTTACACCGATGAAATTGGCGTTGATTTAGATAATAAACCTCTACCTAACGATCCTTTGGGTGCAGATTTAGAAGGAATTGTAGTGGCGGAAAATGGTGATTATTGGATGGTGGATGAGTACCGTCCTGCAATTTACCATTTTGATAGTAAGGGTAAATTAATTGATAGATTTATCCCTAAAGGTACTGCAACTGCACCTAATCCCGATGAAAGTGCGGGTACTTTTGGAACTGAAATATTACCAGAAGTTTACGCCCAACGTCGCAACAATCGCGGATTTGAAGCTGTGGCTTTAGAAGGTTCTAAACTCTACGCCTTTATTCAAAGCCCAATTGATAACCCTGATGTCGCCAATGACGGAACTTCTAAAGCCTCTCGCAACCTGAGAATTTTAGAATTTGATATCATCAGCAAACAGGTAACAGGCGAATATTTATATCTTCTCGAAGGTTTACCAGCTACAGATAAAATTGGCGATGCAGTTTCTCTGGGTAACGGTAAATTTGCAGTTGTCGAACGCGATGATAATGGAACATCGGCGGGGAATAAATTAATTTTCCAAATTGATTTAACAGGCGCGACAAATATCAATAATCCTGCTAACTACAGCTTACCAAGTGGTAAGACCATTGAACAACTAACTGCGGCAGAATTAACTACAGCAAAAATTACCCCTGTCAGCAAAACCTTAATAGCTAATGCTGCACAGTTGGGTTACACCGGGGTAGAAAAATTAGAGGGTTTAGCATTAGTCGCACCTAACACTTTGGCGTTAATTAATGATAACGATTTCAACGTTACCGGGAAAACTCTGGCAGAAAGATTGGGAATTTTAGAATTACCAAATAACATCGCAGTTACTAAACCCAAAACATCCCTAAACATCCTCTTAGTCAATGATGATGGTTATCAAGCTAAGGGTATCAACGTTCTGTACAATAAATTAGTTGCAGCTGGTCATAAAGTCACATTAATTGCACCAAAGCAACAACAAAGCGGTCAAGGTACAGCCCTCGATACTGATAAATTTGGTAGACCTTTGGAGGTTGTCAATTATGAACCAAATAAATGGTATGTCGATGGTAAACCTGTTGTTACTACCTGGGCAGGAATCGATTATATCTTAAAAGATAATCCCCCAGATTTAGTGATTTCAGGAATTAATGAAGGGGAAAACCTGAGTTTAGAAGGGATTATTTCTGGTACTCTGAGTGCGGCGGTATCTGCATTAAATCGTGGTGTTCCTGCGATCGCAGTCAGTGCGGGTGTTAAACTAGCAGAACGTAGTGCAGGCTATCCCAGTACTGATAAAGCCTACGATGTTGGCGCTAATTACGTTGTCGATTTAATTGCCCAATTACAAGCAAAACAAGGCAATAATCCAGCTATCTTACCAAAAGGCATCGGTTTAAACGTCAATATTCCCGCAACTGACAAAATTAAAGGTATAGCCTTTACAGAGTTTGATAGTGCAGGTAGTTTTGATTTCAAATTTGGAGAATTACCATCTAACTTTGGCACAGGTCAAGGCATACTTTATACCCAAAATTCTTTACCTAACGGAACTAAGCCAAAACCATTCTCAGAAGGCGAACAATTTTTAGCAGGTAAGGTGACAGTCACTCCTTTTGATGGCGATTGGGGTACAACTCCAGATAAACGCCAAGCACTGAGTTCTCTTGTTAACTTGAAAGTCCCTGGTTTAACGGATGCAATTAAACCTGCTAGCAAGGCGTTAAATATTTTGCTGGTAAATGATGATGGTTATCAAGCCAAAGGTATTGATGTCATCTATAAAGCCTTAACTGCTGCTGGTCATAATGTTATCTTAGTCGCACCCAAAGACCAACAAAGCGGGAAAGGTACTTCCATCAACACCAACAAAATCTTCCAGAATACCGAAGTTACAGAATTTGATACCAGCAAAAACAAATGGTATGTCGATGGTACTCCGGTTGTTACTACCTGGGCGGGATTAGATTACATTTTCCCCAACAAAGAGAAGATTGCTAAACCCGATTTGGTAATATCTGGGATTAACGAAGGTGAAAACATCGGTTTAGATGCCATTTCTTCTGGTACAATCAGTGCTGCGGTGACTGCATTACAAAATGGTATTCCCGCGATCGCAGTTAGCGCCGGAATAGATTTAGCTGGGTTACAAAAAGGTGACAAATCCAGCACCGAAAAAGCTTATGAAATCGGTGCGAGGTTAGTTGTTGAAGCAATTAACCAACTCCAAACCACTCAAGGTAGTAACGCAGATTTACTTCCCAAAGGCGTGGGTTTAAATATCAATATCCCCGCTTATAACCCCGATATCCCCAAATTCAGTACAATTACTGGGGTAGCAGTTACCAAATTTGACCAAGCTAGCAGCCTGGGTTTAAAGGTTGGTGAAATTCAGCCCGGAGTTCCTGGCTTAACTTTAGGCGCTTCCAGCAATACAGGCACAGGGGATTTGTCATCGGAAGGGGGTAGATTCTTAGAGCGAAATATTACAATTACCCCCATCGATGGTAATTGGAGTGCAACCCCAACCAGCCGTGAACAAGTCGCCAACGCTGCTACACCCATCTCGGTGAATGGAATCGCTAGCGGTGACACTACCCAAAATTCTACAGTTCTCTGGGCGCGGAGTATCTTCCCAGGGAAAGTAAAATTTGAATATAGCACTGATGCCAACTTTAGCGCGATCGCCGGCACAAAAACCGTCAATGTTACCAATATCAACCAGCCAGTGAAAGTTAATGTTGGTGGTTTGCAAGCGGGAACACAGTATTATTACAGAGTCACCGATGCAGCAGGCGCAACCGCCACAGGTAAATTTAGTACGGCTGCAAGTCTGGGGACAAAAGCAGGGTTAAAATTCGGTGTCTCTGGCGACTGGCGCGGCGAATTAGCACCCTATCCAGCTATTAGCAATGCAGATGAGGCGAATCTGAAATTCTTCTTTGAATTTGGCGATACCATCTATGCAGACTATCCTTCACCGGGATTGAGAAACCCAGACGGGACAGAAAAAGCCCAAGCTACAACCCTAGAAGATTATCGCGCCAAACAAGCAGAAGTCTACAGCGATCGCTATGGTAAAAATACTTGGCAAGATTTACGGGCTTCCACCTCTATCTTGGCAACCATTGACGACCATGAGGTAGTCAACGACTTCCCAGGCGGTAAGAATTTAGCAACCGCCTCCGCCGCCGACCAAGCCTTATTCGGTGCGACTTCCGGCTTAGTCAACGACTCGCCCCTCTACGAAAACGGTCTGCAAGCCTTCCAAGAATATAACCCCATCCGCGATCGCTTCTACGGTCAAACAGGTGATGCCCGCACTGATGGAGAACGCAAACTTTACCGTTATAATACATACGGCAGTGATGCTGCCACCTTCGTTCTCGATGCCCGTTCTTTCCGAGATCCAGAATTATCAGGTGTTACTAACCCCAACGATCCGGCGCAAGTTGCTGATTTTCTGAGTAAATCCTTGAAGAGCGATCGCACTTTATTAGGAAACCAACAACTAAAAGACCTCAAACACGACCTCAAACAAGCCCAGAAAAATGGCATCACCTGGAAGTTTATCATGGTGCCAGAGCCAATTCAGAATTTAGGGGTGCTGGCAGCAAGCGATCGCTTTGAGGGTTACGCCGCCGAACGCACGGAAATTCTTAAATTCATCAACGATAACAACATCAGTAATGTTGTCTTTGTCACGGCTGATATTCATGGTACAGTCGTCAATAACCTCACCTATCAATTAGCCCCAGGTCAACCACAAATTGCTACCAGTGCCTTTGAAATCAGCACCGGTTCCGTAGCCTTTGATGCGCCATTAGGTCCCACAGTAGGAGACTTTCTTACCCCTGCTCAAAAAGCCTTATACGATTCGTTGCCTGTAGCAAATGATGCCGATAGTTTAGTCAACGACAAAGACGATTTCATCAAGCAGGCGATCAACGCTGGTTTAACTCCTCTGGGTTATGACCCTGTAGGCTTAAATAACAATCTCCTCCAAGCCAACGGCTTAATTAACGCCAAACTTTTACAAGGAGATTACATCGCCACTCAAACTTACGGCTGGACTGAGTTTAATATTGACCCCCAAACTCAAAAGCTAACTGTTACCACCTATGGTATAGAACCATACACCCGTGAGGAATTAGTCGCTAACCCCAGTGCAGTTACTAGCCGTCAACCGCAAATTGTCAGCCAGTTTGAAGTAGATCCTGCCAAAAAATCAGATATTCAAGGTTCTATCTACAATCTCCAGCCTGGTCAAACTATATCCACAAGTAACGGTGCGGATACTATCGAGGGTAGCCAAGACAATAACATTAAAACCGGTAACGGTGATGACACAGTATTTGCTGGTAGCGACTCTTTAGTCTCAACAGGTAATGGAAGCGATCGCATCTTTGTGGGTGTGAATAGCCCTGCTAAAAATACTACTGTTAATGGTGGTGCAGGTGACGATGAAATCACCGTAGTCGAAGCTAGTGGTAGCAATCGTCTATCTGGGGGTGCTGGTTCTGATACCCTGAAAGTCATTGAAGGTTCTAATCAATACCTGTATGGTGGTTCCGATAATGACACTCTGATCAGTGAAGCGAACAATAACCGACTTTATGGTGGTTCCGGCGATGACACACTCTTCGCCAACACCAATGACATCCTCATTGGTAGTGATGGTGATGATGTGTTATTTGCTGGTTCTGGAGGTGGTAACCGCCTGACTGGTGGTGCTGGTGCTGACAAATTCTGGCTAGCAAATGCTACTCTCTCCAGCAGTAATAATACTGTCACCGACTTTACCCCAGGAATTGACGTAATTGGACTTGGCGGTATTGGAGTAACTAAATTTAGTGACCTCACCTTATTGCAACAAGGCAGTGCTACCCTAGTGAAACTAGGAAATTCAGAATTAGCTTCACTGTTAGGAATTACTGCAAATACCCTCACTGCCAATGATTTTACCTTCATAGCTTGAAGATAATTAGCGTTCCATACAACTCACATCAACTTTAAAAGCTTGTAGTCAAGACTTTAGTCTTGACTACAAGCTTTTACTAATTACTACATCTGTCAATAGCTTTTAATTGTTAAACTAATACCAATTCAAAAAATCTTTGCGACAGATAGAGCATCCAAAATAAAATCATAGCCAGTCAGAGAAGCAGCAATATCTGGGGTCAGTTGGGCAAGAAGTTGAGCAACTTGAGCGCATAAATTCTCTAGGATTTTGAGTAAGTCAGGATTGTCATAATGCGTACTTTACCGCATTTGGCATCACTTCCTTAGACTTTAAGGGCTTTATGGGCGATCGCTCTAAAAAAATTGTCCCAGCACCGCCTAATTGTGCGTTGAATCTTTGCCTTTAGCCGAAACTACAGCGAATTGCAAGTTGGTGAAGTACAGATAATCGTTGATTGTAGGGGCATTGGCACTGCTATGCCCCAAAGCGCGTACCTCATTTACCTGAAATATGCTGTATATTGATCTGACTAATCAAAATTTCGGTTCCACTCTCAGATAAAATTGTGTACCCACAAACTTAATATCTCTCTTGGTCGGATCTAAGTTGTTTACTACCTCAGTTCTACCTACAGTAATCAAACCAAGCGAGAAAATTTCTCTTGTTGCTGCTTCAATTTGTTTCGTTGTTGCACCCGTTTGACTTAAATCGATTGACGAAACTTGAGAAATGTTAGGCTTATTCAAAACCAGTTGATTTGTGGAGAAGCAAGGGGTAGTGATGCAGACAATGCCATTATTTTTGAGTCCCACAAAAGTACCTTTTGGTGGCGCAGCTGTAGCAGCGATGAAGGCTTCTTTAACTCTCAAATTCCCAAACTCACCGAATCCAGGAAATTCCACTGGAACGATGCTACCTCGAAGAATCACACGGCTACCATCATCACTTTGGATTTTTGCCAGTTCGGAAGATCCTACTTTTAGGGAACTCCAATCAATTGCAGACACATAGCATTCCTCACGAAAAACACCATCGACGCAAGGAGTAGCTTTCAAGTTGACCTGCTTAATGAAATATCCCCCACATATAGGAGAAGCACATTTGCGAAAATCTCTTCGCACAGTGTAATATCCCCACTGTGGAAACTCTTGGTTTTTGACAGTGGCTGCTTCAGAATCTGTAGTATTTGGTGCAGCAATGTTTTGAGCAGATACTTTGGAGAAAAATCCGTAGCTAACAATTAAAGCACTGAATACGAGAATAAATAGGTATTTGTAGTCAAGCAGTCTTTTGTTCATGGTAGGTTTAATTTTTTTTGAGAGTTCAATACCTTTGTTAAGAGCAGATTTGACAGAATTTTTGGCAAAATTATCAGATAGTAAGCTCTTAGTTGACAAGGTAAGTTAAAATGCCATAACTTTTACAATACTGGCAATAGGTTAAAAAAAACTTGCGGGAAACCTTAAAGGAATTTTAAGGACTAAGCCAGGAAGTCACCCCCCTGACTCATTCGCTAATCCCCAGAATACAAGCTATCAGAAAAGTTAAATTAATTTTTTCTAAGTGCTTGATGAGGTAGATTCTTCTGGCGATTTTACTATTCTTCTACCCCAAGGTTTCAGCACGGAAATGCCGATGATGGCAAGTACACATGATGAAACCCAGTGCCATCAACTCAAAAGTCATGAAATGAAAGGACAGATGTTTGATAATGAGTACGATGAGCGCGATTGCCGTAATGGATGGGATGAAAACTCGTAGCGAAGCAGGTAAATATACACTGGAGCATTTTATATTTAATTGCACCTAGCTACTTAATTAAACTATCTTAATTTTGGCTAAACTAAGCGTTTTTTTCTGACTTGTGAGAAATCCGGGTAAGCATCTGAAGCGACATGAAAGAAATCTAGCGAGAAAGCAGAAAAAACGTACAGAAGCTTGCGGATTGGGTTTGGGGAACGTAACCCAGCTTTTAGAAGTAAGTGTAGTTTTCATAGCTAAAATGTCTCTACAATTTGAGTTCAATGATGTAATCAAATTAACTTTGTCCTTCTTCTTGTAACACGGTCATTTAAGATAGGATAAGTTGATTTAAATCGGCTGGAGTAACATGAGAGTTGACAACTTGACCATCACGAAACCAAACAATACGTTTTGTTTGACGAGCGACATCTGACTCATGGGTAACCATAACTACCGTAATACCACTGCTATTAAGTTCACTAAAGATATTTAATACTTCTTGGGTAGTGCGTGAATCCAGTGCGCCAGTAGGTTCATCAGCTAGAAGTACAACAGGACGATTGACAATTGCGCGAGCGATCGCTACCCGTTGCTGCTGTCCACCAGAAAGTTGAGTGGGTTTGTTGTAGAGACGATTGCCTAAACCCACAAGTTGTAAGGCTTCAACGGCGCGATCGCGTCTTTCGTTAGTTTGCACACCAGCATATACCATTGGCAACATCACATTTTCTAAGGCTGATAATTGCGTTAATAAATGGAATTGTTGAAACACAAACCCCAGCTTTTGATTGCGAATTTTTGCTAACTCAACATCATCCATCTGAGCAACATCAAGCCGATCTAAGTAATAATGTCCAGAACTAGGCCGATCTAGACAGCCAATAATATTCATAGCAGTGGATTTACCCGAACCTGAAGGTCCCATAATTGCACAATATTCTCCTTGCTCTATAATCAGGTTGACATTATTAAGTGCTTGCACTTGGGTTTCACCACGACCATAAATTTTGAAAATATTTTCTAAATGAATAATGGCTGATTGTGGTGCTGGACTAGAAGTACTGGAATCAAGCATGGTGGAAGTATTTGTCATTTCTTTTGTGTTTTCTGATTAAGCACTTCTGAGCGCCACAATCGGATCGAGCTGTGCAGCACGACGTGCAGGAACCACGCCAAAGAATAAACCAATACCGCCAGAAACACTGGCAGCTACAATAACTGCTACAGGCGAGACTCCAGCTTTTAAAGGGGTGAGGATGCTAACTAGCACAACTGCACTACTACCAATAATTATTCCTAATAAACCACCGACGACAGAGAGTAGCACAGCTTCGATGATGAATTGCAATAAGATATTTTGTTGGTTAGCACCAATGGCTTTGCGTAGTCCAATTTCTTGAGTACGTTCTGTGACAGAAACAAGCATAATATTCATGATGCCAATCCCACCGACAAGCAAAGAAATTCCCGCGATCGCTGCTAACATTAGGGTCAATGCATAAGAAATCGTGTTAATGATTTCTATGACGTTTTTTGGGGTTTCAATGCTAAAGTCGTCATTCTGAGTAATCTTGTGACGCAAACGCAGCAAGTTTTTAATTTGAAATTCTGCTGCCCTAATGCTATTTTGATTTTTGGCAGACACAGATATAAGTGAAAGCTCAATACCGTAAGGAGAAGTCCGTCCTACAATCCGACTGGACATAGTGGTGATGGGAATAAAAGCAGAATCATCGTTGTTCTCTCCTAAAAAGGAACCTTTAGCCACTGTTAAGCCAATTACTTGGAAGGTAACATTTTGAATTTGTACCTGTTGCTCAATAGGGTTATGACTGCCAAATAGTTTTTTTGCCAAATCAGGGCCTAAAATTGCGACTGGTTGATGGCGTTTCACATCTAACTCGTTAAAAAACCTGCCACGAGCGATTTTAAAATTGCGGACAGCAAGATACGTAGATGTTGTTCCAATGACTGAGCTAGTTGAGTTTTTATTGCGATAATTAATTGTGATTTTGTTCGTAATATCTGGAGCTACATTTTTTACAGTGGATATTTGCTTGGCGATCGCTTCGGCATCTGCAAGTACTAATGTTTTGGGTGGGGAAATGGCTGTATTCTCACCTTCAGGGCTACCAGGAGCGATAAACAGCGTATTTGGCCCCAGCGCTTCAAATTGTTGAGTCGCAAACTTTTGTGCCCCCTCACCAACGCCAATCATTGTAATCACTGAAGCATTGCCGATGATAATTCCTAACATGGTCAAACTACTGCGGAGTTTATTTGCTAGCAATGTAGTTGTCGCCATCTTGAAGCTTTCTAGAATATTCATGCTCTGACTGCTAACTAGATTGATGGCTGAGGTTGTTTGTCTTGGGGTAGGTCATTAAATACGCGATCGCCTACTTTTAGTCCTTGTAAAACTTGAATTTTGGTGTCAATACTGACACCAGTAGTTACGGGGTGAAATATCGGTTGATTATTAGTATCTGGTACCATGACACCAGTCTGACCTTGCTGAGTGACTATTGTCTCTTGGGGAATCAATAGAGCATTTGAAATGGTTTTACCAATAAATGTCACATTATTCACATTCATTCCTGAACGCAATTTTTCTTTACCTGTATTAATGTCTACCCGCACTTTGAAAGAAGTGACATTTTGCTCAACTATGGCTTCTGGAGAAATCAGTCGCACATGTCCATGAAATACTTCATCGCCATAAGCATCAACCATAATTTCAACTTTTTGTCCTACCTTGATGTGCGGAATATCGACTTCTGGCACTTTTGCTACCACTTCTAATCCACTTGCCAAGGCAATAATTGAAGTCGAAGTCGCAGATGCATCATTAGAAGCCGAAGTGGCTGGACTAACATACCCTCCTGGGGTAGCATACTTCTGGGTCACAATTCCTGAAAAAGGAGCGCGAATAATTGTATCTGCCAACTGTACTTGCTGTTGTTTAAGCTGAGCCTCAGCCTCTGCTACCACTGCTTTGAGTCTCTCAATTTCCTCTGGACGACTGCCATTTTGCAGCTTGCGTAGTGCTTCACGTTCTTGGGTAACTACTGCTTGTTGTTTTTCTATGTCTTCATTGCGGTTGCCACTTTTTAACAGAGATAATCGCTTTTGCGTTTCTGCTAAACTGGCTTTTGCTTTTCTATCTTCACTGATGTATTGTTCAAGGGAATCTTGAGAAATAGCTCCTGCTTTAGCTAATTCTTGATAGCGCTGAACCCGTGCTTGGGTACGTTCCAATTCAGCCTGTGCTGATTCTACTTGCGCTTGCGCTTGTTGTATCTCTTGCAAACGATTACCGTCACGCACTACGCTTAGTTGGGCTTCGGCTTCTGCTAAATTTGCTTTTGCTTGAGCAATATCTTCGGCACGGCTACCCGCTTGACTTTCAGCTAATTGTGCTTTTGCCTGGTTTAATTTCGCTTGTGATTGGAGGAGTTGCGTCTTAATCTCGGAATTATCCATTTGGGCAATTATTTGCCCTTTCTGCAATGTTTGCCCTTGTTCTACAGCTAGTACTGCTAAAATCCCAGGATTTTTAGGACTTATATTGACACTTTGCACTGGCTGCACTTTACCACTAGCATTAATTCGCACAGTAACGCTTTTCTCTTCTACTGGGATAGTTAATTGTGCAATCTCTTGTTTGCTAGTCTTACGATTCCCGACTTTTAAGGTCATGGTTGTGAAAATAATTATGGCTCCAACTGCCATTAGCCCAATTAACCAGAGTAATGAATACCGAAATTTTTTGCCAATAATTGGGATTTCTATCTGGGCAATCATTTGATTAACCTATAAATATTATACCTGTCCGAAAATTTGCCAACCATTATGTGCAGTTGCATAATTCCGTTTCTCTCCCTTGGCGTTCCTACAGAGTATGTGAGCTTTTATATAGCCCCAGGCTTATAGCATAAAGGCGAATATAGCGCAGCTTTACACAGAATTGGTATAACAATACGTACATCTTTTATTGCTATCGCAATTCTAAATCATTCATGAAAACCTCTGTTGATTGTTCTTCTAGTTTACTCACCTATTTAATATTGATGTAGCTAGTGAATCGATTGTTTAATATATACAAAATTATCGGACAAAAAGTGTCAATTTCTAGATAAAAAATTCAAAAATGAGATTTTAAATTATAGACCTATGATAAAAATATATTATTTTTCTATTTTATAGATAATGAGAAGCTTTTATATATAATATATAGTTTTTGAGTAAAAACTTGAGGTTTTTGGAATTTTTTTAATCTGCAATAAATTATATTTTTTTACCTTTTATTAACCAAAGAATATTCTCATCTTACCTAAATAAGTATATTTTTTTTAGGACTATAGATCGAAAAATCGAAAGCTGTATGCGTCAGATTACAAAATAAGGTAGTAAAAAAATAGCTAATCATGTCATCAAGTATAAAGTAAAAATCTATATTCTGTATTAGTAGGAATTATCCACGCTTCTAGACATAGGTTAAAGAGATGTAAACCTTCTTATAGAACTTATATGTGATTTTTGAAATACAGGTAGGGTGTGTTATTTATACCTGATAGTAACGCGTGTGTTACGGCTTCCGTAAAGCACCCTACATATACTTAGATTTTTCCAAAAATAAAATCAGATTGCTATATGATTATGAAAAATCCAGCGATTTTCCCAATAATTACGAAATATGGCTTAAAAATAATGAAATTAACGATACATAATCGGATTGTTTTATCTACATCCATTGTCTGAAACATAGGAGTAAACACTGTCGTATGAACACAATCGAAATTAGTACCGAATCTATCGAGTTACTGCCAGACCAACAAGATTCAACTTTAGAATTAGCATATGCTAATTTAACTCCAGAGGCATTCACATTAATTCAACAACATACTAACGAAATTAAAGGTCTAATGCATCGTACTGCTCAAGATATTATCCAAATTGGCCAAAGGCTAATTGAAGTGAAGCAGTGTTTAGGGCATGGTAAATTTACAAATTGGCTCAAATTAGAGTTTAATTGGAGTATATCAACAGCAACTAAGTTCATGCATGTTGCAGAGCAGTTAAAATTCGTAAATTTTACGAATTTGCATATTAGTTCCTCAGCCTTGTACATTATTGCTGCTCCTTCTACATCAAAAGATGCTAGGGCTGAGGTTATCAAACGTGCAGTAATGGGCGAAAGTATTAGCTATACACAAGCAAAAGAAATTGTCAGTAAATATAAGAAGAAGGCAAAATCTCAACCGGATCAGCTCGAAAGTACAAATGTTGATGCAAACCCCAAATGTAATTATCATGAACCTATAAATGGAAAAGAGTACGAAACTTCTGCAATTCCATCAGTAGTAAATGATTTAAGAGGAAAAGATGTAAACTTAAAAACAAGTTTACCATCCTTGGAATATCAGTTTGTTGCTGTAGGTTCAGAACAACAAAGAATTGTACAGTTTCAAGACAAAATTTCTAATCCTCAACAAAAAGTAAATAATAGAATGAATGAATTCTCTAACAATGATGATCTAGAAGTAGAGAGTTTAATTAATGAGATGGCAACTAAATTAAAAAATCTCACTCCAGAACAATTGGCGCTAGTAATAAAGAAGTCTGTGGAATTTGGACTAACGCCTTGTCAGCTAACATTGTTATCTCAGGTATCTCAGAAAGCATTAGAAACTTTGAATTAGTATTACCTAGCTTTAGGTAAGAAAAATATTCACCAGAAAGTTTGTTAGATTCCCACTGAGTTACTTACCCTGCTGTTCTGTTCATTTAATTACCAAAAATTTGCAATCAACAGATTTCCTTTAAAGTAATCTTAGGTAGAGGGTGCATTTACCGGACTTAAGGATTTGAAATTATGGATCTGTGCTGCCCACATCTCTCTATAAAGCAAAATAGTCTAAAATCTAAAGTGACATGTTCAAAAGTTTATATAGTAATTCTAAATCGGGAAATCTATATTGGGAACCGATTTTTTACTATTTATAGTAATAGAGTTATTTGATTAATCTTTAGCTATTTAATTTTTCCAAACCAGAATTAACATACATCTCTACAATTCCCGATTTCCATATTGATAAATCAAAAAAAATAATTTTATATGACTTACGCAATAACTCTGTGAAACCCTCTCTACTTTGTGTTCTTTGCGTACTACCCTGCAGGAAGCCGCTCCGCGTCTACGTGGTTCGTTTTTTCATGATTTTGCGTAATTCCTGTTTTACAGCCAATTTTGGAAGTTTGTAATCAGTAATACTGAATGTTTAGTGTATTTTGGACAAAAAGATGACTTTTTGGATAAATAAAAAATAATTTTTTTTGAGATTTTGTAGGATAATAATTACTGAAGAGACCGATTGCATTGAACCGATTAATCTTGGCGATATTTGATTCTCAACATTAAGGTTTTTTACAAGATAATAGTTAATCCAAGGTTGAAATAGGCTATAGGAATCTTGTATGTATGACTTTTTAAGTATTCTCCTATTGCCCAACAACCGCCTTTAAGAGTGATCTGACAAATCAAATAGGAATGCTATTATGAATGCTATTAACTGTAAGAATTTAGTTGACTTATTGTCCTATAGATCTTTATCTCAACCAAACATAGTTGCTTATACTTTTCTCGTAGATGGGGATAGAGAAGAAGTCAAACTAACTTATCAAGAATTAGACCAAAAAGCACGAGCTATCGCGGCAGAACTTCAACACCAGAAAGCCGCACCAGGCGAAAGAGCTTTGTTATTGTATCCCTCAGGATTAGAATTTATTGTAGCCTTTTTTGGCTGTTTATATGCTGGGGTTGTAGCTGTTCCTGTATATCCACCCCGACGCAATCAACGGATGACAAGATTACAAGTAATTGTCAAAGATTCAGAAGCAAGATTTGCCCTAACTACAGCATCTGTGTTGACGAATATTGAACAAGGCTTTTCCCAAGAACCAGAATTAGCAAGATTACAATGCATAGCCACTGACAAAATAGTTGATTGTGAGGCTGTTAACTGGCAAAAACCAACACTAGAAGCAGATACACTAGCCTTTCTCCAATACACTTCTGGTTCGACAGGTACACCCAAAGGAGTGATGGTAAGTCATGGTAATTTACTACATAATCAGTCGATGATCCAAGCGGCGATGGGCCATACAGAGAAAACTATATTTGTCGGTTGGTTACCTCTTTTTCATGATATGGGATTGATTGGGAATGTATTACAGCCTCTATATTTGGGCATTCCCTGCATTCTCATGTCTCCAGTGGATTTTATTAAAAAGCCTTTTTTGTGGTTACAGGCAATTTCTCGCTACAAAGCAACTACCAGTGGTGGCCCTAACTTTGCTTATGACTTGTGTATTGATAAGATTACCCCAGAACAGCGCGCCACTCTTGATTTGAGTAGCTGGGATGTAGCCTTCAACGGTGCGGAACCGATTCGCTCCCAGACTTTAGAAAGATTTACGCAAACTTTTGCACCTTGTGGCTTCCGTCAAGAAGCATTTTATCCCTGCTATGGTATGGCGGAGACGACTTTATTGGTATCTGGAGGTTTAAAAACTGAACCACCAGCGATCCATTGGTTTGATGGTACAGCCCTGGAAAACAACCTTGTGGTAGCTGCAACTGTTAAACAGCAAGGTAGTCGCGCCCTCGTGGGTTGTGGTCGGATATGGTTAGACGAGGAAATTGCGATCGCCGATCCCCAGACACTAAAGCGGTGTCCAGATAATCAAGTAGGAGAAATTTGGGTTCATGGTGGTAGTGTAGCTCAAGGTTACTGGCAGCGACCAGAGCAGACTCAGCAAACCTTTCAAGCTTATTTACAAGATGCTAGCCCTAACAGTTCAAAGCCATATCTGCGGACAGGAGACTTGGGCTTTATCCAGAATGGTGAATTATTTGTGACTGGTAGGCTAAAAGATGTAATTATCATTCGCGGTCGCAATCATTATCCCCAAGATATTGAACTAACAGTAGAACAAAGCCATCAAGCACTCAAACCTGGTGCAGGTGCAGCATTTAGCTTGGAGATTGACGGTCAAGAACAATTGGTAATTGTTCAAGAAGTCGAACGCACTCACTTGCGAAATCTAGATGCAGATGCAGTAGTTGAAGCTATCCAAACAGCAGTATCTCAATTTCATGAGCTACAAGTTCATGCTGTGTTGTTATTAAAAACAGGAACTATTCCCAAAACTTCTAGTGGTAAAATTCAGCGCCATGCTTGTCGAGCCGGATTTTTAGCGGGGACTTTAAATGCTGTGAATACTATCAATACAGCAGACAAGGAGATTAACCCCCAACCCCAAAGGCAAGAAGTCAGCAAAAAAATGCAATTTAGCTTATTGTACTTCTCTAGCAACGAGGCTGAGTTTACTGACGAAAAATATAAACTTTTCTTAGAAGGGGCTAAATTTGGCGATCGCAATGGCTTTACGGCTGTCTGGACACCAGAACGTCATTTTCACGCCTTTGGTGGTCTTTATCCCAATCCCTCTGTTGTTAGTGCTGCACTCACCTCTTTAACTAAGCACATCCGTCTCCGTGCTGGGAGCGTAGTCTTACCATTACATGACCCAATTCGAGTAGTCGAAGAATGGTCTGTTGTTGATAACTTATCTCATGGCAGAGTAGATTTAGCATTTGCTAGAGGTTGGAACCCCAACGACTTTGTGCTATCGCCGGATGCTTATGCTGATAGCAAAGAAATTATGTTCTCAGGTATCCAAACTATACAAAAGTTATGGCGAGGAGAAAAAATTTCCCTACTAAATGGTGTTGGTAAACAAACAGAGGTTAAAGTTTATCCTTTACCAATGCAGAGGGAATTGTCAATTTGGATTACCTGTACAGGAGGTAAAGAAAGATTTATTGAGGCTGGAGCATCTGGATATAACATTCTCACAGCACTGCTTTTTCAACCTGTAGAAGAATTAGCCGAAAAAATCCTCCTTTATCGAGAAGCCCGCAAACAACATGGCCATGATCCCGATAGTGGTCAAGTAACGCTGATGCTACATACCTTTATTGGTGAAGACATCAAAGAAGTTCGCAATCAAGTTCGCAGTCCTTTTATCGAATATATTAAAAGCTCTGTGAACCTGTGGCGACAAGGTTCTGAGGATCTTGATAAGTTGAATGAAACTGAAAAAGAAAACCTCTTAGCTTACGCTTTTGAGAGATACTTCCACACAAGTGCCTTATTTGGTACACCTAGCACTTGCTTAGAAATGGTGCGGCGATTGCAAGGAATTGGTGTTGATGAAATTGCTTGTTTAATTGACTTCGGTATTGATGGTAATACTGTTCTAGCTAGTCTCAACTCGTTAAATAAGCTCAAAGAACTAGTGAATGGTGTAGAGGTAATTAGTCAACAAATAACAGAAAGTCCTCTAGAACAAGGCATTCAGCAAGAGGTAGAGGGTAGAAGGGACAAAGCTCAAGTGCCCCAAGATTCTTTATTACAATGGCTCAGTGAAGTCATTATCCAAGAAATTGCTAAATCTCTAGGAAAACAGCCCAGCCAGATTGACCTCGATCGCAGTTTTTACAGCTTTGGGATCGATTCCCTCAAAGCTGTAGAGATCATGGAAACTTTAGGAGAAAAATTCGGCTTTTCTATCTCTCCCACCTTATTGTTTGAATATCCAACACCGACGGAACTTGCTTTATATCTGATTCAAGGATATAAAACCCAGTTAGAGAAATATTTGTTGGGGAACTGGGAAGCTGCTAAATCATGGGCTAAAAATGCAGAAAGAAGACAGCACTCTGTTCCTTCGCTGACGCTTGAATCAAGCGATCGCTTATCTAACTCTTCTGGTGCAAGGGTAGTTGAAGCTGCTAGCGATCGCATTGCTACTTCAGATATTGCTGTCATTGGGATGTCTGGACGTTTTCCCCAATCCCCAGACTTAGAGTCATTTTGGCAACTCCTCTCCGCAGGCAAAAATGCGATCGCTGAAGTACCTAGCTTGCGCTGGAATTTATTAGACTGGTATGACAAAAATCCAGATGCACCTAACAAAACATATTCTCGTTGGGGTGGATTCTTAGATGGTATCGATCAATTCGATCCGCTATTCTTCCAAATTTCACCACGAGAAGCCGAGTTAATGGACCCACAACAACGGCTATTCTTAGAAGTGGCTTGGGAAGCATTAGAAGACGCTGGCTACTCACCTGAAAGCTTTGCTCAAACCCAGGTAGGTGTTTTTGTGGGCTGTAGTAATAACGGCTATTACCAACGCATTGCACCTGCCTTGAACTCATCAGATTATAGTGCCGGAATTGGTAATCAGAATGCCATTATTGCCAACCGTGTTTCTTTCTTGCTGAATTTGCGCGGGCCTTCAGTCTTAGTTGATACCATGTGTTCCTCATCACTAGTGGCGTTACACATGGCTTGTCGCAGCTTACATCAAGGTGAATGTACAACGGCTTTAGCTGGAGGAGTAAATATTTTACTGTCTCCAGAATATTATGTAGCCATGAGCCGGATGAAAATGCATTCACCAAACGGCCGCTGTGCTACCTTTGATCGCCAAGCTGATGGTATCGTTTTAGGCGAAGGAGCCGGAGCATTATTACTCAAACCACTCAGTCAGGCGTTAAAAGATGGCGATCGCATTTATGCAGTTATTAAGGGATCTGCTGTCAATCATGATGGCCGAACAAATGGGATTACAGCTCCTAATCCCCGTTCTCATGCAGAAGTGATTTGTCAAGCTTTAGATGCAGCAGGGATATCAGCAGATACGATTTCTTACATCGAGGCGCATGGAACTGGTACTTCTTTGGGAGATCCCATTGAAATTGAAGGGTTGACAAAAGCTTTCCGTAAATATACAGACCGCCAACAGTTTTGTAAAATTGGCTCAGTTAAAACCAATATTGGGCATTTAGAATGTGCTGCGGGTATAGCCCAAGTTATCAAAGTGATTTTGGCGATGCAGCACCGTCAAATTCCCCCCAGTTTGCACTTTCAGCAACCTAATCCCCTGATTCCCTTTGCCCAAACACCTTTTGAAGTCAATACCAAATTATGCCCGTGGGAATCAACAGGCTTGCGTAGAGCCGGAATCAGTTCTTTTGGTATTGGGGGTACTAATGCTCATATTGTGATCGAAGAAGCACCTTTAGCAATTCAAAATTCAAAATACCCTACGGGAAAGCAAGCCTACAAAATTCAAAATGAAGATGCTATGGAGCGCCAAGAGCATCTGCTCACCCTATCGGCAAAAACTGAAAAAGCCCTTGTAGAGTTAATTAGTCGTTATGAGACTCATTTAGCCGCTAATCCAGATTTAGATCTAGGAGATATCTGCTTTACAGCCAATACTGGACGTTCCCATTTACAGCATCGAGCAAGTGCGATCGCCTCATCAATATCTGACTTGCATCAAAAGCTTGTTAAATTTAGAACTCAACAAGAAGTCAAAAGCCTGAAAATCGGGCAAATACAGGAAACTACCCAGCCCAAAATAGCATTTTTATTTACAGGTCAAGGTTCTCAGTACGTGGATATGGGTCGCCATCTCTATGAAACCCAACCGACCTTCCGCAAAATTATCGACCACTGTCATGAAATCCTGCTTCCTTATCTTCCAGAACCACTGCTCAAAGTCCTTTATCCGCAACCAGGACAGATTTCGCTCTTAGACCAAACTATCTATGCCCAACCTGCTTTATTCTCCTTGGAATATGCCTTAGTGCAGCTTTGGAAATCTTGGGGTGTGGAACCCTCTGTGGTTATGGGCCATAGTCTTGGAGAATATGTGGCAGCTTGTGTAGCAGGGGTATTTAGTTTAGAAGATGGGCTAAAGCTGATTGCAGAACGTGCCCGTTTGATGCAAAGTCTACCGCCTACAGGAGAGATGGTAGCAGTATTTGCTTCTGAAGCAGCTATTCGTGCTATTACAGAAATTAATTTCGCGTTGACGAAGCCCGCCGTAGGCATCGCCGCTTACAACAGTCCCCAAAATACCGTCATTTCCGGACACAAGTCAGTAATTCAGCAAATTTGTGCGTATCTAGAAGCCGCAGGTATTCAAACAACAAAGCTTAACACCTCCCACGCCTTCCACTCTCCACTCATGCAGCCAATACTGGCAGAATTCCGGCAAATTGCTGCCACTGTCACTTATCATTCACCGCAAATTGACATCATCTCTAACGTTACTGGAGAGCAACTGCTCGCGGCAACGATCAATCCTGATTATTGGTGCAACCATCTCATCTCTTCAGTACAGTTTGCTCAGGGTTTACAGGGGCTACATACCGCAGGTTATGAGATATTTGTGGAGATTGGCCCAAAACCAACTTTATCGGGAATTGGCAGTAAATGGTTGGGATCTCAGGGTATTTGGCTGCCTAGCTTGAATCAAAAACGCGGAGATTGGCAGCAAATACTCGAAAGTTTAGCAGAACTATATGTACGCGGGGTACAGGTGCAATGGTCTGGTTTTGATCGTGATTATTCCCGTCGTCGCGTACCACTACCAACTTACCCATTTCAACGTAAAAGTTATTGGATTGACGCACCAGTCAGTACCAAAAATCAGCAATTTGATCCAACCATATCTGCACCGTCAAAGGCATTACAGCCCCAATTAATCGCCACAAATGGTAACGGTAAACAGATAACTACTCCTCAATTAAATGCAATTAATGGTAATCAAGTGGGTACACAAGTATCCATAGCCACAAAAGTCACACAGCCCCAAATCAATCGACTGGACACAATTGTGGCTCAATTCCATTCTCGAATAGTAAATTTACTGAAAGCCGAACCATCGGAAGTAAATATTCATGCTCCTTTTCTTGAGTTTGGAGCTGATTCACTAATGTTAATCGATGCCATAAATTACATAGATAGTACCTATGGCATTAAGATTACAATTAACCAATTATTTGCAGAATTGACAACTATCTATGCAGTAGCCGCTTACATAGATGGGAATTTACCCCCAGAACCTCCGCAGCCAATTCTGGTAGATTCTCAAAGTTCTCCTCCAGTCATTGTGGAGTCTAATGGCCAGTCTCACAACCAGCAGCCAACATCAGCGAGAGAAGCAAGAGTAACAGTAGCCCAGACAGCAGTGGAAAGAGTCATGCTGCAACAACTGCAAGTCATGTCTCAGGTTATGTCTGAGCAATTGGATGTTTTGCGTGCTACGGGTTTACCCACAGAGAATGTATTTTCATCAACTAATGGTAATTCTCATCCAGCATCACCCGCGCCTGTGGTTCCTGTAGCAGTACCACAAAATCAGGTTGGGCAAAAAACATCTCCTGTTACTACACCACATCCAACAGAAATAAATCCGCTACAGCAGCAGTATTTAAAAACACTGATTGCAAATTATACTCAAAAAACACAAACATCAAAACAACGTGCCCAAAGCGATCGCGCCTTCTTAGCAGATAGCCGCGCTGTTGCCGGATTCCGCCCTTCTACCAAAGAAATGGTGTATCCCATTATCGGTGAACGCGCCCAGGGGGCAAGATGTTGGGATATAGATGGTAATGAATATGTAGATATCACAATGGGATTTGGCGTGCTGCTATTTGGTCATGCAGCGCCGTTTATTACTCAAGCGGTGGAAGAACATCTTCATCAAGGCATCCAAATTGGGCCACAGGCAAATTACGCTGGAGAAGTGGCAACATTAATTAGTGAACTGACAGGGATGGAGCGAGTCAGCTTCTGTAATTCAGGTACAGAGGCGGTGATGACAGCCCTACGTTTAGCCAGGACAAAAACAGGCCGTACTCAGATAGCGATCTTTAAGGGTGCTTATCACGGTCATTTTGATGGGATTTTGGCTAAGGAATCGTCCGATGGTTTATCAACTACACCAATTGCGCCGGGAATTACTGCTAATGCAGTTGCAGATGTATTGGTATTAGATTATGGTGAACCCAAATCTTTGGAGATTTTGCAAGCTCATGCCAATCAATTAGCTGCTGTGTTGGTTGAACCAGTGCAAGGACGTAGACCTGATTTACAACCACGAGAATTTTTACAACAGTTACGACAAATAACAGCAACAGCAGGTATCGCCCTGATTTTTGATGAAGTGCTATTAGGGTTCCGGATTCATTTGGGTGGAGCGCAAGCATGGTTTGGGATTGAGGCAGACATTGCTACCTATGGCAAAATTGTTGGTGGTGGCATACCAATTGGTGTGGTAGCAGGTAAAGCCAGCTATATGAATGGAATTGACGGGGGTTTATGGAACTACGGAGACGCTTCTTATCCTCAAGCAGAAAAAACATTTTTTGCTGGTACTTTCAACAAAAACCATTTGGGAATGGCTGTGGCTAGGGCTGTACTTCAATATCTCAAAAGCCAAGGGACAAAACTACAAGAGCAATTAAATCAACGGACATCCTATTTAGCGACGACACTCAATACATACTTTGAACAGCAAGAAGTACCAATCCGCATCGTATATTTTGGCTCGCTGTTTCGCTTTGCTTTTTCTGGAAATTTTGATTTACTGTTCTATCACCTGCTATCTCATGGTGTTTATATTTGGGAAGGACGCAACTGTTTTCTGTCTACAGCCCATACTGATGAAGATATTGAATATGTAATTCAAGCTGTCAAGCAGAGTATAGAAGAAATGCGCGCTGCGGGTTTTATCCCTGCACGCAAATTATCAGTCAGTAGTAATGGCAATGGTACAGCTAAAACAACTGCGATCGCCCCAAAGTTAGAAGCTCCACCCTTGATAGTAATTCCCAGGGAAGGTAAACTGCCTCTATCCTTAGCGCAGCAAAGATTGTGGTTTCTTGACCAGTTAGAGCCAAATAGCCCATTTTACAATCTTCCCACGGCGGTGAGGTTACAAGGTCAACTGAATGTAACAGTCTTAGAGCAAAGTTTTCGAGAAATTATCCACCGACATGAAGCTTTACGTAGTAACTTCATCACCTTAGATGGGCAACCACATCAAGTCATCCATCCCGATTTGGATTGGCAAATATCAGTGGTAGATTTACAAAATTTACCAATTAATGAACGAGAAACCGAAGCGCAAAAAATAGCGATCGCCGCAGCACAGCAATCATTTAACCTGGAAACAGAACCATTGGTGCGGGCTAATTTATTAGTGCTGTCCCCAACCGAATACATCTTACAACTGACAATGCATCACATTGTCTCTGATGGCTGGTCAATGAATATACTGATAGAAGAGTTCACCGCACTGTACACCGCTTTTACTCAAAGTCAACCCTCACCTCTAGCCCCACTACCCATTCAATATGTTGACTTTGCTGTCTGGCAGAGACAATGGTTACAAGGTGCAATTCTTCAGTCCCAACTTGCTTACTGGAAACAACAACTAAAAGGTGCAGCCACAATATTATCATTGCCAACAGATAGACCCAGACCAACAATGCAAACTGTGCGGGGGGCGCATCAATCCTTCACCATCTCTGTTGAACTCACAGATGCGCTCAAAGCACTGAGCAAAAAAGTGGGTGTCACATTGTTTATGACAATGCTAGCTGCATTTGACATCTTGCTTTATCGCTACACAGGACAAACTGATATTTTAGTCGGTTCTCCCAACGCCAGCCGTAACCGTCCAGAAATTCAAGGATTAATTGGCTACTTTCTCAACATCCTGCTGCTACGTGCAGATATGTCAGGTAATCCCAGTTTACGAGAATTTCTTCAGCAAGTCCGTACAACCGCTTTAGGAGCTTATGCTCATCAAGATGTACCTGTAGAAGAGTTAATTGAAGCATTACAACCAGTCAGGGACTTAAGCTACACACCACTGTTTCAGGTAATGTTCATTCTCGATAGTGCTATCCCCATCTCAAAAATGCAGCTACCTGGTTTAACTTGGAGCCGCATGACGATTGAGAACTATACCTCTAAGTTAGATTTAACATTAACTTTAGAGAATACTGCTCAAGGATTGGTGGGTGAATGGGAATACAACACCGACCTGTTTGACTCTACCACCATTACTAGAATGGCAGAGCATTATCGCAATTTGTTGCAGGGGATGGTAGCTAACCCCGAACAACGAATTGGGGAATTACCCTTACTCTCAACCAGGGAACACCAACAATTACTTTTTGAATGGAATAAGACTCAAAAAGAATATTCTCAAACATGTATTCATCAACTATTTGCCCTGCAAGTAGAACGCACACCCAATGCGATCGCGGTGGTATTTGGTAATCAACAACTTACTTATCAAGAATTAAATAACCGTGCCAATCAATTAGCACAATACTTGCATGAATTAGGAGTAAAACAAAATACTCTAATTGGCATTTGTATAGAACGTTCTCTAGATATATTCGTGAGTATTTTGGGGATTCTTAAAGCTGGAGGCGCTTATGTACCTCTTGACCCTGATTATCCCCAAGAACGTTTAGATTATATGTTCCGCGATTCTCAAATATCAATCTTACTAACTACTAAAAAGTTAGTTACTCAAATCCCAGAACATAACCTGCAAGTAGTTTATTTGGATGCAGATTGGGATGTAATTGCTACTAAGAGCCAACAAAATTTCATCAGTGAGGTACAAGCAGAAAATTTAGCTTATGTGATTTATACATCAGGTTCTACAGGCAAACCAAAAGGGGTAATGGTTCCACATCGCAGTTTGGTCAATGCTTATTTCGGTTGGGAAGAAGCTTATGAACTAAGGACTAAAACCACTAGTCATTTACAAATGGCAAGTTTCTCTTTTGATGTCTTTACTGGGGATTTAGTGCGTGCATTATGTTCTGGAGCTAAGTTAGTTGTTTGTCCTAGAGAATGGCTACTAGCTCCAGAACTTCTCTACAAGCTGATGCGAGAACAAAAAGTTGATTGTGCCGAATTTGTCCCGGCTGTGATGAGAAACTTAACAGCATATCTAGAGAAAACGGGGCAAAATCTTGATTTTATGCGGGTACTAATTGTTGGTTCAGATAGCTGGTATGTCAAAGAGTATGAAGAATGGCAGCGCTTTTGTGGTTTAGAAACAAGATTGATTAATTCTTATGGTGTGAGTGAAGCCACCATTGATAGTTGCTATTTTGAAACCAGCAATATTAACCTAGCAGGTGAAGCTTTAGTACCAATTGGTAGACCATTTGCCAACGTTCAAATCTACATTTTAGACTCCTATCTTCAACCTGTACCGATTGGTGTATCTGGGGAATTGCACATTGGTGGTGCTGGTTTAGCTGATGGTTATCTCAACCGTCCAGTGTGGACATTAGAAAGATTTATTGCTAATCCCTTTGACAATGCAAGATTATATAAAACTGGCGATTTAGCCAGGTTTTTACCAGATGGCAATATTGAATTTCTGGGACGAATTGATAATCAAGTCAAAATCCGTGGCTTCCGCATCGAGTTGGCAGAGATAGAATCTGTCCTCAGACAACATCCTACTGTGTCACAGGCAGTGGCGATCGCACGGGAAGATATTCCCGGACAACGCCGTTTAGTAGCTTATATTGTTGCTCATCTAGATGCAGCACCTGTAATTAGCGATCTGCGCCGCTTTCTGAAAGAAAAACTACCTGAATACATGGTACCTACAGCATTCATGCTTGTAGAGGCCATACCACTCACCCCCAATGGCAAAATTAACTATCGAGAACTACCACCTCCTGAAATTTCACGTAGTTTACTAGAAGCTAATTTGACTGCACCACGTAATCCCGTTGAAGAAATGTTGGTGCAAATCTGGGCAGAGGTTTTGGGAATTAAACAACTAGGTATTCATGATAATTTCTTTGAACTTGGTGGTCACTCCTTAATTGCGACTCAGTTAATCTCTAGGGTTCGAGCTACCTTGAAAGTAGAGTTACCCTTGCGTACTATCTTTGAAGCTACAACCGTTGCTGATTTTGCTGAACACATTGCTGTACAGCAAAACCTACCTCATTTAAATGCACCACCTCTACAATCAGTAGCCAGAGATGAGCATCTACCACTCTCTTTTGCTCAACAACGTTTATGGTTTCTGGATCAATTTGAGTCAAATAGTAGCTTTTACAATCTAGCTGGATCTGCACATCTCCAAGGCGATCTGAATGTACCAGCCTTAGAAAAAAGCCTGAATGAAATTATCCATCGCCACGAAGTTTTACGTACTAACTTTGTCACTCAAGCAGATGGGCAAGCGGTGCAAATTATTCATCCTAGTGCTGTGTTTTCAATGCCAGTTATGGATTTACAGCATTTGCCAGTAAATGAACAAGAAATTGAAATTCAACGATTGGTAATAGCACAAGCACAGCAGCCTTTTGACCTAGCAAATCAACTCTTAATCCGAGCTAAGTTATTGATGCTTTCGCCAACAGAACATATATTGTTGTTCTGTATGCACCACATTATCTCTGACGGCTGGTCAATGGGTGTTTTTCTCCAAGAGACAGCAGCAATCTATGGCGCATTTTGTCAAGGTCAGCCCATACCACTACCAGAACTAGCTATTCAGTACGTTGACTTTGCAGTCTGGCAACGACAATGGCTACAAGGTGATGTGAAAGATGTTCAACTTGCCTATTGGCAAAAACAACTTGCGGGGGCACCAGCTTTATTAGAACTACCAACTGACCAACCTAGACCAGCAGTACAAACTTTCCAAGGGGCGCATCATTCCTTCTCGCTTTCTGGGGAATTAACAGCAGCCATCAATTTACTGAGTCGGCAAGAAAGTGTTACCCCATTTATGACACTGTTGGCAGCATTTAATACCTTACTTTACCGCTACACTGGACAGGCAGATATTTTAGTTGGTTCTCCAATTGCCAACCGCAATCATAGTGAAGTTGAAGGTTTAATTGGTTTTTTTGTTAACACTTTAGTTTTCCGTACGGATATCTCAGGTAATCCTACTTTCCGAGAATTACTAGAACGAGTTAAGGAAGTATCTCTAGGAGCATACGCCCATCAAGACTTGCCATTTGAACTTTTAGTAGAAGCATTACAACCAGAACGCAACTTAAGTCATACACCTTTATTTCAGGTAGCATTTGTACTCCAGAATGCTCCGATGCCAGAGATAGAGCTTCCGGGTTTAACGTTGAGTTCATTCATACCAGACAACAAAACTGCAAAGTTTGATTTGATTTTAATCTTAGAGAACACTGCTACTGGATTACTAGGTATATGGGAATATAATACTGACCTGTTTGCAGCCAGCACCATTGAAAGAATGACTGGTCATTTGCAAACACTGTTAGCAGGAATTGTCGCTCAACCAGAACAGCGCATTAGTGAATTACCGCTATTGACAGCCACAGAACAATATCAGCTGCTAGAACAATGGAACGCGACCCACAAACTCTATGCCCAAGATAGATGTATTCATCAGTTATTTGAAATGCAAGTGGAACGCACCCCCGATGCAGTGGCGTTAGTATTTGAAAATCATCAACTTACCTATCAACAACTCAACGTCCAGGCTAACCAGTTCGCTCATTACTTAACAACTTTAGGAGTGGGAGTAGATGTCTTAGTTGGTCTGTGTGTCGAGCGTTCATTAGAGATGCTAGTGGGATTGTTAGGGATTCTCAAAGCAGGCGGGGCTTACGTACCTCTTGACCCCGATTATCCCCCACAAAGAATTTCTCAAATGTTGTCGGATTCTGGGGTGTCATTGTTAGTCACACAACAGCGATCGCTCTTTAAACTACCTGAGCATGGTGTACAAGTAGTCTGTATCGATCGAGCATGGCAACAAATAGCCCAACATTCCTCTGAAAATCTCCACAATCAAGTCACTGCGGCTAGTTTGGCAAATGTAATTTACACCTCTGGCTCTACAGGTAAACCCAAAGGTGTGATGGTGAAACATTCCGGGTTATGCAACTTAGCCCAAGCCCAAATAGATTTGTTTGATTTAAACTCTAGTAGTCGGATTTTGCAATTTGCTTCCTTAAGCTTTGACGCATCGATTTGGGAAATAGTTATGGCATGGGGTTGTGGTGGCACACTGTATTTAGGAACCAAAGATGCCTTATTACCAACTGCGGGATTGATTGAGTTATTACAGGAATATGGCATCACCCACATTACCCTCCCGCCATCAGCCTTAGCCGTGCTACCAGCAGCAGAACTTCCCACCCTCCAAAAGATGATTGTGGCTGGTGAAGCTTGCGCTCCTGACCTCATTGAGAAATGGTCAGTTGGGCGCAGTTTCTTTAATGCTTATGGCCCTACAGAAGGTAGTGTTTGTGCTACTGTTGCACAATGCAATGCCAGCGATCGCAAACCACCCATTGGTCGTCCGATACCTAACACCCAAGTTTATATCTTAGATAGTTACTTGCAGCCTGTGCCTGTGGGTGTTCCCGGGGAGTTGCACATTGGAGGTGCTGGTTTAGCCCAAGGTTACCTCAATCGTCCACAGTTAACTAATGAAAAATTTATCGCCAATCCTTTTAGCCAACAAGTGGGGGCGCGTCTTTACAAAACTGGAGACTTGGCACGTTATTTACCAGATGGCAATATCGAGTATTTGGGACGCATTGACCATCAGGTGAAGCTACGGGGTTTCCGGATTGAGTTGGGTGAGGTGGAGAATGTCATCAGCCAGCATCCCACAGTTTTGCAGGTAACAGCGATCGTGCGTGAAGATGTTCCTGGGGAGCAACGCTTAGTTGCTTATGTTGTACTCCAGCCAGAATCAGCTGCTACTGTGAACGAACTGCGGCAATTCCTCAAACAAAAGTTACCTGATTATATGGTGCCTACGGCTTTTGTGTTCTTGGATACTCTACCTCTGACTCCCAATGGGAAAGTAGACCGCCGCGTTCTACCAGCACCTGATTTCAGCCGTTTATCAGATGTTAATTTTGTTGCCCCTACTACATCGAATGAACAGACACTAGCTAAAATTTGGGCAGATGTTTTGAGAGTGGAAAAAGTTGGTATTCACGATAACTTCTTTGACCTTGGTGGTGATTCCATCCTCAGTCTGCAAATTATTGCTAGAGCTAGACAAGCAGGATTGCAACTGAGTCCTAAACAATTGTTTGCACATCAAACTATTGCTGAGTTAGTAACTGTGGTAGGTACAACGAAGAAAATTCAGGCGGAACAAGGTTTAGTAACTGGAGCATTACCGTTAACACCTATTCAGCATTGGTTCTTTGAACAAAATCTCTCAGCACCACACCACTTTAACCAGTCGATTATGTTATCTGTTCCGGCTGATGTCCAGCCAGAACTGTTGGCACAAGTGTTGGAACAATTATTCAAACATCATGATGCTTTGCGCTTGCGGTTTAAACTGGATGGCACAAACTGGCAGCAAGTTAACGCTGAACTAGAGGAGACAATACCTTTTACTGTGGTTGATTTATCAACAATTCCTACCTTGGAGCAACCAGCAGCTTTAGAAAATGCGAGTAACGAACTTCAAGCGAGTTTGAATCTATCTACCGGGCCACTCATGCGAGTAGCACTATTTAAATTAGCTCACAACCAACCTCATCGCTTGCTGGTGATTTTACATCACTTAGTAATAGATGGTGTTTCCTGGCGGATTTTGTTAGAGGATTTGTTTAATGCTTATCAACAGTTAAGTCAGGGTGAGGTGATTCAGCTACCACCAAAAACATCTTCTTTTAAAGATTGGGCACATCAGTTAGCTGAATATGGGCGATCGCTTGCGGTGACTTCCGAGTTAAACTATTGGTTGGAGTCTGGTTCTAATTTCACTCCTTTGCCCATAGATTATCCTCTAGAACAAGATGCCAATAATGTAGCTGCAACTGCTCAGATATCAAGGTCTTTGAGCTTAGAAGAGACTAGTGCTCTACTACAAGAAGTACCTACTGCTTACAACACCCAAATTAATGATGTACTGCTAACCGCTTTAGTTCAGTCCTTTGAAAAGTGGACTGGTTTTAATTCTGTGTTAGTTGATATTGAAGGACATGGACGAGAAGAATTATTTGATAATTTAGACTTGTCGCGTACTGTAGGTTGGTTTACAAGTTTGTTCCCTGTCCGCTTGCAACTGGAACAGACAAATAATCCAGGAAATATGTTGAAGTCGGTGAAAGAGCAACTCCGCCTCATACCAAATCATGGTATTGGTTATGGTATCTGGCGATATTTGAGCCAAAATACAGAGCAACTTCAAGCTTTAGCATCAGCACAAGTGAGTTTCAATTATTTAGGACAACTCGATCGAGAATTTTCCGCAGCAGATAGTTGGCAAATTGCGATCGCATCAGGAGGGGCAGAACATAACTCTAGCGAAAATCGCAGCTATTTATTGGATATTAATGCCTCAGTCATGAATCAAAAGCTGCAAATCAATTGGATTTATAGCCAGAAGATTCATCAACAAAATACGATTGAGCGCTTGGCTGATTGGTTTATAGATGCTTTGCAAACTCTCATACAGCATTGTCTGTCAACAGATGCAGGAGGCTATACATCTTCAGATTTTCCCGAAGTGAACTTGAATCAACAAGAAATTGACGATCTTGAACATATGTTTGTCTTGTAAGCGCACAAGATTTGGTTTGAGCTTGATGAACAGATGATGGAAATAGACGAATAAAGGATAGGAATAGCAATGGCAACCGTTGAGAAAAAAAGCAAAGGCAAGAATATTGAATCCATATACCCTCTTTCCCCAATGCAACAGGGTATGCTATTCCATACTCTTTATGCTCCAGAAACGGGGGTCTATTTCCAACAGTTGAGCTGCACTCTGCAAGGAAATCTCAATATTGCAGCATTTGAGCAAGCTTGGCAACGAGTGGTAGAACGTCATCCTGCTTTGCGTACTGCTTTTGTATGGGAAAACCCTAAGCAATCTTTCCAAGTAGTTTGTAAGTTAGTAAATATTCCTTGGGCGCATCATGATTGGCGATCGCTTTCTCCTAGCGAACAGCAAGATGCACTCGAAGCTTTCTTACAAGCCGATCGAGATCGAGGTTTTGAACTTAAACAAGTTCCTCTCATGCGTTGTACCTTGATCAAAGTCGCAGATAATACATATAAATTTATTTGGAGCCATCACCATTTATTGATAGATGGTTGGTCTTTAACCACAATTGTTCAAGAAGTATTTGCTTTTTACGATACTTTCAACAAGGGCGAGAATTTACATTTAAAAGCATCTCGTCCTTACGGAGACTACATTAGTTGGCTGAAAAAGCAAGACAATTCCCAGGCGGAATTATATTGGCAAGAAACACTAAAAGGGTTTACAGTCCCAACATCCTTAACAGTTGAAATACCTTTAACAAAGCGCCAACAACATTCAAACTACAACACCCAGCAAATTAAGATCGCTGAGATAGGACAAATCCAAACATTCGCCAAACAAAACAAACTTACACTTAACAACCTCATTCAAGGAGCATGGGCACTACTACTCTCAAGATACAGTGGGGAAACAGATATCGTCTTTGGAGCAACAGTCTCCGGTCGCCCACCAGAGTTGCTAGGAGTAGAATCAATGGTGGGATTATTTATCAACACCTTGCCAGTGAGAATAACTATCCCAGAAGATATAGAAGTATTATCTTGGCTCAAAGAATTACAAGCGCAACAAGTAGAGTCTGAGCAATACTCATATAGCCCATTAGTAGAAATTCAAAGTTGGAGTGAAATTCCCAAGGGAATGTCTCTGTTTGAAAGCATTGTAGTGTTTGAAAATTATCCAGTTGAAGCTTCTATCCAAGAACAGGATAACAACTTAAATATTTCTCATATTCGCTGCATAGAACAAACAAATTATCCTCTAACACTATTAGCTGTTCCCGGTTCGGAATTGTCCATCAATATCACTTATGACAGTAGCCGCTTTGAAGCTGCTACCATAAACCGGATGTTAGGACATTTACAGACCTTGCTCATAGGTATGATCAATCAGCCACATCAAAGGCTTTGGAAATTACCTCTACTGACAAAAACTGAGCTTTGGCAACTACTTGAAGAACCTCACAAAACGCCAACTAAACAATTCCCCAATCAATGCATCCATGAGTTATTTGAATTGCAAGTAGAGCAGACCCCAGAAGCAATAGCAGTCATATTTGAAAATCAGCAACTAACCTATGAGCAGTTGAATATTAAAGCTAATCAACTAGCACATTATCTCCGCAGTTTGGGCGTAAGCGCAGATACACTGGTAGGTATTTGTGTAGAACGTTCTTTAGAGATGATCGTTGGTATCTTAGGAATTTTGAAAGCCGGAGGAGCTTACGTACCCCTTGACCCGAATTATCCCCAAGAACGCCTGAGCTTTACCCTTTCAGATTCCCAAATCAAAATATTATTAACTCAACAGCAACTACTATCAACTCTTCCCAAAAATCAAACTAAAGTTATATGTATTGATAGTGATTGGGAAACTATAGCCCAACATCATCCACATAACCCCCCTATTTTCACCACCTCTGCAAACCTAGCTTATATAATTTATACTTCCGGTTCTACCGGTAAACCTAAAGGAGTATTAATTAATCACGCCAATGTTGTACGACTATTTACCGCCACAGAAGATTGGTTTCATTTTCATCAACAAGATGTGTGGACAATGTTCCACTCATACGCCTTTGACTTCTCAGTTTGGGAAATTTGGGGAGCATTAATCAAAGGTGGGCGGTTAGTAATTGTACCTTACTGGGTAAGTCGTTCTCCTCAAGACTTTTATCAATTACTTAGCACACAACAAGTCACAGTCCTTAATCAAACTCCTTCTGCCTTCCGCCAGTTAATTCAAGCGGAAGCGATCGCCAAAACATCAGCCAACTTAGCATTACGATGGGTGATTTTTGGTGGCGAAGCATTAGAACTGCAAAGCTTAAAACCCTGGTTTGAGCGTCACGGGGACAAAATGCCAAAGTTGGTGAATATGTATGGGATTACAGAAACCACCGTCCACGTGACTTATCGTCCCATCACTAACGCAGATTTGACCAGCAATGCTGGAAGTGTGATTGGTTGTCCTATCCCAGATTTACAAGTATATGTCCTAGATAAAAATAGACAATTACTGCCAATGGGCGTGACGGGGGAAATGTATGTAGGAGGTGCAGGTTTAGCTCGTGGTTATTTCAATCGAGAAGAGTTGACATCTAATGTATTTGTGACTCATCCCTTTAGTGACGATCCTAATGCACGATTATACAAAACTGGAGATTTAGCCAGATATCTGGGCAATGGTGAACTGGAATATCTGGGACGTATCGACAACCAAGTTAAGGTAAGGGGTTTCCGCATCGAATTGGGGGAAATTGAAGCTGCAATTAGTCAACACCCCTTAATTCAGGCAACTGTGGTTATAGCCAGAGTAGAGAACAATGGTGATAAACGCTTAGTTGCCTACTTGGTCATTAATCAACAACAAACACTCAGTATCAATGACCTGAGGCAATTCCTCTCTTCAAAACTGCCTCAGTATATGATCCCTGCGGCTTTTGTGTTCTTGGACACTTTACCATTGACATCGAACGGCAAAATAGACCGTCGTGCTTTACCTGCACCAGAACCGGTGTGGGAATCAGAAAAAAGCTATGTGGCTCCCCGTACAGCCATTGAAGGAATACTGACTCAAATTTGGACAGAGGTACTGGGTGTAGAACAGGTAGGTATATATGATAACTTCTTTGAACTTGGTGGCGATTCTATTCTCAGTCTACAAATTATTGCCAGAGCAAATCTTGCTGGAGTTTATTTAAGTCCCAAGCAGTTGTTTGAGCATCAGGCGATCGCTCAATTAGCAGCAGTGGCAGGTACAATTACACAAATTCAGGCACAACAGGGTTTAGTCACAGGACTTGTCGCGCTCACACCGATTCAACATTGGTTTTTTGAGCAAAATCAATTAGAACCCCACCATTACAATCAATCGGTTCTACTATCAGTACCATCATACTTAAAGCCAGAACTATTGAAGCGGGTCTTACAGCAATTATTATTACACCACGATGCCCTACGTTTGCAGTTTACAAAATCTGGTGGAAGTTGGCAGCAAGTAAACGCCGATTTTGAAGAAACAGTGCCGTTGAATGTGGTTGATTTATCCACAATGTCACAAACAGAGCAGTTGAAAGCTTTAGAAGACGCTGGCAATCAACTCCAAGCCAGTCTTAACCTATCTACTGGCCCCATCATGGCAGCGGCACTATTTGAATTGGGCAGACAAACTAACCGATTATTATTGACAATACATCACCTAGCCGTAGATGGTGTCTCCTGGCGAATATTATTAGATGATTTGCAAGCAGGTTATGAGCAGATTTGTCGTGGTGAGAGAATACAATTACCACCAAAAACGACATCATTTCAATATTGGGCGCAAAGGTTGAGTGAGTATGCACAATCAGACATACTCAAAGATGAACTGACTTATTGGCTCAACCAATCCCGAAAGCCAGTGCTACCGATACCAGTAGATTATATAGATGGGTCGAATATTGTCACATCTGCGCGGGTGGTATCTGTGTCATTGAATACCACACAAACCCAAGCGCTCTTACAAGAAGTCCCAAGAGCTTACAATACTCAGATTAATGATGTATTACTGACTGCTTTGGCACAGGTTTTAGGTAAATGGATTGGCTCTCAATTAGTACTGTTGAATCTGGAAGGGCATGGACGGGAAGATATTTTTAAGGATGTGGATTTATCCCGCACTGTCGGCTGGTTTACAACAATTTTCCCTGTGTTGCTAGAACTAGGAGCAACTGATAATTTAGGAAATATTTTAAAGTCAATCAAAGAACAGTTGCGGCAGATTCCCCACAAAGGGATTGGTTATGGTGTACTGCGTTATTTGCACCAAGATGCAGAAATTAGACAGCAATTGCAGGCATTTACTCCAGCGCAGATTAGCTTTAACTATCTAGGGCAATTTGATCAAGCTTTAAGTACAACTGCTGATTTTCAACTAACTACTGAGTCAGCTGGCGCAGTTCAAAGTTTAAATAATTTTCGCAGTCATTTGTTAGACATTAACGCCATTATTGTTAATGGTCAAATGCAAATAGATTGGACTTACAGCAGTAATATCCATCAACAATCGACAATTGAAATCCTGGCGAATGAGTTTATCCAGGCATTGCAAGCATTGATAGCTCATTGTTTATCTCCTGAAGTTGGCGGTTATACTCCTAGTGATTTCCCCTTAGCCAAGCTGACTCAAGCACAACTAGATACGGAACTGGGCAAAATCAAATATGAAAATCTCGAAGATATTTATCCTCTTTCACCGATGCAACAGGGGATGCTGTTTCATAGTTTGTATGCACCAGAGTCGGGAGTCTATTTTGAGCGGTTGAGTTGTACATTCCAGGGCAAGCTGGAGGTTGAAAACTTTGAGCAAGCTTGGCAGCAAGTAATTGCCAAATATTCAGTTTTTCGGACTGGGTTTATTTGGGAAAATCATCATCAGCCTTTGCAAGTAGTGTATCGTCAGGTGAAGCTACCTTTGGTCATTGATGATTGGCAGGGATTGTCGGTAATTGAACAGCAAGATAAGTTAAATATTTTCTTAGAATCTGAAGCGCGGCGAGGATTTGAACTCTCACTTGCTCCTTTGATGCGCCTCAGTCTCATCCAATTGGATGCAAATGTCTATCAATTCATTTGGAGTCACCATCATTTATTACTCGATGGCTGGTCACTCTCTTTGGTTCTTAAAGAGGTTTTTGACTGTTATGAAGCTATCTGTCAAGGGAGAAATTTCAGACACGAACCCAGTTCAGTTTACAGAAACTACATCGCTTGGTTACAGCAGCAGGATTTAGCACAAGCAAAAGTTTTCTGGCAGCAAAAACTCCAAGGTTTTTCTGCTCCGACTTTGCTCACCGTAGATAAACCATTAACAGACCGGCAGCAAGAATCTAACTACAGCAGACAACAAATCTATTTACCACAGTCACTAACAGCCATTTTGCAAGCTTTCGCCAGACAGCATCAATTAACGCTCAACAACCTAGTGCAAGGAGCATGGGCACTGTTGCTTTCCCGTTACAGTGGGGAAGAGGATGTAGTTTTTGGTGCTACTGTTTCCGGTCGTCCACCAGAACTGATTGGGGTGGAATCGATAGTAGGACTGTTCATCAATACTTTACCAGTACGGGTACTTGTTCCCAGTAAAGGAGAACTGTTACCTTGGCTCAAGGAATTACAAGCACAGCATTTAGAATGCGAACAATATTCCTACACTCCACTGGTAGAAATTCAGGGTTGGAGTGAAATTCCCCGGGGTATGCCTCTGTTTGAGAGCATAGTTGTGTTTGAGAACTATCCTGTTGATGCTGCTGTGCAACAACACAATGGCAACTTGCAAATTTCTGATATTCGTGGCAGCGAACAAACTAATTATCCTCTAACAGTATCAGTAGTACCCGGTTCTCAGTTATCGCTGAACATTAGTTACGATACTAGTCGCTTTGAAAGTGCAACAATTACAAGGATGCTGGGGCATTTGCAAACCTTGCTCGAAGGAATTGCCACCAAACCAGAGCAACATCTTTGCCAATTGCCTTTACTGACAAAATCTGAGCAAAATCAATTACTCTGGGAATGGAACAATACCCAAAAAGACTATCCCCAGGATAGATGCATTCATCAGTTATTTGAACAGCAAGTAGAACTAACTCCCGATGCAGTCGCAGTAGTCTTTCAAGACCACCAACTTACTTATGGGCAACTCAACACCCGTGCTAATCAACTAGCACATTATCTGCAATCTCTGGGTGTCAAACCAGATGTACTGGTTGGCATTTATGTAGAACGTTCCTTAGAAATGGTGGTGGGATTGTTGGCAATTCTCAAGGCTGGTGGTGCTTATGTACCCCTTGACCCCCATTATCCCTCTGAGCGTCTGGGTTATATGTTGTCTGATTCCCAGGTATCTTTGTTGTTGACTCAACAGCGATTAGTGGAAAAATTACCAGACCATCAAGCCCAAGTAATTTGTCTAGACAGTGACTGGAATTTGATTTGTCAGTTGAGCGCAGAAAATCCCATCACTGGTGTGCAAGCGGCTAACTTAGCTTATGTGATTTATACTTCAGGCTCTACAGGTCAACCCAAAGGTGTGTTGATTCCCCATCAGGGTTTACTGAATTTAGTGTTTTGGCATCAACGCAGTTTTGAAATTACCCCCCATGACCGCGCTACCCAATTAGCGGGAACTGCATTTGATGCTTCGGTGTGGGAGTTATGGCCTTATCTGAGTGGGGGAGCGAGTATTTATTTAGTTCCACAGGAGATTTTGAGTTCACTTGAGGGTTTGCGGGATTGGTTGATTCGTCAGCAAGTGACGATCGCTTTTTTACCCACACCCTTAGCAGAAGCTTTGTTATCTGTAGAGTGGAGTGACGATTGTGCTTTGCGAATACTTCTGACTGGTGGCGATCGACTGCATCATTATCCATCAGCTTCCATTCCATTCCCATTGGTAAATAATTACGGCCCAACAGAAAATACGGTGGTGACGACTTCTGGGTTAGTACTAGCGGATGAACAACAACATACTTTACCTGGGATTGGTCGTCCAATCGACAATACTCAAGTTTATATTCTTGACGGGAATTTACAGCTCCTACCGATTGGTGTTCCTGGGGAATTGCATATTGGTGGTGATAGTTTGGCACGGGGTTATCTCCACCGAAGTGAGTTGACACAGGAAAAATTTATCCCCCATCCGTTTGCGGCGACAGATGGTCAGAGATTATATAAAACTGGGGACTTGGTGCGCTATTTAGCTGATGGTAACATTGAGTACTTAGGACGCATCGATAACCAAGTGAAAATTCGGGGTTTCCGCATTGAGTTAGGTGAGGTGGAGAATGCACTGAGTCAACACCCATCAATCCAACAGGTAACTGTGCTGGTGCGAGAGGATGTTCCTGGTGATAAACGCTTAGTTGCTTATGTTGTACTTCAACAAGATCATGTATTAACAGTTAGTTATCTCAGACAGTGCCTTAGAGAAACACTACCTGAGTACATGATACCTGCGGCTTTTATATTCTTAGAAGCCTTACCACTGACCTCTAATGGCAAAGTAGACCGCCGTGCCTTACCCATACCTGATTTCCGTCAAGAATTGGAAGTTAGTTTTATGGCTCCCCGTACACCCAACGAAGAGATACTAGCGAACATCTGGGCGGATGTTTTGAAAGTCAACCGAGTGGGCATTTATGATAACTTTTTTGAGCTAGGCGGTGATTCGATCCTCAGTTTGCAAATTATTGCCCGAGCCAACCAAGCAGGATTGCAGCTAAGTCCTAAACAATTGTTTGAGCATCCAACAATTGTTGAATTGATGACAGTAGTAGACACAACAAAGAAAATTCAGGCAGAGCAGAATTTAGTTACAGGGCTTGTACCTCTGACACCGATTCAACATTGGGCTTTTGAGCAAAATCTGCCTGATTTGCATCATTACAATCAATCGGTGTTGCTGTCAGTACCATCAGATCTGAAATTAGAAATTTTAGAGAGTGTTTTCAAACAATTACTTCTACACCATGATGCTCTACGCTTGCGGTTTACGCGAGATGATGGTGCTTGGTTGCAGGTTAACACTGGTGTTGAGGAAACAATCTCATTGAGTGTGATTGATTTGTCAACCATATCATCACAGGAGCAACGAGCAACCTTAGAAAATATTGGCAATGAACTTCAAGCCAGCCTCAATTTGTCCACTGGGCCAATGCTGCGAGCTGCACTGTTTAAATTTGGTACTAAAGAGCCTAGCAAGTTATTGGCGATCGCGCATCATTTTGTGGTAGATGGTGTTTCGTGGCGGATTTTATTAGAAGATTTGTTGAATGTTTATCAGCAACTTAGTCTTGGTGAGACAATTCAATTACCGCCTAAAACTACATCGTTTCAATATTGGGCACAAAGGTTGAGTGAGTATGCACAATCAGACGCTCTCTTAGCAGAATCAACTTATTGGCTGAATGTAGCAGCCAAGCAAATTCCGCCAATACCCTTAGACTATGAGCATGGTGTGAACACTGTTGCAGTTGCGACAACAGTATCAGTTTCCTTGACTGGAACAGATACTCAATTACTATTACAGGAAGTACCAAAAGCTTATAATACTCAAATTAATGATGTTTTACTAACTGCCTTAGTGCAGGTTATTGGTAAATGGACTGGCTCTAATTTGCTACTGCTTGATTTGGAAGGTCATGGGCGGGAAGATTTGTTTGCTGATGTCGATTTATCCCGTACTGTGGGCTGGTTCACAACTATTTTTCCTGTGTTACTAGAACTGGAAAGCACTGAAAATCTAGCTCAGATTTTAAAGTCAGTGAAAGAGCAGTTACGGCAGATTCCTCATAAGGGGATTGGCTATGGTTTACTGCGTTATCTGTGCTTAGATGAACAAATCAGCCAGAAATTCCAAAGCTACCCAACTGCACAGATTAGTTTTAACTATCTGGGGCAATTTGACCAAACTTTTGGTACTAGTGCTGATTTTCAACTGACTACTGAATCTGCTGGTGCCGCTCAAAGTTTAAATAATTGTCGCAGTCATTTGCTAGATATTAATGGCATGATTGTCAATGGTCAACTGCAAATCGACTGGACATACAGCAGCGATATCCATCAACACGCCACAATAGATGACTTAGCACAAGAGTTTATCCAGAAATTGCGATCGCTCATAGTTCATTGTCTATCTCCTGATGCTTTTGGTTATACTCCATCAGATTTCCCCTTAGCCAAGCTGACTCAAACACAATTAGATAACCAATTTAGTAAAACTAAATATCAAAATCTGGAAGATATCTATCCACTCTCACCTATGCAACAGGGAATGCTGTTTCATAGTTTGTATACACCAGAGTCAGGAGCATATTTTGAGCAGTTAAGTTTTACTTTAAAGGGCAACTTAGAAATATCAGCTTTTGAGCAAGCTTGGCAGCAAACCATCTCTCGGCACTCGATTTTTCGCACTGGGTTTATTTGGGAAAATGATGACCAACCCCTGCAAATAGTCTATCGCCAAGTCACACTACCTCTGGAAATTGATGATTGGCGTGCTTACTCTGCTAGCGAACAGCAAGAGAAACTCAATATTTTCCGAGAATTTGAGCAGCAACAAAGTTTTCAACTTTCATTTGCTCCACTAATGCGCCTGATTCTCATTCAATTAGATATAAATACTTATCAATTCATTTTAAGTTATCACCACTTGTTGCTAGATGGTTGGTCACTTTCTTTAGTATTTAAAGAAGTCTTTGAGTTATATGAAGCTATCTGTCAAGGAAGACATCTACGCCTAGAACCTATACCAGCTTACAGACAATACATCGCCTGGTTAAAACAGCAGGATTTAGCTGTTGCCAAGGTTTTTTGGCAGCAAAAACTTCAAGGTTTTACTGCACCAACTCCGTTGATAGTGGATGTACTATTAGCCAACCAACCACAGGATTTGGGTTATGCAGAGCAAAAAATTTATCTGTCAGAATCGACAACAAATTTACTTCAGACTTTTGCCAAACAGCATCAATTAACCCTGAATAATCTTGTTCAGGGAGCATGGTCTATCTTACTTTCCCGGTACAGTGGGGAAACAGATGTGGTGTTTGGTGTGACGGTTTCTGGTCGTCCGCCAGAATTGATGGGTGTAGAGTCGATGGTAGGACTGTTTATCAATACCTTGCCAGCACGAGTTACTCTTTCCCCAGAAATGGAATTGCTATCTTGGCTCAAACAATTACAGGTACAGCAAGTAGAGTATGAGCAGTATTCTTACACACCACTGGTAGATATTCAGACTTGGAGTGAAATCCCTCGAGGTATGCCTTTGTTTGAGAGCATTGTGGTGTTTGAGAATTATCCTGTGGATACTGCTGTACAACAGCACAATGGTAGCTTGCAAGTCAGTGATTTCCAAGCGGGTATGGAAATCACAGATTATCCCCTAACCGTAACAGCTGTTCCTGGTTTGCAATTATTTTTAAGTATTAACTACGACACAAGTCGTTTTGATAGTGTCATGATTACCAGAATGCTAGGACATTTGCAAACGTTACTAGCAGAAATGGTTACAAATCAACAACAACACCTGGGACAATTACCCCTACTCACCTTAGATGAGCAACAGCAATTACTTTGGGAATGGAACGCTACCCAAAAAGACTATCCCCAAGATAGATGTATTCATGAGTTGTTGGAATTGCAGGCGCAACTAACTCCAGATGCAGTTGCAGTAGTTTTTGAAACTCAACAACTTACCTATGGACAATTGAACGCACGCGCTAATCAACTAGCACAATATTTACGTCACTTAGGTGTAGAGACAGAATTACTAGTAGGTGTTTGTCTAGAACGTTCCTTAGAGATAGTGGTTGCAATCTTGGGTATTCTCAAAGCAGGTGGTGCATACTTGCCGCTTGACCCCAATTATCCCCTAGATCGTCTGGGTTATATGTTGTCTGATTCTCACGTTTCTCTGCTATTGACACAACAACAATTAATTGCCAAACTACCGCAACATACAGCCCATATTCTTTGCCTAGATAGTGATTGGCACTTAATTGCTCAATCTGGCAACAGTAATTTAGTTAATTTCACCAGTGCTAACAATTTGGCATATGTGATTTATACATCAGGGTCAACAGGACAACCCAAAGGTGTAATGGTGACTCATCAAAGTCTGGTGAACGCATATTTCGCTTGGGAAAATGCTTATCAACTACAAAGTTTGTGTACTAGTCATTTACAAATGGCGAGTTTCTCTTTTGATGTATTTTCTGGAGATGTAGTGCGTGCATTATGTTCCGGTGGTAAGTTAGTCATCTGCCCTAGAGAATTACTTTTAGACCCAGAAAAACTCTATCAATTAATACAAACACAAAGGATTGACTGCGCTGAGTTTGTACCTGCGGTACTGAGAAACTTAATTCAATATTTAGACAGAACACAGCAAAACCTGAGTGGGATGAAATTATTGATAGTTGGTTCTGATAGTTGGTCTATGCAGGAATACCAGCAATTTCGGCGTTTTCTCGGCAATCAAACGCGGTTGATTAATTCTTATGGTGTTAGTGAAGCTACTATTGACAGTTCTTATTTTGAAACTGAGACTGTTAATTTGTTTAGCAATAAGCTAGTTCCTATTGGACGACCTTTTGCCAACACTCAACTTTACATCCTCGACCAATATTTACAACCAGTTCCCATTGGCGTTTCTGGAGAGTTATATATCGGTGGTGCTGGTGTTTCTAGAGGTTATCTCAATCGTCCCGAATTGACACAAGAAAAATTTATTCCTCATCCCTTCAGTCCACAACAAGGCGCGCGTCTTTACAAAACAGGAGATTTAGCCCGTTACTTAAGTAATGGAAATATTGAATACTTAGAGCGTAGTGATCACCAAGTCAAAATTCGTGGTTTCCGCATCGAGTTGGGAGAGATAGAGGCATTATTGACTCAACACCCTCAGGTGCAGGTAGTTACGGTCATCGTCAGAGAAGATGTTCCGGGAGATAAAAGGTTAGTTGCTTATATTGTCATCAAACAAGAACCAGCACCCACAATTGACCAGTTGCGGCAATTCCTCAATTCCAAACTGCCACATTACATGATTCCTGCGGCTTTCGTGTTCTTAGAAGCCTTACCCTTAACACCTAACGGCAAAATCGACCGTCGGGCATTAAAACCACCAGAGTCCCGCCCACAACTCGAAGTGAGTTTTGTGGCTGCAACTACATCTATTGAACAGCAACTGGCATCGATTTGGGCAGATGTGTTGAGAGTGGAACAAGTCGGGATTCACGATAACTTCTTTGAACTCGGTGGCGATTCCATTCTCAGTCTGCAAATCATTTCTCGTACTAATCAAGCCGGATTGCAACTGAGTCCGAAACAGTTATTTGAGCATCCCACAATTGCCGAGTTAGCAACGGTTGCAGGTACAGCCAAAAAAATTCAAGCTCAACAGGGTTTAGTCACTGGAACTGTACCCTTAACACCGATTCAACATTGGTTTTTCCATCAAAATCAACCCCAACCACACCATTACAACCAGTCTGTGGTGTTGACAGTACCATCTGAGTTGAAAGTTGAACTATTAAACCGCGTGGTGCAGGAATTGCTGCTACACCACGATGCTTTGCGGATGCGGTTTGTGTGGAATGATGGTAGTTGGCTACAAGAAAATTCTGCTTTTGCAGAAAATGTCTCCTTGACAGTAGTGGATTTATCTGACATTTCACCAACACAACAAGCGATCGCTCTAGAAAATACGGCTAATCAAGTCCAAGCTAGCTTGAATTTGTCTACTGGTGAGTTGATGCGAGTGGTGTTGTTTGTCTTCGGCGACAATCAGCCCAGTCGCTTGTTGATCGTGATTCATCATTTAGTTGTTGATGGTGTGTCTTGGCGGATTTTGTTGGCAGATTTGCAAACAGGTTACCAGCAACTACTTAATGGTGAGGCGATCGCTTTTCCTGCTAAAACTACATCGTTTCAATATTGGGCCCAACGTCTCTGTGAGTACGCACAATCAACAGCACTGGTTAGTGAACTCAACTATTGGCTCACAACATCAGTAGCAAATGTTACCCTCTTACCAGTAGATTATCCTCGAAGTCAAATCAGCAACACCATAGCCTCTTCTGGTTATTTATCATTGTCTTTAAATGCAGAAGAAACGCGTAAATTATTACAGGAAGCCCCTGCTGCTTACAATACTCAAATTAATGATGTGCTACTTACCGCTTTAGTTCAGTCCTTTGAAAAGTGGACTGGTTCTGACTCTCTGTTAGTTGATCTGGAAGGACATGGACGAGAAGAAATATTAGAAGATGTTGATTTGTCGCGTACTGTCGGCTGGTTTACTAGCGTATTTCCTATTCACTTACAACTAGGAAATGAGAAACATCCTGGTAACGCACTCAAATTAGTCAAAGAGCAACTGCGTCGCTTACCGATGCAGGGTATTGGCTATGGAATTTTGCGTTATCTCAGTCAATATGCAGATCAACTAAATAATTTATCTTCAGCTGAAGTGAGTTTCAACTATCTAGGACAGTTTGATCGAGAATCATCTGCTACTGAGACTTGGACATTTGCTCAAGAATCTGGGGGATCAGAATATGATAGCCAACAACATCGCAGTTATCTATTAGAGATAAGTGGATTAGTAATGAATGGTGAGATGCAAATCAATTGGGAGTACAGCGAGAAAGTTCATCACAGAAGTACAGTTGAGCATTTAGCTGAGTCGTTTATGGAGTCTTTGCGAAATTTAATTCAACACTGTCTATCTCCAAATGTTGGTGGATTTACACCTTCAGACTTTCCTAAAGCTGGTTTAAATCAAGAAGAACTGGATGATTTATTGGCAGATATTAATTAACCGTAAATATAAAAGGTAATCATAGCAATGGCAGTTGTTGACAAAAAAACTAGTAGCAAAAACATTGAATCCATTTATCCTCTTTCTCCTATGCAACAGGGTATGCTTTTTCATACTCTTTATGCACCAGAAACAGGAGCAATGTATTTTCAACAATTAGTTTGTTCATTAAATGGATCGCTAAATCTCACTGTCTTTCAAAAAGCTTGGCAAAAAGTAGTAGAACGCCATCCTATTTTGCGTACCTTGTTTGTCTGGGAAAATCGTAAACAGCCTCTACAAGTAGTTAGACAGATTGTAGATTTACCTTGGGCGAATTACGATTGGTTTAAACACACAGTAACAAACCAAGAAACATCCATTTCTGCCATTGAAATACAAGATAGATTAGAAGCTTTTTTACAAGCAGATCGCCATCAAGGATTTGAACTTAATCAAGCTCCATTGTTACGCTGCACTTTAATTCGCATAGCCGAGGAAACATATAAATTTATTTTTAGTCATCATCATTTGCTAATTGATGGCTGGTCTTTATCTATTATTATTCAGGAAGTTTTCGCTTTTTATGATGCCTTCAATCAAGGTGATGATTTATATATAAAAATCCCTCGTCCCTATGAAGATTATATTAGTTGGTTACAACAGCAAGATATTTCCCTAGCACAGAAATTCTGGCAGCAAAAACTGCAGGGTTTTACTGCACCTACCCCCCTGATTGTGGATAAATCGTTAAAAAACCAAGGGCAACAGCAGTCAAAGTATTCTACACAACATATACAGCTAACTGAAGAAACTACAAATGTCCTCCAATCTTTTGCGCGACAACATCAACTCACAATCAACAATCTCATTCAAGGTGCATGGGCATTGTTGCTATCCCGTTACAGTGGAGAAGCAGATGTAGTATTTGGTGCTACGGTCTCCGGTCGTCCACCAGACCTGATGGGAGCAGAATCAATGGTGGGAATGTTTATTAATACATTGCCTGTCCGGGTAATTATTCCCACAACAGAGAAACTGTTACCTTGGCTGAAGAATTTACAAACAAAGCAGATAGAATCTGAGCAATATTCCTATACTCCATTGGTAGAAATTCAAAGTTGGAGTGAAGTTCCACGAGGTCTACCTTTGTTTGAGAGTATTGTTGTGTTTGAGAATTATCCACTAGATACTTCTTTGTCACCAGACAATAACAGCTTGAATGTATTTAATGTGTGGAGCATTGAGCGCACAAATTATCCATTGAATTTGATAGCTATTCCTGGTACACAATTGTCTATAGGCATTAGCTACAATACAACTCGTTTTGATGCTGCAACAATTACCGGGATGTTGAAACATTTCCAGACTTTGCTGGAAGGGTTTGTGAATAACCCCAATCAATATATTCATCAATTATCCTTGTTGACTAAAGATGAGCAAGACCAATTATTATTTGAATGGAACGCCACAGATACAGATTATCCCCAAGATAAATGTATTCACGAATTATTTGAATTGCAGGTAGAGCGCACCCCTGATGCAGTAGCAGTAGTATTTGAAAATCAGCAAATAACTTACCAACAATTAAATCATCGCGCCAATCAACTGGCATATTATCTCAGGACGTTAGGAATCAAACCTGATTCACTAGTTGGCATTTGTGTTAAACGTTCCTTAGAAATGGTGGTAGGACTATTAGGAATTCTCAAAGCTGGCGGGGCTTATGTTGCGCTTGATCCAGATTATCCTAGTGAGCGTTTGAGTTATATCTTGTCAGATGCCCAAGTATCTGTATTGTTGACACAACAGCAACTAGTTGAGAAACTACCAAAACATCAAGCGCAGGTAGTTTATTTGGATGAAAATCGGGATGAGATACCTGGATTGGGCGACGCTCAATTTCCCACAGAAAACTTTCGCAGTTCAGTTCAACCGACAAACCTTGCTTACGTTCTCTACACCTCCGGCTCTACAGGTAAGCCCAAAGGTGTAGCTATAGAACATCACAGCCCTGTAGCCTTAATTGCTTGGGCGAAAGAGGTTTTTACTAAAGAACAGCTAGCTGGTGTTTTAGGTTCTACTTCAATTTGTTTTGATCTATCTGTTTTTGAGTTATTTGTACCTCTATCCTGTGGTGGGAAAGTGATTTTGGCTGAGAATGCCTTAAATTTAACTACCTTACCTGCTGCAGAACAAGTGACGTTGATTAATACAGTTCCTTCTGCCATGAGTGAGTTGATTCGCATGAATGGCTTACCTACAGGGGTAAACACAGTTAACCTAGCTGGAGAAGCGTTACAAAATCAACTTGTACAGCAGATTTACCAGCAACAAACAGTTAAATATGTTTTTAATCTTTACGGCCCTTCAGAAGATACAACTTACTCGACCTTTGCTTTAATTGAAAAGGGTGCAGAAGTTGCACCATCTATTGGTCGCCCTATTGCTAATACCCAAATTTACATCCTTGATCACAATCTGCAACCAGTGCCTGTGGGTGTACCTGGTGAATTGCATATTGGAGGTGCTGGTTTAGCACAAGGTTATCTTCACCGCTCAGAATTGACACAAGAAAAATTTATTCCTCATCCCTTCAGTCCACAACAAGGCGCACGTCTTTATAAAACAGGAGACTTAGCCCGTTATTTACCCAGTGGAAATATTGAATACTTAGGCAGAATAGACCACCAAGTCAAGATTCGCGGTTTCCGTATCGAGTTGGGAGAAATAGAAACTGTCCTCAGCGAACATCCATCTGTATATCAGTCAGTAGTTGTTGCTAGAGAAGATGTTCCGGGAGATAAAAGGTTAGTAGCCTACCTTGTAGTTAAGTCAGAACCAGCACCCACAATTAACCAGTTGCGGCAATTCCTCAATTCCAAATTGCCACATTACATGATTCCTGCGGCTTTCGTATTCTTAGAAGCCTTACCCTTAACACCTAACGGCAAAATCGACCGTCGAGCATTAAAACCACCAGAGTCCCGCCCAGAACTCGAAGTGAGTTTTGTCGCAGCAACTACATCTATTGAACAGCAACTGGCATCGATTTGGGCAGATGTGTTGAGAGTGGAACAAGTCGGGATTCACGATAACTTCTTTGAACTCGGTGGTGATTCTATTCTCAGTTTGCAAATCATTTCTCGCACTAATCAAGCCGGATTGCAACTGAGTCCGAAACAGTTATTTGAGCATCCGACAATTGCCGAGTTAGCAATGGTTGCAGGTACAACCAAAAAAATTCAAGCTCAACAAGGTTTAGTTACAGGAAAAACACCTTTAACACCGATTCAACATTGGTTTTTCCATCAAAATCAGCCGCAACCACACCATTACAACCAATCGGTGGTTCTTGAAGTCCCAGCAGATTTCCGTTCAGAACTGTTAAATCGCGTCTTGCAGGAATTATTGGTACATCATGATGCTTTGCGGATGCGGTTTGTCTTTGAGGATAGCACTTGGCAACAGGAAAATGGGGCTTTTGAGGAGAATGTGACTTTGACTGTGGTGGATTTATCTGCCATTCCTCTGTTGGAGCAAGCCAGTGCTTTGGAAAATGCAGCTAATCAAGTCCAAGCTAGTTTGAATTTATCTACTGGGCCATTAATGCGAGTGGTGTTGTTTGTCTTTGGTGATCATCAACCAAGTCGCTTGTTATTAGTGATTCATCATTTAGTTGTAGATGGTGTTTCTTGGCGGATTTTGTTAGAAGATTTGCAAACAGGTTATCAACAGCTAAGTCTTGGGGAAGCGATTTCCTTACCTGCGAAAACTACATCTTTTAAATATTGGGCGCAACGCCTAACTGATTATGCTCAATTAAATACCGTAGAATCAGAATTAGCTTATTGGCTCAACAAAACCGACAAACCAGTTTCTTCACTACCAATTGATTACGAGCAAGGAAAAAACACTGTTACATCTGCGACTGCAATTTCAGTATTGCTAAATAATGTAGACACTCATGCCTTGTTACAAGAAGTACCAAAAGCTTACAACACACAGATCAACGATGTGCTGCTAACTGCCTTAGTGCAAGCTTTAGCTAAATGGACTGGCTGTAAATCAGTGCTATTCAACCTAGAAGGACATGGGCGAGAAGATATATTTGCAGATGTGGATTTATCCCGTACTGTGGGCTGGTTTACGACTATTTTCCCTGTATTACTAGAACTGGAAGATACAGAAAATCTTGGTAATGCTCTCAAATCAATCAAAGAACAATTAAGAGCAATTCCTCATAAGGGAATTAATTATGGCATACTGCGTTATCTGCATAAAAATGAGGAAATCGTCTCTAAAATGCAGATAGATACTCCGGGGCAGGTTAGCTTTAACTATTTGGGACAATTTGACCAAACTTTGACAACATCTGGTGATTTTAAATTAACTACTGAGTCTATTGGATTAGTTCAAAGTTTAGAGAGCGATCGCTCTCATCTTCTAGACATTAATGCTTTCATTATCAACGATCAGCTGCAAATAGATTGGACTTACAGCAGGAATATTCATCAACACGCCACAATTGAAAACCTAGCGAATGAGTTTATCCAGATTTTGCAAGCATTGATAGTACATTGTTTATCACCTGATACTGGTGGTTATACGCCATCGGATTTCCCCCTAGCCAAGCTGAATCAAGCACAACTCGATGCCCAATTGAGCAAAATCCCAGCCCTGGAGATTGAAGATATTTATCCCCTCTCACCAATGCAACAGGGGATGCTGTTTCATAGTTTGTATGCACCCGAATCGGGAGTGTATTTTGAGCAGTTAAGTTGTAAAATCCAGGGTGAGTTAGAATTATCTGCGTTTGAGCAAGCTTGGCAGCAAGTGATAGATAGACATTCAGTGTTTCGGACTGGGTTTATTTGGGAAAGCGATCGCCAACCCCTGCAAGTAGTGTATCGCCAGGTCAAGGTACCCTTAGAAATCAAAGATTGGCGTGGATTGTCTCTTACTCAACAGCAAAATAAACTGAATAACTTTCTCAAATCTCAACAGCGGCAAGGGTTTACACTTTCATTTGCACCATTGATGCGCTTTCATCTGATTCAGTTAGATGCAGATATCTATGAATTTGTTTGGAGTCACCATCATTTATTACTAGATGGCTGGTCTTTACCTTTGGTTCTTAAGGAAGTTTTTGACTGTTATCAAGCTATCTCTCAAGGGAACAATTTACGTTTTGAGCCAACTGCTAACTACAGAAATTACATCGCCTGGTTACAGCAACAAGATTTAGCACCAGCGAAGACTTATTGGCAGCAAAAACTTCAAGGTTTTTCTGCACCAACTCCCTTCATGGTGGATCGGGGACTTCTAAACCGAGAACAACAATATCGTTACAGTGAACAAGAAACTCATTTATCCGAGGCAATAACAACAACGCTACAAACTTTCGCCAAACAGCATCAATTAACGCTCAACAATCTTGTGCAAGGAGCATGGTCGATTCTACTTTCCCGTTACAGTGGGGAAACAGATGTAGTATTTGGTGTGACTGTTTCTGGTCGTCCACCAGCGTTGATGGGTGTGGAGTCGATTGTCGGGCTGTTTATCAATACTTTGCCTGTACGAGTCTCGCTCCCCGCAGATATGGAATTGTTACCTTGGCTCAAACAATTACAGGCACAGCAGGTGGAGTGTGAGCAGTATTCTTATACACCATTAGTGGAGATCCAAGCTTGGAGTGAAATTCCACAGGGTATGCCTGTGTTTGAGAGCATAGTTGTGTTTGAGAACTATCCTGTTGATGCTGCTGTGCAACAACACAATGGCAACTTGCAAATTTCTGATATTCACAATAGCGAACAAACTAATTATCCTTTGACTTTAGCGGCTTTCGCTAGTTCACAATTATCCATAAAGATTATTTACGATACTAGTCGCTTTGAAGGTGCAACAATTACAAGAATGCTGGGGCATTTGCAAACCTTGCTCGAAGGAATTGCCACCAAACCAGAGCAGCATCTTTGTCAATTGCCTTTACTGACAAAATCTGAGCAAAATCAATTACTCTGGGAATGGAACAATACCCAAAAAGACTATCCCCAGGATAGATGCATTCATCAGTTATTTGAACAGCAAGTAGAACTAACTCCTGATGCAGTCGCAGTAGTCTTTGAAGACCACCAACTTACTTATGGGCAACTCAACACCAGCGCTAATCAACTAGCACATTATCTGCAATCTCTGGGTGTCAAACCAGAGATGCTGGTTGGCATTTGTGTAGAACGTTCCTTAGAAATGGTGGTGGGATTGTTGGCAATTCTCAAGGCTGGTGGTGCTTATGTACCCCTTGACCCCCATTATCCCTCTGAGCGTCTGGGTTATATGTTGTCTGATTCCCAGGTATCTTTGTTGTTGACTCAACAGCGATTAGTGGAAAAATTACCAGACCATCAAGCCCAAGTAATTTGTCTAGACAGTGACTGGAATTTGATTTGTCAGTTGAGCGCAGAAAATCCCATCACTGGTGTGCAAGCGGCTAACTTAGCTTATGTGATTTATACTTCAGGCTCTACAGGTCAACCCAAAGGTGTGTTGATTCCCCATCAGGGTTTACTGAATTTAGTGTTTTGGCATCAACGCAGTTTTGAAATTACCCCCCATGACCGCGCTACCCAATTAGCGGGAACTGCATTTGATGCTTCGGTGTGGGAGTTATGGCCTTATCTGAGTGGGGGAGCGAGTATTTATTTAGTTCCACAGGAGATTTTGAGTTCACTTGAGGGTTTGCGGGATTGGTTGATTCGTCAGCAAGTGACGATGGCTTTTTTACCCACACCCTTAGCGGAAGCTTTGTTATCTGTGGAGTGGAGTGACGATTGTGCTTTGCGAATACTTCTGACTGGTGGCGATCGACTGCATCATTATCCATCGGCTTCCATTCCATTCCCATTGGTAAATAATTACGGCCCAACAGAAAATACTGTGGTGACGACTTCTGGGTTGGTACTAGCGGATGAACAACAACATACTTTACCTGGGATTGGTCGTCCGATCGACAATACTCAAGTTTATATTCTTGACGGGAATTTACAGCTCCTACCGATTGGTGTTCCTGGGGAATTGCATATTGGTGGTGATAGTTTGGCACGGGGTTATCTCCACCGAAGTGAGTTGACACAGGAAAAATTTATCCCCCATCCGTTTGCAGCGACAGATAGTCAGAGATTATATAAAACTGGGGACTTGGTGCGCTATTTAGCTGATGGTAACATTGAGTACTTAGGACGCATCGATAACCAAGTGAAAATTCGGGGTTTCCGCATTGAGTTAGGTGAGGTGGAGAATGCACTGAGTCAACACCCATCAATCCAACAGGTAACTGTGCTGGTGCGAGAGGATGTTCCTGGTGATAAACGCTTAGTTGCTTATGTTGTCATCAATCAAGAACCAGCACCCACAATCAGTGAACTGCGGCAATTCCTTGCGCAAAAGTTGGCTGATTACATGGTTCCTGGGGCTTTTGTGTTCTTGGAAACTATACCTCTGACTGCTAATGGCAAAGTAGATTATCGTGCTTTACCTTTACCAGAAATACGACGTGAACAAGAAGTTAATTTTGTTGCTCCCCGCACACCTATTGAAGAAATGTTAGCGTCCATTTGGGCTGATGTGCTGCGAGTTGAACAAATAGGTATATATGATAACTTCTTTGAACTAGGGGGACATTCTTTACTGGCAACTCAACTTGTTTCACGGATCAGAACAACTTTGAAAGTAGAGCTACCTTTACGTGTTCTCTTTGAAAATGCAGCGATCGCCAATTTAGCTGAATACATCCAACAATATCAACGCCACACATCACAATCGTTAGTACCATCTCTGCAACCTACAGCCAGAGATGGAAAAATACCCCTTTCTTTTGCTCAACAACGTTTATGGTTCCTTGACCAATTAGAGCCAAATAGTGCTGCATATAACATCCCAGGGGCAGTACGTTTACAAGGTCAACTGAATGTAGCAGCCCTAGAACAAAGCCTCAGGGAAATTATCCGTCGTCATGAAGTTTTACGTACTAACTTTATCATTCAAGATGGCGAGGCGGTGCAAATTATCCACCCTGTCACTTCTTGGACAATGGGAGTAGTAAATTTGCAATATTTGCCAACCCAGGAACGAGAAATTGAGATTGAAAAATTAGCAACAGCAGCATCCCAGCAGCCCTTTGACTTAGTCAATGAATCCTTAATTCGGACTACTTTATTAGCGCTCTCAGAGACAGAACACATCTTGCTGTTCTGTATGCACCATATTGTCTCTGATGGTTGGTCAATGGGTGTTTTTGTTCAAGAATTTGCAGAACTTTACGCCGCTTTTTCTCAAGTTCACCCCTCGCCTTTAGCAGAACTTGCTATCCAATATGCTGATTTTGCAGTATGGCAAAGACAATGGTTACAAGGAGATGTTAAAGATTCTCAACTTGTTTACTGGCGACAAAAACTTGCTGATGCACCCGCTTTATTAGAACTACCCACTGACCGACCTAGACCAGCAGTACAGACTTTCCAAGGCCATAATCAATATTTCTCACTTTCTGTAGAGTTAACGCAAGCACTGGAATTACTGAGTCGGCGCGCAGGTGTCACCATGTTTATGACGCTGTTGGCAGCATTTGATACCTTACTTTATCGCTACACAGGACAAGCAGATATTCTCGTTGGCTCACCTATTGCCAATCGCAATCATAGTCAAATTGAAGGCTTAATTGGTTTCTTTGTTAACACCCTAGTTTTCCGTACTGATATTTCTGGTAATCCTACTTTTTGGGAATTACTAGAGCGAGTCAGGGAAGTATCTTTAGAAGCTTATGCTCATCAAGATTTACCATTTGAACTGCTAGTAGAAACGTTACAACCAGAACGAGATTTAAGCCATACACCCCTATTCCAAGTAATGTTTGTGTTCCAGAATGCTCCTACATCAGATATGGAGCTTCCCGGACTGACTTTGAGTCCATTAACAACCGAAAACTTAACAGCCAAGTTTGATTTGACTTTATCTTTGGAGAATACTGACCAAGGACTAATAGGTGCGTGGGAATATAATACTGATTTGTTTGATGGTGGTACAATTACTCGCATGATTGGTCATTTCCAAACTTTGCTAGAAAGTATTGTGGCTAATCCCGAACAAACTGTTTATTATTTACCTTTACTAACAGCCGATGAACAACATCAGTTATTAAGAGAATGGAATAATAATCCAACAGAATATCCTCACAATCTCTGTATTCATGAGTTATTTACCAGCCAAGCACAACGCACTCCAGATGTAGTGGCGGCGGTATTTGATCATGAGCAAATTACTTACCAACAGTTAAATAGTCGCGCTAATCAATTAGCCCATTATTTGCGGACTTTGAGTGTAGGTAAAGATAGGTTGGTGGGTATTTTTGTCGAACGTTCCTTAGACATGCTGGTAGGAATGCTAGGGATTCTCAAAGCCGGTGGTGCTTATGTCCCGATTGACCCCGATTATCCCCAAGAACGTTTGAGTTTGATGTTGTCTGATTCACAGGTGTCTGTGCTGCTGACGCAACAGCAATTAGTTGAAAAGCTACCGCATCATCAGGCTGTAGTTGTCTGTTTAGATACTGACTGGGAGATAATTAGCCAAGAAAATACTGATGATTTACTCAGTGAGGTGACCGCAGATGACCTAGCTTACGTTATTTATACTTCTGGTTCTACGGGTCAACCCAAGGGGGTAGCTGTTCCCCATCAGGCGGTGAATCGTCTTGTCTTTAATACTAACTATATACAATTAAATGAGAGCGATCGCATTGCCCAAGCAGCTAATGCTTCTTTTGATGCTGCTACCTTTGAAATTTGGGGCGCACTTTTACATGGGGCGAGGCTGGTAGGAGTCACACAAAAGATATTGCTCTCACCCCAAGAATTTGCCAGATATCTCCGTGAACAGGAAATCACTGTTTTATTCCTGACTACAGCCTTATTTAATCAGTTAGCTAGTTTTGTACCCCAAGCATTTAATTCTCTACGTTATCTATTATTTGGTGGTGAGGCTGTTGACCCCAGATGGGTAAAAGAAGTATTACAAAATGGCAAACCGCAGCAATTACTCCATGTTTATGGGCCAACAGAAAATACTACTTTTTCTTCTTGGTTTGTCATTGAAGAAGTATCTGATACAGCAACAACTATCCCCATCGGTAAACCAATTTCTAATACCCAAATCTACCTGCTGGATCAAAACTTACAACTTGTACCTATTGGTGTGCCTGGTGAGTTATACATTGGTGGTGATGGACTAGCACAAGGTTACTTGAATCGCCCAGATTTGACAGCAGAAAAATTCATTAGTAACCCATTTACAGTAAATAGTAAGCTATATAAAACAGGAGATTTAGGGCGTTATTTACCAGATGGTAATATTGAATATTTGGCGCGGATAGATAACCAAGTAAAAATTCGGGGCTTCCGCATTGAATTGGGAGAGATAGAAGTAGCACTATTACAGCATCCTGATATTCGTGAAGTTGTCGTGCTAGCGAGGGAAGACGTAGCAGGCGAACGCCGTTTGGTAGCTTATGTAGTATTTGAGCCAAATCAAACATTGAGCATTAGCGAATTACGCAGCTTTTTGCAGGGAAGGCTACCTAATTATATGATTCCTGCGGCTTTTGTCTTCTTAGAGCAATTCCCACTCACACCTAACGGAAAAATAGACCGCCGTACCCTACCTGCACCTGATTTGTCAGCACAATTTGTAGCGACTTATGTAGCCCCACGTAGCGAAATTGAACAAGCGATCGCTAATATTTGGCAAGAAGTATTGCAATTAGAAAAAGTTGGTGTAGATGACAATTTCTTCGACCTGGGTGGTCATTCTTTACTGACAATTAAGTTAACTCAGAAGCTGCAAGAATTTTTTAATCGAGATATCTCGTTACTGGAAATATTTAAACATCCCACTGTCTCAACTCTTGCCAATTATCTCAGTCATGAATCCAGCGATTCATTATTAGATATAGATAAAACAAATAATCAAATTGCAGATATTAAAGCCGGAAGAAACCGTCTCAAACAACGGCTGACACGTTTATCAAAGGGGGTAAAAAATGACTAGTCAACAAACAGGGTTAGAAGTAGCTATTATTGGTTTAGCTGGACGGTTTCCTGGTGCAAAGAACATTGATGAATTCTGGCAAAATCTTCTGAATGGAGTCGAATCAATTAAATCTTTCACAGATGAAGAATTGCTAGCGGCTGGAGTTGAACCAACACTATTGCATCAACCTAACTATGTCAAAGCAGGAGCAATATTAAATGACATTGAGATGTTTGATGCTGCTTTCTTTGGCTACAATCCTAGAGAAGCAGAAATCTTAAACCCCCAACATCGGCTATTTTTAGAATGTGCTTATGAAGCATTAGAAAATGCGGGCTATAATCCACAAACTTATCAAAGTCCGATTGGTGTTTACTCTGCACTCAGTAAAAATGATTATTTGTTGGATAACATCTATCCTAACCAAGATTTAATAGCAGCCGTGGGAATTTCGCCAATTTTAATCGCCAATGGTGATTATCTAAGTACCCTTGTCTCGTATAAATTAAACCTTTCTGGTGCAAGTATCACCGTTCAAACTGCTTGTTCATCCTCGTTAGTAGCGGTGCATTTAGCTTGTCAAGGCTTATTGAGTGGTGATTGTGAAATGGCTTTGGCTGGCGGTGTTTCTATCCGCTTACCACAAATGAGTGGTTATCTTTATCAAGAGGGTGATATTCTTTCTGCTGATGGTCATTGTCGGACTTTTGATGCCAAAGCTCAAGGAGCAGTCGGGGGTAATGGTTTGGGGATTGTGGTACTCAAACGCTTAGAAAATGCGCTGGAAGATGGCGATCGCATTTACGCTGTTATTAAAGGTTCAGCAATTAATAATGATGGGGCGATGAAAATTGGCTACACTGCTCCTGGAGTAGAAGGACAAGCCAATGTCATTCTCGCCGCCCAAGCTACATCAGAAATTCCCACGGAAACAATCACCTACATTGAAGCACATGGCACAGCTACGCCTTTAGGCGACCCCATAGAAGTAGAAGCTTTAACTCAAGCTTTCCGTGTTAATACGGATAAAAAAGGCTTTTGTGCCATCGGTTCTCTCAAAACCAACATTGGACATCTAGATGCAGCTGCGGGTGTGGCTGGGTTAATCAAAACGGCTTTGGCTTTGCATCATCAAGTCATTCCCCCCAGTTTACACTTTGAACAACCAAATCCCAAAATTGACTTTGCCAATAGTCCTTTTTACGTTAATACCAAATTATCTCAATGGGATACTGGTGAAACTCCCCGACGAGCAGGTGTGAGTTCCTTTGGAATTGGTGGAACTAACGCCCATGTGATTCTGGAAGCAGCTCCAGTTTTAGAACAGCCAGCTTTTGAGCAAGTCAGAAAATATCAATTGCTGTTGCTTTCTGCTAAAACCGATTCAGCCTTAGACCAGATGACAGCAAATTTAGCTGAACATTTACAGCAACATCCAGAATTGAACTTAGCTGATGTGGCATATACCCTACAAGTAGGTCGCAAAACCTATAACCATCGCCGGATGTTGGTATGTAGCGATTTAGACTCAGCCATAGTAGGGCTGAAGACATCACAGGCGACCTTGCAAGCAAAAACAGCCAATTCAGTCACCTTCTTATTTCCCGGTCAAGGTTCTCAATATGTGAATATGGGGCGGGAACTGTACGCAACAGAGCCAACTTTTCAAGCAGAAGTCGATCGCTGCTGTCAATTTTTACAACTCAACTTTGGGTTGGATTTACGTAGTTTATTGTATCCAGTTGTCATTGACCAAGAAACAGCCCAAACGCAACTCCAACAAACTCACATAACCCAGCCTGCGCTGTTCGTGATTGAGTATGCTTTAGCAAAACTTTGGATGTCCTGGGGTATCAAACCGCAAGCGATGATTGGTCATAGCATTGGTGAGTATGTGGCTGCTTGTTTGGCGGGTGTGTTTTCTATGGAAGATGCTTTAACACTGGTAGTCAATCGTGCCAAATTGATGCAGGGATTACCTACTGGTGCAATGTTAGCTGTTTCTTTGCCACAGTCGGAAATTCAACCTTTATTGAATGAACAACTATCATTAGCAGCAATTAATACCCCATCTCAGTGTGTAGTGTCTGGTGTGTCAGAGGCGATCGCTACTTTACAAAAACAACTAGCTGTCAAGGGAATAGATTGTCGCTTGCTCCATACCTCTCACGCATTCCATTCGCCAATGATGCAGCCAATCTGTACAATTTTTACGCAGCAGGTGGCGAAAATTTCACTCCATGCACCGCAAATTCCCTACATCTCCAATGTCACAGGTACTTGGATTACACCGGAAGAAGCCACAGATCCGAGTTATTGGGCTAAACATTTGCAACAAACTGTGTTATTTGCTTCTGGTGCGGCAGAATTATTGCAAAACAGCGATCGCGTTTTTTTGGAAGTCGGCCCTGGTCGCACCTTAAGTACTTTGATCCAACAGCACAGTGAGAACAATACTCATATCACAGCCCTACCTTCCTTACGCCATCCCCGCGATCAAAGCTCCGATGTCGCATTTTTACAAACCACCTTGGGACAACTTTGGTTAGCAGGTGTAGAAATAGATTGGCCTAGTTTGTATGTTGACCAACGTCGCCAGCGTTTAGCTTTACCAACCTATCCCTTTGAACGTCAACGTTATTGGATTGACGCTCCTAATTCAGCAGAAATTACTAGTTTCCGTCCATCTCTACCTAATAAAAAACAAGATATTACTAAATGGTTGTACATTCCCTCCTGGAAGCGCACTATTCCAGCAACTCGCCGTTCTAGTGCAGCTAAATGCACAGTAGTGTTTAGTGATGAATGTGGTTTAGGTTTGGCAATCGTACAACAATTAGAACTTAATGCACAAATAGTAATTATTGTCAAGGTTAGCACAGAGTTTCACAAAATTAGCGATCGCCTCTACACTATCAAACCAGGGAATCGTCAAGATTACGATACCTTGTTCCAAGAACTTCAAGCCCAGGAATTACAACCGCAACAAATTATTCATCTCTGGAGTGTCACAGAAAACTCTCAACCAGAATTTGAACAAGCACAAGAAACAGGATTTTACAGCTTGCTATTTATCGCTCAAGCACTGGCACAAAGCCATTTAATTAACGAATTAGCAATTACCGTTGTATCGAATCATCTGCAACAAGTTACAGGGGTTGATATTGTATATCCAGAGAAAGCAACCATACTTGGGCCTGTGAAAGTTATTCCCCAAGAATATCCTCATATCTCTTGCCGCAATATTGACATTGTCATTACGGATTTTATCCAGAGTCAACTCGTAGATAACATTATCGGGGAACTTAATAGTGATTTCTTAGAAAATGCGATCGCCTACCGTGGTCATCATCGTTTAGTGCAAACCTTTGAGCCAGTAGGATGGGATGAATCTGTAGCAGCAACACCAAAATTAAAACAAGGAGGAGTGTATTTAATTACAGGTGGTTTGGGAAAAATTAGCTTGTTAATAGCAGAAGATATAGCCAAGACAGTAGAAAGCAATTTAGTGTTAATAGGGCGTTCTGCTTTTCCTGCTAGAGACAGTTGGGAACAATGGTTAGCAACTCATGATGCTACCGATCGCATTAGCGAAAAAATTCAAAAATTACTAGCAATTGAAGCCCTTGGTGCTAAAGTTTTCATCATTCATGCCGATGTGAGTAATCAGCAGCAAATGCAACAGGCGATCGCCTTAGCTGTAGCGAAATTTGGTAAAATTAATGGAGTTATTCACACAGCAGCAGTTACAGATAAATTCATTGCTATTGAACAAATCTCAAAAGAAGAATGTCAGCAGCAATTTCAAGCTAAAGTTCAAGGACTGCTAGTATTAGATAAAATTCTCCAAAACCAAGAATTAGATTTCTGCATTTTACTATCTTCTTTATCAGCGATTTTAGGCGGATTGGGCTTTGTTGCTTATGCTGCTGCGAATATTTTTTTAGATACTTTTGTCCAGAAATATCGGTCAAGTAACTTAATTCCCTGGATGAGTATTAACTGGGATGGCTGGCAATTTGCATCAACACCAAAGATAAATACCAGCAGTAATTTAGCCGAATTAGCGATGCTCCCCGCTGAAGGTATCCAAATTTGGCAAAGGATTTTGTCTCGCTGTGATGTCAATCAATGGGTTGTTTCTACGGGTAATTTACAAGCTAGAATTGACAAATTGATTCAACTCCAAAATTTAGGAGAGCAGAAAGGTTTAAATTCAACCTCTTCATTTAGCCATCGTCCTAGACCGAACTTACAAAATTCTTATGTCGCTCCTAGTAATGAAATTGAACAGACAATTGCTAATATTTGGCAAGATTTGCTCGGTATCAAGCCTATAGGTATTAAAGATAACTTTTTTGAATTAGGGGGAAATTCGTTAACAGCTATCCAAATAATTTCTCGATTACGAGAGATATATTTTGTAGATTTACCTGTAGATAGTTTTTTTGAAACACCTCAAATTATCAATTTAGCCACAGCAATTTTTCAAGCACATATCGTCAATATAGATAGTGAAATATTAGCTGAGGCTTTAGCAGAGATGTCGGCACTATCTGATGAAGATGTACAGCAACTACTGGCAACTGAATAAACAATTAATATAGGAAAAAATTAAATGAGCGACCTGTTAAAAAAACTCACAGAGCTTTCTCCACAAAAGCAACAGCTACTACTCAAGCGACTCAAGCAACAAAAGCCAGAAACTGCACATCAACAGATAATTCCGCGCAATCAAACACTGACTTCTCTACCATTGTCATTTGCTCAACAGCGTTTATGGTTTCTCGATCAATTAGAGCCAAACGGTGCTGCCTATAACATACCAGGAGCGATACGGCTTCAGGGTGATTTGAAAGTAGCCGCCCTAGAACAAAGCCTCAGCGAAATTATCCGTCGCCATGAAGCTTTACGAGCTAATTTCATCAACCAAGATGGGCAAGCTGTGCAAATTATCCGCCCTATAGTTGCGTGGAAAATGACAGCGATCGACTTGCAACAGTTGTCAGCAAGCCAGCAAGAAATTGAAATTCAAAAATTAGCAACAGCAGAAGCACAGTACCAATTTGATTTAGCACAGGAATCTTTATTCCGAGCCTCCTTGGTAGTTCTATCCCCAACAGAATATGTTTTGCTATTTTGTATGCACCACATCATTTCTGATGGTTGGTCAATGGGTATTTTAATCCAAGAAGTTGCAGAACTATACACCGCTTTTGCTGTTGGTAAACCCTCGCCCTTACCAGAACTGCCAATTCAGTACACTGACTTTGCTGTGTGGCAGAGACAATGGTTGCAAGGAGAGGTAAAAGAATCTCAAATTAATTATTGGCGACAACAACTTGCAAATGCACCCGCTTTATTAGAATTACCAACCGACAGACCCAGACCAGCCGTGCAAACCTTGCGAGGGGCGCATCAATTTTTCTCAATGGCTTTAGAGTTAACCCAAGCACTAGAATTATTGAGTCGGCAAGAAGGTGTCACTTTATTTATGACACTGTTAGCAGCATTTGATATTTTACTTTACCGCTACACAGGGCAAATAGATATTTTAGTTGGTTCGCCTGCTGCTAATCGCAACCGTGCAGAAATTGAGCCATTAATTGGTTTTTTTGTGAATACTTTGATTCTGCGTACTGATTTATCTGGTAATCCTAGTTTTAGAGAATTACTCAGGCGAGTGCAAAAAGTTACTGCCACAGCTTATACTCATCAAGATTTGCCCTTTGAACTGCTGGTAGAAACCTTACAACCAGTGCGAGATTTAAGCCATACACCCTTATTTCAGGTGATGTTTGTGCTAAATAATGCTCCCATGACAGCAATGGAGTTGCCTGGATTAAGCTTAAGTTCATTCACAGCCGAAAGTTCAACATCTGCCTTTGATTTAACTTTATCGATTGACAATAGTGGTGATGGATTAGTAACTGCATGGGAATATAATACTGATTTATTTGATGCTACTACAATTGAGAGAATGGCAGGACATTTCCAAACCTTGTTAGAGAATATTGTGATGCAACCGGAAATGCCCATTTCTCAATTGCCCATACTCACAACCGCAGAACAGCAACAATTATTGTGGGCGTGGAATGATACTGCTCAATACTACCCCGACAATCTTTGTGTTCACGAGTTGTTTGAACAGCGAGTAGAAGAAACTCCAGATGCGATAGCCGTAATATTCGCAGAGCAAAAAATTACCTATCGCGAGTTGAATAACCGAGCGAATCAACTAGCACATTATCTACAAAGTTTAGGCGTAGGTACAGAGGTGTTAGTTGGTATTTGTGTGCAACGTTCCTTAGATATGGTGATAGGATTGCTGGGTATTCTCAAAGCGGGTGGAGCTTACGTACCTCTTGACCCCGATTATCCCCCAGAACGCCTGAGCTTCATGTTGGCAGATTCGCAAGTATCTGTATTGATAACGCAACAGCAGCTAATTGAGAAACTCCCACCATATCAAGCCCAGGTAGTTTGTTTAGATGGTAACTGGTATGAGCAATGGAGTAATGAAAACTGCATCAGCAAAGTCACATCCACAAATTTAGCTTATGTGATTTATACATCAGGCTCTACAGGTCAGCCTAAGGGAGTCATGATTCAACATAATTCTTTAGTGAATTTTGTCCAAGCGGCAATAAATGAATATGGAATCAATTCCGATACCTGTGGTGGGCAAAACCAACGTATTTTACAATTTGCATCGATGAGTTTTGATGTCGCTGCTGAAGAAATTTATCCTTGTCTAAGTTGTGGTGCTACCCTAGTGCTACGCACCGAGGAAATGCTAACTTCTGTCAGTACATTTGTGCAAAAATGCCATGATTGGCAACTCACAGTTTTAGATTTACCTACAGCATATTGGCATCTACTCACTTCAGAAATAGCGAGCAGCAATTTAAAACTACCTAATTCTCTCCGCCTGGTAATTATTGGTGGAGAGCCAGCCTTACCAGCACAGTTGCAAATTTGGCAAAAGTATATAGGTGAATACCCACAATTAATTAACGCCTACGGGCCTACAGAAACTACTGTAGAAGCGACACTGTATAATTTGTCTAACTGTCAGCAAAAAATCTTGATTGGACGACCCCTACAGAATGTCCAGACTTATATACTAGACACATATCTCCAACCAGTGCCTATTGGTGTACCTGGTGAATTGCACATTGGTGGTGTTGGTTTAGCCAGAGGCTACCTCAATCAACCACAGTTGACACAAGAAAAATTCATTGCCAACTCCTTTGACAATTCAAAATTGTATAAAACTGGAGATTTAGCCCGTTATTTACCAGATGGTAATATTGAGTATCTGGGACGCATCGATAATCAAGTGAAAGTGCGGGGCTTCCGCATCGAATTAGCAGAGATAGAAGCAGTACTGAGCCAATACTCAAACGTCAAAGAAACTGTAGTTATTGCTAGAGAAGATGTACTAGGGGATAAGCGATTAGTTGCTTACTTAGTATTTAACCAAGAACAAATACCCACCGTTAGCGAATTGCGGCAATTTATCAAGGCCAAACTACCTGAATATATGTTGCCTTCTGCTTTTGTGTTCTTAGAAGCCTTGCCCTTAACGCCTAACGGTAAAGTAGATCGTCGCGCTTTACCTGCTCCTGAGTTACGCCCTGAACTAGAAGCTAACTTTGTTGCTCCGAGAACTCCTACAGAAAAAATTTTAGTAGGAATTTGGGCAGAGGTTTTAGGAATTCAGCAAATAGGTATTCATGATAATTTCTTTGAACTTGGTGGCGATTCTATCCTCAGTCTGCAAATTATTGCACGAGCCAATCAGGCAGGACTACATCTAACTCCTAAACAGTTATTTGGATATCAAACTATTGCTGAGTTAGCAGCAGTAGTAGGGACAACAAAAAACATCCATGCAGAACAAGGTTTAGTCACAGGATCTGTGCCACTCACACCAATTCAGCACTGGTTTTTTGAGCAAGAACAGCCTGAACCTCATCATTTTAATCAGTCAGTTCTGCTAACAGTACCATCAGACCTAGACCCAGAAATTTTAAAGCGCGTTTTGCAGCAATTACTCCTACACCACGATACATTACGCTTACGTTATATCCAAAGCGAATCTTGGGAGCAGATTCACGCTGTCCCAGATGAGACTTTGCCGTTCTCGCAGATAGATTTATCTACAATTCCACAGCCAGAACAAAAAAATGCCATTGAAGCGATCGCCTCTCAACTACAGGCTAGTTTAAATCTATCAACAGGGCCGATTATTCATGTTGCTTTATTATCTTTGGGAATTGACAAACCAAGTCGATTACTGATTATTATTCACCACTTAGTAGTTGATGGCGTATCTTGGCGGATTTTGTTAGATGACTTACAGACAGCCTATCAGCAACTTAGTCATGGTGAACCAATACAGCTACCTGCGAAAACCACATCTTTTCAATATTGGGCGCAACAACTAAGTGAATATGCACAATCAGCAGCTTTATTAAAAGAATTAGCTTATTGGCAACAACAATCTACTACCTTAGTTCCCCGGTTACCAGTAGACTACGAGGACGGTGCTAATACTGCTGCCTCTGCTGCCACAGTATCCATATCACTGAATGCAACTGAAACCCAAGCATTATTACAAGAAGTATCAAAACCTTACAATACTCAAATTAATGATATTTTACTAACTGCCTTAGCACAGGTTGCAAATCAATGGACTGGTGCAAACTCCCTACTGTTGGAATTAGAAGGTCATGGACGAGAAGATATTTTTGCGGATGTAGATTTATCACGCACCGTCGGCTGGTTTACAACACTTTTCCCTGTGTTGTTAGAGTTGGAAACTACAGAAAATCCAGGGGATGCGATTAAGTCAGTTAAAGAACAGTTGCGTCAGATTCCGCACAAGGGGATTGGCTATGGCTTGCTGCGATATCTTCGTCAAGAAGGTACAAAATTATCAACTCCAGATCGTCAAGCAGAAATTTGCTTCAACTATCTAGGACAATTCGATCAAGCTTTGAGTACATCTGGCGATTTTCAACTAGCCAGCGAATCGACTGGGCCGAGCCAAAGTTTGCAGAGCGATCGCACTCATCTACTGGAGATTAACGCCTTAATTGTTGGTGGACAATTACAAATAACTTGGACATACAGCAAAAATGTCCATCAATGTAACACCATTGAAAACCTAGCCCAAGATTTTATCCTGGCATTACAAACATTAATCGCTCATTGTTTATCGCCTGATGCTGGTGGTTACACTCCTGCTGATTTCCCCTTAGCTAAACTCACCCAAAAGCAACTTGATGCAGAACTAAGCAAAATCAAATATCAAAATATTGAAGATATTTATCCCCTTTCACCAATGCAACAAGGAATGCTGTTTCATACTGTGTATGAGCCAGATTCAGGAGCATATTTTGAGCAGTTAACTTGTACATTAAAAGGCCACTTAAACATCCCAGCATTTGAGCAAGCTTGGGAGCAAGTTATAGCTAGACATTCTATTTTTCGCACAGCTTTTATTTGGGAAAATTACGACCAACCACTGCAAATAGTATATCGCCAAGTGAAGCTACCTCTGGAAATTAACGACTGGCGTACATTGTCTCCTAGCGAACAACAAGATCAACTAGAAACTTTTCTCCAATCTGAGCAGCGTCAAGGGTTTCTACTCTCACAAGCTCCATTGATGCGTTTAAATTTAATTCAATTAGATGCAGAGGAGTATCAATTCATTTGGAGTCATCATCATTTATTACTTGATGGTTGGTCTTTACCTGTAGTTTTTCGAGAATTGTTCGAGTTTTATGAAGTCATTTGCCAAGGTAGAAATTTAGTTCATGAACCTAGCCCTGGCTACAAAAACTATATCGCCTGGTTACAGCAACAAGATTTAGAAATAGCAAAAAGATACTGGAAAGAAAAACTAAAAAGAGTAAAAGCAAGCACAGAATTAAAAGTAGAAATACCAATCACCAAGCGCAAAAAAGAATCAAAATACAACAGCCAACAAATCAAAATAGACCACAGCGAGCAAATACAAAAATTCGCCAAACAACACAAACTCACAATCAACAGCCTCATTCAAGGAGCGTGGGCAATACTACTGTCAAGATACAGTGGAGAAACAGATATCATCTTTGGAGCCACAGTCTCTGGCCGCCCACCAGAGCTAACAGCAGTAGAAACAATGGTAGGCTTATTCATCAACACCCTACCTATCAGAGTCAGCATCCCAGCAGACATGGAAACCTTAGCATGGCTGCAACAACTACAAACACAACAAATAGAATCGCAACAATACGCCTATAGCCCACTAGTAGAGATAGTTGCTAGCAGTGAAATTCCCAAAGGAATGGCACTATTTGAAAGCATAGTCGTCTTTGAAAACTATCCCATAGATAACTCATTAGCACCACAAAATCAGCAGCTAGAAATATCGCAAATTCGCTGCATCGAACAAACAAACTATCCCTTAACAGTATTAGCAGTTCCTGGCGAACAATTGTATATCAGCATCAGTTATGACAGTAACCGCTTCAACAGCGACACCATCACCAGGATGCTAGGACACCTAGAAACAATACTCCAAGGCATCATCACCCAACCACAAATACATCTAGGGCAACTACCACTACTCACCAACAGCGAACGCCAGCAATTACTCACACCATCCGCCCACAGCCTAACCCACCCAGACAAATGTATCCATGAGCTATTTGAACTACAAGTCAACAACACACCAGATGCCGTAGCCCTAGTCTTTGAAGATCAACAACTAACTTACCAACAATTAAACATTCAAGCCAATCAACTCGCACATTATCTGCGAACACAAGGAGTCGGCGCAGATACACTAGTAGGTATTTGTGTAGAACGCTCCATCGACATGCTGATCGGTATCCTGGGAATTTTAAAAGCCGGAGGTGCTTACGTCCCCCTCGACCCCAACTATCCCCCAGAAAGAATCAGCTTCACCCTCAGCGATTCCCAAATCCCCATCCTGTTAACCCAACAGCAAATACTACCCAAGCTCCCCGATAATCACACCCAAATTATCTGCATTGATCGCGACTGGGAAATCATCGCCACCTACCATCACCACAACCCAGAAATTCGCACTACACCAGCCAACCTCGCCTATATCATTTACACCTCCGGTTCTACAGGTAAACCCAAAGGAGTATTAATTAATCACGCCAATGTCGTGCGCCTATTTAGCGCCAGCCAACATTGGTTCAATTTCAACCACCAAGATGTCTGGACACTATTCCACTCCTTTGCCTTTGACTTTTCCGTCTGGGAAATTTGGGGAGCATTAATCAACGGTGGGCGATTAGTCATCGTTCCCTACTGGGTGAGCCGTTCACCAACTGATTTTTATCAACTACTCAGCCAACAAAAAGTCACAGTCCTCAATCAAACACCTTCTGCCTTCCAACAGTTAATTCAAGCGCAAGAACTCATCGACATACCAGAAAATTTAGCATTAAGATGGGTAATTTTTGGCGGCGAAGCATTAGAACTGCAAAGCTTAAAACCGTGGTTTGAGCGTCATGGGGACAAAATGCCACAGTTGGTAAATATGTACGGGATTACAGAAACTACCGTCCACGTAACTTACCGTCCCATCACCAATGCCGATTTGAGCAGCAATGCTGGCAGTGTTATCGGTTGTCCCATCCCCGACTTACAGGTATACGTCTTAGATCAAAACAGACAACTACTACCAATTGGTGTCCCTGGAGAAATGTACGTTGCTGGTGCAGGTTTAGCACGTGGTTATCTCCATCGCCCAGAATTGACCTCTCAAGTATTTGTTGCCGATCCCTTCAGCCCAGACCCCGATGCCAGATTATACAAGACAGGAGATTTAGCCAGATATCTGAGCAATGGTGAATTAGAATATCTCGGACGCATCGACAATCAAGTGAAGGTGCGCGGTTTCCGCATCGAATTAGGAGAAATTGAAGCTGCAATTAGTCAACATCCCCATATCCAGGCGAATGTAGTCATCGCCAGAGTAGAGAACAATGGTGATAAACGCTTAGTTGCCTACTTGGTATTGCATCCACAACAAGTACTAACTGTCAACCAAATCAGACAATTTCTCGACTCCAAACTACCCCAATACATGATGCCAGCGGCGTTTGTGTTCTTAGACAGCTTACCACTGACATCGAACGGCAAAATAGACCGCCGTGCTTTACCTGCACCAGAACTACAACGAAAAACACAAAACAGCTATGTAGCTCCACGTACAGCCAACGAACAAATGCTGGCAACTATTTGGGCCGAGGTACTGAGGGTAGAACAAGTAGGCATTGATGATAACTTTTTTGAACTTGGTGGCGATTCTATCTTGAGTCTGCAAATTATTGCCAGAGCTAACCAAGCTGGATTACAACTAACTCCCAAACAGTTATTTGAGCATCCGGCGATCGCCCAGTTAGCACTAGTCATCGGTACAACCAGAAAAATTGAGGCACAACAAAGCTTAGTCACAGGAAAAGTACCATTAACACCAATTCAACATTGGTTTTTGGCACAAAATCAACCCGAACCACACCATTACAATCAATCAGTGCTGCTATCTGTACCAGCAGACTTGAAAGTAGAATTATTACAACGAGTTTTACAGCAATTATTATTACATCACGATGCTTTACGTTTGCGGTTGACTATCGAGGATGGAAACTGGCAACAAGTAAACGCCGATTTTGCCCAAACAGTGCCGTTAAACGTAGTGGATTTATCCACAATCTCACCACAACAGCAATTAGAAACTTTGGAAAATGCTGCTGGTGAAATCCAAGCCAGTCTGAACCTATCCACTGGCCCCATCATGAGTGCGGCATTATTTGAGTTGGGTAATCAATCTCGTCGATTATTGCTAGTTATACATCACCTAGCTGTAGATGGCGTGTCTTGGCGGATTTTGTTAGATGATTTGTACAAAACTTATCAGCAATTAAATCTGGGTGAAACAATTCAACTACCACCAAAAACAACATCATTTCAATATTGGGCGCAAAGGTTGATTGAATATGCACAATCCAATGTCCTCACAGATGAACTAGCTTATTGGCTAAATGTATCCCAAAAGCCAGTGCTGCCTATACCAGTAGATGATCCACAAAGTACTAACACTGTTGCATCTGCGGCAATGGTATCAGTGTCATTAAATGTCGCACAAACTCAAGCGCTGTTACAGGAAGTGCCAAAGGCTTATAATACTCAGATTAATGACGTGCTGCTGACGGCGTTAGCACAGGTTTTAAGTAAATGGACTGGCGCAAAATTTGTACTGTTAAATCTGGAAGGACATGGACGGGAAGATATTTTTGCAGATGTGGATTTATCCCGCACAGTCGGTTGGTTCACCACGATTTTTCCTGTGTTGTTAGAACTAAACTTGACAGAAAATCCAGGAGATGCATTAAAGTCTGTTAAAGAACAATTGCGGCAGATTCCCCACAAAGGGATTGGTTATGGTGTACTGCGTTATCTGCACCAAGATGCAGAAATTAGACAGCAATTGCAGACATCGCCTCCAGCCCAGATAAGCTTCAACTATCTCGGACAGTTTGACCAAGCTTTAGATCCAACGGCAGATTTTCAATTAACTGACGAACCGATGGGAGCAAGCCAAAGTTGGCAAAGTTGGCGGGTTCATTTGTTGGATATTGGCGGATTTATTTGTGATGGTCAACTGCAAATAGATTGGACTTACAGCCATAATATTCATCAAAAGTCCACAATTGAAAAGCTGGCTGATGAATTTATCGAGGAATTGCAAGCATTGATAGGGCATTGTCTATCACCTGATGCTGGTGGTTATACGCCCTCAGATTTCCCCTTAGCCAAGCTGACTCAGTCACAACTTGATGCTCAATTGAATAAAATCAAATATCAAAATATCGAAGATATTTATCCCCTTTCACCGATGCAACAGGGGATGCTATTTCATAGTTTGTATGCGCCTGACTCAGGGGTGTATTTTGAGCAGTTAAGTTGTAAATTCCAAGGTGAGTTAGAATTATCTGCGTTTGAGCAAGCTTGGCAACAGATTATAGATAGACATTCAGTGTTGCGGACTGGGTTTATTTGGGAAAACGATCATCCACCTTTGCAAGTAGTTTATCGCCAGGTGCGGCTACCCCTAGAAATCAAAGATTGGCGAGAACTCTCAGAAATTGAACAGCAACGGCAGTTAGATATTTTCCAAGAATCTGAGCAACGACGAGGGTTTGAACTTTCAGTTGCTCCCTTAATGCGCCTAAATTTGATTCAGTTAGATACAGATGTTTATGAATTTGTTTGGAGTCACCATCATTTATTGCTGGATGGCTGGTCTTTACCTTTGGTGCTTAAGGAGGTGTTTGATGGTTATGAAGCTATCTGTGAGGGGAGAAATTTACAACCACAACCTAGTCCAGCTTACAGAAACTATATTGCTTGGTTACAAAGACAGGATTTAGCATCAGCAAAGGTTTTCTGGCAGCAACAACTTCAAGGTTTTTCTGCGCCAACGCCCTTGATGGTCGATACACCATTAGCAAACCAAATACAAGAGTCTGATTACACTGAACAAGAAGTTCATTTATCTGAGACAGTAACATCGGCACTCCAGGCTTTCGCCAAACAGCATCAGTTAACACTCAACAATCTGGTGCAGGGAGCATGGTCGATTCTACTTTCCCGTTATAGTGGGGAAATCGATGTAGTGTTTGGTGTAACTGTTTCTGGTCGTCCACCAGAGTTGGTAGGTGTGGAGTCGATGGTGGGATTGTTTATTAATACCTTGCCTGTGAGAGTAACTGTTTCACCAGATATAGAATTAATACCTTGGCTCAAACAATTACAGGCAAACCAGGTAGAATGCGAGCAATATTCCTACAGTCCATTAGTGGAGATTCAAGCTTGGAGTGAAGTTCCACGCGGTATGCCTTTGTTTGAAAGCATTGTTGTGTTTGAGAATTATCCTGTTGATGCTGCTGTCCAACAACAGCAAGGTAGTTTGCAAATCTCTGATGTGCAAGCAGGTATGGAAATCACAGATTATCCTCTAACCCTGACAGCTGTTCCTGGCTTTCAATTATTTTTGAGTATTAATTACGACACTAATCGCTTTGATGCTGGCACAATTACTAGGATGCTAGGACACCTGCAAACCTTACTTGAAAATATAGCAAAAAATCAACAGCAGCAACTTTGGCAATTACCCTTACTCACATCATCCGAGCAACAACAATTACTTTTTGAATGGAACGATACGCAAAAAGACTATCCCCAAGATCGATGCATTCATGAGTTGTTTGAATTGCAGGTAGAACTGACTCCCAATGCAGTAGCAGTAGTTTTTGAAACTCAGCAACTTACCTACCGCGAGTTGAATACACAAGTTAATCAACTAGCACATTATCTGCAATCTTTGGGTGTAAAACCAGATATGCTGGTTGGCATTTGTGTACAGCGTTCTCTAGAAATGGTGGTGGGAATATTGGCGATTCTTAAGGCAGGTGGTGCTTACGTGCCTCTTGATCCCAATTATCCCCCAGAACGTCTGGGTTATATGTTGTCTGATTCTCAAGTTACTGTACTGCTGACTCAACAACAACTAATCGAGAAGCTACCCGAACATCAAGCCCATCTAGTTTGCTTAGACAGTGATTGGCGCTTAATTACTCAATCTAGTGATAGCAATTTAGTTAATTCTACTACCTCAAAAAATCTAGCCTATGTAATTTACACATCAGGGTCAACAGGACAGCCCAAAGGGGTGATGGTGAATCATGAAAATTTGGTGAACGCCTATTTTGCTTGGGAAGATGCTTATCAACTACGAAACTTGTGTAATAGCCATTTACAAATGGCGAGTTTTTCTTTTGATGTATTTTCTGGAGATGTAGTGCGATCGCTAATTTCTGGTGGTAAGTTAGTCATCTGCCCAAGAGAATTACTCTTAGAACCCGAACAACTCTATCGATTAATCCAAACTCAAAGTATTAATTGTGCCGAGTTTGTACCTGCTGTGTTCCGAAATTTAGTTCAATATCTCGAAACAACAAAGCAAAATCTCAGCTTCATGAAGTTGTTAATTCTTGGTTCCGATAGCTGGTATATCCAGGAATATCAGCAATTCCAGCGTTTTCTTGGGGATGAGACTCGGCTGATTAATTCTTATGGCGTGACAGAGGCTACCATTGACAGTTCCTATTTTGAAACTGCGTCCGTCAATTTGTGGAGCGAGGGACTAGTTCCCATTGGAAGACCTTTTGCTAACACTCAATTTTACATCCTCGACCAACACTTACAACCAGTTCCCATTGGTGTTTCTGGAGAGTTGTATATTGGTGGTGCTAGTATCTGTAGAGGTTATCTCCACCGCCCCGAATTGACACAAGAAAAATTCATTCCCAACCCCTTTACTCAAGAGGAAGGTGCGCGTCTTTACAAAACCGGAGATTTAGCCCGTTACTTACCTGATGGCAATATTGAATACCTAGAGCGTAGCGATCGTCAAGTAAAAATCCGTGGTTTCCGCATCGAACTTGGAGAGATAGAGGCAATACTTAGTCAACATCCACAGGTACAGACAAGCGTTGTCATTGTCAGAGAAGATACTCCCGGCGATAAACGTTTAGTAGCTTACCTTGTACCGTACCCGGAACAGAAACCTACAATTACTCAGATGCGAAATTTCTTGAAAGAAAGCCTACCTGAGTATATGATTCCTTCGGCTTTCGTTTTCTTAGATATCTTGCCTTTGACACCTAATGGTAAGGTAGACCGACGCGTTCTACCAGCGCCAGATATAAATAGTCTGGTGGTAAACAGTAATTTTGTCCCACCTCTAGATCTTGTAGAACAACAGCTGGCGGAAATTTGGTCAGAAATTCTGAATATCTATCCTCTAGGGATTAGGGATGACTTCTTTGATCTTGGTGGTCATTCCCTTTTAGCTGTGCAATTGATGGCTAAGATTGAACAGCAATTTGGTAAAGTTTTGCCTTTAGCGACTCTTTTCCAAAATTCAACCATTGAACATCTCGCAAGTCTTCTTCGTCAACCGATAGATGTATTCAGTTGGTCGTCCTTAGTACCAATTCAGCCCAAAGGTTCTCAGCAACCTTTCTTCTGTATTCCTGGGGCTGGTGGCAATCCGCTATATTTATATAACCTCGCTCATCATTTAGGTCGAGAACAACCTTTTTATGCACTACAAGCACTTGGTCTGGATGGGGAATCAACACCCCATACAAGTATCGAGGAAATGGCAGCTTACTATATTCAAGCCATACAGTCAGTTCAATCTGAAGGCCCATATTTTTTAGGTGGTCATTCCTTAGGAGGAATGGTAGCTTTTGAAATGGCTTGTCAGTTACAAAAGCTGGGACATCAAGTAGCTTTATTAGCACTAATAGACTGTGGTGCGCCAGAGGATACAGATAATCTCAAAATTGCTCAACAAAATAAGGAAATCGATGATGCTGATTGGTTATATGAAATTGGCTTTTTATTCGAGCAATTCTATGGAAGTAGTTTGGATATATCTTATGAAGTTCTCCAGTCTCTAACAAAAAACGCACAATTGCAATATTTCCAAGAGCGGTTACAAATAGCTAATTTACTACCTGCGGATATTGGACTCAAACAACTTCGTGGTTTGATGCAAGTTTACAAGACTAATATGCAGATAGTTTATGCAACTTCTGAGATTTATACAAATAAAATTACCTGCTTTCTCTCTAGTGAACTTGAAGATATATCTGCTGATAACTCTGAGGAATTAGCAGATACAAGATTGGATTGGAGCAAGTTTTCTGCTCAACCATTAGATATATATTTCGTACCTGGTAACCACGCAACCATGCTAAATGAACCTAACGTTCAGGTTTTAGCAGAACATCTCAAAAACTGTATTAAAAATACAGGATTAGCTGATTAAAAATTAACGGTTATCTACCAAAAATGAGAAGTATTATTATATACAGGAGCAAAGAATGTCCAAACGTGCCACAAGCCAAAAATTACAAGTCTTTATCATCGTCTGGTTTGGACAATTCATCTCCCTTATTGGCTCAGGGCTTACCAGTTTTGCCCTTGATTTTTGGGTTTATCAACACACACATTCAGTTACCCAGTTTTCACTTACTGCTTTATTTACTACTTTGCCTGGACTCTTAATATCACCGATCGCCGGTGCATTAGTGGATCGTTGGGATCGGCGCTGGACAATGATATTAAGTGATGCTGGATCGGCTTTAGGTACAATATTCATTACACTAGTCGTCTTTACAGACACAATTCAGATTTGGCATATCTATATTTCCAGTTCCATTATTTCAGTGTGCAATGTCTTCCAAAAGCTTGCTGGTGCTACTACTACTGCTTTGCTTGTCCCTAAAAAGCATCTCGGTCATGCTAGCGGACTAGTACAAATTGGTGAGTCAGTTTCAGAGCTTTTTGTTCCAGCACTGGCTGGAATATTAGTTTTAAAAATCCAACTCCAGGGTGTATTGCTAATTGACTTTGCCACCTACCTTTTCTCTTTAGCAGCACTGTTGATTGTTAAATTTCCTAAACATAAAAATACCCATAGTAAAAATAATAACCCAGAAAAGCAAGGATTTGGTTCGATAAAAAGTGATGTCATATATGGTTGGAATTATATTGTTACACGTCCTGGTCTTTTAGCACTTTTAATATATTTCGCTGCTAGTAATTTTCTAGTAGGAATCGTCAGCATACTAATCATTCCTATGCTTCTAGCTTTTGTTTCTTCTGCAACAGTTGGTACGATATTATCTATTGCAGGTATTGGTACTTTAGTTGGTAGCCTTGTCATGAGCGTATGGGGAGGCCCAAAACGTCGTATTAGAGGTATCTTGGGTTTCGGACTTCTTTTAGGAATTTGTATGGTATTCACTGGCCTGTACCCTTCACCACAACTCATTGCAATAGCAGTATTTGCAGGGTTATTCTGCTTTCCGTTCATTGCTAGTTGTACTGAAGTTTTGGTGTTAACTATAGTACCGTCTGATGTGCAGGGACGAGTTTTTGCTTTACAGGCAATAATTGCTGGCTCATCCCTACCACTTGCTTATCTTGTGGCAGGGCCATTAGCTGATTATGTATTTGAACCTCTTTTGGCTAACAACGGTCTATTAGCTGGCAGCATTGGCAAAATTATTGGTACTGGGGCAGGACGGGGTATTGGATTCTTATTTATATGGCTAGGAATACTTCAATTCTTAGTATCATTCTCTAGTTTTTTCTATAGACCATTTAAAACTTTAGACAAAATGGCTACTAATGAAAATTTCTAGTTAGAGAGTGTTTGAAAAATAAATACTTGTGGTGTGAGTATAAAGTTCTTCACCACAAGTATTTTTTGTAATCATCTTACTCAAAGTCAACAGCTAAACTTCTTCTATTTTTAATTTAATCAGGAAGCCATAACACTTGTCATATAGGTATCAAGTACATCTATATTGAACCAAGATGTTTGTGCAGAATCTACAACAATCACACGATCTTCTTGCCTGATTAATTTTTGTTTTAAATATTCTATTATTTCTGTAGGGTCATCATCCTCATTGGCCTTAATAACCCAGGAATTATATAAAGCTTGTACAGCACCAATTCTTTTAAATTCATTTTCGAGATTTTTAATATCTTTCTCTCGATTTCCACCAACCAATTCATAGATAATAGTAAATGATTTCATACAAGTTCTTACAATTAATGTAAGAGGAAATTTCCTAATACATTATACTAAATATCCTTAAAAAAATATGATTTTTTACAGAAAATTTGAATATTAAATAACCTACAATAAAACCGACTAAAATATATTATTTGACTTCTGGTTCAGTCAGCCAGTTAAAGATCACATCTGGTTTTAGCTCTGGGATCACATAATCTTTGAGAACCTGCTGTGTCCAGTCTACTGCTTCATTATACTGACCGTCTTTGTTAGTATCTTTATTCGCAGGAGCAGCACCGAAGCGAGCTAAGATTTCCTTGTTGACATCAGCAGGGAATGCTACCAACTTACCGGGGTCAAAGTATCCATTAATATTCTCTGGTACTTGCAACACAGTTATATTGTGGGGATATGTAAATCCTTCAGCGCCCTTTGGTGACTTATATAAAACTCGGAAATCCATCACAATTAGACACTCACACAACCAGCAGACATAATCTAACAGTAATAAGAATTTAACCTACGTAAGCAACACAGTTAGTTATCATCCTGTTGTTTTTAGCTGGGAATGCTCCAGGGCAAACGCATCTAAATTGTGACAAAGTGGTACGGATAAACTAGAATACGGGTCAGGGGAAGAATTTTGTCTAGCAAGCAGCATTAGAAGTAAATGATGAAGCTTTGTACTGATTGAGGGATGTCAAAAGGTAAACATCAGGAATACTAGCTGCGTGCGATCGCTCTCTAATGATATCCTCGTCCTCAAAGTAGAATGAAGAGACATAAGCGTGAAACTCAAGCCGAAAATCACGATTGCTGACCATTTTGCACAGATGGAAGATCCACGGATAGATCGTACTAAGCGCCACAAGTTAATTGACATTATCACCATTGCCGTGTGTGCAGTGATATGTGGGGCGGATAGTTGGGTAGCAATCGAGATATATGGCTGTGCAAAGTATGAGTGGTTAAAAACATTTTTAGAACTACCAAATGGCATTCCGTCACATGATACATTTGCACGAGTTTTTGCACAAATAAATCCCGAACAGTTCCAGTCATGTTTTGTTAATTGGATGAAATCAATACAAAAAGTAACGGCTGGTGAAGTTGTCGCAATTGACGGCAAAACTTTATGTGGTTATTATGATAAGAGTAATGACCAAAGGGCCATCCAAATGGTAAGTGCTTGGGCTAGCACAAATAAATTAGTGTTGGGACAGGTAAAGGTGGATGAGAACTCAAATGAAATTACAGCAATTCCCGAATTATTAAAGGTATTAGAACTATCTGGATGTATTGTGACGATTGATGCCATTGGTTGCCAGAAAGAAATTGTTAAGTTAATTACACAGCAGAATGCGGATTATGTAATCACCTTAAAAAAGAATCAAGGTAATCTCTATGATGAAGTTGAAAAACTATTCAAATCAGGAATAAGTAATTCTTTTCAAGGAATTGAAACTAGCACATATAAAACAGAGGAAATGGGGCATGGTCGCCATGAAATCCGCCACTACGTAATGTTAACTGAAATTGGGTCTCGGCTTGACCCAGAATCAGTTTGGTCAAACTTTAATAGTGTTGGCATGGTAGAGTCCGTCCGGTCATTGGATGGTAAAACGACAGTTGAAACTCGTTATTTTATTAGTAGCCTTGAAGAAAATGCAGAAAAGTTTGCCAATTGTGTTCGCAGCCATTGGGGAATTGAAAACTCATTACATTGGATATTAGATGTTGCCTTGAGAGAAGATGACTGTCGAATTAGAAAAGATAATGCTCCACAGAATTTTGCAGTATTGCGGCAGATTGCAGTCAATGTTTTAGGTGAAGATAAACGGGTAAAGTTAGGCATAAAGAATAAACAGTTTCTCGCTGTAATGGATAACAAATATTTAGAAAGAGTTTTAGGAATAGATTAAGATTCATGTAGATAGACAATAATTATCTGAAATATTCTGTTAGAGGTTTTGACTGAATCTCTCAAAAATAATTAATTTATATTTAGCAAAAAAGTGAGTTTTTCTATTTTTCATCAACAGAGAATTGGTTAGATATAATATAATTTGAAATTTTGATAAATAATTGATTTGTTGTGTTTATATCTTACCCATTTCGGTGATTATCTAGATAATTTTGAAATGCTTGTTAGTTTTTGTTAAGAAATAAGATGCGTTTCCCCTGGTCTTCATATTGTTTCACTGGGAAAGCGATCGCTCTCATCATTCCCGAAGAGCGATCGCGCTTTGCCTAAGTCCAATGAATATGTTTGGAACGAAAAGCTCTTTCCCAATCGTTAGCAATTACCTCCATCATATTAATCATGCCTTCATAGCCAAAATATGGCTTATCAAGATAAGTCTCTCTGTTAGTTGGGCTAAAGACATCAAATGCAATTTTAATTCCCAATTCCTCAGCCATGTATTTTTCCCAAGCCGAACCAAGCACAGCATCAGTATCAATCTCTGTTAAGGCTTGCTTAATTTGATAACCATCAGCCGCAAATGCAACGCGAGGAGAAATACCCATACTTTTAAGTTCTCGCTCCAAAATTGAACGAGATTCACGCATTGCTGAACGGAACAACAAAACTTCTGGAATCATTTCTAACTCTTCAAACAGCATTCTTACTAACCCAATACCCAGAGTTCCATCCGCAGATACCGCAATTCTACAGTTACGATATCGAGGAATAATCATCAAGGCACGCTTGCGAAGAGTTTCTACTACTCTATTTTCACCTTCTTTGATTAGTGGTTCTACTCTTTTCTCATCTATCTTGAAATGTGCTGCTAATGCTTGCAACCACCGCGTAGTATTTTTCACACCTATCGGTAAAGGAATATCCTCTAGAATTAAGGGGATATTATGGGATTCTTGCATTTTCCGCGCAAACTTATACCCCACATCATGACTGAGAAGAATATTAGCAGTTGCATTACCAGCTTGTTCTAATTCTTCAAAAGATGTACCGTGAGAAATTACTGTTTGGACTTTAATCCTTAAAGCTTTTAATGTCTCTTTAATCCATTGCAAATCTGCCCACCAAGTAGGATTAAGATTTGCCTGGGGTGCAATAATATTGACAATTCTGGGTTTTCTCCCGCCTCGCCGCTTCTGTCTTTTGTGGATGAAAGGAAGTAAAGCCTCTAAACCCATTTCTAAGCCATCATAAGCATTACCACGAAACCCACCAGCGAGTAAAGGTACAAGCTTGGCGTTAACCTGTGGCTGAAGGCTATGACATAATCCCTGAATATCTTCACCAATAATATCTGCCGCACAAGTACCAACGACAAACATCACTTTCGCTTTAAAAGATTGATCCGCCTCTTTAATCAAATTTTTGAGTTTTTCAGATGCTCCCATGACGATATCTGACTCAAAAAGACGACTACAACCTACTTTACGCTTAGTAAAATCAACCTCATGGTTATCATAGCCAGCCGCTACGGTAGAAGCACAACCTTGGGGAGAATGAATTACAATACTGACATCTTTAATACCAGCTACCATATTGGCGATACCTTCCAAAGCACAACCAACAATAGGATCTTTACTGTGATCGCAATTGTCAAATGTTAGTTGTTCTTTCTGAGAGGATATGACATTGAGTACCTGAGAGTTTTCGCTTTTTATTCCTGACAGCATTTTCCTGTTCTCTTCTTTGCATATACGGTACAATCGGCTAAGTTATTAAGCTAATACGTGTCTAAATTGCATAACTACTAATAAGGGCTGTCAACAGTCAACAGTCAACAGTCAACAATCCTCACGATGGATTGTGCAACTTAAAAGCAGAATAGCTTACTCGTTAAAACATTTGCCCCGCTTCTTACCTCCATACACGGTACAATCGGGCAAGTCTTGGGCTAATTTTCCGGTAAGCGATCGCGCAGATGCTAAACCTGAATTTTTCGGGAATACCATTTGCTTGGTTAAGGAACTACGAGGTCTAAAGCCATATTGGAGTGCAGTTTTAATACATTTAGCTACCCTTAAGGCTCCGCGATAACCAAATCTAGGACGATTTAAGATGGCGTTTAAATCGACGACGGGAATATGGGGGAAACTCAAAGAAGAACCAAAATAAACTACTGAATCTGCGTCAAGTCCACCAATGAATTCTAGTAATTCATCTTCTGTTTGTTTCATTGATTCATACTTACCAAAAGCTAAAGTCCCTTTGGTAATTAAAATTTCTGGGTCTAATCCCGTTTCTAATAGGTAATCTACACTGGTTTCTCGTGCTTCCGTACTCCAAGGATGGAAGTTATAAATCACCGCACGCATCCCAAAATCACGCTCCAACATATGAGCAATAGACAAACACTTAATAGCGTCATGTCCTTCGATGATGGCTAACTTACCTTCGATATATTGCTTGGCTTCCTCAAATTCGGTCTTGATGGCTGCATATTCCCGTTCCATCAAAGCAGCTGCTTGCGCTTCCATTCCTAAATATTTTGCCGCGCCTTGCAACCATTTTTCTGTAGCACTAATACCATAGGGAAGAATCGTAGAATTTAAGGGAGTACCGAATTTATCGTACATGGCTCTACCAATGGTATAGCCAAGATCCAAACATAAGGTACAGTTAACTGCTGCACTGGGTGCTTGTTTGAGTTCATCTAATGTGCAATCACCAGCAATTACACTGTGAACCCTAGCGCCCATTCCTTTAATCAGGCGTTTCAGTTCCTTGACATCACCTTCTACTTCTGTCCTTTCTGGCCCCATCTTAGCACCAACAATATTGACAGAATCAGCTAATTGTGCTTGGCGTTCTGGTGTGGGTGGCTCCATAAAGTCTACAATTTGCCGAAAGACGATATCAAAGCCACTGCGATACTCTCCAGCAAAGCCTTCGCAATGTATCGTCATGATTTCTGCGTCGATTTCGCTGCGGGCTTTATTCACCACATCATCAACGCAATCGCCAATAATCCCCGAAGCGCAACTAGTGGCGACAACGATCGCATCTGGATGGTATTTTTGATCGACTTCGCGAATCGCACCGCGTAATTCTTTTTCTCCCCCAAAAATCACCGCTTTCTCACTCATATTAGTAGTGACAACGGCTTCATAGGGGGAACCACTATTACGGCTATTTGTTAGCTTATATGCTCTTTTCACCCCATAAGCGCAGCCACTCGGCCCGTGAGAAATCACGATCGCATCTTTAATCCCACTTAAAATCTTAGTTGCAGTCCAGAATTTGCAGGGGCGAGTATGACTACCTTGTAAGGTGGTTTGAATTTTACCTTCTTTTGCTAGCTGATAAAGTTCGCTTAGATGTCCGTAAAATACGACGTTAGCATCTATGTTTGTAGGCATAATAGTTCTCCAATGTTGAATTTTTAAACGCAGAGGTACGCTAAGGTGAGCGCAAAGTCACGCAGAGGACTTTCTTTAAAACTCTGCGCTCCTTTGCGTTATACTTCGCGTAACTTTGCGTTTAGAATCTTCTTACCAAACGTTTAAGATCCACTCGCGATCGTGCTTGTATTCCATATCTGCAAACAAGGCGTTAGCGATCGCATCTCCCAAAAACTCCGCACCACGATAACCAATTACAGGGTGTTTCCACATACCTGCACGGTCAAAGGTGGGGAAGCCTACGCGTACCATTGGGATTTGGTTATCAATCGCAATATAACGACCTTTGGAATGACCTAAAATCAAGTCGATGTCGCCTCTTTCCTTAACGCGGCTTTCTAGTTCCCACAAATCCGCATTCCAGATGACTTCGATGTCATATTCAGCGTGGTTAGCTTTCTTGTCCAATTCAGCTAATCTGGGGTCTTTGGAAGGTGCTTGGTTATCATCACCCAACAACAGTAATACTGGCTCTAATTCTACTTCCTGACAGAATTCTGCCAAGCCAATTACTAAATCGGGGTCGCCGTAAATAGCTACACGCTTGTTAGCAAAGTACATGTGAGCTAAGTCAGCTAAAGCATCAATAGCTTTACCTCTTTCTACTACCAAGGATTCTGGGATAGCTTTACCAGTCAGTTGTTTGATATTTCGCAACCAAGCATCAGTATTTTTGATCCCAATTGGTGTGGGGCCGACAATTGCGGGAACACCATACTCTCTTTGCAAGAATTCAGCTGCGTTACCACCTTCATATTTGCATAGAGCAATGGTACCGATCGCATTGGCAGAACCAGCAATATCTTCAATGGTGGTATTACCAAAGGTAAAGCTTTTCATATCTGGCATGGTGGGAGCATTGAAAGTTTCAGTATCCAGTAGGATATTACCTTCTACACCCATTTCAGCTAAGATGTGCTTCACCTCAGTCACATCACCAGGGTTAACCCAACCAGTAATGATGTTTAACTTACCATTTGGTTCGCCTTTCTTGGCTAAGTTAGTCACCAAGGACTGTACCCCAGCATCATACCCAGTTACCTGACTACCCCGGTAGCTAGGAGTATGTACAGGAATTAACTTAACTTCCCGATTGGGATACTCTTTCTTTAAGAATTTGTTGACCTTGTTGATTGTTCCTTCTACGTCATCCCCAATGGTTTCAGTAGAACAAGTAGTGATGATGGGAATCAAGCGCACGTCAGGATACCGTGCTACTATGGTTTTCACACCTTCTTCAATCCGTGGCATCCCACCAAACACAGCACTTGCTTCATGGAGTGAAGAAGATGCAATATCAAAGTTTTCTTTCAAGTGTTGAGCAAAAATCAGGCGGACAAACATACTGCAACCTTGTCCACCATGCACCAAGGGAATACAATCTTTAACACCGATGGTTGCATATTCAGCACCCGCAGGTTGACAGGTAAAGATAGGATTGATTACCCCAGAACGTTCTTTTTTGCTGACAGCTAAAGTCATCCTTATTGTCTCCTAAATAGTCTAAAGTTTTTGGGAAGAGAACTCAGAACTAGTGTTATTATCCAGAATTGAATTTCGCCTAAATTCTGCGGTTTTTAGTTCTGAGTTCTTTGTAAGTAATGGTATAAGTTCAAGAACACTGGGGAATCAGATAAATTGCTAGAAGATTGAAGAGAACTAGCAATTTTTCAGATTACTGAATTCAAGTATGAAAGTTAATAATTAACTCTGGCAAACTCTTACTCTCTATTTTTATGCGCCTGGAGCGTGAGTTGAATTCATACCTGGATTCAGTAACACCCATTTTCTTTAGTAGAGAGAATGGTGCAATTCACCATTGCGAGAACCAGTGATCACGATACCGATCAGCTTTTGTTTAACTAGCTCCAGTACTGCTTTGATGTGTGCCTTATCGCTTTTATCGAACCATGAGAATTTCTTTTTCAGGTCAAGTACAAGGATTTTGGCATCTGCATAATGAAGCTTTTCAGCCAGGGTTTCATTAACTAGCTTTTCTCCTGAAGCAATAGCGATCGCTTTATTAATCACACCATTGATGTTCTCTTCTCTGTCCCAAGAACGAGAGTGGAACTGCCATAGACAACGCTCTTGAATGAATTTTGTGATTTCTTCAGTCCGTTCTTGGATGTAGGCTGTGACTTCTTCAGATTGCTGTTTTAGGCGATCGCTATTATCTTTGGATGTTGCTTGCTCAATCTCATCATCGCGGATATCAATACCAGCCAAATTCATCAAAGGAGAGTAAATGGCATTGTACAAGTCACGCGCCATATTCACTGCACCTTCAAATCCCATGTATGGCCCGTTGTGGTAACCATGACCGTTGATGTATGGTAGGTGCAATTTCTTCACCAATGCACCGACACGAGGCCCAGTCAACACTACATCAGGACGAATCATCTCGAGAACTTCAAAGAATTCTAGTTCATTACCGTCATCAATATAGATTGTGCCTTCTTGACCTCTGGCAATCACCTTTTCAAAGTCTTCTTGGTGTCCAAACTTGGAAGACATAGATACTACTTGCATTCCTAAGTCATCTTCCAATGCTTTTGTCCAGTGCCACAATCTGGGGCCTCCTGTCCAAATACAGACCTTTTTGCCTTTGAGTCTTTCTTTGTACCAATTCATTCTGTCTTGGTATTTGGCGACTTCTTCGGCTATCACAGCTTCGGCTCTGTCTTCAATGCCAAAGAAAGCACCGATTTTCCGCAATGCTTCTTGACAATAGTCAAAGCCCCAGGTGTCTACGTCCATCCGGGGGATGCCATATCTTTTCTTGAGTTCGTTGGCAATATAACCGGCACTCCGGGCACAGTTGGTGACGTTCAACTGCGCTCTGTGCATCCCTCTGAGCGCGTCATAAGTACCGTTCCCTGTAAAGTGGGCGATGATTTGCACGCCCATTTTTTCCATGTACCTTTCTAGTACAAAGGTGTCACCTTGGATGTTGTAGTCACCGATGACGTTGATGGTGTAGGGTGAGGTAATTTCTGGTTCAAATGTGCCAACTTTCTCGTTAATCCAAGCGATGTTGAGGACGTGGTGTCCTTTGGATTGGCTCACTCCAGCAAATCCGGGACATTCTACACAGAAAATGTCTACATCACCTAGTTCTTTTTGGGCACTTTTGACTACTGCTCTGATGTCATCACCAATCAAGGCGGTGGCGCAGGTGGTGTAGACTATCATCCGTTTGATGTCGGGAAATTCCTTGAAAGCTTCGAGGATAGACTTTTTGAGTTGTTTTTCACCACCAAACACGATGTGTGACTCTTTCATGTCTGATGACCAGACATATTTGAGTTGGAAGTGTCCGTTGTCGCTGGGATAGCGTTTGGTGTGCCAGGTGTCGTAGGCGCAACCGATGGGGCCGTGTATCATTTGGATGGTGTCTTTGAGTACACCACCAATTACGAGTTTCGCGCCGCAATAGCTACAGCCTCTTTCTGAGAGTGAGCCGGGGATGGTTTCGATGTTCGATAGTGGTAAGAATTGGGTGGTGTCTTCTCCTTTTTCTTTGATATAAACGTGCTTTTCCCGTTCGGGAATTGTTTCGTCACATTTCAATAGTTTCAATGGCATATTTAATTGCTCCTGACGCAATATCTATACAAGAAGAAAGTGCTTTTGTTTCTTTTCTCTGGGCAGAAATTTTCTTCTTGTTTTTATCTGTTTAGATAATAATATTTTTTGAAAAAAATAAACAGTGATTTACACAACAAAACTTTAACAAAATAAATCGATTATAGGCACTAAATTCTAGCTTTTTATATAGACAGTTCTGTATATTTTTTGTGGATCAATATTTTGAATTTAACTATAAATATTAATTTTATATTAACATCATTTTGAGCCTGGATAAAACGATAAAAAATTATTTTTGTATTCTAGGTAAATCTGGTTTTGTAAAAAAATAAAGCTATATCTAAGAATCCGGTTTTAATTTTGAATAAAATTAGATACTTGTAAGGTGCGTTATGAAAGGAGTCTAAGGTACAGAACCCTTGAAAATCAGGCGTTGGTTTTCTCAAAGCCTCAACCCAACCTACACATGAATAAATGGAATAATCGTCAGATATTAGCCCTATCTAATTCGTGAAAATCCACGGTGTCTAGATCCCCGATTTATTGAAGAAATCGGGGATCTGAATGCTCAGATAATTATGTCAGGTAAGATAACGAAAACATAATATTTCAGTATATTTAAATATAAGAATTAGATTTTTTTAGGTAAGCAATGGCAAAATAAACAAACTATATTAATCAATCTAATAATTTGGCAATTAATTTAACTTTCGGGACTTTATGCTTCATTTAACTACAAAATTGAATTATTTTCACTGTTATACCTTGAGCTAGTTCTCAACTATAAATCCCCCTTTTCTGAAATAGGCTATACGCTATATTGTCATTAAAAAAGGGGTTATAGCTGGATTATTTACAATCAATTTTATTACAACAAAGGAGTGTCAAAATGGTATTTGGCTAAGATTTCTTGTCCAAAGGGTGAAAGGAGATACATAGCTAACATAATTACAGAACTGCGAGAGTTATTAATTAATGTCATACCGTAATTAGCTTTGATGGCTAAATTATCGGGTAGTTCTAATATTTGTAAATTTGGTGCGGCTAAACTTGCTAATCGAGCATCTGTGCGATAGGTTAAAAACATATCTACTTGTTGTGTTTCTAGAAGAAAGTAGGCAAACTTATCCAGACCATGAGGCACAAACCCAGAATTGTATTCACCTCTGAGATCTAAAACTTTGTTATTTAATATTTCAAAGCTTCCTGGTTGTAATGTTTCGGCTTTCTGGAATAGTTCTCGGATATAATCGCTAGACAGTTCAGAATTAATTGTTGCTATACCGACACGAATATCGGGAGATAACATCAAGTTTAATAAACTATTTTTTGTTACCTTTAACCCGGGTTTGACTATGACACATATTTTATTGCTGACGAAATTGACTACAGGGCTACCTTTACTAACTTGCATTAGCTGATGCGGGTTTTTCATATCAGCAGCAGCAAATATATCGGCTTTTTCGCTTTTTAAAATCCGCGATCGCAGTTCATCAGAATAGTCAAATTCCAGTTTTATCGGTATCTTATATTTCCGGCTAAAAGCTTGTGCTACTTCTGAGATAGCGCCTTTTAAACTCTGGGATGCATATAATGTGACTGATAGGCGATCGTTGTCATCAAATAGAACTTGATTAGTTAATTGCATAGATATGCTCATATATTCTGACTCCGCAATTGTTCAGGAAATCTTGAGTGATTAGCGTATTTTGTGCTTTATTTTTGGCTCAAAATGCACATATCAATATTTGCAGCCCATACCATAGCAAATGATTTTTACAGCAGTTTTCACGTATTTGCACTACAACGTGGTATTTTTACCGAAAAATGTTCATTTATAGATAGCGATCGCTAGTTTTAGTTTTGGCAAAATCTTGTCAATAGTTGCGACTGACTTTGAGTAACGGCTTGGTGAATGTAATTTATTGGCTCTAGCTTCTATATATATTCTGTCGATCCCAAATAGATTGATGAACTGCAAGCAGGTGGAGCTATCCCCATAACTCCGGATCTGCTAGGCGATCGCTTTCACAATACCTCCAGAATCTTGTGAAATAAATCTTCAGTTCATCAAACCATTGAGTAATTCGCAAAATGTCGTCTCATCACATAACAAGACAGTCATGGAGAGTCCAGTGCCTGTTGAATCCATGTTTATGCGATCTACGCTTTTTGATTCCCTATATGTAAAGCATAGCATACATCTTGCCATTTTACTTGCGTCGGACAAGGAAAACTGAAAAAATTTTAAAACAGCACAGTATTGATAACGGGCTTTACCAACTTAAATGGTAGAAATGGCACAATCGATACAATTTGAATATTGGATCTAAGCTTTGATAATGAATAAACAAGCATTTTAAATTGCATTTCATATACCAACCATTCACATTAACTAAAAATTATTTCCTCTACTGCGATGAATCCAGTACAGCGAAGAATAGCAACTGTAAAAGCGAGTACCCTGGCGAAAAAGTTTAGCCACTCCTTAAATTTGACACCATTGATTGCAGAACCATCTATACTTACATGGTTTGAGGTGATTGGCTACACAGTGCTTTTGCAGTCAGATATTGGCTGTGCGAGATATGCAGTACAACGTCATCATCATGAAGTAGTTTTAAGAGATCGGCTATTTGCGGCTGTGCAGAGAATTAACCCGACAATACCATTAACAGCGATCGCAGAAACTATCTCTCAGTTAGAAGGTAAAGAAAATTGTCTGTTAGTGGAGAATAACCTCCGCTTTCACAGACTGTTAACTGATGGCATTGATATTGCATACTACAAAGATGGGCAAATAGTAAACGCTCAACTCAAGCTGATCGATTCATTAAATCTGCAAAATAACGATTGGCTAGTCATCCATCCATTGACGGTTGTTGAAGGCAATTATACTCATAGTCTGGATGTGGTTCTCTATATTAATGGATTGCCTTTAGCAGTGATTGTCTGGAATCACCCCAAAAATCAAAAACCTAGCCTCAAAGAAGCTTATGAAAGACTTCAGATTTACAAACAGCAGATACCAACGCTGTTTTTCTACAATGCATTCCTAGTCATTGCTAGTGGAAGTCGCGCAAGAGTTGGTACTTTAACATCTAATTGGCAAGAGTTTTTACCTTGGCGTACTATTGATGGCGAAGACTTTCCCGCCCAAGGACAAACTGAATTAGAGATAATGATTCAAGGAATTTTTGATAAGCGGCGTTTTTTGGAGTTAATTAAGTATTTCCTAGTATTTGAGGAGAAAAAAGATTATATAAGCAAGAACTTGCTACGCTATCCTTTTTGTACGAGACAAAACTGTTCTCACCGGGGTTGAATTTAAAAATATTGTTGATATTGTGAATTTTCTCTTTTGAGACTGCGCGATCGCGGATTTAATTCTTGTACTACTAAGCTAGATACAATATAGATCGTCAGCCCAAGCTTAAACCCCTCTTCATTACCTAACAGCATCGCTAGCGGTGTCAACAAGTTACTACCTATCAAGACTCCAAGTAGGAAATTTTTGCTCTCATTGATACATAGGAGCAGACACAATAACTTTGGTGGAAGGAGACAGAAAAGAGGGAAAGTTTGAAATTCCTTTCCCCCTGGATTTGTTTTCAAAGCACGACACAGATAAACATTGCTACTTTGAAGCTTGATTTTTGTTTTTCGTTAAAAAAGCCTAATTAGGAAAATTAAGGCAAAATAAAGCCATATTTTTTGAGTACAGCTTTAGCTTGACTGCTAGTTAAAAATTTAGCAAACTCCTTGGCAGTATCAGCATTTTTACTGCTTTTGAGGACTGCAAATGGATAAATAATCGCAGAATGGTATTTTTCGTCAGCTGCCACAACAATTTTGACTTTATCTGAGATTTTGGCATCGGTGATATATACTAAACCTGCATCAGCGTTACCACTTTCTACAGATGCGAGTACTTGGCGTACATTGTTAGCGTAAACCAACTTAGATTTAACTTGCGGCAAAATCTTTAATTTCTGGAGGACTTGCTCTGCATATTGTCCGGCGGGTACACTTCTTGGTTCACCAATGGCGATTTTTTTGATTTTGCCATCTTTAAGATTGTAAAAGCTGGTGATGCCTGTAATATCTTTAGGCACGATCAACACCAAACGGTTTCTTGCCAAAACGGAACGAGTTCCCTTGAGCAAAAGTCCTTTTTCTTCTAAAGCATCGACTTGCTTTTTCCCGGCGGAAATAAAGATATCTGCAGGCGCACCTTGTTCAATCTGTTGCTGCAAAGCACCAGAAGCCCCAAAATTAAAATTAATGTTGGTATTTGGCTGACTTTGTTGGTAAATAGGCTTTATCTCTTCCAAGGCTTCTTTTAAACTAGCCGCAGCAGATACCAACAGGGTGACCTGCGACTGTGCGAGTACAGGTGAGGGCGCAACAGCTGGTAAGCTAGTAGCTACAAGTAAGCTAGCAACTGCTGTAGCAATTAAAGTAACAATTCGTCTTCTGTTCATAAAAAAACTACAAGCCAAAGCATTTATTTATAAAATTGACACTTGGTAGAATCGTACAATATCACCAACATTTTACCAAGCAAATTGGTAACTATATGCCAAGAAAAGAACAAGGATGGATTACGTTTCAAACATCACAGGAGGAGCGGAAGATTTTAGAAGAGTTCTGTCAGGAGTCTCAGCGCACGAAAACTGAGATCCTCAGAGAACTGGTACGCAGTCTTCATCAGTATTCCTCCCCATCGCTATCACTTCCCAAGCAGTCAGGGAATCGAGAAGCAGCGCCAACTCAAAAGCTGGTGAGTAAAACTCGCAAACCCAAGAAAACTCGTAAACATGGAGATACAGAACATACTTACCAAAATGAGCCGGAGATCGAAATTAGTAGTCAAACATCACCACTAAAAGTTAGCTCTCCTAACGTTCTTAAGGGGGTTGTAAAACGAGTCATCGGTGGAGCTGTTAATAGTGAGGTGACGTTGGAGATTGTTCAAAAAGTTGAATTAATCTCGATGATTACCAGAGTTTCAGCAGAAGAGTTGGAGTTACAAGAGGGACAAGAAGCTTATGCGGTCATAAAATCTAACGATATTGTCATTGCTAGAGAATAAAAGGTTATCTCATACTTTGAAAGAGTAGGCGATCGCACGCCGAGTTTTTGTCCGGTTGTTGATTCATTTTTTTGGAAAAGACCATCCTTTACTGAGTGTAGTTTTTAGCATTAGCTTTAGCATTGTAAATTCTTAGTATTTGCAAAGTTTGTAACTAATGCTACATTTTGACCAACTTAATTGGTATAAATTTTATAGCACTTAAGTCATTTTGCAGATCAAAGTATCAGTTAAATGTTTGGTCTTTTTTTGCATAAATCCTTGACAAAAAAACTGTCATACCTTGAGAAAGTTATTGTGATGGTTGTACTAGCTATCAAGATTAATAATTTATTAGCAGCAGAGTAATTAGTTCTCAAAAAGCGTCATTCTTGCTACAATGTACCAATATAATTGGTATAAACACCGATTATATTGGTATGATTATATTTGAGGTGTGAGGGTAATGTCCACTTTTGTCAAGTCTTCATTGTTACTACTATTAGCTAGTATGATGACAGCGAAAGCTGCATCAGCAAATCCAGTAGGAGGAAATAGTCAGCCATTTGCAGATGACAATATAGAACAGTCCAACTCTGCAATGGAGCAGGTAACATCAGTATCCCAACTGTCTGATGTGCAACCAACAGATTGGGCCTTTCAAGCTTTACAGTCTTTGGTTGAGCGCTATGGCTGTATCGCGGGATATCCAGATAGTAGCTTTCGCGGAAATCGAGCGCTGACTCGCTATGAGTTTGCAGCAGGTTTAAATGCTTGTTTGAATCGAGTCAACGAACTGATTGCGACTGGTACCGCCGATTTAGTCACTAAGCAAGACTTGGAAACCTTACAAAAATTGCAACAAGAATTTGCTGATGGACTAACAGAACTCAGGGGAAGATTAGATGGTTTAGAAGGTCGTACAGCTACCTTAGAAAGTCAACAATTTTCTACCACTACCAAGTTAAATGCAGAAGTAATTGTTAGTCTTGGTAGCGTGTTTGGTGGCGATCGCGCTTTAAACTCAGATGTGTGGAATGAAATTAATGCTCGTCCCGCAGGTGCAACCAGAGAAACTTTTGCTAATAGTCAGTATGCAGCATCAGGGGGACGGAGGCTGCAAGATAGAGCCACATTGAGCGATCGCATCCGGCTCAACTTTGTGACTAGCTTCACTGGACAAGACCAATTATTTACTCGTTTAGAAGCTAACAATACCATTGCTTATAGTGGTGCTGTCACCGGCACAAACATGACTCGCAACTCCTGGGATACTACCAATAATCCTGATAACAGCGTTCAACTAGGCAAATTATATTATCGCTTTCCTGTAGGCGATCGCCTTAACGTGATTGTTGACGCCATTGGTGGCGAATTTTACGACAACTTCAATACCTTTAACCCGTTTTTGTCTTCTACTCCCGTTGGTTCCTTGTCTCGTTTTGGTCGTTTCTCGCCTATTTATCGCGCTAGTAACACCGGATCTGGTAGCAATGTGGGTTCAGGTATCAGTGCAAACTTTAAGTTGAGTGACAGCATTACTTTATCAGGTGGTTATCTCGCTCGCAGAGCCAACGATCCAAGTGAAGGTAAAGGTTTATTTGATGGAAGTTATGGTGCAATAGCACAATTGGCGTTTCAACCAAACAAAGACTTTACTCTAGGTTTGACTTATGCACATTCCTACCTCAGAGGCGCTAACAATGATGGTGATGTGGTAGTTTCGGGTTCCTATGGTAGTGCATTTGCGAATAATCCCTTTAACTCTAGCGCTACTACTCCAGTCAACACAACCAGCAATCACTATGGGCTACAAGCTAACTATCGTTTCAGCCCCCAATTTACCCTCGCTGGCTGGGTAGGATATACACAAGCGATCGCCGAAAATAGTTCTGGTGCGAATGTGAATCGTGGCGATAAAGCCGACATTTGGAACTGGGCTGTGACTTTAGCCTTCCCTGACTTGGGTAAAAAAGGTAATCTTGGCGGTTTGATATTTGGACAACCACCCAAGGTAACTGGTAACGATTTTGGCAATAATAGCGTGAGCGCGACTAATCTTGTACCAGACAGACGTATAGACACTGATACCTCATTTCATTTAGAGGCTTTATATCGTTATCAAGTTAATAGCAATCTCTCGATTACACCAGGTTTGATTGTGATATTTAACCCCGAACATAACAGCAATAACGACACCATCTATACAGGACTGATTCGGACTACATTCAGATTCTAAGCTTCTAATTTTTCAGCAAATTTTTAAGCTCATCTATCACCTTGACGGGTCTATTCTCAAGTGCGAAGTCTAAGACAAGCCCTTGAGAATGGATATAGATCGTATTGTGATGCTATTACCAATAATATTGGCTACTTAATCCGGTGCTTGGTAAAGATATTCTGACAAAAAGTTTAGGTTCACTTGACAGTAATTCTCAAATTTTTTAATTAAAAATGCCGTAATTACTGAACTTGAGTAGCTAAATTCATGGCTGACTCTTTTCTTGGTAAAAGATATAAAATGCTATTTTTAAAATTTTTCATAAAAATATACTTGGTATTTTACTCACTAAGTTGGTAATATTCAGACTAGGTTAAATAACGTACCTGATGCAACCACCCAATTCGAGCAGCACGAATTATGGGTAATGTTGTTGTGCATCTAAATTTTTTCAATATTCAATTCAGTAAACGGAGAAATGTTTTATGCGTTTTAGCCGCAATATTCCTATTGCATCTTTAGTACTATCAATGCTGGTTTTATGGCAGCCTACTTTAGCCGACTCTAGAAGTGATGCTCCTTGGAATCGAGACAAAACACCATCTATCTGGAATAACAATAAGTGTCGTGGAGGGTTATCGCCAACTTTTCGCTTAGGTGGAGAAATTAATAATCCCACTACCTATAACTTGCAAAAGCTGAGAAATTTGCGAGACAGTCTCAAAAACCAAAATCCAGCAGTAGTTACAGAAATCACTGTCAGCTTTCAAACAGGCTCCGGCCCGCGTACAGAAACATACTATGGTGTTCCTCTATGGGAATTAATTAATAATCCACAAGCCGCAGGTGGGCTAAAACCTGGTAATTCTGGGGTAAATTCTAAAAACTCTTTTCTTAGACAATATGTTTTAGTAGACGCTACAGATTGCTATGGTGCAGTTGTCGCTATTGGTGAAATTCACCCTAACTTTGCAGCAAAAACAGTCCTAGTTGCATTTGAAAAAAAAGGTAGCGATGGTACAGTCGTACCTTTAATAGATGATGGCTTCGCTCGTTTAGTAGTTCCTGGTGATAAAGCTGGCGGTCGTTATGTTAGTAATGTGAGCAACATCTTCGTATTTTCTGCTCCTCCTTCTCCGATAAAAGTTAGAGATTAGCGATCGCTTTTCCCACTTTCCTTACTTACAGCAGTTTTCATGTATTTATACCACACGCTAATATCTATATTTCTTTGCTCCTTTGCTCCTTTGCGCCTTTGCGTGAGATATAAAGATGTGGTTCATTTACCTGAAAATCGCTGTAATTACGAATTACGTAGACGCGTTCGCGGAGCGTTCTCGAAGAGTAGCGGCTTCCCGAAGGGTATTACGAATTCTGGCATTGCTGAATAAAAGGATGAAAATTCAAAATTTGATTTTTCAAACTCTTACTCTCTGCGCCTCTGTCTTGAAAAGTTCTGAGCGGAGGCTTCCTCCGCTCAGACTTTTCGCTGCGCCTCTGCGTGAGACAAAAATCATCCTACTAATAAGCAACGCCGGAATTCTCTTAATGCTGCTACTAACTTTTCAATCTGCGTTGGTTGATGCGTCGCCATTGCAGATATGCGAATGCGGCTTGTGGGTACGGTTGGGGGGCGTATAGCTGGGGCGAAAATCCCCGCATCTTTTAAATATTTACCCGCTTTTAAGGCGTCTGCGGCGGTTGGTAATTGAAAACATAATATAGGTGATTCTGAAGGGAGTAATTTTAATTCAGATACCTGTTCTTGCATTAATTTTTTTAAGTAACCGACATTCTCCCACAATTGGCTGCGGCGTTGGGGTTCTTGTTGTACTATTTCAATGGCGGTTAAGGCTGCGGCTGTGTCTGCGGGAGAAAGTCCTGTAGTATAAATCCAAGTGGGGGCGCGATTGCGTAAGAAATCTATTAAGGTGGCGCTGCCGGCGACATATCCGCCTAAACTACCTAAGGCTTTGCTTAATGTGCCGATTTGAATGAGTTGTTTTCCGGTACAATTAAAATGTTCCACACAACCTGCGCCTGTTTTACCCATAACTCCGGTTGCATGGGCTTCATCTACTAGGAGCATACAGCTAAATTCTTCAGCTATATCTATTAATGCGGGTAAGGGACATAAATCACCATCCATGCTAAAGACGCTATCGGTGAGAATTAAGCAGCGACGGTAATTTTGTCTTTGCTCAATTAACTGGTTTTTTAAAACTGTAACATCACAATGGGGATATTCGAGAATTGCTGCACCACTGAGAATTGCGCCATTTTTCAGGCTGGAATGATTATACTGATCTGAGAGGATTAAATCGCGCTTACCTACCAATGCAGCGATCGCACCTAAATTTGCTAAATACCCTGAACTAAATACTAATGCATCTTCGGTTTGTTTCAAAGATGCGATCGCTCTTTCTAATTCTCTATGTAATTCCCGATGTCCGCTAAGTAATCGCGAACCACTGCTTCCTGTGCCAAATTTTTCGGTAGCTGCAACCCCGGCTGTAATTAAACGCCGATCCCCCGCTAATCCTAAATAGTCATTGCTGGCAAAATTTATGACTTCTCGCCCTTCTAACAACACAGTAGCACCACACAGCCCATCAATCGTTTGGACTGAGCGATACCAATCCGCCCGATGAATAGTTTCCAAAGACTGCTCTAGCCAAGCATAAGGATCTATGGGCATTTACTGTTGACTGTTGACTGTTGACTGTTGACTACTAACTAATTTGCTCGCTACTGCTAAGATGAGCGATCGCTTGTTTAATCCAATCTTCTACATAAGCATCTTTAGGAAGTCCAATATCTTCGCTGACTACATGTAAGGCGTGGCTGACTTCATGGGCGGTGTAGCCTAAAGCAAACAGTGTCATTTGCACTTCTTCTAAAATACCTGGTGCTGGCCCGCCTGTAGCCACGAAGAAGCCTGCGGATTTGCGCCACTCGATTAATTTGCTCTTGAGTTCTAAACAAATGCGTTCGGCGGTTTTCTTACCCACACCTGGCGCTTGAATGAGAATTTGGATATTCGCCGCAATAATTGCTTGGACTAAATCTGGGAGTTCTAGGGTGTCTAACAAGGTAATCGCTAAAGCTGCACCAATTCCGCTCACACTCAGCAAATGACGAAATAAATCTCTTTCTGCTGGGGAAGAAAAGCCATACAATAAGGGCACTTCTTCGCGAACTTGGTAATGGGTAAAGATTTGCACCACTCCCCCTGAATCAGGTAAAGACTTTGACAGCCGTTGGGGAATGAGCAAATCATAGCCGATGTTATTGACCTCAAGGGTCAGTATCACCCGATTACTGCTAATTGTTTGAACACCAGCAACGATACCTTTGAGATAGCTAATCATTCTAAAAATCCAAAATATTTTAAGCCTTCGAGAATGCCACCAGCACAAAAGTTTTGCGCTAGGTAACGGTAGTCAGCTGGATGCTCATTATGCCACTGAATTAGCTCAGGGCGAGCATTACCAACAATGATTCCCCGTTCGTTGCCTACAGCAAATAAAGCAATATCATTACCCGAATCGCCACAGACAACTGTTTGTTCAGCTGCAAATTTCCACTTTTGGCGTAAAAATTGCATTGCCTGACCTTTATCGCTGGAAAGGGGAACAATGTCAAGATCAATTCCGCTACTATAGATTAATTTTTTGTTTAATTTATGTTTTTGTAACTCTAACTCAAGTTGCGATAAAATTCCAGGTGCTACAGATTTTTCTAAAAAAAAGCTCACTTTAAAGGGGCGTTGTTCGGACTCTGGTTGCAAAATTAACTGAGGGTACTTGGCTGTTATTGATAGTAACAATTCCCGATCCCAGCCTGGAGAAAGAATTTCTGACCAAGTTGGATCTGGGGTATCGCTACCATCGAAGTAAATTTCAGTACCAACAGATAATACTAGTGCATCTGGTTGGATAAGATTTTTTTCGATTTGTAACTCTCGGTAAAGGTGAGGCGATCGCCCCGTAGCATAGACAATTTTTGTACCATATAATTGACGATGTTGCTGGAGGCGATCGCTTAACTCTCTCAGCGCATTATCATTGCCTGCATCATGATCTACAAAGGTATGATCTAAATCGGATACGAATAAAAAATGACTCATAGCAACTCCTGATATCAAAGTTGATCTATCTTGCCATGATTCGTATCTACTAGGCTGATCTTCGGCTTTGATGAAAAAAAATGCGGAATGTAATATTCCGCATCCACAGCAGCATCTTAATTAATAGATAGTTATTCCTTACTCATACTCATGCAATGCGCCTAACTTCCGCATTTCCGGCCAAATCATCGCCGTTGCAATAACTACTAAAATTGTGCCAATTCCACCACCAACAACGGATACTATGGGGCCGAATAAAGCTGCTGCTAAACCTGACTCAAAACCCCCCAATTCGTTGGAAGCGCTAATAAACACGCTGTTAATTGCTGCAACTCGACCGCGTAAATGATTGGGTGTGCGAATTTGCACCAAAGTATGACGAATAACCACGCTAATGCTATCTAATGCGCCACTTAATGCCAGCATTAGCAGTGATAGCCAAAACGATCGTGACAAACCAAAGATAATCGTCACGACACCAAAACCAACCACAGACCAAAGTAAGGCTGGCCCGGCTTTACGCATGGGTGGTAAATGTGCCAAAGTTACCGCCATAATCAGCGCACCGATGGAAGGAGCCGCTTGCAAATAGCCCAATTCTACAGGGCCGACATGTAAAATATCTTTGGCAAAGATTGGTAGTAAAGCTACTGCTCCCCCTAGTAACACGGCAAACATATCTAGGGTGATTGCTGCGAAAATTATCTGATTTTTCCAGACAAATTCCGCACCTCCCGCTAAGGTTCTGAGCGAGATTGGTTCTTGAGACAGGGCGGTATTTTGTTGTTTAATCGGCAGTGTTAAGGCAAAACATAAAAATGCAGCCACAGCCGCCAATATATATACCCCTGTAGCATTTCCTAAAGCTGCGATCGCAAATCCTCCCAAAGCTGGGCCGATAACTGTCGCTAACTGAAAGCTGGTGCTGTTCCAAGTGGCAGCATTAGTAAAGGCGCTTGTCGGTATCAATTGCCACATCATGGCATCGCTAGCTGGCTTTAAAAACGCCTTGGCAACACCTGTAAATACTAAGCAGGTATAAAAAAGACTAATTGCACCTTGCGTGTAGGAAACTACAGCTAAAGCCAAGGAGCAAATAGCTAGCAAGAAAATAGATAGTAAGGTGGTAAATTTGCGATCGCGTCTATCAGCCACATGTCCAGCAATTAACGTTAGCGCGATCATTGGTATGACTTGTGCCAAGCCTACCCCACCTAACACCATCGCTGAGTTGGTGCGCTCATACAGTTCCCAACCAATCGCCACTGTCTGCATTTGGGAGCCTGTAAACAACAGTACGCGCCCAAGAGTAAATAGTCGATAATCGCGAAACCGTAAAGCTGCAAAAGAATCGTGTTCTTTTCCTTCTCGGTTAAGGAGCTTTTTTAATTTCTGTTTGCTCGAAGACATTTTTTAATAAAGTCAAGCCTTCTTCAAGATTTGATACTTGCTCTGGCGTTAAACTATCAAGAATATCGGCAATATGAGCGCGAGTAGTTGCTTGGGATTGCTTTAACAGCATTGTTCCCGCTTGGGTTAAATTCAGCACTATTCGTCGCCGTTCTTGGGGGTGATCGTTACGTTCTACCAGATTGCGTTGAACTAAGCGTTCAATTGTGGTTGATGCTGTAGCGCAGGTAACGCCTAAATGCTCCGCTACCTCAGATAATGATGCCCCAGGATTGCGATTGAGAAAAGCGAGCGATCGCAACTGAGGTATCGATAAAGATTCAGCATTATGACTGCGCATGTCTGCTCGGATAAACCGCATTAGTAAAGGAACTGTTTCCATTACTCTTGCAGCACATTCTTCCGTTGGTTTTCCGAGCTTGGCCATCTTTTTCTCCTAATTACATTGCCACCCGTGGGTAAAGTCGTCCACAGATCACAGTTAAGCCTATTAATGTTAACAAGAGAATTGTACAGTCCAGACCAAATCCATAAACACTTGAGCCATGAGCGATCATTGTGCCGCGTAATGCATCAACTTCATAAGTTAAGGGATTGATGCTAGAAATCACATGCAGCCAAGCTGGCATCAATGTTAAAGGATAGATAGCATTACTGGCAAAAAATAAAGGCATTGTAATCAGTTGTCCTATACCTGTAAACCTTTCTCGGCTTCTTACCAAGCAGCCAATAATTAGGGAAAAAACACAAAAACAAGCTGCACCTAACAGCACAATCACCACTACTTGCAATAAAGCTAAGGGGTGAAGGTTGAGTTTAACACCTAATAATAGTGCCAATCCATAGATGATGACTATTTGCGATAAGCTTCTCACGCCACAGGCTACAGCTTTACCCAACACCATCGCCGCACGAGGTATGGGAGTAGCTAAGAATTTATGTACAATTCCTAAATCCCGTTCCCAAATCAACGTCATCCCACCAGTGAAAATGGCAACAAATAGGACACTCTGAGCCAAAATCCCTGGAGCCATAAACTCTAAATAAGATAAGTTACCTGTAGGGATAGCGCGAGTGCGGGTAAAAACTTGCCCAAAAACTAACAGCCATAATGCAGGTTGTACACCACGAATGAGTAAATCATAGGGATCGTGGCGGAGTTTACGTATTTCTAGTTCTGCGATGACAAGAGTTTTCTCAAATAGTTCTTTGATTGCAAAGATAAAATTGCCTCTAGCTGTAGGCTTTGGTTTAACCCAACCGTTGAGCATTACGTCTGGTTCTTTTGATGTCATGATAACTAACTCCTGATGCTAATTCGTCCCCTGTGTAGTGAATAAACACATCATCTAAGGTGGCGTTTAGTTTATTTAAACCAGCCTTTAAATCTGTGGGTGAACCTGTGGTAATTACTTTACCCCGATTCATAATTGCTACTCGATTACACAAGTGGTCGGCTTCTTCTAAAAAGTGAGTTGTCAAAAAAATAGTTGTGCCGTAATTTTCTCGGAGTTCTTGCACCAAATTCCAGACTTGATTACGCGCCACCGGATCTAATCCCACTGTTGGCTCATCGAGAAACATAATTTGCGGTCGATGCAGGATCGATTGAGCGATTTCTAGCTTGCGAATCATCCCCCCTGAATAATTTCTCACCAAGCGATGGGCTACTTCCGTTAAACCCATAAATTCCAAAACATCCCAGATGCGCTGTTGGCGTTGTTTCGCGGGAATATCATATAATTTGGCAAAAATTAACAGATTTTCATAACCTGTCAACGTCCCATCAGCAGACAGCGCTTGCGGTACATAACCGATCGCTCTTCTCACCGCCTGAGATTGATTGGTGACATCATAACCAGCGATGCTTGCCCTACCTGCACTTGTTGGCAGTAGGGTTGTTAACATCTTAATTACTGTACTTTTCCCAGCACCATTGGGGCCAAGTAAGCCAAACACTTCACCAGATGCAACAGTAATATTTAACCGATCCACTGCTGTGAAGTTGTCAAAACGGCGCGTCAGTTCCTGCGTTTCTAATAAAACCGATTCTGGATAGTGACTAGGCGTTGCTAACCAATCGGCGCTTCCTGTCAAATTTGTCACGAGTTAGATGCACTTCCTTCGCAATACATTTAGTTAGTCTAATAATTAGCTTGACATATATTCCTATTAAGTCAAGTACCTTACCTAGTAGCGCTGAGATAACTAGCGATCCTGATGTTATTAGAGACAGTCAATCAGTAGTTAGCTTGACGACAGAGGAGACAAAGGTCAACATAGACTTTGGTTATAAGTTTCTACCGCAACCAAAGATAATTGAAGCTGGAGTTAATTCCAGTGCCGATGATGCTGAACAAAGTCGGACTACTGGAGCAATGAATTACGCAAGATTTTGCGGCTATGAGCACAGGCGATCGCTATTACAAACAAGACCTCGCATTTATTCATGATGTCGGATTTTCAGATTATGCCTTGAAATCCGCACCAGGAATATTGGCAATTTTGGCTCAAAACAACATCCACAAGGGACTGATCGTAGATTTAGGTTGTGGTAGCGGCTTATCGGCGCAAGAGTTCACCAAAGCTGGCTATGATGTTTTGGGAATTGATATTTCTGAGGCGATGATTGCGATTGCTCGCAGTCGGGTACCAAGTGCTGAGTTTCGCCTTGATTCCCTATTTCAAGCTGAGATCCCCCCTTGCAATGCTGTGACATCAATTGGCGAATGTCTCAACTACCAGTTTGATGCAAAAAGCGATCGCCAAAACTTAACTAATCTTTTCCATCGCATCTATCACGCCTTAACTCCTGGGGGTGTCTTCATTTTCGACATTGCAGAACCAGGACAGGTTACCCAAGGAATCACCAAAGGATTCACAGAAGGTGACGATTGGCTAGTACTCGTGGAAAAAGAAGAAAATCCCGAACTCAGCATCTTAACCCGTCGAATTATCACCTTTCGCAAAGTTGAGGAATACTACAGACGGGATGACGAACTACATCACCAACGTTTATATACAGCAACAGAAATTACTAATCAACTCCATCAAATTGGCTTCCAGGTTGAGACAATGGCTAGTTATGGTCAATATTCTCTACCATCAGCTCATACAGCCTTTGTCTCGCGTAAATCTTGAATTTTCTCTGTTATTAGTTTCTTGGCTTGTGTTTCCCTTTTCGCATCACAACATCAACAACTGTATGCTTAATATTTAGTTGGCGTTAGAAAATTTTGCGCTTATAACTGAATAGTGAATTTACTGTTGTCTATAAACTACGCTCATGAATAGGGAGAGATCATCTACCTAATGTTACGGGTTGGTCAAGCTCTTCACCCGTTACCATGTTCCATCCCAATTTAGGTGTGTCATTAAAATTGTATTGGGTAATTTTTATACCCATATGTACATAACAGTTACTATTCCTCTGAGTACGGTAAAAATTGGACAGCAGATAATTTTTTCACAACTTTTATTGTCTAAGTAAGAAAGGCTAATTTTCTCTATGTTGAATCTTGTAAATAATTGTGCAACAAGCTTTGTACGGGTCATGCATATCTAAAATCTCAAATAGTTTTTTCATCCAACTTGTATTTATAAATACTTTCATATAGGATGAATCAACCCTATACAATGTGTACTTTTTTCTATGTGTGAGGAATTTACTCGTGATTAAACAAAATTTAATAGGTATATTACTACTCAAAAATGGACAGTATTTTCTCTCTAGACTAGGAAGAATCGTAGTTACTAGTTTGTTGCTGACTATAGCTATATCTACTTATGCCGCAGCTGCTGAAGATAAGTTGATAGTTGATAATCCCAGCAGTAACTTCAGTTCGGAAAATAAACCACAAGAGGATTCTGCCACCGTTGAAAGTAATGCAAAGCAAGATATAGACTGGGGACAAGTAACGATAGAACAAGAAAATAAGAGTGTTGAATCCAGCCCAGTTTCAACATTACAAGCATCTTCTAGCAATTCTGATATTGTGGCAAAGCACAATGCAGACTTTAAGCAAAAACTACCGCAGCTAATTGCACAAACAGATTCTTCTGGTGCTGTTGGCGATACTTTAGGAGAAGCCAATAGATTACGTCAAGAGCTTTTGATTGAACCCATACTCGAGATACCCAGACCGCGCGCAGCATCACCTGGTTCCAGTGCTGGGACTCCTAGCGCTTTTGGTGCGAGTTGGGGTCAAGCTTTCATTGGTGGTGGTGGATTCATACCTTTCGGTAAAGGAAAAGTAGATGGTTCATTGTCTGTTGGTTTTGGTCTAGGAGATGCAGTTAAATCCGTAGGGCTGGAAGTTGACATTAATATTTACAGCATAGGCGGTCAAAAGGAATTGTTAGGCGACTTTGGTGAGAGTGGAGGTGTCGGTTTCAAACTACATAAATTCTTTGCTGACGGTACAGCAGTAGCTGTTGCTTGGTCAAACCCAGTTACATGGGGAGAAGGTAATAGGGCTAAAGATACGATCTATGGAGTAGTCACTAGGGCATTTTACTTGCAGCCAAATAGCCCAAATAATAAATTGCCTTTGACTGTTTCTTTGGGTGTTGGTACTGGTAGTTTTCGTTCTCTAGGTGCACAAAGAGATCGCTCAGCTGATAATCCCCCAAATTTCTTCGGTAGTTTAGGTTTAAGAGTGATACCTGAAGCATCGCTAGTAGCTAGCTGGACTGGAAGTGCGTTGAATTTGGGTGCATCTTTTGCTCCTTTCCAAAATATACCTGTAGTTATCAACGCTATTTTCACAGACGTAACTGATAACTCGGTTAGCGGTAATGGTTTTAGCTTGAGCACTGGGTATAGTTTCAAGTTCTAACTTCCACATTTTATTGCTAATTAAATTTGAGATAAAAATATGAAGAAGCAAAAATTCTCCCTAAGTCTTGGTGTTGTGTTAATGTTGTTGAATTCTTTGGTGGTTGCCTTACCAAGAGCGAATGCTAGTCCATTTCAGAGTTTGGGAAGCACCACAGAATCATCAGGTTTCGCTGGCGATAATTTTGCCCCAGGAATTAACGTAACCACTCCAGAGCCAGCAGCTAATACCCCTGTTACAGTTGACAATACTGGTCAAATTTTCACACCAGAAGCAGTTCAGAGCAGTTTGGATAATGCTGCTGCTGGTATAGTCTCACCACAAGGTATTTTAGCGGGAGCTGGTGGTTCTCAAAGTTCTTTGATTGCCATTCTTCTGGGAGGGCCAGGTGCAAGTGCAGCGCTAAACGCCCTAGTGAGTAGTTTGACAAGTTTAGGAGCCTCTCCATCAAGCTTACAAGCATTGGCAGCAGCGTTATCAGGTCTTTTAGGTTCTGGTCCCTCAGCTCAATTAACTCCTGGACAGCTAGTAGCTAGCACTAAAGGTTTAGCCGTTCGTTCTCTTATCGCCCAAAAAGGTGCAACACCAAAGGTGGATATTAATAAGCTGAATGCTGCTATTAATGCCTACAACAAAATTGTGCGAGAAAGCAGCTCGGAAACTCTTATCAAACTCTCAAAAGACCCAGATTTTCTGACAATTGGTCAAGTTCTCAAACAGTTAAGATCCTCTTTGACCAAGACTTAAACATGTGAATATTAAGCAATTGGCTGTGGCTATAAATAATTGGAATGAGATTGTGAAACAACTTAGCCCTAGGGATTTGCCAAAGGTGGTAAATAACCCAGGTTTAGGAAAACTAGCACGGGATATCAAGCGATTAAGAGCAGCTTTAAAGAAAGTCCATTAAGCTAGCCCTCTTTTTGGAGAGAATGAGTTTCCGTTACATAGTTCCCCTTTCTGTCACAGAGAGGGGAATTTTATTAAAGCGCGATCGCTCAACTGTAACATCATCCTATAATGGTATATTATTAAACCTGAGCAAAACGGATACATAGATGCGATCGCTTGTGTCCTCATGATTTACAATGTTACAAGTTAATTAGTCATTGTGCTAAATTGTAGATAAAATCAGAATATTTGGTGAGATTTACTGAACTATGTTTTCTCGGCTCTGATATACCATAAATGCTCATGAATTCATGGCAAAACAATGATTTATCTTTTGCTTACTCTTGCCTCGGTATTGGCTTGGTGGCTGATTTCATTAATTATCCCCATACCAATAGCTTTAGTAGTTATACCATCGTTAGTTTTTTTACTGGCGATCGCAAGTAGTGCTGTAGAGCCTGAAGATGAAGAGAATATCGAAGGTAATCCCCATAGGAAACCAAAGCTGAAGTAAGGCTACTACACTTGCTGTATACAAGTAAAAACCATAGATAGGTTGGTAATACAACTTGAAAAATATAACTTTAGACAGATAGACATCCGATGAAAATCATCGAAACTACTACAATAATGATGCTTTTTGCCCTACTAGTATTATCCTATATACCTGTAGGGTTTTTTCTTTTTTCTAAATTTTTGCTCAAGTTCAATAAGCTTAAATTTTATTTGTAGAAAAAATTTGCACCCTACTTCAGTATTTAGCGGCTGCGATCCTTATTTATCAAGCTTGTCGCCAAGGCGATCGCTTTTTTTAGGTATTTCAGGCATAATTTTTTATGTCTTCTTGTGGAAGGTTTCTTACCAGCCATACATGCGATCGCGATCGTGCTTAAATTCGAGTTGGTGATATTTAGATGATATGCGGAAAATCATGCATCTTCAATAATTCAAGGTGCGTTAGCCTATGGCATAACACACCCTACGCAATACGAATTGTTGATTAAAGTTTTAAAGTTATAGCAAATTGCCAGTTGGTGAGGTACAGATTATCGTTGATTGTAGGGGCACTGGCACTGCCATGCCCCGAAGTGCTTTTCATTAGTAATTATAAATTCTTAGGCTTAATTATGTACGCAAAGTTTTTCAGGTAGTTTATTTCAGTATTTTTACCGGATTGATGTTAGAAAATGCAGATTAAAATATTTAATTAAACTTCTCAACTAGATATTGGGTATATTGTGAGGAATAATAACTTTAATTAGGCAATCTGAATCATAGACACAAGCAAAAGTAATTATTAGATGCGCTATCAACAATTTAAGGTGGGTTAGCCTACGACATAACACACCATACGGAACACTTAAGTTATATTGCTATTGCTATTAATATGAATAATACATTTCAACTATTAGAGAATGATACTGATGTTTTATTATTCGATAAGGATACATATACTGTAACTAGATTAAAAGAACTAATACGTGATGATTTTGCACAAAAACTTCAAGCTCAATTTAATAATATGAATAGTACAGTTGCAAACCTTTTTCAATCTGTATCAATTAAGGAAGCAGTTTTTAAAATAGAAGATATAACCTGGAAATCTGATAATGAAGGTATAAGCTGTCAACTTTTACGTGTTGCTTCTAGAGGATGGCAACCAGGAAGGCTAAGAATATGTACATCTACAGAAATTATTTCAGAGAATAGGAATAGCCGTAGCAATATTCCTCTAGTTAAAATTAAAGTATCTATAGAATTTTGTCCCGATCAGCCTGTTGAACCTGAATCACCTTTAGATGATATTCGGAAAATGATGCAAGCAATATGAAAACCATCTTCCATATTACCCAAGCGGAAAAATGGGAACGAGCAACAATACTCGGTAGCTATCGCGTTGATTCGCTGGAGATTGAGGGGTTTATTCATTGTTCGCAAGTAAACCAAATAGTTAATTCTGCAAATAAGTTTTTCTTTAATCAACAGGGCTTGGTATTACTATTTATTGATGCTGCTAAAGTGAAGGCAGAAGTTCGTTATGAGGAAGCGGAAATTGGTGAGTTGTTTCCGCATATTTATGGGGAGTTAAATATTGATGCTGTGTTTGGGGTAAGTGATTTTGAAGCTGGGGAGGATGGTTTGTTTAATTTGCCGCTAGAGGTTGTAGATTTAGAATAATTAACCGCAGAGAACGCAGAGAACGCAGAGGAGAAGAGATGGAGAGTCAAGGGTTCGATGTGGGGGAGTATGTGGATCAAATTGCGTTGCTGGTGGATTTGCGGTTGCGGGATGAGTATCGTGATGGGGTGGTGGCAAATTTTGAGAGAATTAAAGCGATCGCTTCTCTTGTGACTGAATTCCCCATACCAGAAGATATTGAAGTTGCACCTGTGTTTGAACCATGAATGATGCTGTATCTATAGCTGCGGCTGTGCGTGAGGGTAAAATTAGCGCGGTGGAGGTAACTCAGACAGCGTTAAATAAAATTGCGGCACGCGATCGCCAACTTAATTGTTTTACGGCGATAATGACTGAAGCAGCTTTAGCAGATGCAAGCAGAATTGACACAGAAATTGCCCAAGGTAAAGATCCTGGTGTGTTGGCTGGCGTACCTTTTGCAGCAAAAAATCTCTACGATATTGCGGGATTAACAACTCTCGCCGGTGCGAAAATCAACGCCGAAAATCCCCCAGCTACCCAAGATGCAACCGCAGTAGCGCGGTTAAAGCAAGCTGGTGCGGTGTTGGTTGGTGCTTTAAATATGGATGAGTACGCCTATGGGTTTGTGACGGAAAATTCCCATTACGGCGCGACTCACAACCCCCACGATTTACAGCGCGTGGCTGGGGGTTCCTCTGGCGGTTCGGCTGCTGCGGTGGCGGCGGATTTGGTTCCTTTGACGCTGGGTTCTGATACAAATGGTTCGATTCGCGTACCGGCAGCTTTTTGCGGGATTTTTGGGTTAAAACCGACTTATGGTAGGTTATCGCGCGCTGGAGTAGCTTTATTTTCTACCAGTCTCGATCATGTCGGCCCTTTTGCCCGTTCGGTGCGGGATATTGCTACAGTATTTGATATCCTCCAAGGAGCGGACGATCGCGATCCGGTATGTACAAAACGTCCCCCGGAGTTATGTTTGCCCCAACTTCATCAAGATATATCTGGTATCAAAATTGCTATTGCTGATGAGTATTTTACTAAGGGTGCAGTGCCGGAAGCCTTGTCAGCAGTGGAACAGGTAGCCCAAGCTTTAGATGTGAATCGGTATGTGACGATACCAGAGTCTGCTCGTGCTAGAGCCGCCGCCTTTGTAATTACCGCCAGTGAAGGGGCAAATCTGCATTTAGATAAATTGCGATCGCGTCCCCAAGATTTTGATATTGCTACGCGCGATCGCTTTTTGGCTGGGGCGTTAATTCCGAATCAGTGGTATTTGCAAGCACAGCGCTTTAGAAGATGGTATCGCGATCGCCTGCGAGAAATTTTTGCCGATGTCGATATCATTCTTGCGCCGACTACACCAATTCCTGCCCCATTAATTGGGCAACAAACTATGATTTTAGATGGTGAGGAAATGTTAGTTCGTCCTCACCTGGGATTATTTACCCAACCATTATCTTTTATTGGCTTACCTGTATTATCAGTGCCAATTCAGCGCCCCAATTCTCTACCCTTAGGCGTGCAAATCATCGCTGCACCTTACAATGAAGCCTTAATTTTAAAAGTTGCAGCAGTATTAGAAGCTCAAGGTGTAATATCAGCACCTACAAAGTAACAATTCATAACCTAAATACTCAGAGTCAAACTAGTGTGAGATTGTTTTATACGCTGATGCTATTAGTAACAAGCCTTGGTTTCAGATAGTCGTAATTTATTAAACGGCTTTTATTGTTCAACTCAATTTGCCGTTCTGCTTCGTTCAACTCCTGCTGAAATGTAACTAAAATCTCCTGTGCCTCCGGATCTAAAAATTTATCGTCATAGTACCCTAATCTGTCATAACGGTAGGCGGACAAGATGAATAAAATCGATAATTGATCAGCAGTTTGCTTTGATGGTGGAAGAAATGATAGTAGGCTTTTACGATCAGGGATATTTCCTTCTGATGTTATTTGTTTATAAGCAGCGAGGGGCATATTGGGAATGAAAGTCATATATTCATATTGTGAGTAATTAACAGCAGCGTGTTGTGGCCCACAGGTGAAAATAACCGCCGTAGCAATATCAATTAATTGGTCTAATGTTGTAATGCGGTCGCTAACGCCCTTGACCCGCCCGCCTGATTGGGAAACTAATTCCTGCGCCCAAGATTGTAATTCAAAGTCTGCTGTTAAATCTTGAGGAGTTTTATAGTATAGTTTCAAGTATTCAGACACAAATTTTTTAATGGCATTCCACAATAGTAAGCCATCGTCTCGATAAGGATAGTGAGGTAGTTTGTCTGAATTATCCATACCCCGATTTTTGAGTTCGGTGGGTAAAGAAAACTGATCTAAGCTCCATTCTTTATATGCGTTGACGACAATTTGCAATGACTCTTGCAAAGTTCCCGCTAGCAATTCGTCAACAGGCCCACCTCTATTAACTAGGCGCTGACGACCTAATTCATTATTAGCTAACATGAAACGGAAGTGGGGTTTAAGCAATAAGTTGAGGGGATGGTTATCTGCTAGTTGACGGGCTGTGACAATGGCGAAGGGTTCCATTACAAAGTGAGTTCGACACAGATGACTACTCATTTCATGATGGTTAGCATCAGCGATTTGAACACAAAGTTTGGCATGAAACCAGACCAAAGGCTCATCAAAAGGTGTGATTAACTGACTCTGTTTACCATCTGTGGGATTGATTTGGATAGCAATCGGTACTAGTTGACCGCGATCGCTAAAACCAGAACTACGCCAACAAAAGAACGCTATGGGAGTGGGTAAATACTTCTTACCTCTTTCATAAGTACCTCCTTTAACAAATGCAAGCGCTCTGTAATCAGCTACATATAAATTTCCAGTTTTAAGTCTTTCTTCTAAGTCGATAGAGTCACCGAACTTTTCTTGCAGTTCTGAAATGGTAAAGGCAAAGCCATCTGGCATCTGCTGAATTTGGCGTAAAACTAAAGGATTTGCACCACAAAGCCGTTGTTCACAGAAAGAGTTATCAGTTTGGTATGTTTTGATGACATTAGGTTTAGGTAAAACTGGAAAATAGTCTTCATAGTCTTGCAATTCATCTAAAGGATCCCACAAAGAACGAGTTTTAACGGCTAACATATTTAGAGGAAGTTCTGCCGTCTCTACCGTACGTTCAGCAATATATTTAGTAGAAAAATTTTCAATAGAGGGTACATTTTTTAGCATTGCCATAGGCTTTAAAAATTTGTGATCAAATTCATACTCTCCTTGTTTGCGCTCCAGGAAATTCTTGCGTTGTGTAGGTTCAGGATCATTCTGTGGAAGATATGGTTTCATAACTTTTAATACCAGGAAATTAATTTTCAGATTTTGGTTACGGATGCTAGTTTTTATTAGAAAATAAAGTCTCAAAGCTTTATCGAATCAAAGCTTAATTCTGAAACTTTGATTATTGTTTTCCGAGAGTGACAAAACAGGGTTAATTTAGCTACGCAGCAGCTTATTCCGGTGGAGTCCAGTTGCGCGAGTGCTGTTGTCGCTACATCATCAGCACGTTTATTGGGCAAGAGCAACTGACTCAAATAGCACTAAGTTAACGATGAACCCATTATCTATAAGGCTTTTGGGTGTGGGGTGTAGAGAGGAAGAAATTTATTTGTGTCCGTACTCATATTTACTTTTCTTGATTTTCCCCTATCCCAACACCCTAGCCTAACTAGATTTCGGCTTAATCTTAGTACCATTCGCAACTGGCTAGCTCCAAATACGAATTTTGTCAGCCTACTAGGCTTTAGGTAATTATCTGCTTGAAGCCGCAGATAACTGCCTAAAAAGCTATTTGAGGTTTGCCCAAACGTTTAACGCTAGAGCAGCACTTACTTGTTCGGGTATGAAACTTATGCTTGTATTTTGCTCTATTGTTTTGGTATGCGAATTCGCTGTCCAGGCAAGAGCACGGTTGGATCAAGAATCACATTTCGATTAGCCTCGTAAATTTCCATAAACCTATTACCATCTTTGTAAGCTCTCTCGGCTATCAAAAATAGAAAGTCTCCTGGTAGCACAGTATATTCCTCACCAGGTATGGGGCTAGTGTTTGCTGGAAGTATTGGAATGTAAAGTATCTGCCCAGGTAAGAGTGAGCTAGGGTTAGATCCAATCACATTTTTGTTAGCGTCATAGATCAATGTAAAGAGACTGCCATCACGGTAAGCTCTCTCAGATATCTTTGATAAATCGTCACCTTGTCGCACAATATATGTTTTGCTAGGTACAGGTTCTTCAATTGACGGTGTGGGAAAATTTTGAGGTTGGTTGGGCAAGCTCTTCAGAAAACTGATACTCGGCGAGAAAAAGTACTCTCCCCCCTTGAGTTTGACAAAGTTTGCAAATTTTACATCGGCTTTGACAGTTTGTTGATCGCGCTCTTTTAACCAGTTTTCGGGTGCTTGTGGTGTTTCTTGAATCACTGGATCTCTCTGCTCAGATAAGCTTTGACCGCTAACTGCATCCAATCCGGTTCTGTCGTAATTATTATTTTGTACATTGCGCGACTGGGACATACCAGGTTCTAAGAAATTGGGAGCGTTAGACCAAAACCTCTGAATAAACTCAAATTGTTCCCAGATATCTGATTGATAACACATGAATAACAATCCAACGCCACCTGTAGGCAGTCTATCGAGGTTACTAAAGTCGCTGATCTGTCCACCATAAGTGACTCCGCGTCGAGCGATGCGATGCCCAAGCTCTTGTTGTTCACTCTGAGCAAAAGGCCCACCTTCTCTGACAGATTCTAGTCGAGGATTAGTCTTGCGAAGATGCGCCTGGAATGGGCATTTTAGCCCCACAGGGTCGCCAGAATAATCAAAGTCATTTAAGTTTTTACTCCCGCCATTGCCCTGAAGCACAAGTGGAGTGCCGTCTTCAAAACGTCCTACTGCCATTGCCCCAGCAAGTTCACTAGAAACTCCCAATTTTTTACTCAACTCAAGTTCCGCCTTCTTAAACCCTTGAACATTTTGCTCAAGTTTGCGAAAGATTAAAAAACTGCCAAAGCTGACATTGCGAGTTCCTAACGGATCGGGAACAAGAACAAGATTGAGAGGGGCGCTGAAAAGTCTTTTAGCAGTGTCGCCTTTTTCCTTTTTCTCTAAATCTTGCTTGGTAAAACGTGGATCGCCGACACCATCTGTAAAGCCAAAATGCTCAACAACAGCTTTTTTCTCTTGATTATTAAATTCGCGATATATTTTTTTACCTCGCTCAACAGTGACAACTGTAGCAATACCCCTTAACTTGTCAGTAATTTCTGATTCTTTGTTCTTAACATCTGTACAGTTATCTGCTGCAATGATTATCAATGCATCAATATCACTTTGATATGCAGCTTCCCAAGCACTCAATGGAGGGTCTAAAAGTGCGTACTGCCGCCGTTTCATACCCAGTTGAAAAACTTGAGCGTAGTCAATGTTAAGTACTTGAGGGGTAGCTTCTTGTCGGTTTTGAAGATTGACACCCTTCGGCTGAATCTCTTGCGGAAAACCTAGTTTTTTGTACCCTGATGAAGATAAAGAGAAGTGTACAAATATACCACCATCAATATTATTCTCTCTGTAGCCATGTGCATCATCTAATTGCTTCTTGGCTGATGTAATATCTTGGGTGGCAAGTTGAGCAATCAATTGCCTCAGTGCGATTGTTTTTTGCAGCTCTTTGCTGGGGTCTGGGAAAGTTAAAAAAATGTGTACAGATTCTTCTCTACCATGTGGCTTGAGAATATTACCTTGCAAGTCTTCAAGAACATCTTGATACTGTTGGTCAGTATGGTCGATTGGTTCTTTCTTTGAGTTGAGGTCTAGTGGCATTATTTACTCCTTAAAAAACGAAGATTCCGATTCTGTGCTGACTGGGCGATCGCGTTTCAGAGGTCTTGTACCGAATCACAACTCCTGTTCGGTTGTAAACTGCCTGATTCGATATCGGAAATGGGTATGCCAACTACCACACAGCGTTTGTTAGTTGGATTTATTCCAGTGACATCCAAAGTCGCCAAATAAACTTTATAAACAACTGTGTAGTTCCTGCCGAAATCCGGCTGCGCTCGACGGATTTCTAAGATGTCTTCGTTCTCACCAAGAACTGTTGACGCAATCTCAATACATTTGTTGATTAGTTGATCTTGCTGCACTTCAATTTTGTTACTCATGGTTATTTATCTTCTAATTTTGGTTTTGACTAGGTTTGGGGTTATAGTTCCTTGATGCGAATGTTGCGGAATTGAACAACCTCGGTATGGCATTGCAAGCCGATAAAACCTTCTGAACGCTTCTTTTTACCTTGGCTGGGGTCATCAAATCCTAAAAGTTCGCTTAAGCTTCCAACGCTAACTAATTGGTCATTAAGTTTAACTTCAATCTCATTACCTTCCACTCTAATTTCATAGCTGTTCCAATAGCCAGCATTACCAGAGTTGCGGGGGCTTAATACCTTGGCTGCCCATCGTTGAGCAGGGAAAACCTCGTACACTGCACCCGTTTTGTGCAAGGGGCTACCATAGATGTTGTTGGGAAAGTCGTAACCACGTTCATCGATTTGAATTTCCATGCTGGAGTTATAGAAGCTATCATCTAGAGAAGTTGGTTCTGGCATTCGTAAAAAGATACCAGAGTTGGCTTCGATGTCAAAGGCTTTCCATTGCAACTTCAAGATAAAATTTTTGAATTTTTTGCGAGTAAACCAGAGAACACCAAGTGCAACGTTCTTATTGTCAACACCAGCACCCAGCACTGGGGAATTCTGACCTAAAACATCAAAGAATTGTTGGCTACCTGATACTGCAATTTCCCAGCCATCTGCTTTGAAGTTACCGCTATAAAGAATTTCAAAGCCTGGTTCATTCGTAACAGATTGAACTGAAGTATAGCGATCAATAATGGAGCGAGCAATTTTACGGGATAGGGTTAATCCGGTTGGTACGGGATTAGCAGAGCCAACAGTGGGGAAAATCGACTGATCTACACAGTAGGCATTAGAGACATGATGGAAACGCCCATTAGAATCTGTGACGGACTTGGTGTAGTCAGTTCCCATCCAGAGAGTACCTGATTCATGAAAAGTAGTTCCAGGTGCATCTTCGTTTCCACTGAAGAAATCAATCGGAGCGTTATCATTGGTACTTGTTGCACCGCCTTTTGGTTGATTTGTTAACGCCTCAATGAAGGCAAAAGCTGCCTCGGACTGAGCGTCTCGAACTTGTCTGTCAGCAGGCGTTTCCACTAAATTTACAAAAACTTTAGGTATCCGCAGAGGCTGACCGTTCTCAATGTACACATCATTTGCGAAAGGACTAACATTCATCCAACTGACGTTGTTGTTGCTACCAATGGGGCTGGTTCTGTCGCCAAAAGTTTCTCCCGTGGTGCGAATGCCGATAACAATTCTGTCCCCCAGACCTTTCTGGGAGTCGAGAATGGATTGCACATCATCTAAATTGGGTATCATGCGGTACAAAAACTCTTCTGGATTGTTAGCTGCGCCGGGGAAGGCCCCTGTATTCACATTGGGAGCCGCATAAAATTGAAAATGGAATTGCCCTTCTCCATCTGATGTCTTGGTTGAACCTTGAACGTGTAACGCAGCAGTTCTCAAAGTGGTATCAGTTGCTGAAATTCCTAGGGCATTTCGGGTCACTTTCCAGACAAAGTTACCACGAACGTGGGACATGAGATTTCGTCCCATCAACTCTCCATTAGGTGCTAACTGAGAAGGACGAGGGAAGGAATTTAAAGCTAGACGTGTGGAGTTGATGGTGTTGCCAGCAATGATTACCATAGCACTGGGTTTGAGATTCAACCTCACGACACGAGCTTTGTTTTTATCCTTTGGTGTGGATGGATCAATCAAAGCAATCACAACTTGAGTGACAACACCATTGACTGTTTCTAGTTTGACAACCTCTGCGTAAGGAACTAGGAATAGCTTACTTTGGTTATCTGGTTTACCTTTGGCTTCACGTATGGAATCAAGCAGTAAAGGTAAACTGCTGAACTTATCTATACTGAACAAGCCTGAAACTGGTGACTCACCCTGCACTGCTATTGGCGGCGGCAGGACTGCCTTGAGGGAGGCAACACGTTTCTTTGCTATAACGTCTTGTGCAAGATTTTTCAAACCTTGATATAGAGAGCCGTTGATAAAGTCTTGAACAGGAACAGCACCGATTTCTCTCTCAATAAATTCATATCCATCAAATACAGATCCATCTGGTTGAGGTTGGCGGAATAGATACTCTCGAACATCGTCGGGCCAGAGTTTAGTTCCATCTGCATCGACTTTCTCAACATCGGTATCGACTAGACGTGGTGTCCACCCTCCCCAAAAAAGTGATTTGCCACCTACACATCGGTGATGTTTAACAAACTTATCAAAAGGCGTACCACCTACTTGCCCTGGTTCAAACAAGACTTCTTGAACAAGGGAACCGACATCACCTACATTAGTCAGGTTTTGAACATGTTCACTAATCAGAAATGGCCCAGACTCTAAAACCAAAACTCGTGGAGCTTGGTCTGGATTTGCCGTCCGGCGACCAAACTCGAATAACTTGGTAGCGGTGTATGCACCATACATACCTGAGCCAATGACAATTGCGTCGAACTCGCCCCCTGACTGAGCAGCCAAGATTTCTTCCCAGGTATTGCAGACAAAACGGGCGATCGCATCTATTGAAAAAGTCGTTCTCTGCACATCGGGCGTTGGCAGAGTTTGTCCTGAATCAACCAGTCTGTTCAAGGTCATAAACATTTTTCCTTCTGTACTTTTTACTAAAAACGATTCCAGTAGTCTTGTCCATTTACGAGGTTTCAATGGCTGTAGAAAATTCTTTTGCCTGACGCATCTCCAGTTCTCATAAAACACAAGATGTATAAACGCGTTTCTTTATTTGGACTAGGTTTACTTCCCTTTGCTTGAAACCTGATACATCTATCAAATCCCACCGCATACTGACTTATTGCCTGAGAATTACTGACTTGTGACTGACTTTTATGGTGTTACTGGTACAATCCATATAGTTGTCATAACTCTGTTTTGTCACTTTTGGAAAACAATAATCAAAGCAAGATTCTGAAACTTTGATTGAATCAAGCTTTGAGCCTTTATTTTCTAATAGGAACTGAAATTTATAGCCAAAACCTGGAGATTTAAAACCTGAAAGGCTTTCAGTGATTGGGTCATCCCAAAGTGATAAAAGATAGATAAGATGCCCCATGCCCAGATCACTTATAGTTCAACAGGATTGCCTTGACAAAGCCAAACTTGCTCTCAGACGTAACGGTTTTCCTAACTAACGCTTTTTACCTGAAAAGGTAGGCTGAGGAAAATGTCAACAAACTCCTTCCTAAATGTGCAAATCAACCCAACTGCGGTTAAAAATCAATTTATAAATACGGTTCTGGACTCTCAAAATTCCCTGCTGTTTGACTACTAAACCTGACAAGAGCAATTCCTTTTCTTCTGGGCTGTCAACGGTGATAACTTCTTCCTGATGCAAAACTTGTCGAAAAATTTCTAGTAGTTGAACAGACTTGTTACTTTTGAGAAGACGATCGCGGATGGTTCTCAAATGTTCTGGCTCATCCTGGGATTCCCAATTGTCTATTATATTCATCCGCACTAAATTTTCAATCCAGGATACTTCACCGCCATTGGGAATAGGAGATGAAGTATTGCGAATGAGCTTACAGAGTTTTTGGGTAAGAAAAGGCTGCCCGTTCGTCCAGGCTAAGATTTCTTTAAGCACGGTTTGCGGATTGCTCACTTTTTCTGCCAATCCTTGTAGCAATGGTTGGGCTTCATGCTCTTTAAAGCCTTCCAATTGAATAAACTGACCAATGTTAAAGGGGGTTGTTTGGATATTACTAATTAAATCTGAGGGGGTAGCAACTCCAAAAAAAGCAAAAGTCAAACGCTGATACTGTGGATTGAGACTGCGCTGGTTGTAGCAGTAGCGAATCAAGGCAAAAAAGTCATTAACTGCGAAATTCAAACTTAAAACACTATCAATTTCATCGATAAAAATGACCAGTTGTTTTGAGGGAATGTCATTTTCTATGCCGGCTTCTACTAGCAGGACTTCTTCGATAAATTCATTTAACCTCTGAACTGGAGAAATATCATCTCGCTCTTTCCACCAAGCTTTTAGGTTAACTTTGCTTCGTAAACCCAAACGTCGCCCTAACTCAGAAGCTAATCCCTTATACCATTGATCTGGGGTAATATTTTCGCTGCCAATGCGGGTCATATCAATCGGCGCACAACAAACCCCTTCGTGCTGGAGGTAGTGAATCATGCGTACCATGAGACTGGACTTTCCCATCTGCCGGGGATTGAGAACGTAGCAAAACTCTCCGCGCTTCAAAGCTTTGTAGAGGTAACGATCTGCGGAACGCACTACATAAGTGGAAGCATCCATCGGCAAGCTTCCTCCCACTTGATAGTCAAAAGTGCTGGCTTGTTCATTACTTTTGAGTAATTCGTTTTCAAATAGCAGTTCTGCTTGGGTGGCTTTGAGAATATCTAGTGTTTGTGACAGTTCTTGTGTGCGTTGTGAGACTTTTTGTTCTAAAGTTCGGCTATACCCTTCTAGTTCATCTTTAGCTCGTTCTAGAGCAAGATTTTTGAGGGCTAGTTCTTGGGTAAACTCAACCCGATCAGCTTCGGCTTGTTTGCGTTCGGTGATATCCTGAAAGGTAGCGATCGCATAGATAATTTGTCCCTTCTCATCGTAAACAGGAGTAGCTGATACTTCTAAAGGAATTGTTTTATCAACTTGGTGAATTTCTATATCATCCTTAGTCGTACTTTCGCCATTTAAAGCTCGTACAATGGGTTGTTGTTGAGTTGGGTATAATTGGTCTGTCCCTGCTAAATAAGCCTGATAAGTTTCGGTCAATCGATCGGTTTTGGCTCCAGTGACAATTCCCTTGCCCAGGATTAGCTGGGCAGCCTGATTTGCATAGTAGGGTTCGCCCTTAGCATTAAGTGCAAAGACACCTATGGGCATAGCTTCTAAAAATTGGGCTAATCTTTTCTCGTTCTCATATAGTGCAACATAAAGTTGAGCATTTTGAAGAGAAATTGCGGCTTGAGAAGATAAGAGTTTTAGAACTTCTAGGCGATCGGGTGTAAAAGCACCAGTAGTTAAATTGTTTTCCAGATATAAGATGCCGTTAAGCTTGCCTTGATTAAGTAAGGGCGTGCAAAGAACGGATTTGGGTTGAGTAGCAATAATGTAAGGATCGCCAGTAAATTGTCCCTCACAAGCAGCATCAGTTAAAATTACACTTTCCTGGGTGCGAGCAACATAGTTGATAATGGCAGATGACAAAACGGGGGGTTGAGTTAAGTCATCTACTAAGTCTACTGAAATGGATTGTAGTGTATTAACATCATCAGAATCCACTGTCCCTTCAGCTTCGATCGCCCATTTATTATCTTTTTCTAGAAGCAGAAAGCCTTTTTGAGCGCCTCCATTTTCAATTACAGTTTTCATTAACTTAGCCAGTAGTTTGTCTAGTTTAATTTCACCAGCTAATACTTGAGAGGCTTTGGTAACTGTCATCAGATCGAGTAATTGAGGATTTGTACCACCAGTAGATTCAGTTGTATTAATGCTTTGGTTTTCTTTTCCTTTGTTTATATCCATTAGAAACTGTGGATACTCCGATTCTAGGGCTTTAACTTTGGCTTTTGCACCCCAACGAGAATAACAATGATAGGCATTTCTAACATATAATCGTCCTATTTCTTCTCTACCAATAGAAAGATAAAATTCTGCTGCACGTTCGTAAGCTATGGCTTCTTCGTGGATAAATTCCGATTTTTTAGCGCCTTGAATCGCTTTTTCATAAAGTTCTTGAGCTTGCCAATTTTGTCCTAGAATTCGCGCTTTTTCTGCCTCTACTAAATCGTATTTATTTTGAAAGTTAACGGGGCAATGACAAGCCCATATTTTCATATCCTCCTGATTTTTTTCTAATTGTTCTATTATTTGTTTTTGTTGTTCTCGATCGCAATTATAATAATGAGCGATAAAAGCAAGAGAAGAGTAAAATTTGTGTTGTGGTGCAGGTAAATAGTACGAACAAAATTTTACATATTTTTCCGCATTTATTCCGCTTTTAAAAGCCAATTCATAATTTTTAAAGATGTAGCATGATATTGTCTGACAAAAGTAAGCTATTAAGAGTAACCATCCGTTGCTTATTTGCACCCAATTCTTTAAATATTCATTCTCTTCATTCCAAGAATGTTCTGTTAAAAATTTACTTTTATCTGCTTTTTGATTGACTAAATTTATAATAATTTTTTGGCATATCTTTATATAAATAATCAAATATTCAATTTTATTTTTTTCAATTAATTTAATATAGTTAACGTAATTTTGCTCAACCTCTTCTAAGTTATATCCTCCAAATAATTTTATTAAACAATAGGTTATAATTGCAGAATCAGCATATTCATTATTTCCTGTATCTAAACCTGTCTGATAAGCTTTCAACAATTTTTCCTGTGCATTTATATTTCTAATAAACTTTTTCCAATGCCAAATACATCCGTAATAAAGATGCATTACTACAACTTCTAATTTTCTTGTGTTGTATTTTTCCTGCAATTTGATAGCAAGTTTACCCCATTCATATCCAGAATTAATATCTCCTATTACTCCACACATCATTGCTCCATAAAAACTATAGGTAGCAGCAGTCTGGGGAGCATTTCCATATTCAATACAGAGGTCAAACTGGCTTAACACTACTTTGAGAAACAATAACAAATTAGTAGTGCCAGTAGCAGTCATAATTTTTTGGAGTATTTCTATCGCTGCCAGTTTATATGGATCGGTCATTGTTGGCAGATTAATTAAATCTTCAATCTGTTTTCCTTTCAATCCAGATTGCAGTTGTTGTTTAATCTTATCTATGTCATTATCATTGTCATTTGGAGGAATAATATATATTCCCAGTTGTTCCAATCCCTGAAATGCAGTCTCTATGGCATTTTTTGGCTTAAATTCAGCATAATATGCAAGAATTTGTACCTCATATACCTTCACTTTGTCGAAATTGTTATTGATTTTTTGCAAAACATTTACAGACATCTCCTGAACTCGATCGAACTTAGCATTTAAGTAGAGTAATTCTAACGTTTCTACATAAATTTCCCAAGTTAATTTATACTGTTGTTCCCAACTATTTGATGCTAATAATCCTAGTCCAGTCTCTAAATATATTAAAGCAGGTTGATAAGCTGTTGATGCTTTTGCTTTTTTCCCAGCTTGAAGATTTAATTTAGCTAATTTATCTCTTTCTGACTGTTCGGTAATTAATTCATATCCTTCATTAAGTTGATTAACAATATCAAAAATATTTGATTCTAAATCATCTTCTTGAGTATTTTCCAGTAAGAGACGACCTACTTGCAGATGAGCTAGTTTTTTCTCGTCTTCTGGAATCAAAGCATAGGCTGCTTCTTGAACTTTGTCGTGCAGAAATTTGTAGGGAATATATTTGGGAATTTTGGAAACAAAATTAGTAGATACTTTTAAAGTATCTTTTGATATTTCTTCCTGATTCCAAAGTAAAGGAATTTTATAGTCATTACTCAGAGGTAAAATCAAACCTGACTCTAATGCTGGCTGAAGTTCTCTAGCCGTAATTATTTGAGATTTATTATTTATAATTGAGATAACTTCTAAATTAAATTTGTTGCCAATACAGGCAGCTAATTGCAAAATTTTCTGAGTTTTCTCATCCAATTTGGTAATTTTATCGATAGTTAAATTGACTACATTATCAGTTATTTCTATTTTTTGAATTTCTTCAATATTCCACTGCCATATTTTTTTATTATAATCAAATGACAAAAAGTTATCTCTGTACAAAAATTGAAGTAATTGAGTTAAGAAAAAGGGGTTACCCTGGGTTTTATTAGTCACTAATTCTGCTAAAAGCTTTGACTTTTCTGTAGAGCAATTTAAAGTATCGGCAATTAATTGATTGATATATTGGATTTCTAATGGTTGCAGCGAGATATTATTGACCCTAGTACCTTCTTTTTCAATTTGCTCTAAGGTTTGCATCAAAGGATGAGTAACATCAACTTCATTATCTCGGTAGGCTCCGATCATCAATAGATATTGGCTGTCCGCATCGGTTATTAATAGCTCAATTAACTTCAGAGATGCTAAATCTGCCCACTGAAGATCGTCTAAAAAAATAACTAATGGGTGTTCTTTTTGAGCGAAAACAGTAATAAACCTTTGAAAAAATAAATTAAATCGATTTTGAGTCTCTGTTCCTCCTAATTGCTCAACCGGCAGTTGTTTACCAATAATCTGCTCCAATTCAGGAATGATATCGCTGATAATCTGGGCATTAGGATTCAAGGCTGCTAAAAGTTTCCGTTTCCAAGTTTGTAGTGCTGCTTCAGATTCGGTAAGTAATTGCCGTATTAAGTCTTGAAAGGCTAAAGCGATCGCCGCATAAGGAATATCTCGCTGTAATTGGTCGAATTTTCCGCTAATAAAGTAGCCTCGCTGGCGTAGTATTGGTTTATGAACTTCATTAACCAAGGCAGATTTGCCAATTCCTGAATAACCAGAAACCAGCATAATCTCACTGCTGCCTTGACTAACTCGCTCAAAAGTAGTTAATAGTTGCGTGACTTCTTCTTCCCTACCGTAAAGTTTTTCGGGAATGACAAAGCGATCGCAAATATCCTGAGTTGCTAAACAAAACTCGTCAATTTGCCCCAAACTCTCTAAGCGATCGCGACAAGTTTCCAAGTCGGCTTTGATTCCCCAAGCACTTTGGTATCTTTCTTCTGGAATTTTCGCCAACAATTTCATCACAATGTCTGAAACGGCTTTAGGTATTGGTTGAGATGTTGAATTTAACGTTTCTACAAGTTCATGTGGGGGAACAGGTTGTTGAGCAATATGACAATGAACTAATTCTATAGGGTCAGTAGTTGCAAAAGGTAGTTGATTAGTCAGCAATTCGTAAAAGGTAGCACCCAAGGAATAAAAATCGCTGCGGTAATCTATCCCTCGGTTCATTCTTCCAGTTTGCTCTGGAGCAATATAAGCTAAAGTTCCTTCTAAGCGCTCAATATTAGCAACTGTCTGATTTTCTTGTGATAAACAGGTGGAAATACCAAAATCGATGACTTTAAGTTGTTCGGTTTCTGGATTATAAACGATATTAGAGGGGTTAATATCTTTGTGAATAATATTGGACGCATGAACAGCAGCCAAACTCTCAGTGATTTTGATAGCAATACAGATAAATTCTTTGAGAGTAAATTGGCGATCGCACATTAACAATTTTAAAGATTCACCGCCAAAGTCTTCTAAAAACATGACTAGACTATTTTCATATCGCTGCAAATTGTATGCTTTAATAACTCCATCGGTATTTAAGGAGCGAGTGACTTCATATTCCTGCTTATATCGAGTTAGTTCTGAGGAAGTTGGGTAGTTTTCCTTGAGAATCTTTAAAATAACGAGTTGATTATCGGGCTTGAGAATAGCTCGATAGACTAATGAATTAGCACTTTCATAAATTTTTTGGGTAATCTGATAGTCTTTCATAGGAGTTGTGAGTAAATTCTTATAAGCATAATTTTTCTTATTCTCCCTTCCCGATTCTAAAGTGCTTGAAAAATTTTAAAAATTTTATATTTTTACCTTGGAGTCAGTTTTTTTGATAAATTTCAGTTATCATAGTGGTGGTAACTTGAAGCCTATCTTTAAAAGTTCTGCTAATAACCTGTGACTTCCACATATCGCAGTTTTTACAAGCCGACCTATTATCTAACTGATTAAGGATTAAATCGCGTCTAAGTTGATTAAATAAATTTCCACTCCAAATATCTTGCAGAGTTTGTTTATTGTAATCTCCCAGACTAGCAATATCCTTATCAAAACCAAGTCTAAATAAGGTTTCAATACAGTAGTATATTCTGCCGTCAGGCAAAACAGCCATTTCTAAAAAGGGAAACAGACAAGCCCATCTCCCTTGGGATTTTTGAATATAATGTTTAAGCGAATCTTGCAGAGTACCGTTAATCTTGCTAAGACGCATATTACTTTCTTTATATTCAGCTAAGTTCAAAACAAAAACACTATCTGCCTTTGCTAACCAGCGCTCTCGAAATTTTTGTTCTTCTTCGATAGTAACATCCTGATTTCTGACAAATGATGTCCTCACCTCACAGGGAATTCTCAAGCGATCGCGCAATTGCAGAAAATTGATAACATTAGATTCGACTCGGCTAAGATTAGCACCTCTAACTCTTAAGTAAGTATCGGGATCAGCAGCATCGATGCTAATATCAATACTGGTTAGACCTGCTTGCAATAATGCGATCGCTCGACTTTCATCTAGCAGTTGACCGTTAGTAGTTATATGAACTCTAGGAACTCCTTGTTGTTTACAAATTCGGACAAAATCTATAATCTTAGGGTGAAGCAATGGCTCCTCCACACTGCCAATTAAAATCATAATTCCTTGTTCCCCACATTCTTGTGCTAGTTTTTCCATCATCTCCCAGGACATTGCATTATTACCTGCGAAAAAATCTGTTGTATGTGTTGGCTTAAGCAAAGAACTATGATATGGACACATCACACATTTGAGATTACAGGTATTTCCAACAATTGCCCTAACATAAGAAGGTTTTACAGCAGTGCCATAATAGTTTGCAAAGTAATGTAACTGCTCGTCAGGATCGGTCTGTGAAATAATAGTCAAGGGTGTTGGAATGCCAAAAACCCCCTGATTTTTACTTTCAAATTCTTGCAATAACTGATTCCAGATATTACTTAACTCTTGAGGATACAAATAAGCTAGAGTCGGATATTGAGGTAAACCTAATTCTGATGAAACTGGTAGTATGGGTTTGAAAGCAATAACTTTTTTTCCAGATTTTACTGCTGCTACGAGTCTTTCTAGACTTTTTGAGTGTAAGGGAATACCATGAGGTGGTATTTCCAGCACCATATCTGACATTTCCCAATTGTCTCGGATTTGAGTTGGTAAAAGCTTTTGAGGGTCTTTAATAATCATATTTTTGCGTAAAAATCTAGATAGCACCAATGAAAAAAAAGCCACCCTTGTTTTAAGTGCGGGTGGAGTTTTTAGTAATTTGTGCTTTCATAAAATTAAGATGTTTAAGTCTAGAAGACCTAGCTATAAGCTAGTTAAAATCTCAATAGTTCAGATGATCTTGAATTTAGAAAACTTGGCTCTTCCGTACCTGTTATGCTAAATTTCCTCATAGAATGTCTAAAATTATTACGTAGCAATCATTTTAGACATTATCCTAAGTTAGATTAGGCGACTGAGGCATAAAATCCAGGTATAGTTGTATTTAGACTTGTTTCAACTAACAGTTTGGCATAGTAAGTCCGGAAAAGCCGAAAATTTTAGCTTATTTGAATTAAGAAGAGGTTACCGGAATGTAAGGGTTAGCTTCAAAAATGTAGTCTTTATCTAGATCTGGCTTTAACCACTCTCTTAACTCAGATTGCTTAATAACCGTAAATTGCTTTACTTCTACTGTAGTGTTATTAACCTCATCAATATCATCAAAGATTTCTGGACGTGGAGGATAGGGAATTGTTATAGTTATTTTGCCATTAGGTTGAATATCACTTATATTACCTTCAAATTTATCAAATACTACTCTAAACTCGAAAAACTTTGCATCATCTGGATGAAAAATAGGAAGATATAGATGTGTGTTTTCTTTGAAAATTTTGTCCAGTAAATTGTATTTATCTGGTTCAGTCTCTTTAGTAGCCATTAACAATTTCTTGAAATCCTCTTTACCTTTTTCAGTGTTAGCTCTTTTAAAATACCCATCTAACTCTTGTGCAGCTTCCTTATCTTGCTCAAGCCATATATGAGAAATAAGGTGAGAAATTTTTTTTCCTTGCTTCAGTACTTCTTCAAAGTAACTAGGGGTTTCAATCTTATCGGAATTATTGGAAAAATTGTCTCCATTTTGTTTTGATTCTGATATGATATCTTGAACTCTAGATATCCACTCTCTTGATCCTATCATGATAATGACTCCTTGGCTATTAACTTAATTTTACGCTCAAAATAAGTACGTTTTACTCTTTTTACAGGTCAACAAACATCTAATGAATAATCAAAAAATAAAAAGAGTTTATAATTTGATTATTTGTTTTTTTCTAACTTAATCTTGTCATTTTAAATTTTCTCCAAATCATAAAAACGGGAGGGATTATCCCAAAGAATCTTTTGCAAATTTTCCTGAGATAATTTTTTCTCAAGCATTACCATGTCTGCAACGATGTTCGGCTTATGATCCATATGGGGATAGTCCGAACCAAAAATTAAGTTGTCCGTGCCAATATATTCAATCACCTGAACCAGTAATGGTTCTGAAGGCTCTATGGCAATAAAGCACTGGCGACGAAAATATTCTGATGGCTTGATTTTGACATTATCATGAATTGTATCCTCCCAAGCTAAATTTTCATACTCTTCATCTAGTCGCCATAGCCAATAGGGAAGCCAGCCACAACCAGACTCCAGAAAAGCCACTTTCAGCTTTGGATGACGTTCTAATACTCCTCCTTCAATCAAGGCTAATAAAGCCATCATCTGTTCCATAGGATGAGAGCAAGCGTGAGTAGCAAAACGAGTGTTAAACCTTTCTGTTCCAGTAGTTGGTAAACGACTGTGAGTCCCTTCATGAATGCCTACTGCTATGCCTAATCGCTCGCATTCTGTCCAAAAAGGCTCGTAAGCTGAGTCGCTCAATAGTCTTCCTTTTACGGGGTTAGGGCGTAAAAACACCGCTTTCCAGCCAAAATCGACAATTATATGCAATTCATCCACCATTGACTCTGGCGCGTGCAGATTAATTGCGCCTACCCCCTTCAATTTATCTGGAGCGTAACTGCAAAAGTCTTTTAACCAATTGTTGTAAGCGCGGGTAAAAGCACCAGCAACTTCCGGTTGCATAGTATCGATCGCCCAAAGCCACAATCCATAAGTTGGATAAAGGAACGCCAGATCGATCCCCATTTGCACCATCTCTTGAACATGAGACTCGACATTGTAGCTTTGAAAATAAGCATTAGGATGAGCTTGCATCATCTGCTTATTTCCTACAGCACGAACTTGCTTAGAGACTTTTTTAACAATGTCTTCCCCTTGAATTTTCATGTCTGCTGAGGGAGCAAACTGTTTAAATTCTGGTTCGAGATACTCAGCCCACATACTGGGAGGTTCAATTACGTGGGAATCCGCATCAATAATAGAATATCCGTTTAACATCATCTGTAATCAATAGAACTCATAGAAAAACTCATGAAAAATAACATTACTAACTAGAAAGAAATTTACATCCACATGGGAAAAGAGTTGAGTTGCTCTTCCGCCAGCTGTTCTGACAACCAACCCATTTTCACTGGAACCTCATAAAGCCGTCCAGGTGCTAACCTTTTCCACATATGGCGCATTCCCGGAACGATGACTTTGGCAACTCTCAGTCCAATATCAGGACGAGTCTGATCTAAAACCAGCATTTCTAAACCTTTGTTTTCAACGATTTGTTGACAGAGCTTGACATCTTCGAGTAAATCGTCACTTGCCATTTGGTGATAATCGCCACTGACTTTAGCCGCAATTTTCTGGTTTGGAACTAAATAAGGTTGCTTGGTTAAAGTTGCAGTTTTCCACCAATCTACCGCCAAGCGATCGGCTGACGAGGGATATTGAGTACTTCCATCAGCTTGCGTTAATAGAACATTGGGTAAAATTTGGTTAACTTCAGTCAAGGCTCGACTAATAGCAATCTTGGCATCGAAATGAGCGCCATAACCCAAAACAATATCTTCTACTTTGCGATCGCTTCTTCGAGTAATAGCAGCAAAAACTGGAATATTCAGATCGCTGGTAATATCTAAAACCCAAAGTTCCCGATTAATAGTTTGATAATATTGCTTCAGGCTTTGAAAATAAGGCTCATCGAAACTATCTAAATCTACTTGCGGCTTTTGCAGGGAGTTATACCACCATAAGGCGACAGCATCACGCTCTACTAACTCCAAAAACCCTTGCAGAATAGCTTCTTCGATAGTATTACCCGCCGCACACCCATTGGAATCAGCCCAACAGTCGGGTTTATAGTCCGGTTGATAGCCATAATAGCAGTAAGCCGTTGGCAGATACTTAAATTCCTGATGGGTTAAAGACCAAACAGGAGTCCAATCAATTTCTCTTTGTTCATCAAATGGTTCGGGGACTTTTTGAAACCAGCCTTGACATTCAATATTCCATTGCTCTCTATTTTGATATTGCTGTTGGCTGAAGTTCATGCAAGCATTGGGATGGATCGCCTTGTCCCCCATTTGTTGGTAACTGGCTTTTTCTCTAATTTCATCCCCTTGAAACACTCCAGAATAACGCTCGATCGCTTCGCAGAAACCACTAGCCATCGCTTGAGAGTCAGTCCTACCCTTCCCCGCACTTCTTCCCCCTAAATTTTGGCGCAAGCCGTTGAAATCGTCAAAAATACTGTGAAAATGATGTTTAGCAATGTAGCTATGAGTTAATCCATTCCCAGGAATTTTATTTAGTTCTCGCACAATCCCAGTAATGGGGCTGAGATGATGTTGATATTTTCTCAAAGTTTCTTGTGGCGAACAAATACGGTGTCCTCCATCGACTGTAAAGGTTTTCTGGCGGTGTCCTAAAACAACCGGTAGGGGGTTTTTGGTTAACCCATTTAACATCTCTCCACAGCTAGAACATTGAGGACGTTTCACCCAGCCATGATTTTCAGTTTGCAGTGCGATCGCATCGTAAGTGATAAGATTGCTTTCTAATTGTTTATTTTCCCCTTGCACAATCCATTTAAACACCTCTGTGGCTGCCATTCCTAATGCCGTTTGTACAGTAGATGTCAAAAATCCTAAAGGAGGTGTTAACGCTGGATAAATGGGCTTGTGTCTTTGAATAAACCCTTCAATTGGTCTATTATCTCGTAAACGCTTGGCTAAACATTCCCAACACCCAGTTTTTTTAGGATCTAATAAAGGGCCGAGCCAGACTATTGTTCCCAATGGTTTAACTAACATCCAGGGAGATTGGGACTTTAGGGCTTGTTGATTGAACTCATCTAACTCAGGCGCGAGATAGTCATCAGTTAAAACTACTGTTAAGTCACCAACGTCTGTTACTTGAATTTGTAGAGATTCAAGCATAGCAATAAAGTCCTCAGCCGCAACCGAACCTAATGCTTTTACTGCTACTTTAGTTGAGCATAATCTTTGATGGGCTGCGATGGGAGTGATATTGAGATGATGACAAAAAATCTTTAAATGGGATGGCAAAGAGTCATCTGGTTTGACAATATAACCCTTTTGTGCCATTTGGAACAAAGCATATTGGGCTTTAATACTTACATTGAGAACTTCTTGGAAAAAGGTAGCAGCTTCCTCAAAAGATTTTGGATCTTGCAGTAGCGACTGTTGAATCGTGTCAATAATTTCATCAATACTGAGATTGCTATCGATTAAAGCAGCTAAACTACAAGAAAGGCGATCGCTTAACCAAATTGTCTCCCTCTCTGATAACAAAAATACTTGTTCGGGTTCTATAGTTGCAACAGAATAACAGGGATTGAAATGTGGTTTATCTAGCATAGTTATTATTCTTTATAGGACTTTGGGTAATTTGTCCAACTTATTTTTACATAATGCCTAAGGTTGTCACGTAAGACTGCCGATACAACTCACAGCTTGGTAATGCTTTATTCCCTGACTGTTTAATCAGCCCCATACTACTTAACTTGTAAGCCAGGATTGCCTCTAATTCTACTGGCTCAGTATTACACATAACAGAATTAAGGGATCTGACTAATTCCGGTTGTTGTTGTAGTGTTACCCAATGTCTCTGCAAATGATGAGAATAAATTCCGGTAGATGTGGGTGCAGTTTCCAGCAGTTGCGCTAAAGTTGCATCCCCACGACTAAGGTGATAGAGAGCGATTTGCACCAGTGCGGGATGCCCCCCTACCATATCCATTAGTTGTCTGGCTTCCTCGCCATCTTCCCAGTCGAGTCCATAGCATTGAGCTAGCTGTTTTACCTCCTCCTTAGTGAAATTTTTTAACTGAACTGGCAACCCTACATTGAACGGTGACTGGTTGAGATCGAGGGGAACGTAAATTTCTGTTGAGTGAACCACAATCAAGCGGATCTTTTTCCAAACCGCCAAGGTTTTGGCTTCTTCGTACCATGATCGCAACAAGGGTAAAAAATCTTTTGCCACTTGAGGATGCTCAAAAATTTGATTCACCTCATCTAACGCTAAAACGAGGGGAGTCTCAATTGATGTTAGTAGATACTCTTCAAAGTAGGAAGTACAGCTAATTTTGCTCCCCAGATCCTCATCCCAATATTCATCTAGCTTCGCTTCTAGCTGAAGCTGACGTGCAATGTTGGCACACAGCCAGCGTAAAAATTGATTCAAATCACTCAAAATAACCTGATCAACTTGCTCCAGGTTCAAGCTGACAGTGCGGTAGCCCTGGCGTTTAGCAGAGTCAAGAATTCTCGTTAACAGAGAAGTTTTGCCCATCTCTCTGGGTGCTTTAATCCGCACTAAGGCTCCTGGTTTTCTTATTTCTTGATTAACCTGCTCTTCAAGAGGAGCGCGTTCTAGGTAAAAAGGGGAACCCAGAGGAACTGAGCCATTGGGATAGGGGGGCGAAGTATCCTGATTTGCATCACTCAACTCAGAAATTTTAGGATTTTTATTTATAGCCTGAGTCTGAGATGAAACCTCAAAATCCAGATTGGCAATTTCTCTCCAGTCTAGTGCCAATTTCCGACAGAGTTCTTCAAAAGTCACATAGTCAACAGGCTTACCAGTCAGAAAGTTGCTGACTGTAGCTAGTGCGAATCCTGCATCTTCAGCTAAAGAGCGTTGGCTGGGAAAGCCGTTACGTATAAGTGCAAGTTTGGCTTTGTCAAGACAATTCTGTTGCACTCTAAGTGATCTGGGCATAGAGAATCTTATGACAACTGTATGGATTGTACCAGTAACACAATAAAAGTCAGTCACAAGTCAGTAATTTTCAGGTAATAAGTCAGTATGCGGTGGGATTTGATGAATGTATCGAGTTCCAAACACAGGGAAGTAAATATTATCTTTAAGTATTTTTTGGCAATCCACTCTAAGGAGTATAAGTAGGATTCGTGCAGAAAACAGGGTTAAAAGGTATTACATGGGTAATACAAGCATTTTTAGAAGTTTAAACCCTGATAGCGGTGTGCAGTTCAGTGAAATACAAAAAATTTGCTGAAATGGTTTGACAGTAAGGATTTCGGTGCTCTCATCCAATCGATAACCGCTATATCAATTATTTCCTCATATACCTATTCATTCACAACATATGCGATTACAGAATTTTTATCAGGCTTACAAGCAAGCGACAACCAAGAACGAATCGTTAGACTACGGAGTAGAAGCGATCGCCTCTGATGAAGAATTAGCTACTCATATTCAGCAAGTTCTAATTGAGCTAAACTTTCTTGATCCACCAGCAGATGGCAAGTTTGGCCCTATTTCTACAGAAGCGTTAATTGAATTTCAAAATGCTATCAGTACAGTTAGACCAGAAGTAGCTAAGGAAAAGGGATTTTTAGGTTTAGCTACGGCAGAAGCTTTAATTGAAACCAAACCCCAGGATGTACCACAACCAAAGATCGATTATTCCCGCAAAGATTTGGCTGCTAGACTAATCAAGTTTATGACAGAAATGAATTACCGAGTTTCTGTTGGTGATCAGAAGTATAATATAATCTATGTTGAAGGTATGAATCCCGATGGCTCACTAAATTCTGATCGTCCCAATGAATTTAATGATCTACGTCTTGTCGTTGAAATTCCAGATTCTGACTTAGTACCAGTAATCCAAGGTAAATGGGAAGGAACAACTGAACCCGGGAAAAATTTTACCTTAAACCCTAAGCAAGGAGATGCAGCTAAGTACGGAGCTGCCAGAATAGCTTTTGGACAATATAAAGCTTGGCAAGTGGGAACACATTATGGTAGTGGTGCAGAACCTCATGAAGCATTAGTTCAAGAAGCACCAATCGATGTGTATCGAGATAAAGATAAAAACTTTAAGCGCACAGGTGATTCTCTATATACTGGTAAATTCGAGATCAACCAACATCATGGCTTTGACTATCCTCGCACTGACATTCGTGGCGCAGGTGCAGGTTGCTTAGTTGGTCGGACAAGAGCTGGACACAGAGAATTTATGAGGTTGATCAAGCAGGATAGGCGTTATCAGAAGAACCAGAAATACTTATTTCATACAACAATAATTCCAGGTGACGAATTTATCGAAAAATTTCCAGTTGCGTAATCAAAATCACCTGTCTAAAACTTTTTAGACATCCTCTTAGCTCGACTTTACCCAAAATTAAGAACTTGGTTCTTTTTATAGAGCAATAGAGCAAAAGCCCTAGCTTTTTGGCAAAAACTTTTTCCACATAACTGATTAAAGCTGAAATCGAAAAAGTAAACCTATTGCCATACAAAGATTTCAGCGTCAGCCTGAGTATTGCCAAAAAATGAATAAAGTCGAGCTTAGATAAAACAAAATTAATTCAATTCCTCGGATTGATTCGTGGGGTGATTAATTTTAAATTTTTAATTTTGGATTCGGAGCAAAGTAACGTGACAACACCAGAAGAAAGATTAAAGATAGCAGCTCAAATTCTTAATTGGGAAGCTAGACGGGATTCTCAAGGTCGGCTCGAAGTTTATACTTTACTTCCTGGCGACGGAGGAGGAAAATATGAAGTTGCTGGGATTAACGACAAGTATCATCCTCATGAAGCCAAACTTCTAAAAGAATTAGTTGAACAAGGCAGACACAGTGAAGCTGAAAAACGAGCTACTGCTTACATTGCTACTTATACAGACAGTGTTGCAGAATGGACAAGGATTATAGGAGTGGAAGCCTATTTACGTGATAGCTCATTTAACCGAGGTCTTAAAGGAGCTGCGGAAATTTACCAAATTGCTTTGGGAGTTTCAGTGGATGGTATTGTCGGTCGTATAACTCTCAAAGCCGCGCAACAAGCAGAGTCGCAGCCTAGAGAGCTAATTAGAGATATTCGTAAAGCCAGAGAAAAATATGAGCGCGGATCGGTTGATCGTGACGAATCTAGTCCATTTTGGCAAGGATTAGTTAATCGATGGGATAAAGCTCTTGATTTTAGTCTGTCCTTAATTACATAGCAACCTTCAGTAGGGTTTGGAGTTTATTTAAGAAATTGACGATTAGCTACAAAAAGGAGAATAGCAAATGAACAAGATAGAACCAAATCAACGCCCCAGCCTCCAAAAAGGAACTAGAGGAGAATGGGTCGTCTTTCTTCAAGATGTGTTAAACGGATGCAAATGTAATCCATTAGACCTTGATGGAGATTTTGGTGATTTGACAGAAAATGAAGTCAAACTATTCCAGAAAGAAGTAGGCTTGACAGTGAATGGCGAGGTTGATACAAACACATGGACAGCCCTTGATCAGCATGAAAAATTATTTGGATGGCAATGTGAGTGGCCTAGTCAATCAAGTTTAACTGGAATCGGTGGTGCTGACACTTTGGAAAATGTCACAGCTGATATGATTTCCAAAGCAGCGACTTTCATGGGAAACTCTCCACGTTTTTGGGGAAGATATTTCCAAGGTAATTCAAACGAAGGTGAGTACCTTCACAACAAGGAAAATAAGCCCCTCCATGATAAACAAATTCGAGTCTTACCAATTTCCAGACGGACTAGGATGGTTGGTGGTACAAAAGAACAAGGAAATGAAATTGGTAGTAGTCATGCAAAAGATGTGATATTAACTTTTGGGGAAGATTATCTAGCTTCTTCACAGGGAGACGGCTTGTATTTTTTCCTTGATGTTGAGGGACAGCCCTCATTGTCCAAAGAATTTTACTTAGGATGGTCAGAAGCTATTTTAAAAGCAAGTAGTAAGGTAAAATTGCTTCCTTGCCTTTACCTGAGTGCAAAGCAAGATCCAACTTCAAAACAGAATCTCGGTGCTGCTATGAGAGCAGGCGCACAGTGTCATGGTTTATGGGTTGCTAATTATGGTCATCAAATAACGAAGATTCGCCCTTGGGATCGAGATCAATCTGCACCTGCAACCCCAGTTCCTTGTAAGGTTTTGATCCATCAATATGCTGGAGATATCAACAACAATGGTGTACCAGCAGATAAAACCGAAAATGGTGTATATGATTTTAGCCAGATTAATCCATTCTTAGACGATCCAGAATTAGTTCTCAAGCGACTCATCCTACCACCAGCATAATTATTACCTAGAGTGGCAAAGTTAGCTAGAGCAAAAACTCTAACCTAGTAAATTCGTTATTGTTGAAAATTTTGGTTTACTTATTTACGCCTATTTCAACCCTTACAAACCTACTCTAGTTTATTTTGCCGTTCTAGATGATTACAATGCGATCGCCAATATCGAGCTTGGCAGATAGGACGCACCAAGCAGACAAACCTACGGCACATGAGGCATTAGTGCAAACAGGCGGTGAGGTGAGCGTTCATAGAGACTTTGATAAAAACTTCCTGCATACCAATGACAAAATTGATACTGATTTCTTCGGCATTAACCAGCATTTGGGATTTGACTTTCCCCAAAACGATATCAAGACAGCCAGTGCTGGTTGCTTAGTAGGGCGCACGACAGCAGGACACAGACAATTTATGGAATTGGTGAAGCAAGAAATTTGTAAACCACTCAAATAAAGGATAAGGGCTATTCTAAATGAATCTTTTAGCTCTTGAGCAATTATGGGCAAAGACTTCCGGTAGCCCCCAAATTTGTATTGCTGTACTCGATGGACTGATTGATTTCAAGCATCCATGCTTCCTGGGAGCAGACTTGACTCAGATACCGACCTTAGTTACAGGAGAGGCAAATCCGAATGGCGGAATGTCTTTGCATGGTACTCATGTTGCAAGCATCATCTTTAGTCAGTTGGGTAGTCCTGTCAGGGGAATTGCCCCTCAATGCAAGGGATTGAGCATTCCGGTGTTTGCAGATGAAGGACGGCAGTTGTCTCAACTCGATTTAGCCCGTGCGATCGAGCAAGCTGTCAACGCTGGAGCGCATATCATCAACATTAGCGGTGGACAACTCACCGATGAAGGCGAAGCGGAAGGGTGGTTACGACGCTCTGTTCAGCTTTGCCAGGAAAAGAATGTGCTGATTGTAGCGGCAGCAGGCAATGATGGCTGTGCTTGTTTACACGTTCCGGCAGCCCTACCTGCGGTGTTAGCGGTTGGAGCTATGGATGACAAGGGTAAGCCCATTAACTTCAGTAATTGGGGTAAGAGTTACCAGAATCAAGGCATTGTAGCACCGGGTGAAAACATCTTAGGAGCAAAGCCAGGAGGTGGGACAACTCAGTTGAGTGGTACAAGTTTTGCCGCACCGATCGTCACAGGAGTTGCAGCCCTGTTATTAAGTTTACAAATTCAGCGCGGTGAAACCCCGAATCCGCAAAAAGTTAGGGACGCTATCTTAAAGAGTGCTTTACCCTGTACAACTGCCGATACAACAGACACAAGTCGTTGTTTAGTTGGCAAGCTGAATATCTCTGGTTCACTTGAATATCTTTTTGGAGGTACTGTGTCAGACCCTACAGAAGCAGTTGCTCCCTCTGGTTGCGGCTGTACTGGAATCAAACCCACTGAGGTAGAAGCATCCGAGCAACCTGCCGCAACCCTTGTCCCTGCACCTGTAAACCAGTCTCAATTGGTTGCAAGTTCAATCGCGCCCTCAATTCCTCAATCTATAACCCCCTCAATACCTGTTATGCAATCATCTGTATCGAACTTTGTCACCGCTAGCCAAGCACCTAGCGAACTTGCTGGTAGTCAATTTGTATATGCTTTAGGAACCCTTGGCTATGACTTTGGGACGGAAGCAAGGCGAGATTCTTTCAAACAATTGATGCCTGCTAATAGTATTGGTGATATTACCGTGCCAGCAAATCCCCACGATGCACGGCAAATGGTAGATTACTTGGCAGCAAGTCCTTCGGAATCCAGGTCGCTAATTTGGACATTGAATATCGAATTGACCCCAATTTACGCGATCGAACCCCAAGGAGCATTTGCGCGAGACACCTACGCAGTTTTGCAAGAGCTATTAGCAGGGCAAATTCAAGCCGAAACCAGCGAGGAATTTGTAGAGCGGGTGAGTATTCCTGGCGTTTTGACCGGAAAAACCGTGAAGCTGTTTTCTGGGCAAGTTGTGCCGTTGATTGCACCCCAGAACCCACGGGGAATATATGGCTGGAAGATTAATACTTTAGTATCTGCTGCTATAGAAACGGTGCAAACCACCGTGGGAGATGCCGAAGAAGAGGCAATTCGGCGCACCTTGGGCAGTTTCCTCAACCGGATTTACTACGACTTACGGAATCTTGGCACCACTTCTCAAGATCGGGCACTCAACTTTGCGGCGACGAATGCGTTTCAGGCTGCTTCCACCTTTGCCGAAGCGGTAGCAGCAGGGATGGAACTCGACAGCATTGATATTGAGAAAAGCCCCTTCTGTCGCTTGGATAGCGATTGTTGGGATGTGAAACTGAAGTTTTTTGACCCAGAAAACAGCCGTCGTGCCAAGAAAATATTCCGCTTCACCGTTGACGTGAGTGACCTGATTCCAGTGACGCTGGGCGACGTGAGAACTTGGTCTTCGGCGTATTAATACAGCCTTCTTCATACAAAAGAAGCGGTCAGACCCACCGACTGAGCAACGGCTCGACAACGGGACATCAACAAACAGCAAATTGGAGATAAACTCTCATGGATAAGCAAAAATTAATGCCCCAAGCGGCACAACCTGTCAACCGCATTACGACTGGACAATTGCCTGCTGAGTTAGCTGAATTGTCGGAAGAAGTTCTACAACTGTATGGCGACTGTAGCGCATCAGTACTAGCATCTCGAGTAGAAGTGTGTGCATGTGGTGATTGTGTACCGCCATGCATGGCGGGTGACTGTTTCGGCTGTACGCGAACCTGTATCAGATAATGGAGACGATGCAGGATAGGTTCCTACTCCATTCGGTTCTCAGATCTCTCTCAAAGTTCTCTTTCCGTCCGTACTGGAGCCTGGTTTGTTCAGATGAATTGATCTGCGATCGCCCTCACCTGGGGGTTTCCGTTATCTGGCACTTATTAGGTTGAGGAAGATGAAGGATTAGGGAAGTTGCGATCGCGCTTCGCCTACCCTAAGTAATCGCTTTTCACGGTATATAAAGTGCGATTTTACACAAAAAACGGTCAGACCTACCAACTGAGTAACGGCTCGACAACGGGACACGAACTCACAACAAATTGGAGAAAAACTCTCATGGATAAGCAAAACTTAATGCCCCAAGCGGCACAACCCGTCAACCGGATCACTACTGGGCAATTGTCTGCTGAGTTGGCTGAATTGTCGGAAGAAGCTCTGCAACTACATAGTAATGATAGTTCATCAGTACTGGCATCTACCAGTAAGTGTGCTCACAATTTTGCTGGATGTGGATTGTGTGGAGGGACGCAGTGTGTAGGAAGGTGTTCTTATGACGGAGATGATGCAGAATAAGTTCCCGCTCCATTCGGTTCTCAAATCTCTCTCAAAGTTCCTTTTCCGCCCGTTCTGAAGCCTGGTTTGCTCGGATGAATTGACCTGTGCTCGCCCTATCCTGGGGGTTTTCCGTTACCTGGCACCTGTTGGGTTGAGGGGAAGATGAGGGATTAGGGGAAGCAGGGGAGGTTTTCCGCTTCTCTTGCCCCCTTTGATATCTAAACCAGCTAGAAGTTTATTTCCCCAATTAGACTTTCTAGCTGGCTTACCTACACAACGTTTTGGATCATCAAAAGCAACCAAACTATGAAACTTCCTAAACAATCTCCTCCTGTCAAACGTCCCGATTTAATTCAGCCCCACGAGACTGTTGATGTGGTTCACGGCAGCGTGGAAGATTTGGTTAATATTCGGATTAAATTACTGCATGGTGCGAACTATAACGACCCCGCAGGGTTTCAATACCGCAGCTATAACCAACTCAGAACTTCCGGTGGCTGTGGTTGCTTTCACGCCGTCGCTAGGACGTTCTTGTAATTCCATTGACCATAAACAAACTCAATTGAAACTGTTGCAACTATGTCTAAGTCATCCGAAAAAGAACAGAACGTACACCTTGAGAGTCGCCTGAAGGTGCTGGTTTTCGATACCAATTCTCAGGGAATTGCTGTAGGTAGCGGAGCATTAAGACCACAAGGACGGTTCACTATCGAAGCCTGGGTATGTCCTGCTAAAGATGCGAGAAAGCAGGTGATTTTTGCTGATGGGGAAACGCGGTTTTATCTAGAAGGCGGCGAATTAAAGTTTCAGCCTACCCCAAATGCAGAGGCAATTTCCTCAGTTACTGCGGGTTTGGTGGCTGGTAATTGGTATCATGTTGCAGTGGCACGGGGGGGAAGTCGTCCCGGCGATACGAAGCTCTACATTAACGGCGGAGAAAACGACAATAAAACGGTAATTTCTCCAGTTTTGTCATTTGGCAATACCTATTTAGGAGGATATCCAGAGGTGCCAGACTCCAGCTTTCATGGCAAATTGCTGGAAGTGCGGGTATGGCGATTCGCGCGATCGCTAGCCGAAATTCAGGCAAATATGACCTACTTCCTCACTGGGCGGGAACTGGGATTAGTGCGCTGCTGGACATTAACTGAAGGGTTTGGCAGCACGATCGGCGATAAAACGACCAATCGAGCAATGGGAACTGTTCTGGGTAATGCTGCTTGGCAAGAGTGCGAGATTCCCATTAAAGTCAATCTCAATGCTCAGGAACGGTTAACGCGATCGACCGGATTCGAGGATTACGCCTACTGGTATAAGGAAATAGCAAAGCAACAAAAAGCCGAGGCAGATCCTATCTTCCAACGGGGACGGATTTGGGCATAGCGATCGCATTTCTCGTTAAAGCTTTTCTACTTCAGATATTCAACATTAGGTTATAAAGTGTCATGAAAATTCCCCAAATTAAACCCCACTTCCGCGTCGAAATTGTTGAACCCAAAAATGTTTATTTACTCAGCGAATCTGCTACTTACGCGCTGACAGGTAGCCTTTATTGCCAAATTCTTCCCTTTCTGAATGGGCAACATACAAGAGAAGAAATAATTCAAAAACTCGATGGGCAAATTCTCCCCGAACACTTTGATTATGTCCTCGATCGCCTGGATGAAAAAGGCTACCTTACTGATGCTGCTCACAGTCTAACCCGCGAAGCAGCAGCATTTTGGAGTCTGCTGAATGTCGATCCGCTACTCGTAAGCGATCGCTTACCCCAGACAAAAGTTTTCGTCACAACTATTGGTGCTGTTGACGGGCAAGATTTGATTGCAGCGTTGCAAGCAGTAGGAATTCCCGTACAGTTAGGACAGCCAGAGAATTCTACATCGGGGGTTCATTCCCTGTGGGTAGTTCTCACTGATGACTATCTTCAGCCAGAACTAAGCCGGATCAATAAAATGGCATTGCAAACTCAGCAACCTTGGCTACTCATTAAACCAAACGGTGGGATACCGTGGTTTGGTTCTATCTTTACTCCCCAAGAAACAGGTTGCTGGGAATGTTTGGCTCATCGATTACAGGGGAATCGAGAGGTGGAGAATTCGATTTTACAACAGCAAGGAAAGACGGGGAATGGATGTTTACCGATTGCTGTAGCTGGGTTACCTTCCACGGAGCAAACCGCGATCGCACTCACGACTACCGAAGTTGCTAAATGGCTGGTGCAGCAGATTGTTCCAGAAGCTAAAATTCAGACTTTAGCTGGGAAAATCATCACTTTCGATCAAACAAATTTTACCCTGAAAACCCATTCCCTAACTCAGCGCCCCCAATGTCGTGCTTGTGGTAATCCGGATTTAGTTAGTCAACAAGTTAACAGTGCGATCGCTCTCACCAGTCGTAAAAAGCTGTTTACTCAGGATGGTGGACATCGCGCCTTTACACCAGATCAAATCTTAAAACGTTACGAACATTTAATTAGCCCAATTACGGGAGTTGTTAGTAGCTTAACGCGAGCGTCCGATCCAGAAAACCCCTTTGTCCATACCTACAGCGCGGTTCACGCTTTTGGTTCCGCTTCTAGTTTGGGTCAATTGCGGAAATCCCTTGGTCATAAAAGCGGTGGTAAAGGTAAAACCGATCGCCAATCTCAAGCCAGTGGATTTTGTGAGGCGGTGGAACGCTATTCTGGTATTTACCAGGGTGACGAACCCCGAATCAAGTCTAAGTTCGCAGATTTGGACGGTGCTATTCATCCTGCACAATGTTTGCTATTGAGCGCAACTCAGTATCAAAATCGGGAAGAATTGAATCAAAAGGCGATCGTCGATCACGATTGGATTCCCCAACCCTTTGACGAAACCCAAATCATTGACTGGACACCTGTTTGGTCACTCACCGAGCAAACCCACAAATATCTCCCCACTGCCTTCTGTTATTACAATTACAAGCTTGACAAAGAACATCGCTTCTGCTTTGCCGATTCTAATGGTAACGCGGCGGGTGGAACCCTGGAAGATGCTATTTTACAAGGATTTTTGGAACTAGCAGAGCGCGATAGTGTAGCGATTTGGTGGTATAATCGTCTACAGCGTCCTGGTGTGGATTTAGCTAGTTTTAACGAACCTTATTTACTAGATTTGCAAGCCTGGTATGGCACTCAGCAGAGAGAATTGTGGGTTTTGGATTTAACTACAGATTTGAATATTCCCGCATTTGCCGCCGTTTCTCGTTATACGGGTGGAGACCAGGAATACATTATTGCGGGTTACGGCGCACATTTCGATGCCAAAATTGCCATTTTACGAGCGGTGACGGAGGTGAATCAAATGGGGGGTCACCTACCAGAGAAGTATCCCTCAATCAATTCCGCGTCTGCATTGGATTACTGGTTTACTCACGCAACTATCGCTAACCAACCCTATTTAGTACCTTCTCAAGCTCCTGCCAAACAAGCCGCTGATTATCCTCAGCAGTGGAGCGACGATATCTATCAAGATGTCTTGAACTGTGGGGAGATTGCGAGAAAAGTAGGGCTGGAAATGTTGGTACTTAATCAGACTCGTCCCGATATTGGTTTACCTGTGGTCAAGGTTATTGTACCTGGTTTACGTCACTTTTGGTCGCGTTTTGGGGCTGGAAGATTGTATGATGTGCCCGTAAAACTCGGCTGGCTACCGACTCCCTTGGCTGAAGAGCAGATGAATCCTATGCCAATGGTGTTTTAGTATGTCCGATACCTTTACCCTCGCCTTTCGTCCTGAGATTGTCTTTACCGATGAAAGCGATCGCTTGACTGTGCAATTTGCTACTCACCGTTTCACTCTGGATTGTCCCAAACCAGGATTGCGATCGGCATTAGAACACCTAAAGCATTCTGCCCTAACCGCAACCGAGTTAACCGCTTTGGTTGTAGAAGCTGATGGTGTGGAAGACGGTTTAAACTTTGAAGCTGAGTTACAAAAGCTGATTAACCTGGGCTGGATTTGCCATTCTGTTTTACCGTTAGCAACCGCCATTGCGATCGCTACTGATTATCAATTGATTTCTCCGGTTTTTGATTGGCATCAGCATTTTACCCTATCTCGCTTTGCCTTTTTACGTCAAGAAAATCAACAATTCGTTTTAGAATCTCCTTTATCTAAAGCCAAAATTATTCTTCTAGATTGGCGTGCTGCTGCTGTAATTGGGAAACTGGCTCAGTCTGATTCGTTATTCACGTTAGAGCGTTTAGCAGAGTCGTTAATTGATGTAAAAATAGTGCGATCGCTGATTCAATTGCTGATTGCAACTAAGATGATTTCCCTAGAACCTGAAAGTGAAGCGTTAGCGGAATGGCAATTTCACAATCTTTTGTTTCATCGGCAAACCCGTTCACAGCGATTAGACGATGTGCGAAAGTTAAAAATGCCGAGCTTCGAGGATAGTGAGCGATCGCACTTTATCAAGTCTCCCATGAGCGATGGAGTCATTTTCTTAGAGAAACCTCACCTAGAAGCCTTAGCCAAAACAGATATTTCCCTCACCCAAGCGATCGAATCTAGACAATCAATTCGTGAGTACGACAACCAACCCATTACCCTTAACCAGTTGGGAGAATTCCTCTATCGCTGTGCCAGGGTGAAAGGAGTTTATACCCATGAGGGGGACATTATGAACATTGGAGAATTTACAAAACGTCCTTATCCTGCTGGTGGTGCTTTATACGAGTTAGAAATTTATCCTGTGATTAATCGCTGTCAGGGATTGGATTCAGGATTATACCACTATCAGCCATTGTCTCATGCCTTGTATGCAATCGCAGATGGGAATTCAGAAATTGAAGCCTTAATTTTCGATGCCTGGAAATCAACGGGACAGCAAGATGTTCCTCAAGTGCTTCTAATTGTAACGGCTCGATTTGGGCGATTGTTTTGGAAATACTATGGCATCGGTTATGGGCTGATTTTAAAACATATTGGTGTTTTGTTTCAAACATTTTACCTGGTTGCCACTGCCATGCAATTAGCTCCCAGTGCGATCGGTGGAGGAAATTCCGAACTGTTCAGCAAAATTGCCAATCTTAACGAATACGAAGAGTCTTCTGTTGGAGAGTTTATTCTCGGTTCACTAAAGCGATGAATAACAATCTCTCCTAAAAGTTTCACCAATTGAGCAACTTGATAATACTACATTTAATCGATTACTGCTATGCCTGACCTTAATACCATTCCCGGTTTTGCTGCCCTGCAAGCTCTGACTCTTGGTGATTCTCGGATCAAAATTGCTGTTTTAGATGGATCAGCCGATCTCGAACGTGCTTGCTTTCGGGGTGCAAACTTGAGCAAAGCCACAGCTTTTTGGCAAACAGACTTAGAGCCAATCGAGCCAATGTATATTCAAAGGGAACTGCAAATTACGAAGTTAGGAGACAAAAAAAAGGCTTTAAAGAAAGCATTGAAGCAGATCGAAAAGCAAGACACGGATACAGCCCCAGTGCTATCGGTGGCTGAGGTAATGCCATCGCGATCGCACCATCTCATTGCAACCATCTTCAATACGGTATTAGAAAACACAGAAGCGCCGTTAGTAGAACAATATCACCAGTTAAAAGACTCCAAGCAACAGCAAACAACTCTCAAACCAGAAATTCCCCCAGACATCAACTATTATAAAGCAGAAATTGAAGCATTAGAGGTAGAAATCAAGGCATTAGAAGAATCAATTCCCAAGTCGGTGCGCGATCGCCTCGATGCTGTCTTTCATGCAACAGGCATCTTTGGTATAATGTTTGGGCAACCTGGTTCCCCAGTGCAAGGTATTGCTCCTTACTGCACCGCTATTAACATTCCGCTATTTGAAACCCCAACGAGCGATGAGTCACTCTCACCGTTGAACTTAGCTCATGCCTTTAACCTAGCATTGGAACTAGGAGTAAACATCATCCACTGTGCTGCCTGTCATCCAACTCAAACTGGGTTTGCCCACGAAATGATTCAGAAAGCAGTGAAACAGTGCCAAGATAACAATATCCTAATTGTGGCTCCATCAGGCAACAATAAAGGCGAATGGTTTTGCGTTCCGGCGATTTTGCCAAATGTCTTGGCAGTGGGTATGATGAAAGACGATGGGCAACCCGCCAACTACAGCAATTGGGGTAGACAGTATCAAAAACAAGGTATCCTGGCACCAGGCGAAAATATCCCAGCAGCACAACCCGGCACCGATGAGCCGGCACTTCAACAAGGAACCAGTTTAGCTGCCCCCTTAATAACTGGTATATGTGCATTACTCATGAGTCTGCAACTACAAAGAGGCGAAAAACCCAATGCTGAAGCAGTACGGACTGCTTTGCTCAATAGTGCCATTAAGTGCGACCCTAAGGAAATTGCAGAACCGGAGCGCTGTTTAGTGGGTAAATTAAATATTCCCGGAGCCTACCAATTACTAACTGGGCAGCTTTTACCCAACATTCAAGCAAGTTCATTTGTCCTTCCAGAAATTATTTTGCCAGCATTCAGCAACTCTTTGCCACATAGTTCCAAATCTGCGGTCATCAGTGCCTCCCAACCTCTTAATGAGGTTGGCAATTCTACCGCTACTCAACTTGTTACCGCTTCAGCCACCATTGCAGACTCTACCTTTCTTACCCCCTCCACCATCACCCCCAGCGCCGTCTCCACCAAAGTCTACGCTCTTGGCACCCTTGGCTACGATTTCGGCACTGAAGCCCGCCGCGACACCTTTAAACAACGGATGTCTGCGGTCAGCAGAGATGGCGTATTGATTCCTGCCAATCCCTATGATGCTCGCCAGATGGTTAATCACCTGGAGTTAAGCCCCTCTGAAGCTAAATCACTCATCTGGACGCTGAATCAGGAACTCACCCCCGTTTACGCCCTAGAACCCCAAAAAGCTTTTGCTAGTGAAATCTATGCTGTCTTTCAGATGCTGCTAGCTGGACAAATTCAGCCCGAAGAGAGCGATGATTATATTGAGCGAGTCAGCATTCCCGGCAATTTAACCGATCGCACCGTCGAACTTTTTTCCGGGCAGGTTGTTCCTGTCCTGGCACTACCCAATATTAGAGGGATATACGGTTGGCAGGTAAATGCCCTTGTGGAAGCAGCCATTAACACTGTTACTCCTGGAGCCAGCGAACCTGACAACGTGAGAATGCGACGTTCTCTCAAGAGTTTCCTGCATCGCATCTACTACGACCTCCGCAACTTAGGACACCTTGATCGCGATCGCGCCCTCAATTTTGCTGCTACAAACGCCTTCCAAGCTGCCTCCACCTTTGCTGAAGCCATTAATAGCGGTATGGAACTAGACAGCATTGAGATTGAAAAAAGCCCGTTTTGTCGCCTTAACAGTAATTGTTGGGACGTGATGCTGAAGTTTTTCGACTCAGAAAATAGCCGTCGCGCCAAAAAGGTATATCGATTCACAATCGATGTTGCCAATCTTATACCAGTGACCTTGGGTGCAGTGCGATCGTGGTCAGTGCCACGTTAGCTCGCAAACATATTTTTGAGTTTTTTTGATTGTCTCACGAGTGGTATCGCACGTAAGTTGGAATGATCCAACAATGTATGTTTAGTTTTATAAATAGCTTGAAACCAAGTATTTTTCAGCTATGCCAGCCACTTTATACTTCATGCCAACTTACTTAAAGCTTATGAGTCTTTTTATTTACTCGTATCAGAGAGGAAGTGCGTAATACTTTATGCTACGTTTTGAAGTGCGGAATGTGGGTTAAAGGATGAAACTGCAATTTGCTGGCGGGAGTCTCCTGGGGGTGTTAGATGATAAACCTTCACAAAGGCGGGGAAAACCCGCCCCTACCCATGACGAATGACTATTGTAAGTAGGGCGGTGCAATTAAACATAACTGGCGAGGGCTGTCATTCTTACAAAGTTCTGATCGCCGGAAGCCGGCGCTCAGACTTTGCGCTTTGTCATTTGTCATTGGTCATTGGTAAGGGTTTCAAGCCTATTTACGTTTCGTAATATAGTTTGGTTTTTTTCCACCGACTTACTTACAGACAAGGGTTATCGCGTCTCTACTGACTATTGACGAACTGTCGCTTGGACAAAAGCCTGAAAAATTCTTTGATGATGGGGATCTTTAGCCGACAGTTCTGGATGCCATTGTACGCCCAATGCCCAAGGATGATATTCGCATTCTACAGCTTCAATTACTTCATCTTCTAGAGCATGGGCGACAACGCGCCAACCGGGAGGTACTTTGTGTACTGCTTGATGATGCCACGATACTACAGAAATATGAGTATTTTGCACGCAACTAGCTAAACGGCTTTTGACATCAATTTTAACTATGTGTTCTGTTGGCAAACGCCTTCCAGCTTCAGGTTCTAGACGATGTAAAACTGACGTACCATATACTTCTGGTACGTGGGGAATTAGCGTACCACCACAGCCAACGATGAGAATTTGTAAACCCCGACATATACCCAACACAGGTAAATGACTTTCTAAAGCCAGTTTAGCTAGTTGTAGTTCAAAAGCATCGCGCTCGCAATCTACAGAATATATGCTGGGGTGATTGCAACCGTTATAGCAAACCGGATTAATATCTCCACCACCAGAAATAATTAAGCCATCGAGAGGTTCTAACAGGATGCTGGGGTCAGTTTCTCCTGGTGGTAATAATATGGGAGTACCGCCTGCTGCACGGACTGCATCTAGGTAATCTCTGGCAACAGAAAATGGTAATGCTCCATGCTGACCACAGGTAGTAATACCAATCAATGCTTTGTGAGATTTTCTACTCATCGTCTTTCACCAATTTAGCCGAAAACTTTAATCAGTTTTACCCTCCTTTAACATTTGATCTAGCAATTTTCTTGCAGGTTGTGCTTTAGTCAATGCTGTTTGATGATCGCTATAAGCCCGAATCAAGCGTGTCAAACCGTTGACACCTACCTTAAGTTGCTCTAAATCCTCACCAATTACCAGTTCGCCATCTAGCATCCGCCCAATTAAAGGTTTAATATCACCTACTTCTTGACGTACTTTTTGCAACTTTTCTAAAGCACTCAACAAACTTTTGAGCGAGTTAACAATTTCATCAATATTCTGAGCATCCTCTACTGGTGCAGGAGAATCTGTAGCTGTGACTACATCTTCAGTTTCTGCAACCGCAGGTAATGTTTCTGCAACTGGGGGTAATTCCTCGTTAGAAGTTTCACTTTTAACCGCGTTTGTCTTTGCCATCAACGCTTCCTCAAGAAATTTACCCCAGTGTATCGTGCTTATCGCTTTTCCATCACTCTCAAGTCAGCCAATCGCCAGAAAATCTCACCGCTAGCCTCTAGTCCCTAGCTCCTAGCTCCTATTTTCCTGAAAAATATAGATTTTCGTTATCGAGAACCGATATATTAAGTTTGTCCATAAAATGATTAGGAAAACTATAGTGACGCCGGAAGCTGAGGGTATTCAGAAAGAGCCGGAAGCGGTTTCCTATAACGCTTTGACTCCCAAAGAACAAAAGCAGCGATTAACGGAATTAGCAACCATATTTTTGCGCTTGGGGGCGATCGCTTTTGGCGGCCCGGCTGCCCACATCGCGATGATGGATAATGAGGTGGTAAACCGCCATCGCTGGATGAGTCGGGAGAAATTGTTAGATTTGCTGGGGATTACGAATTTGATTCCCGGGCCGAACTCCACAGAATTAGCAATTCACATTGGTTATGAGCGCGGTGGATGGCGTGGTTTACTAATTGCAGGTAGCTGTTTTATTTTACCTGCTATGGTGATAGTTTGGACTTTAGCAGCAATTTATACTCGCTATCAAACTGTTCCCCAGGTGGAATGGCTGCTGTATGGTATCAAGCCTGTAATTATTGCTATAGTGCTGCAAGCCTTGTGGAATCTAGGAAATAAAGCAGCAAAAGACTGGCCGACAAGAATTGCTGCGGTAGTGGCGATCGCAGGTTACTTTGCGAGTTTGAATGAAATTTTGCTACTAATTGTTCTCGGTGTTATTGTCATGCTCGTAAAGAATTGGCAAACGAAAAGCCAGACAAACGGTGCCTGGTTGTTACCTTTCTCTGGTATTTTGGCACAAATAAGCACAACAACAGCCGCAACCACATCAGTTAGTTGGCTAAGTGTATTTCTGTTCTTTCTGAAAATTGGCTGTGTGTTGTATGGTAGTGGTTACGTATTGCTAGCATTTTTGCAACGAGATTTAGTAGAACGTAACCATTGGCTAACCTCCCAACAGTTATTAGATGCGGTAGCCATTGGCCAGTTTACACCGGGGCCTGTATTTACTACTGCCACATTTATTGGCTATGTGTTAGCCGGCAATGCGGGAGCGATCGCGGGTACAATTGGTATCTTCTTACCAGCTTTTCTTTTAGTGTTGATAGTTAACCCTTGGGTACCTAAATTACGCCAATCGCCTTGGGCTAGCGGCTTTCTCGATGGCGTAAATGCAGCTTCAATGGGATTAATGGCGGGAGTTACCTATACTTTAGGAAGAGCCGCCTTGATAGATTGGCTGACAATAATTGTTGCTATTGCCAGTGCGATCGCTGTTTTTCGATTTAAAATCAATTCTGCCTGGTTAGTGTTAGCAGGTGGATTGATTGGGCTTGGCTCACATTTATTAGTCAATAGTCAGTAGAGACGCGATAACCCTTGTCTGTACAATAGTCTTTGTCCTCCTTGTCCCCCCTGTCCTCCTTGTCCCCCTTGTCTTCCTTGTCCCCCTTCCACCTACCCTAAGCAATCCGCGCTTGTACTTGAGCTTTACTTAATTCACTCAACAAACGATGTGCTTGGTGCTTGTAGAGGGGATATTGTAAAGTTGCTGGAAGTTGGTTCATTAAGGTTCTGGCTGTATGCATATCACAGCCAGAAACGCGAGAAATTACGGCTGCGCCTTCAAAGGTGGCTTCAGCTGATAGTGCGGATTCTACTTTGACTAAAACTTGGGGTGGTGCGATCGCGCCTCGCTCGACTCGTTGTAAGCCTTCAATAGTGGCTAAAACTATCAAGCGATCGCCTACAGCTAGTTTAATATCATCAGAGGGCATTAACTTAGAATTTGCCTGACCAGCTTTAGCATGAAGAATTGGGACAATACCATATCCATAAGCAATTTCCCCTATTAATTTGCCATTGAGCGTATCATTAGCTTCTATTCGATATTCAGTGACGAGTGTCGTTTGTCCGTTGAGGCGAAACAGATTCAGAACATTTTCCCCAAACGCCGCCGCCGCAAACGCTTCTGCTGCTAAAGCATAAACACCCAAAACCCTAGCATAAGGTAGTAATCGCGCTACATTCTCGCTAAAATGCGGATCGAAGGTGCGAATTACTAAATTAGCTGTGGGATTGCTAGCACGGGCTGTCAATGCAATTTCTAAATTAGTTACCTCATCATCAGTAACAACAATCACGCTTTTGGCAGTAGCCAAATTAACTTGATTGAGGGCATTTTTGATATTGCCAACGATGAGCGGCATTGTCGATAATATTTCCGAGTCGATTTCCTTGGTATTAATGCCTACCACAGGTTGCTTGAGTTCTTGTAATAGCTGGGCTACCAGTTTACCAACTCTTCCTAAACCAACTAATACTATATGCTCGGCTTTAGGTATTGGTAGACGCCGCCGAGAAAACTGAAACTTGGCAGCTAAGACACGTTCGGTCATAATGGCATAAAGAATGCCGACAAAAACTGTACCCGCTACAGTTTCACTAATGCTGAATAAATGTAACCACCAAGGAATTGCAAAAGGTAGTTGTAGCTGTCCAAATAGGTTATCATAGCCGCCGAGACTTAAAACTAAAGATACATTCAGGGCATCTTGAAAGCTTAGTTGGGGATATTGCAGTTTGTAAAGTAAAGTGCCACAGAAAAACCAACTCATCATAATTAACCCGCCTACCAAAGCAACACGGCGAGTTTGACTGCTATCTTGCCAAAATTGCAGCAGTTTGTGGCGCAAATTTTGCCACCTGAGACTCAGGATGGTTGCCCAAAAAAATTGTTGGCGACTAGTAACAGATTGTACTGTGGGTGTAGGAAGGCGATCGCTCACTTCAATATATGCAACTGTATCGCCTCTTTCTATTGGCTGATTCGGCTCCCATTGATAGAATGCTTTTGGTAAAGATTCTCCGGCTCTAGCGTGAGCTAAAACTCGTCGATGAGCATTATTCAAGTCTTGAATTGGGGAATGGATAGCCCAACGTTGAGAAACATCTACAGGTGCGCGAAACACTCTCAGTAAGCGATTTTCTAACGTAAATAAGCCTCTAGTTTCACTACTTAAAGCTCCTAAAGCAAAGCTTTTAGCTGGTAATTCAGTAGCTTCAAAAGCGACAAAATTACCCAAATTTTGACTAAGTAATTCATTGAGATTTTCTTGAGCGGAACGAATCACCAAGCGAATTTGCGGATTGAGCGATCGCGCCGCAAAGGCTGCGGCAATATTTACTCGCTCATCGCTAGTTACAATCAAAATTGCCCGACAATGAATAATTCCCGCTTGTTCGAGAATTTTTGGTTGACGACAATCACCAATTATCAGATTATCTACTAAATTAGGTAACTCCGGAATTTCCCATCTTTGAATATTTGTAACTTCAATTGCATTGACATTCACGCCAAATTCTTTGAGAACAGAAATACAATATTGTCCCAAGTTACCCAGCCCACAAACTAAGAAACTGTTGGCATTGATAGTGGCATTCTGTCCCATAATTAATGCTGATTGAATGGAAATTTAACTTTTATGAATCAAAACTGGCAAAATCTTCCATTGACTCCAGAAAAGAGCGATCGCCTGATATCGCCTGAAAAACTCCACCCACAAGGGGATGAAGTCTTTGGGCATGGGGAAGAAGCTACCAATGCCCTATGCCCTATGCCCCAAGCGGCGGGGCGGCTGTCCCTCTCCACCCACAAGGGGATGGAGTTTCCCGCCGCTTTCAATAAAATCAATAATCAAATTCAGGCGCATCCGTTTACAGATTATTGGGATATTTTTGTGCTTAAACATCAACATCCCATAAATATCGCTCTCCATATTATTGGTATCTTCTTCTTTTACAGTTTACTCTTTACTACTTGGAAGCTGCAAAACTTGTGGTTACTCTTAGCCTTACCCCTAACGCAGTTAATTGGCTTAACTGGACACTTTTTATTTGAGCGTAGCCATATAGATTTACAAGATGCTGTATTTTCTTGGCGGGCTTCTTATTGTTTAGGTAAAATGCTAATCAGAGTAATAACGGGAAAATATCAAAATGATATTCGCCAACGTCAAGAAATATTAGATAATTATCAATTGACTAATACCAATTTAAGATAAAAATGCAATTAATCATTTTCAAAAAAATACAGCATATTTCAGGTAAATGAGATACGCACTTTGGGGCATGGCAGTGCCAATGCCCCTACAATAAACAATTATTTGTACCTCACGAACTTGCAATTCGCTGTATACCTAAAAAACTCTGCTTACCTTGGCGTTTAAACACAAATAAATGGTCTAACTATGCAAATATTTAATAATTGGAATATAGTTGCTAAAGGATGGTATATTGCTTGTCCTAGTAATGGATTATCTCAAAAACAAGCCAAATCCGTAGAAATTTGTGGACAAAAAATTGCTATCTTTCGCGGTGAAGATGGAAAAATCCGGGCTTTAGATGCTTACTGTCCCCATTTAGGAACAGACTTAGGAATTGGAAATGTTGAGGGTAATTTAATTCGTTGTGCGTTTCATCATTGGGCATTTGATGAAACAGGAATCTGTCAAAATATTCCTTGTCAATCAGCAATTCCCCAACAGGCGAAAGTACAAGCCTACGCAACAGAAGAAAAGTATGGTTTTATTTGGATTTATCCCGAAGCTGAAGCACCTGAAAGCGTAGCTGATTTTGATGAATTAAAAGATCAAGAAATTATTGCCCAAGCTGATACAGCATTTGAAAGAAACTGTCATCATCATATTTGTATGATGAATGGAATTGACGCCCAACATTTAAAAACAATTCATCATTTAGATATCAAAATGGATTTGTCGTTACATCGTAGTCAATTAGGTACACAAATTGACTTTACAATGCAGGGAGAATTTCCGCAAACGACATGGCGAGAAAGGTTAGGTAAAAGATTTCTCGGTTCTAATTATGAATATTCCATGCGCTATGCAGATGGTTGTATCGGTTTGTTAACAATGATGAAAAAAGTTAAACTTTTTCCACCATTGCATATGTTATATGCATATACGCCAATTGCACCTGGAAAAACGCGGATTCAACCAATTTATGTAACTGCAAAACGTCGCGGAATTGGGGGATACTTGCTGAGTCGGTTTTTGTTGTTGTGTACTCGCTGGGCTTATTACATGCTCCGAGATGAGGATGGTAAAATTTACGATAATATTCGCTTTCAGCCTAAGTTACTTTTGAGCATCGATCGCCCATTGGCTCAGTATATCGAATATGTGAATCAACTAGAACCGTCTCGTTGGTCAGTTAGAGGCTAGGGGTTAGGGATTGGAATGTGCGATCGCAACATCATACCCCATTAAACCAAAAATCAACCCCGTAGGGGCGGGGTTTCCCCACCCTTGTCAACAATCCCTATGTCAAAATCAATAACGATCGCATTTCTCAGTAACATAAATAACCATTTTTAAATCTGTCACATTCAACCGTAATCACAGCAATTTCCCCGATAGATTGTTAATGAAGAACATCCCCCTAATCGAGTTTAGGTAAAATCCACATAATGAAAAGCTGGCTAGTTCCGGTGCAAAAGCTGCAAATGAGCGATCGCATAGCCATGTATGCATTGCTAAAAAATCATTTTCAAGGCGTTACCTGGCAAGGGTTTGAGGCTGATTTAGCGCGAAAAAACTGGGTATTGTTGCTAAGAGAAGAGATTACCAACAGTCTCAAAGGTTTTTCTACGCTCATGTTACAGTCTACAACGCTTGCTGGAGAGAAAATTACTGTAGTCTATTCCGGCGATACCATTGTCGATCCTAGTGCTTGGTCAAGTACAACTTTACCCCGCACCTGGATTGCGGCGGTAAATTTTCTCCGTGAATACTATACAGAAAATAAACTATACTGGCTGTTAATTTGCTCTGGTTTTCGTACCTATCGCTTCCTTCCCACATTTTGGCAAGATTTTTACCCCCGCTATGATATCCCCACCCCTAGCGATGTGAGCAATTTAATGTCAACTTTGGCACAAGAATATTATGGCGATACATACGATCAAGCGACTGGTATCATTCGCTTTCAAAATCCGCAAATTCTGCGGGAAGGGTTAATTGAAATCCCCCCAGGAAGACAAACTAATCCCCACGTTCAATATTTTGAGCAAATCAATCCCGGCTATCGTCAAGGCGATGAATTAGTGTGTTTAACGGAAATCCGCTACGATAATCTTACCCGTGCTGGGCAACGGATGTGGCATTCGGAATCATTGTTAGAATTTTTCTGTGAATCTGCACTGATTTAACTTTTATGCATACTACCAGCCCACAGTTAATCTTTAATAATCCGCAACAATTTGTGCAAGGATGGTATTGGGCATTGCCATCCAAAAAATTAAAAGTTGGCAAAGTCAAAGCTGTAACCCTACTGGGTAGAAAACTAGCAATTTATCGGGGAAACAGTGGAAAAGTCAAAGTGGTAGATGCGCATTGTCCCCACATGGGCGCACATTTAGCGGAAGGTAAAGTAGAAGGTGAGGGAATTCGTTGCTTTTTCCATAACTGGAAATACGATGAACAAGGAATCTGTGTAGATGTTCCTTCTTTAGGAAAACCCTTACCTGTATGTATCAAAACCTGGTCAACAGCCGAGAAATACGGGATGATTTGGGTATGGGTAGGAGAAGATTCGCCAACTGCGCTACCTTTTGTCCCCGAATTAGAGAATATAGATTGTGACTATATATTAGGAACGCGATTTAGCAAAAATTGTCATCCTAACGTGTTATTGATTAATGCAATTGATGCCCATCACTTTAATACAGTACACAATCTGCCTTTAGAAATTGTCTTTGATGCTCAAGATTTTCACTCTCATGCTATTACCTTTAGCAACATAACTAGAGGCGGTGATGATTCTTTATTAATTCGCCTAATTCGTCCTTTATATAAACAGGAAGTTACCTATAGTATGTGTTATTGGTATGGTAGTACGGGAACTGTGACATTAGGCCCAGATTTTCTCCATTTCTACATTATTTTTGCCTTAAGAATGTTAGAAGATGGCAAAACTGAAGGACAAACAATTTTAGTCACTCCCAAGCGACGGGGATTTTTTGGCTGGGTGATTAATCGCTTGTTGCTGTGGTTAACGCAGCAGGTTGGTAACTACTTTGCTAAAGGCGATACCCAAGTATTTCAAACCATTCAATTTGATTTAAAAACACCCACCAAAGCAGATATTTCAATTCTGCAATTCATTCAGCATGTTAACCAACAAAAAGCTTTAACTTGGGGAACATGGAAATTTAATTAGTCATTTGTCATTTGTCATTAGTCATTAAACCTCTTGCAAAAGTCCTAATTTTCGCGTTCTTCTTTGCAACGGCAGTTGCTTCAAGTCGGGAAACCCGCCCAACGCACTGCCTCGCCTTTGCGCCTTTGCGTGAGCTTTTTAAGCTGTACTCAACAACGCCAAAAAATTTATGCAAGAAGTATATTTGTCATTTGTCATTTGTCCCCCTTGTTTTCCTTGTCCCCTTCCCATCTGCCTTATCATATAAATATGAACAACATTGCTGGACTAGATTTACCACATTTAAATGCTGACGATAAATTACGACGGATACTAACAGCAGCGTTACCCAATCACAGCGATAATTCTGCACAGCCATCTTTAGATTATTGGGATGCGCAATTTTTTAATCTACATCAAGTACAAATCTTTCAACAAGCAAGTATCGCGGAACAATCTGCAATACTTCATCTGACTAACCGCAGCATTTTTTTAGAATCTTATTTCATTGAAAAAGCTGGCGTTGGTTATATGGCCAAAATGGTATTGTTAGCGGAAACAGTTGAAGAGAGAATGCTATATGCATTGTTTACATCTGATGAAGCTACTCACCTTAGCCAAATCGTGAATTTTTTACCAGAACTTGAAGCGAGTCACAGCAAAGATCCCTTTGTGAATTTACTTGCAGAAGTTGTTGAAAGTGCAGATAAAGCAGTATTGTTGTTTGTGTTGCAAGTGGTTTTAGAAGGATGGGGTTTAAGCCATTATCGCCGTTTGGCGAAAGAATGCTATCATCCTCAATTAAAACAACTATTCGCCAGTTTTCTCCAAGCAGAATCTCGCCATCACGGTACAGGAACCATGCTATTTAACCGCTATCCTGTATCTGCATCGACTCAAGCAGCAGCAATTGATATCTTAGCTTGCTTTCTCTCTATGATACAGATAGGGCCGCAAAGTGTGTTATCTGCGATTGAACAGGTAAAAGGAGATTTGACGCGATCGCAAAAAATTCAAATCATGGCAGAATTAGATACACAAACCCACAGTGGTACTAGATTAGAGATATTGCGATCGCTTATGCATGGTAAATCATCTGAGGCGATTGTTCAAGCTTTAGACGAACGCGGTGCATTTACAGCACTCCCAGCCGATCAATGCGTATCTTAATTAACGCAATTGCGATCGTGTAATATCTTCAAAATATGCGATTTATCAGTAAAACATGGCAATGGCATATCCCCGGAAGCCTCTAGCTTAACAAATCTTTGCCTTACTCATCTGGAAAGCGATTAACTTAACTTGATGATAAATATAGTAAGTTTCGCAAAAGTTCACACTGCTGTCAAATCAACATCAATCATGATTCATATCAGTCAAATATGATGATTCTGACTTCAGTTCTATGAGAGTAAAGGCACAACCTATGAATGAATCTCACCGCATTATCAAAGATAACTTTCTTTATCCCCGCCATCAGTACTATGGTAAAATTACACCAGAGAACTTATTATTTAATGCAAATCTCCAAGAATTTTCTCAAAAAGTTAGTTACATTTCTTGTTTAGAAACCAACGGTAAACTTTCACCCGATGAAGCTTATCAGCAGATTAAGCAAATCTGGAAGCAATTAAAAAAATCTAAAAAAGAATTAGGAATTACTGCCAATATCAATGATGATGACAACATTTACTAATCTGGCTTTCTAATTACCATTAGTTAATATGAAAGCCAAATCAGCAACCCGAGATACAGTTGCAGACGCATCTTCAATTGGTAAATCCATTGCGACTGTTTGATGTCCTTGCGCTGCTAAATAAGGAATCAATAAACCCAACACCAAGCACCTTGAAAAGCACCATGCACTAAACAAAAAAGACTCATATAGCAATCCTATTTCAGTTGTAAAAGATATCGGTTTTGACTGTTGACTGTTGACTGTTGACTGTCAACAACCCTACATGTAATATTTTATCCATCATTTAGTATTTGTAAGGTGAGCAATACCCACCATATCCGATTTTATACGTATATTTCAAAAATAAAATAAATAAGTTAACATAAAAATGTATTTTTGTAGATTGGGTTGAGGAACGGAACCCAACATTTTTATAATTTTGTTGAGTTTGACTATGTTCAACCTAACCGACGATTATCAGTTAACATAAAAAATGTATCTTTGTAGGTTGGGTTGAGGAACGAAACCCAACATTTTTATAATTTTGTTGAGTTTGACTATGTTCAACCTAACCGAAGATTATCGGTAACAGTAATTTAACTTTTAATTAACAATAGAAATATTAAGCTATGACTAATACTATTCAACAATTATCAGACAACCCAACAACTTATCGCAAATTACAAATTAACCATACCCGCAACAAACAGCAGGATCATACGGCTTTAATGGATGCAGCCACAGCACAGTTTCACTATAGAGATTGTCAAAATGAATATTGGAATCCTGAAGAATTTTCTCTGCTATATGCGACACCCTTATGGGAACAATCTACCCCACATCAGCGCGTGATTTTAAATCAACTTTATTGGGTAGCATATTATTCGCAAATTGTTTCTGCTGAAATCGCCACTATTTATTTTAATCAAACCAGCGCCGCCGGACTTTATGCTCAAGAAGATTTTCGGTTAATTTGCGATACCTTAGATTTAGAATCTGCTCAAGAAAGAGCGCATATTAACGCTTTTCGCACCATCGCTAAACAAGTTGAGCAAGCATTATTTGGCGAACATATCTTTACTTACCCCATGCGTAGTCCCTTTACAGAAACGATGGTTTATGCTGATACAAATGCCCTCAAAACTTGGTGGAAAAAAATCCAACTGCAATATTTTGGTTTGATTTCTGCTAATAATACATTTTTAGCTTGTCAATATTTCACAGTCCGAGGAGTGCGAACGCTAAATGGTAAATTAGTGCAGCACAAACTCAGCAATTATTATCAAAAACATCCGCAGCAAGACACTGCGCCTATCCCGGCGAAAATTTCTTATTATCACTTCTTAGATGAAAGCTTTCATTTTAATAGTTCGACAATCATCTCACACGATATCGTTACCCAACTCCCAACCCCGACAGCATTTGAGCGCTTAGTCTCTAATTTAGGCTTACTCGGATGTCAGCGCGATCATTTTCATTTTTCCGCAGCCATTAACGGGATTTTTTGGTACGATCCGGCGCTGTATAATCAAATTTATCGCGTATTGCGATCGCCAATTTTTTCTCTGAGCGATAAAGACGCCAAAGAAATGATGCGGCGCTGCTTTACAGAAGAGTCAGAAGGGTTACATCGCAGTTTTTCCACTCATCAAGAAGCAATGGCATCTTATAAAGTATATGTAGAAAAACTCAATTACCTTTGGCAACGTAACCGGGAAATGTCACTCATGGGTGCTAATTCCATTCCTCGCTATTTAGCAACTCAACAAAGAGCATTTCAACGCTTCCAACAGCATCAAAGTTAAAATTCGCCAGAATTTGCAGCCATGAATAGATAATTTAAAACAAGCTCAACCTTGTATATCAGCTAGTAGAAGGATTACCACCAATCGACACAAATCTTAATCTATATATTTGCTAAAACCAAAGTCATTTACATAATTTTTATCAGAAGATATGTCAGAGGCTATAACTGGACATTAAAGAGGTAAGTATCATGCATAAAGAATATATGGAAGTGTTAGAAACATTAATCGATCAATTGACATTATCCGCAATTCTAGAAATGTCAGAGCGTATATGCCACAAAAAAGCCGAAAATATGAGAACTCATTGGCAAGATGAAGCAGCAGCAAAGCGTTGGGAAAAAGCCGCTAGACAGATAGAACAGATAAATATTGATGTTTAATTAATTAAGCAATATATCGTAGGGTTACGGCATCAATAAAACAACCACATACACCAAAAAATTATTTTTGCCCTATCCCTACAATATCTCTTAACTAAACCAGATTAAATTATAAATAATTTCCCAACTTGTAGGGGCAAGGCACTGCCTTGCCCTAAACCTCGCGATATGTTGAGTATTTCTTATTTAAAGAATAGTAGCAAACCATTCTTCACAAAAATTTTTAATTGTTTGAATATTTGTATATGTCTGAACTTTGTAAAATATCCTTTCCCGGAACTGATTACCCTCCCCTAAATCTCCAACCTCACCAAAATTTATCCGAGCATTTAAGCATTCAAAATTCACCTGTATTATTTGGTTGTCGCACTGGTATTTGCGGAACCTGCTTAGTTGAAGCAATTGGTGATATTCCTCCCCCTCAACCCGATGAACAAGAAATGCTAGATACCTTAGCGCCTAATAATCCTCATGCAAGATTAGCTTGTCAGCTTGAACTTACAGCTAATGTTGAAATTCGGAAAATGTAACTATGAATTTGATTCAAACTTTCACACAGTTGCTCTTTTTATTATCGCTCTCAACAATCCCTACTATTCACCATGCAATTTGCAGATTTTTGGTATATTGTCGCACTTAGCGAACAGCTACGACCTAACACAGTACTAACACGATCGCTTTTAGGCGAGTGGTTAGCAATATTTCGTGACGAAGATGGAAAAGCTGTAGCTTTGCGCGATCGCTGTTTGCATCGCAATAGTCGTCTGTCTACTGGTAAAGTATGTCAAGGTGCTTTGCAATGTCCTTATCATGGTTGGCTATACGATCGCAATGGTAAAGTCATTGCTGTACCTGCTGAAGGCGATGATTTCCAACCTTCTTTGCAGCGTCAAGCCAAGCATTACCCCAGCAAAGAACAGGATGGATATATATATGTGCGGTTAACCGATAACCCAAGGGAAGACTTTGCACCCTTTTCTATGCCTTATTATGGACAACCAGGTTGGGAAACAGTGCGGGTAATTAATCGGTTTGCGAATAACGTCACCAATTGCGCAGAGAATTTTATTGATATTCCCCACACGGCTTTTGTGCATCCTGGTGTATTTCGTACCTCTCGCCAGCAAAAGTTAGAAATGAATGTAGAAAGGGAAAATGGTGCAGTTTTAGTAGAATATCGCCACGAAACTAGTAATTTAGGCTGGTATAGCCGTTTTCTTAATCGTCAAGGTGCAGAGATTAAACATTGCGATCGCTTTTACATGCCCAATATTACCTCTGTAGAATATCAAATGAGAGCGAATCGCCATTTATTCATTACCAGTCAATCTATCCCCGAAAGCGATAACTCAACTTTAGTTTACACTGATGTCACGTATAATTACGGTATATGGAATAAGTTAGCCCGTCCCTTGGTATGGTGGACAGCGCAACATATTATCAGTCAGGATATTGATATTTTAAGTACTCAAGGCGAAGTGATTGGTAAATATGGCACACACTTTGCTAATACACCTGCGGATACAATTCATGTATTTGTGGAATCAATTCGAGATGCGATCGCGCGAGGCGAAGATCCGCGATTATTACCAAATAAATCGGTAAAAGTTACCTTTTGGGTTTAAATCTTTGTCAGCATTATGAATGGATGACACAGTGATTTTATCGCGATCGCCTCGTGCCAGTGCAATGAATGATTGCGCATTCTTAAGTAAAATTAAATTTTGTGAGGTATTTGTGAGATATTACCTAAATAATCAACCCTAGTACAACCAGGCAAAAGTAAAAAGTCAAAAGGAAAAAGAAAGAATAGCGATCCCACAAGCCTTTTAGCAATTCCTTATGGTCTGTTTATTTCCGCCGACCTGTACTAGTACATAAATCAACTACAGAAAAGCGATGATAGCTGAATACAATTATGTTGTCATTGGTGCAGGTTCGGCAGGCTGTGTAGTAGCTAACTGCCTCACAGAAGATGGTGAAACTACAGTATTACTGCTAGAAACTGGCGATAGATATACCAAACTAGAGATTTAATTTTCCATCTTATATTTATAATAAAATTGTACTGCAAGTATAAATAAAAAGTAAAAATTATTTAATAAAATATGCAAAAACTAGCACAAATTATAATTTTTATTGCTTTTATAGGATTACTTGGATGGACAATTAACAATCCATTTGAGAGAAAAAAGCTACAATTAAAAAGCCGAGAAGATTGGCTCATAGATGGGATAGGATTAACAATTCAAGGCATTTTCATTCCCTTGCTACAAGCCACTCTAGTGTATTGGCTATATCATTATTTACTCCCTAATCAACAAGGAATTATTCAATTATCACCAATTATTAGTTTTCTTATTAGTTTTATTATCATAGATTATTTATATTATTGGAATCATCGCTTATTGCATAGTAAATTTTTCTGGTCAGTGCATCAAGTACATCATACAGTAACGCAGATGGATGTATTAGGTACTTCGCGTAATACAGCTTGGACAAGTTTGCTAATTATTTATTTATGGATACATCCCTTATTTTTATATTTATTAGTAAATCCAACAGCTTATTTACTAGGAGTTAGCCTAAGTTCTGCCTTAGATTTATGGCGACATAGCCGCTTAATAATTTCTCAAAATAACTGGCTATATAAATTTGTCTCTTCTTGGTTAATTCTCCCCCAGGATCATGCTTGGCATCATTGCAGTGAAATTTATAATTGCAACTATGGTGCAAATTTCAAATTGTGGGATAAATTACATAGTACTTATTATGAAAATCAAGAGTTACCATCTAAAATCGGATTTTCCACTTCATTAACCTTGAGTCAAAAACTTTTATTCCCTTTTGAATGAAATAAAGGCAGAGGGCAGAAGGTAATTAAAGATATGAAGAATAGACAGAGCCTGGAGAATAACAAATGACAAATGACAAATGACTAATAACAAATGACATTTTTAAGCATAATTCTCTTATTTTTCCCTACTTTTATCTTAATTATTATTGGTGCTGCAATCGTTTACTTTGCCTATTCACCGAACATTTTCAGTATTTTGGCGCTGTTGTTTGCAATTTACGGATTGCCATTGCTAGTTTACCGCTTACATCAATGGTTTTACCCTGTAAAAGAGGGTATTAGTTATCTACGTGGTAAAGAATATAGTCCTTGGTGGGGTAGTCATCAAATTCAGGTGATTTACATTACAATTCCGGTTTTTGAAGCGATATTACGGCTAATTCCGGGAGTATTTTCTTGTTGGTTGCGGTTGTGGGGTGCAAAAGTGGGGCGAGATGTTTACTGGACACCAGGATTAGAGATTGCCGATCGCGGTTTAATGGAAATAGGCGATCGCGTAGTTATGGGACATCGTGTAGGTATAATTTCTCATGTCATCAAACCCCGCAAGCAGAATTTAATGTTGTATGTCAAAAAAGTCAAAATTGGTAATGATGCGTTTGTCGGCGCTGGAAGTGTTCTCTCTCCGGGTGTAGTCATCAGCGATGGTGCATTTGTTCCGTCTGCAACTCACCTTTATCCGAATCATCATGTGTAATCTTCCTAATTAGGAAACTGCTAAGACTTTATAAATAATCTACTGGTAGTTGTTATAACTATTCTAGCAACATATCGTACTGTGCGTGTGAACCAACCCAAAACCAGATAATTGTGTCTCCATCCAACTGACCAACTGCTCGATAGCTTTTGCTAATCCGAGCAGAGTAAATTGGTAACTCTGGATGCACCTTCTTAAAGCGCAGGCTAGGATAGCTTGGGTCTTTCTTAAACTGACGGTATGCTGTGCGTGTTTGCGCCTGAACTTGTGCGGGTAAATCAGCAAATAATTTACGGAACTGGGTGGTAGTGCGTGACTTCAAAGTGTTTCTGGATCGAGTTCTTGGGTTTTACCTGCGTGGTACTCAGCCATTGCTGAGGCTCCGAGTTTTGCCAAAACATCTGGTGAACGAGAGAATGACTCATCCCAACGTCGTTCGTCCTCAATTTCTTCTAAAATCATTGAGGCGATCGCATCTTGTTCGCTCTCTGGCAAATTTCTTAATCTAGCGATCGCACGTTCAAGTAACTCAGTCATAGCTATTACACTAATGGCAATAAACACAGTGTACTATCTATTATCGCTGCTTTTAGCTTAGTTGATTGTTAGACCTCTTACAAAAGCATAAATCATCAATTGTAATCTTGAGTAACCAGAGCCAACCTATCGCCAAAAAAGCTGGCGTTTTCCGAAAATCACTCTGCACCTATGTATTTATATTTAGGGCAAATGACTTGCTAATTCGATTTTATCCTTTAGCTATTAAATATCTTCTGGAGAATTTATGAGTGTTAAAACAAAGTTAACAGCAGTATTACTGACTGTTGGTACAATCATGAGTACAGTATTACCTGCAATGGCTCGTCCAGCAAACTTAACAACTGATAGTAATTTGCGTACCAGCGCATCTTTAACAGCAACCGTCGCGGATGTTTTACCATTGGGTAGTGCTGTGGAAGTTTTAAATATTACCGTAGGCGATGATGGCGATTATTGGTATTACGTACAACCAAGCAGGGGAAGGAGCCTTAAAGGTTGGATACGTAGCGATTTAGTCAAGTTTCAGCCGAGCAATCAGCGCTATGCAACCATAGTTGGGGAGCGCGGATCTACAATTAATGTGCGTTCCTCTGCCAGCTTAAATAGTAAGGTTCTCTACAGTGCAGTATCCGGCGATTTGGTAACAGTAGAAGATTCCTTTCAAAAAGCAGGTCAATATCGTTGGTATCGCATCAAATTCTCCAATAACGTGACTGGTTGGGTGCGAGAAGACTTGCTATCAATCTGGCCACAAGGATGTATTATCACCTGTCCCACACATTAACCCATGCCCAATGCCCAATGCCCCATGCCCCATACCCAATTTTTAAAGTTTTACGAAATGACAATGACGAATCCTGGATCTATTGAGTATTGATCGATCAATTACTACTCCTTTGCTAAGGAGATACTATGTCATTGCAATCTGGATTAGATGCCTTTAATCAAGGACGTTATTCCGAAGCTGTTCAAATCCTTGAACAAGTCTGTCGGAATGCGGTTGATCAAAATTCTTCCGATTATTTATCAGCCCAAATGTGGTTGATGAAAGCTTATCAAGGGACAGGCGAACTCGAAAAAGCCGCAGTCTTGCATCGCAAATTGTTGATGAGTGAAAATTCTCAGGTTCGCAGTTGGGCGGAACAAGCCGGAAAATCTCTGACGCAACCACCAGCAACCCCTTCTCATGCTATCCAAAAGGCTGGGCGTGCGGCTACGGCTGGTGCAAAATTAGCAATGGGTGGTGTCGGCGGAAGTTTGGTATTAGCTTCTGGCGTCACCATGACATTGCTGTTTGGGATGGTGCTAGCTTTAGGTTTGAGTTTAGTATTTATTTTAGGTAGCGACGATCCACTCCAAGGATTAGCGATCGCTCTTACCATCACTATAGTTTTTAATCTCGCGGCTTTCTTCCTCTCGCCTTTCCTCATGGACTTAACCCAAGGTTGGCTTTACCATACCCGTTGGGTAGATTTGGACGAAATTGAAAGCCAAAGTCCGGAAACAGCAAGAGTAATTCAGCAAGTCTGCGAACAAAAGAAAATCAAAACTCCAAGACTAGGTATTATCGACGACCAAAACCCCACAGCTTTTACTTATGGGTCTTTACCCAATAGCGCCCGGTTAGTCGTCAGTCAGGGACTTTTTACTTATTTAGATGATGATGAAATTGCTACCGTCTACGCTCACGAATTAGGGCACATTGTCCACTGGGACTTTGCCGTGATGACAGTAGCTTCTACCTTAGTGCAAATTTGCTACCTAATTTACAGCACAGCGAGGACATTTGGTCGTGGTGGCGGTGATAGCAAAATCAAAGACGCTATGCAAACTGCGGCTCTCGTTGCTTATATTTTCTATCTAGTTGGTACTTACCTGATACTCTATCTCTCCCGTACCAGAGAATACTTTGCTGACCACTTCGCTGCGGAAACTACTGGTAATCCCAATGCCTTATCCCGCGCTTTGGTGAAAATTGCCTATGGGATTTTAGAAGAAGGTTCCCGCACCCAAGAACCCAGCCGATTAATTGAAGGAACCCGCGCCTTAGGTATTTATGACCCGAAAGCAGCAGCTTCCACCGGTACCGCCTACCGCATAGCTAGCGATACCCAAAAAATCGGTCGCGTCTTTTTGTGGGATATGTTTAACCCGTGGGCTTGGTGGATGGAGTTAAATTCTACACACCCACTTACAGGTAAACGTGTCCGCGCTTTAAGCACCTATGCAGAACAGTTGGGTTTACCAATTGAGTTTGATATGGGGCGAGTCATTGGTGAAGGTAAGAATCTGAGTAAAAAACGGCTTTATGGCAATTTCTTTTTAGATGTAGTGCTGTATGGTGCGGAAACTATTGGTTTCTTATTGGGCTTGGTCATCAGCATTATGATGTTATCTAGTTCCTCCCATACTGGTTTGGTCTTTGGCGCACCATTCATCGGCTTGGGTGTGGGAATTATCATCAAAGCCTTGGTGATGTTCCCCGACTACAAACAAGCACCAGAAACCGATATTCTCACTTTAATGTCAGATCCCTACGCTAGTCCGTTACGCGGTCAACCTGCACAATTACAAGGACAACTCATCGGGCGTGGTGACGCAGGTTATAAATTTGGTTCCGATTTAAAAATTCAAGACCGTAGCGGCATGTTATATCTGCACTATGCCTCACGCTTTGGCCCCATTGGTAATTTTCTGTTTGGGATGAAGCGTGTCCAAAGCTTGATAGGCGAACAAGTAGGGGCTGTAGGTTGGTTCCGTCGCGGCGTTGCACCTTGGATGGATTTGATTAATCTCCAAAGTGAAAACGGTACGGTTGTTAATAGTTACCACCGCTTCTGGTCATTTGTACTGGGTGGCGGGGCAGTTATTTTAGGATTGGCCTTGACGATATTTGCGAGTAGCAGTTAGCCTGTTCGCAGAGCATTTCTAATTTATCCAAGCTGTAATTTAATAGGGGTGGTGAATCACTACCCCTGTTTTTTGTTGGTTGGTTATTGGTCATTTGTCATTGGTCATTTGTCATCCCTTCGGCTTCTCTTCTCCCAAGGGGAGACGCTGCGCGAACGCTCAGGGTGAATTGTCATTTCTCCTTGTCGCCCTTGTCTTCCTTGTCCCCCTTGTCCTCCTTGTCCTCCTTCCCTTCTAGCCCCTAGAACACCATTTTTGTTTCCAGTCAATCAATTTTGGATTTTGGATTTACGATTTTGGATTTACTGCATCCCTTTATGGGTGCAGCTTGGGGATTTTAAATTGACGATTTTGGATTTGTTCCACCCACAAGGAGAGAAGTCAGAGCGCCGGAAGCCGGCGCTCTGAACTTCGGAGGCGGGGCATGAACCGAAATAATCTAAAATCTAAAATCTAAAATCTAAAATTGGCGCGGTCAACAGTCAACCGTCAACAACTTAGCACCACCTATGTGATATTTGTTATGGGTTGGGAATGATAGATAGATACTACATACAACCCGAAGAAATTCCAATGATAAATGCGATCGCTCGTAGATTCCGCCAATTTATGGTCGGCTGGAAAAGCCAGATTACCTATTTTTACAGAGGTTATAGTCAAAATCACAGCAGAAGTTCCCCTCAAGGACGCATCTGGCTAAGATTAATCGGCGGTGTGATGGCGTTATTGCTAGCGCTGTCTTTCATCCACCCAGGAATAGCTGAACAAGCAGAACCAGCAGCAGCCAATAATAATAATTCCTTCCTTGTTGCCACCAGGGTAATTCCACCATTTGTAATTTCGGAAAATAATCAACTATCCGGCTTTAGTATCGATCTGTGGCGCAGCATTGCTAACAAAACAGGGATAAAATCGGAATTTGTTGAGTATTCTACCGTAGCCGATTTACTTTCGGCGGTAAAAGATGGCAAAGCTAATGCCGGTATTGCGGCCATCTCCATTACCGCCGAAAGACAGGAGAACTTTGATTTCTCCTTACCAATGTTTGCCGGTGGTTTGCAGATTATGGTAAGACCACCAGAAGCCAATGGCGGTGCTTTGGGTAACATTTTGCAATTGATATTTTCTCCTACCCTCTTCCAAGTAGTTGGTTTAGCCTTGCTGCTGATTGTCGTCGCCGCTCATATTATTTGGTTATCAGAACGCAATCATAAAGAAGGAATGATTGATAAATCATACTTCCCCGGAATTTTTAAAGCTTGTTGGTGGGCAGCCGCAACCTTAGCAACCCAAGCCGACGAAATGCCCAAAGGCGTAATTGGGCGGGTAATAGCAATTATCTGGATGTTTATCGGCGTTCTTTTCGTTGCTTACTTTACAGCCGCCGCCACCACCTCTCTCACCGTGCAGCAACTTCAGGGCGATATCAAGAGTGTAGACGACTTACCCGGTAAGTTAGTCGCCACCACTGCTGGTAGCACCGCCGCCAAATATTTGCGCGACCACAAGATATCCGTTCTCGAAGTTCCCAAAATTGAGCAAGCTTACGAAGCTTTACAAACCAAAAAAGCTGACGCTGTAGTCTTTGATGCGCCCGTACTATTGTTTTATGCTGCCAATCAAGGCAACGGTAAAGTAGAGATAGTAGGTAGCGTTTTCCGGGAAGAAAACTACGGTATTGTCCTCCCGAATAACAGTCCCTACCGTAAACAAATCAATAGTGCATTGTTGAGCCTCAGAGAAGATGGCACATATCAATCACTTTATGATAAGTGGTTTGATGTGAAGAAGTCGTAATTGGGTATTGGGCATAGGGCATTGGGCATTGGGCATTAGGCATTGGGCAACAGTCAGTAGGGGCGGGTTTATTGAGAATTATCGTTGCTTGGTGAGGATATTTGTGAACCCGCCCATACAACAGCCAACAGTCAACAGTCAACAGTTAACCGTCAACCGTCCTTTGCAATTTGCGCCTTTGCTTGTTGCCATAAAGCTTCTAACTCAGCCAAAGTGTAATCCGAAAGGGGGCGGTCAACAACTGCCTCCATTTTTTGTAACCTTTGAATAAATCGCTGATTTGTACCTTGCAAACCGGCGCTGGGATCGAGATTATGCCAACGGGCTAGTTGCACAGTGGCAAAGAGTAAATCTCCTAATTCTGCTTGTTGGGCTTCTGGAGTTTCTTCGGCTAAAGCTTTTTGAAATTCGCCTAACTCTTCATGAAACTTATCCCACACCCCCTCAATATTTTCCCACTCAAAACCCACATCTGCCGCTTTTTGAGAAATCTTCATCGCTGCCATTAATGGGGGAAGGGTACGCCCATAGCGACTGAGTTTAGCGCTGAGTTTTTGATTTTCTGGGGATGGTTCGCCTTTTTCGGCAGCTTTGATTTCTTCCCAGTTTTGCCGCACTTCCTCCACACTCGCCACTTCCACATCACCAAATACATGGGGATGGCGGCGAATTAATTTTTGGGTAATCCCTTCAGCAATTTCTTTGAGAGAAAACTGTCCAGATTCACTGGCGATTTGAGCTTGCAAGACTACTTGTAATAGTAAATCGCCTAATTCCTCTGCGATCGCCTTTTGGTCACCACTCTTAATTGCATCTACCACCTCATAAGCTTCCTCAATCACATAAGGAGTCAGACTTTCCGGTGTTTGTGCCAAATCCCAAGGACACCCACCATCAGGCGATCGCAATTTTGCCACCACCTCAATTAATTCTTGTAATGCTGCTAAGTTTTGGTTCATAGTTAATAGTCAATAGTCAATAGTCATTTGTCATTTGTCATTTGTCTTCCTTGTCCCCCCTGTCCCCCCTGTCTTCCTTGTCCTCCTTGTCCTCCTTGTCCCTCTGCCCCCTGCCCCCTGCCCCCCTGCCCGATACGGTTTACGTTTCTTAATTTTGCCACTTGGCAGTAATGCCTGAATGCCTTGTTTTTTGACTCGCTTGTATGCAGAACCGCACCAATCGCTGAGGGAATGACTCATAGCACCGAGTTCCATACCTAAGAATAAGGCGAGAAATTCAGTGCTGTAGCTGATGAGCGATCGCTTGACTGTACTGCCGATATTTTCCCAGCTAAAGGCGATATTCCCTAGCTTTTCGGCAATTATTAAGATAAAAATGGCCGCGATCGCAATTAAGCAACTCAGATAAATTACTCTTAGCGTCGTACCAATAATCGGCCCGTGGGATAAAAAGGAGCGATGACGCAAACTTTTTTGATAGGGTAGCCAAATCCAGCGCAAGAATCCCCAGCGTTGGTATTGAATTGAGTAGATATCTAAATCCGGGCCGAACATCAGCCCCCCAAACAGAAACCCGCCAGCAACGAATAAAGTCACATTGCTACTGCCAGTCTGCCAGAAAGTCACACCCGCCACCAACGGCAGAGCATACAGCGTAATGCTATCGTGGGTTCGACCAGAGGGCATTTTCAATTTCTCAAAAAATTTTTCTCAAAAATACTAGCGCGATTCAAAATCTTTTGCTATATTATATAAATGTGAACGCAAACGGGCGGTTAGCTCAGTTGGTAGAGCGCCTGCCTTACAAGCAGGATGTCATCAGTTCGAGTCTGGTACTGCCCATATTCACTAAAGCCGCTAATTTAGCGGCTTTTTTAATTTGACCCATAATATTGCCGTAACAAGTATATTGAACTCTGGCAAGGTTTTAGTAGATTGCTACATGTACAAACTGTTTTTTTGTACTCCAATAAGACGAGAAAATAGAGCTGCATTATTTTGTGCAACTTTATCAATAACTACATTTAAAGCGCTTCTATTGGATAAACCCAGAATTGCCATACTTTTAGGAAGGTGATTGTCAAAACATACTTTCCCAGCCTAAAGTTTCCGCTACCTGATTAGAGATAGTCATCGGGTTGAAAGGTTTAGCAATCACGCCAGCGACACCCATTTGGGCAAAACGACGGCGATCGCTTGGTTGTACTTTGGCAGTTAACAGCACGACGGGAATAGATTGTGTATGGGGATCGGATTGCAGTTTTTTAAACACCTCAAATCCATCCATATCAGGCATAGAAACATCTAACATAATTGCATCCCACTTGTCGGTTTGGACTATGATTAATGCTTCACTACCAGACTCAGCTGTACTGACTTGCCATCCGGCAATCTCTTCTAAAGATACCTGAATAATCCGCCGAATATCAGGTTCATCGTCAATTATTAACAGGCGTTTACTCATAATTTCCCCTGGTTCACTGGCAACGTAAAATAAAAAGTGCTTCCTTTGCCAACAACGCTTTCTACCCAAATTTGTCCGCCATGCTGCTGGACGATACTTTTACAAATTGCGAGTCCTAGTCCTGTTCCGCCTTTTTGGCGTGCATCAGAGACATCAACCTGTTGAAACCGATTAAAGATAGTTTCTAATTTATCGCTGGGAATCCCCCTACCTTGGTCTTGCACACAAAAGAGAATATAAGAATTATTATGAGCATTTTCTAACTCTGCGGTTAAGCAAACAGTGCTATTCACAGGAGAAAATTTAATGGCGTTGCTTAATAGATTGATGAGAGTTTGCACGATCGCATCTGGTGCAGCTGTCATCGTTACATTGAGGGGTTGGAATTCCAGAGTAATTACCGCTTGAGTAGCGATCGCTTCTACTGCTTCTATCGCCTGTTGCATTAAATCTGCTACTTCACAGCTTTCCATGACTAGCTGAGTTTTCCCAGATTCTAGTCGTTCCAAATCGAGAATATCATTAACTAAACGTACTAGGCGATCGCAGTTATTCGCCGCAATTGTCAGCATTTCTTTGGCGCGTTCGGGACGCTTATCAAAAATTCCGGTAGTTAGCATTCCCAAAGCACCGTTAATCGCTGTTAACGGCGTGCGTAGTTCGTGGCTGACGACAGAGATAAACTCGTCTTTCATTTGCTCAATTTGATGGCGATCGCTAATATCTTGGACTATTCCATGCCAAGCAATCTCGCCATTTTTCCGCCTTTCTGGTCGAGAATTCGCCTCAATCCATTTAATCTTACCTGAAGGGGTAATAATCCGCCATTCATGCTTGAACTGCTGCATATTTTCTATACTGTATGCCACTGCCTGCTGATAAGCCAAACGATCCTCAGGATGAATCTGGTTAAAAGTTATGCTGGCATCTTCTAGGGCTGAGGCTACAGGAATTTCATGAATTTCCGCAAAAGCTGGACTGAGATATTCATAACGTACCGGGCCGCTGGGATATTCGACAACTGTATAAATTATTCCTGGGGAAGCTGCCGCTAGGTGCTGGAATCTTTCTTCGCTTTGCTGTAGAGCGGTAGCAATAAGCTTACTATTTGTAATATCTGTTATCCGTACAAGATACATTGATTGTCCTGCCACCTCAATCATCTTGACTGCTAAATTGCCCCAAAAAGAATTACCCTGTTTTGTGAGATATTCAATTTCTAGGCTCCAAAATCCTTGTTGTTCGATTTCCTTAGCAATTTCTGCTAATTCTTCCTCTGTAAATTGGCGTTTTTGCAGGATATTTCCCTGAGAACCAATTAATTCTGCCTTACTCTCTAGCTCAAACAAAGTCACAGCACGCTGATTGCAGTCGAGAATGCGTCTAGTTGGAGGCGGTTCTACCAAGAAGATAGCATCAGTGGATTCATGAAAAATAGCTTCGCGCAAGTCGCGGGCTGTTTTCAGTTCCAGTTCTACTTGTTTGCGTTCCGTGTAATCTTTAAATACAGAGAGAATGTAAGGCTTACCTTCTAAATCAATCCATTCTGAAGAAATTAAGCCTATTTTCCGTTCTCCTGATTTAGTTTGCAATTCCAACTCAAAGTCCTGGACTCGTTGCTGCGTTTGTAATAAATGGCACATCTGTAAAATATTCTCAGGTTTGGCAACTATTCCCAGTTCTAAAGGAGTATGGCCAATTACCTCTGCACGAGAATAGCCAGTCATTTCTAAAAAGCGATCGTTCACCTCTACATAGCAGCCCGTCTCGAAACTAATAATATGGGCAAAATCAGGCCCGTTACGGAATATTTTGGCAAATTTATCTTCAGACTCATTCAGAGCAAGTTTAGCGCGGTCAAAAGCTTGTTTGAGGTCTTTGGATGTCTGGTTGAATGATTGAGTAAGTAACCGAAGTTCTGCGATCGCCATTTCTTCTGATAAAGGTTGCTGCCATTCCCCTTGGGCTAAAGCCTGACTAGCTTGACTCAAACGCACAATCGGCTTAGTAATTCTGCTCGCCGTAAATATACCAATAAAGACCGTAGTAAATAATGTCAGCAAGCATAAGATATATGTATGAGCCTTACTAGCCTCCAATTCTCGCATAAAGTCAGATGCGGGAATGGCTGTCACCACTAGCCAATCGAGTCCATAGCGATCGCGGTAAGGAATGATTTGCACAAACTGCTTTTGCCCATCGAGTTCTAAACTCAGCTGTGTAGTGTTTTCTATGTTACGAAAGCTACTGTATTTTTGCAGTATTTTTTGAGCGAGCGATCGCGTTTGTGCATCTTTACTCTGGATAGCTGGTAATCTTTGCGGTTCTCCTTGAGCCTTTGGTATATAAGGCAATTCTAAAGTAGAACTAGCTACCAAATTTCCAGCGCGATCGATAATTAAAGCCTTTCCCGAAGGGGAAAAATTTAACTTACTTAAAAAAGTCCCGATTTCCGATAAACCAATATTAGAAACAAATAATCCTTGAAATTCGCCAACATTGTTATATACAGGAGCCATTGCTTGAATTACTAAGGTTGGTGCAATATTAGACACATAAATTGGCGACCAAACTTGTTTTTTTGCAGCTTTGCCATAACGATACCAAGCTAGCTGACGGTTATCAGAGTCCAGAGTATAAGTTAATTTTTTGGGCTGTCCTTGAAAATCGACCAGATAATGTTTTCGTTTGCCTAAATCAGTAGTTTTAATTTCCGCCAAAAAGACAGTACCAATTGCTAATTTTTCCCCAGTTAGCCGATTGGCTATATCAACTACCTCTTGACTTTGAAGTCGTCCGTAACCAATTTCTTCTCCCCGTTCATTGACATAAGTACTGCTACCTAACAAAGGAGATAGAGTTATTTGTTGCCACAAGTAACTTTGCAATTGCGTAAAATCTCGGATATTTAATGCACCTTGCTTAACTGCTTGGGCATTAATCGCCATTGCTTGCTGCTGAGTTTGTAAATAATTATCGAGGCGATCGCTAATTCGGTGGCTAACTTCATCCATTAACTGATTAGCCAAATTCTCCACCGCTTGCTCGCCACTACGATAAGACAGATAGCCCACTAGCCCAACTGCCCCGATAGTTTGTAATACAAAAGGAATCACCAATACCCAACGTAGGGTAATTTTCGTCAACGGCAGACGGAGAAACAGCATAGGAGCAGGGTGCAGGGGGCAGGGGGACAAGGAAGACAAGGGGGACAAGGAAGACAAGGGGGACAAGGAAGACAAGGGGGACAAACAATTCAAAATTCAAAATTCAAAATTCAAAACTTGTACTGAAGCTCTGTTGAAGTTTTGCTCAATGCCCAATGCCCAATGCCCAATGCCCCATGCCCAATAACTAAGTATCCAAGAAAGTTGAGGTAAATGTCAAAATTGGGACTAAAGCCTCGTACAATTGATATCACTTATATTTAGCTCAGGAGAATCTAGCCATGCCAATGGCGGTTGGCGTAATAGAAACCTTAGGTTTTCCTTCGGTGTTGGCAGCAGCAGATGCAATGGTAAAATCAGCAGCAGTCACACTGGTGTATTATGGCCAAGCAGAAAGCGCTCGTTTGCTAGTTGCAGTTCGGGGACATGTTGCTGAAGTCAGAACAGCTGTGGAAGCAGGAATTGCCGCAGGTGAACAGGTAAAGGAGGGTACAGTCATTACCCATTACATTGTTCCCAATCCCCCAGAGAATGTGGAAACCATACTTCCTATCCACTTCACGGAAGACTCTGAACCCTTCCGTATGTTCTAAACAAGTTTGCCATTAAAATTGGTAGCGAAGCTTCGTACAATTAACTTGTAACACCACCTAAGTTTATTCCTACAGGAGATTTTTTAATGTCATTACAGGCAGTTGGAGCGCTAGAAACTAAGGGTTTTCCTGCTGTGTTAGCAGCAGCAGATGCAATGGTCAAAGCGGGTCGTGTTACCTTGGTTGGGTATATCCGAGTTGGTAGCGCTCGTTTTACAGTCAATATTCGTGGCGATGTCTCTGAAGTTAAAACCGCTATGGCAGCTGGTGTAGAAGCTGCTGAAAATGTTTATGGTGGTACCCTGGAATCTTGGGTGATTATTCCCAGACCCCATGAAAACGTTGAAGCTGTTCTACCTATTGGCTACACCGATGCCGTACAACAGTACAGAGAATCTGTGGAAAATCCAATTATCAGATCGTCAAACAGTCGCTAGATTGAGATTTATCGTCTTTAGCTCCAACTAGAAACAAAATATTACCAGCTGCGCCTTGACAATTCACTCTTGCCAAGACGCAATTAAGCATGTCTTGACATATTTATTACCAATTTTTTTCATCTAAATTGCATAACTACTAATAAGGCCTGTCAACCGTCAACAGTCAACCGTCAACAGTCAACAACTTGAACGGAACAATTTATTTTTTGGAGTTCCCTTAGTATAAGTTTTGTCATCGTATGTGAGATACACATAGCAACCCAATGTAATATTGATGGGGTCACAAAATTAGGAAAACCTCAAGAAAAACTTTATTTATGAGAAAATTCTCGCCATCATTCCAGATATTACCCTCATGGGTACTATTAAATTGTCAGTAATCCTATTAGATAATGGTCGTATATCTTGCCGGAAAATAAAATTAGGTTGCCAAAATGATAGAAGAAAGTTAAAAAATGCGGAGATTCTCACACAGATGTGCTGGAAATCTGAAACTTATATGCATCAAACTACGTCTGGATTTGAGGTGAATTTTATTTGCTCTGGCGATCGCGTCCACCATGTCAGCTTTTCTTAACCCCGCTAAAAAATGGTGTATTTTAATTTACATACACTGGGCAGGTCGCTTTTCTCGAATGTGAATTTATTAAATTTACAAAAATTTATAATTTGCAAATCAGAGAAAAATTCCTTGAATAGTTGGGTTTTCATGTAGTTGGCAATCAAAAGTGAAAACTAGCAAAGGACAATTTCTGCATAAGTTGAGTCCTTTGAGACGTAATAAAAATGGAATCACTAAAAAATCTTCAACCAGAAGATTCAGTTAGGGGCAGCTGCCAGTTAATAAGTTAAGTGCGAAAAATGGGGGTTGTAATGCAAACTTTAAAACAGGGTTTTGAGGAGTACAATCTCACTATGGCAACAGAAGCCAACAAACTGGCACAATATTGGCGACAACGTCTTGTGAGTGATTGTCCACAACAAAGTCAAACAGCCAGAGAAAGCATAGTCTTTTGGTTGTTGGGGCGTGATAACCAGCGCTTTGATATGCTTAATCCCAAGGAGCTTGAGATTGCCAAGCAAGCGATGGAATATCGTTACCGGATTTTGTTGCAACGTTACTTGGGTACAGGTAGGGAACGCGCCTATCGTAACCTCATCTCCAGATTAGCCAGCTTAATGACCTTAAGGAACAAAATTCAAACTTGGGTATCTTTAAGCCGCGATCGCCAACGTAGTGTCATTGATGTACTACAAGAAATCATTCAAGAATTATTACAAAGCGATTCTTACATTCAAGATCAAATGGCCTGTATCGCGGAAATTACCACCGATCGCAGGTTAAGAGATACTTTATTATTTGCCAGCATCGAGGAATATTGCTTGCGTCCAGTGCGCAATCAACCCTTGCTAGTTTATCGCTTTGTCAATTACCTCCGCCGGACTCAACGGGGAGGCTTAACTCAAGTACCCAGCAGCGACTTGATTCGCCTAGTTTCCGAGGAAATCCTCACAGATGACAGCGATAATCGAATTAACTTAGTTGACAGTCAAGCGATCGCGGAATATGAAGAAGCACAAGAACTAGAACAGCAACAAATTCTGCGTCAGTCCGTACAACAAGAATTTGAAGTATATTTACAAGAAAATCTCGGCACCGAAGCAGTAGAATGGCTGCGGCTGTATCTCCAAGGTAAGTCTCAAGACGAAATTGCCAAAGTCCTCAACAAGCAGATTAAAGAAGTCTATAGATTGCGCGAAAAAATCAGCTACCATGCTGTGCGCGTGTTTGCCCTCAAAGGTAAACCAGAACTGGTAGATAATTGGTTAGCAATTTCCTTGGAAGAACACAACCTAGGGTTAACACCTAATCAATGGCAGCAACTTTATGAGAAATTATCTCATCAGGGACAGCAGATTTTAGATTTGCGCAAAGCTGGTAACTCCATTGAAACCACAGCTCAACAATTAAAACTTAAAACCCATCAGGTGATGGGAGAATGGGCCAAAGTCTATCTCGCTGCTCAAGCTTTAAGAACTCAGGAGTCATCATGATATCTCAGCTGAAATCCTGAAATAATACTGATATTAAAAGTTATCTATTTAACATATAGAAAACTTGATATTAAGTATTACCAAACCCAACAGTTTTGAGTTGTAGATTTTGGATTTGGGATTTATCCCCAATCCACAATCCCAGATTTAACTAAGACAACATCCCGATCTACTTTACAAAAAATTGATTTGTATATTCTGATTTTTACTAAAAATTTGTCGTTAATTTAACTAGTGCTAACATTTATAAAGCATCTTTATTTACTAAAACCTAACTAAGACGCACAATAGAAGGATAAGCAAATAAAAAAAGTATTAAATACATCTTATGTTGTCTTCAGAAGGCAATTTTACTGATAACAAAGCGAACACGCCAATTACAGGCGAAATAAAACTCACTAATATTGACCAGTTACTGAGCGATCGCGATCGGATATTTTCGTTAATAGATAATTTATTGTCCTTAGAAGTTTGCCTATATCACCAAATTTTACCCTTAGAGTTAAAAGGCAATCAACTCATACTCGGTATGGTTAATGTAGAAGACACAGAAGCATTAGATTACGTTAACCGAATTTTTTCTTATATGAAGTTAACAATGGTGAGTCTGACAATTCCTAAGGAGATTCACCAATCTACCCTTTCAAACTACCTCAGCTACAAAAATACATCTTCCCTAAATCCTCAACCACAGCAGTCAAAGGCTAACTCCAACGCTCATAATAACCCTGTTCCCCCCATAGAGCCAACAGAGCAAATTAATACCTATGCCACTACCTACATTGAGACAGAACTAGAAATTCCCCCAGCTTCTTTGCACAAAGTAGATTTACCTGTAAAAGAAAATCGCCCTTCTGTGTCTCAACCTAGCACAACTAAGCCACAAGAGAGTGAATATAAAAAGACTACGGAGATGATCGCGCCAAATCACCTCACTGTCTCACCATTACAAACTTCCGAGATATCCAGACCCCTAGAACTACTCACTCATCTACCACCGAGAAAATTACTAGAACAATTATTAGCCAGAGTCTTGCGTGGGGGAATTGGTCGCTTGTATTTGGAAAGACAGTACGATCAAGGGAGAATACTCTGGAGCGATAACGGAATTTTACAATCAGTAGTCGAAAATCTATCTCTGGATGTTTTTCAGAGCATTATTAATGAGTTCAAGAAATTTGCTGGTGTACCCTTAACCACGCTTTCAGAAGCAAGACAGGTAGAGAAGGAATGTAAATATAAAAATGACAATTTATTGTTACGCTTACGATTGATGCCGGGAATTTATGGTGAAGAAGCAACATTACAAGTATTACGGGGAGCAGCCTTAAAATTTTATCAACAGCAACAGTTAAGTCGCCTCAGCCGCGATACCTTGGTCATGGCACAAAAACTCAGCTTTAAGTTACATGAACTAGAAAAACGCTTGCTAATTAACAATACCAGTCAATCTGAGCAATTAAAAGCTATAGCTGCCATCACTAAAATAGTAGAAAATTTAGACAAACAACTCAATATCCTAGCAGCAGATACTCATCTGCCTAGAAAATAGTTAAAAAGAGTAATTAACATTGTAATTTGTCAGTGAAAACGCTGATTTCGATTGCCAGCATAATTGTTATGTTGTACTAGAATATTAGACCTAAATACTAATTTTTCATGCCTCAATTTTTCATCAAGAATCCTCAGATTCAACCTGAGATTTTAAGTTTCCATGTCTTGTTGGATTAAAAAAATAGGATAAACACCTAATTATTCTCAATAAATTTCTCATCGTATTTTTACTGTATTCAGTAGCTGATTGCTGTGTGAAAAATTATCATATCCGCTCTAATGTTCTCCTAAATCCATTTTTTACAGATATTTCATGCATACTGAGGTTTTTAGTGAACTTTTCCCCTTACTAAGTACAGCCAATCCCCAAACTTTAGAATGGCTGTTAAACGTTGCGATTGAACACGAATACCCAGCAGAAAGAGCCGTTTTAATGGAAGATGCTTGGGGAAATGCGGTTTACTTCGTGGTTTCTGGTTGGGTAAAAGTCCGGCGCACATCCGGAGATAATTCTGTCGCTCTAGCTATTTTAGGTCGCGGTGATTTTTTTGGAGAAATGGCAGTTTTAGATGAATCCCCCCGTTCAACTGATGTAATTGCTCTTTCGCCTGTAAAATTGCTGAGTGTTTCTCGCGAACGTTTTATTCAAATCTTATTTAAAGACCCGCATTTGCATCACCGCATGTTACAACTCATGGTGCGACGAGTCCGACAAATCAACCTCCGCTTGCAAATGCGCTCTTCACCTCCAGCAGTTAAACTAGCCCAAACTTTAGTAAGTTTAGGTGAAAACTACGGACAAAAATCTGAAAAGGGACGAGAAATTTTTAATATTCCCGTTAAGGATTTAGCAGAAGTCACAGAAATTAGTGTTGACGAAACCAGCAAAATTATGGACAAGCTGGATGAGAAAGGCTGGATAGAAATTGACGATATTAATAATATTATTTATTTAGTCAATTTTAAACAGTTGATTAATTTGGCGGGGAAAGTGTGATAATGGGGCATTGGGCAGGCATTGGGCATTGGGCAGAGACGCGATTAATCGCGTCTGTACAATTGTCTCCCTTGTCTCCCTTGTCCTCTTATCCCCCTTGTCCCCCTTCCCTTGTCCTCTTATCCCCCTTGTCCCCCTATACCCTGTTGCTCCTGCTTGCAAATTCCACCTGTAAGGGTATAGTTATCTACCTGAACCCAGCTATCTTGACTTAAAGCCCAGAATCCGGTGACGATGTTGTAATCAGATTCACTACCGGTGACGAATCGGAGGGTTAAGGGTAGATATTGAGGTAATCTGCCAAATTTGATTTCTATAAATGGTTTCTGATTGGCATCTCGCAGTCCAAAGGAACCATCTGTGATATTTTCAGATGTGCGCACGTAGGCTTTTAATTCATATTGAGTATTTGGCTGTAATTTAATGCGCTGACTAATACTATTCCAGCCAGTAAAATTGCGCATAGAAATATTATTTTTACCGGAATTGCTATTTCCTGCTGCTAAATCAACAGTTATGTTACCTTCAGCAACCCAAGGACTGCTGACTGTGGGGCTAGTTTGTTCTTCAAAATCGCCATCTAATAGAGGACTGGGACAGGCGGCTGTTACTTTAGCAGAGCCAAGATAATGGATAATGCCAATAGTAATAAATAATGCAACTGTGCCGATCGCGAACTGTTTGCTAGTCATTTACATTGACCTCTTGACTCAGGGGTATTACCCAAGCCAATGAGTATATAATATGTCTCGCAAATCTGGCTGAGGGAAATTACGGAAGGCTATAATTTGATTTATGAAAGCGATCGCACTAGCTTCACAATCAAAGATAGTTGAAAGTGCGATCGCTAATTAGCAAAATTCTCTACAATTATCCTCGATTATCGACCATTAGCGATTTTTCTTTCAATCACCGAAATCCGTTCTTGGGTTGCTGGATGGCTACTCAAAAATGATGGTGCAGAAGATTGACGAACTAATTTGCGCAAAAATGCAGGCATCGCCTTGGGATTATACCCAGCCCGGCGCATATACTGCAATCCCCGATCATCCGCATTAAATTCTGCTTCGCGGCTATTAGGTAAGTCTACAGCCAACTGATAAGCTATGGCAGTGACAGCACTTTGATCTAAACCTGCTAGGGAAGCTGCACCTTGCGCCAGTTGTGTTTGTTTTAACTTATTAATTAAGTCATTGTTGCAAATATGGGCTATTTCGTGACCCATAACAGATGCTAGTTGGTCTTCATTATCCACCGCATTTAATAACCCAGTATGAACGTAGACATAGCCACCTGTAGTTGCAAAAGCATTAATACTAGAGTCGCGAACTACATAAAAGCGAAAAGGAATTTGAGAGCAATTACTAGCTTTAGCTAAACGTTGCCCAACACGATTAACATAAGCGTTGGTTTTAGAATTAGAATCCAGTCGGTAATTTTGTTTTACCTGCTGGTGAATATTTTGTCCGAGTGCGACTGTTTGCTGTGGGGAAATGTTGGACAGTTGTAATAACTGCACGCCATTAAATATTAGCTGACCCCAAGGAAGTGCACTAGCTGGTTCAAGAGAACTTAAGCCAATACTACAAGCAGTACCTAAACCAAGGATTAAAGAAACACCTTTATGCATTCTCGATTTCATAACCAAAAATCAACCGGATACGAGTAATAAACAGCAAAATTGATTTTTACCTTTGCGGCTAAATTAAGTTTTTTGATAATGAGAAAAACTCAAAATGATACAATTTGATAAAGGTGTATTAATGATAACCAATAAGTATTAATTGCTCAAACCGAGCATTTATGTAAGTTTAATATATATATTTATTTTAACGAAAAGTGTTGTACATAAAGCCAGCATAAAGGAAGAATTTTACAGGTAAACTATCCCTGTCAGTATCAGTCTCTAGCATTACTGTGAGAAGTTGTTGGTGGTCAGATCCCCGACTTCTTCAAGAAGTCGGGGATCTAGCAACGTATCAGCGTTGATCCAAGTATGAGATTATTTTTTTACCAGGTTGAGATCCAAATAGGGAAAGACGACGTATTCCTATTTAGATGATTCAAATATCAATCAATTATGTCAGTGCAAGTTACTCTTTCTCCAGAAACCATCCAAGCTGTGATTCAGCAATACTTTGCGGCTAGTCGTTCTGATGATAAAGCTGAGGGTATGGTTGTCTGTTTTGCCGAAGATACTATCAGTTACGATCCTGTAGGTGCGCCAGCATTACAAGGACACAGTCAACTACGGGAATTTTTTCAAGGGGTAGCAGCCTTGTTTAGCAAGGTGGAACTCTCTGAAGATTTTATTTCTATCAATGGTAATGAAGCGGCTGTTAAATGGACAGGTCGAGGTATCGGTCAAAATGGTCAGGCTGTGACTTTTGAGGGAATTGATTTATTCGAGTTCAACAGTGAGGGTCAAATTCAATCAATGCGGGCTTATTGGAATCCGGCGGCGATGCTGGCACAATTGCAGAGTTAAGGCTGATACTTGATTTGACCAAGAAATCAGGCGAAAATATGCGATCGCGTTTAGGGCTAATTCTCAGTGTACTCGGACTATTTTTAAGTAGCTGGATTATCATTCCGGCTCCTAACTTTACCTTGCTACCTCTAGCTGTGGGTAGTCCAGAAATCAGCCCTATATTGTTAATTGGCAACTTAATTGCTTTCTTGCTGTCATTTACCGCTAAAAAACAGATTTTACTCCCTCGGATTGCCATTGGCTTGAGTTTAAGCGGAATTTTACTCAGTAGCCTGCCTTTATTACAGCTACCTAGCACAATTCAACAAGCAGATGCGCAAATGCAACCTTTATTGAGCAATTTGCAAATTCCGGCTGATTTACAAGCCAAAATGCGCCGCCATCCCTTTGTGCTAGCTGATTTATTTACTGGATTAGCAAAACCCAAAGTCCGCCATCATCAACAAAATTTTGCTGCTGCTGATGGAACTCCCCTAAATCTCGAAATTTATCAGCCTCTAACTACTGGTAAGCATCCTACAGTTGTCACTATTTATGGTGGCGCATGGCGTAGTGGTGAACCCACACAAAAAGCCACATTCAATCAATATATGGCAGCGCAAGGGTATACAGTGGTGGCTATTGACTATCGCCACGCACCCAAATATCGCTACCCCGCACAAATTCAAGATGTGCAAGCTGCATTGAATTTTATCTTGCAACAGGCGGCTAATTATGAAATAGATTCTAGCCGAATTGCGGTTATGGGCTGGTCTGCGGGAGCGCATTTAGCATTATTAGCCGCATATCAACCAGATACTACCCCAATTCGGGCAGTAATTAATTATTATGGCCCGACAAATTTGTTACAAGGCTATAAAGAACCACCATCACCAGACCCTATTAATACCAAAGCTGTTTTAACAGCCTTTTTAGGTGGTTCTCCTGAGGAAGTGGAAACCCAGTATAAATTAGCATCCCCTATAAATTATGTAAAATCTAACTTACCGCCAACATTATTAATTTATGGCGATCGCGATCATCTCGTAAAGCCAATTTTCGGTCAGCAACTATACCAGCGTCTGCAAGCTAAAGGTAACACAGCTATTTGGATTAACATTCCTTGGGCAGAACATTCCTTTGATAGCGTCTTTCAAGGTATGAGTAATCAAATTGCCCTATATTACACCGAAAGGTTCTTAGCTTGGGCTTTGGGTGGATGAGGGAAGGGAGACAAGGGAGACAAGGAGGACAAGGAGGACAAGGAAGCAACTAACAAATTACCATTATACAGACAAGGGTTATCGCGTCTCTAACAACTGACAACTGACAACTGACAACTAACAACTGACTAATACTGTTGGAAATCAGTGTAAAGCTCGGTATACTTCGCAAGTATACCCCGTTTTACACTGAATAATCTCTAGATGGAGAGTTTACCTGCGGCTGATGCTTTACTGTTGACGAAAATTGCCCAAGGCGATCAATCTGCGCTTTCTGCTCTTTACGATCGCTATGCCAAAATTATTCAGGCGATCGCTTTTAAAAGTCTGCAATCAAGAGAAGAAAGCGAAGAAGTAGTTTTAGATGTATTTGCTCAGGTTTGGCGGATTGCAGAACGCTATGATGTGCAAAAAGGCAGAGTTGATACTTGGATATTTACCCTCGCACGCAGTCGCATTCTCGATCGCCTCAGAAAACTACAACGCAGCAGCCCATCTACGACATTTTCTATGGATGCTATAGAAATTCAACCGCCAGCAGATAATGTAGATTTATTTGAGGAAGCTTGGATTTGTGAACGACGCGATCGCGTGATGACAGCAATGAATCAGTTACCGCCAGAACAACGCATTGTCATTGAATTAGCCTATTATCAAGGATTTACTCAAAGCCAAATTGCCGCACAGACAAATATATCTCTAGGGACAGTGAAAACGAGAATTCGGTTAGGATTAAATAAGTTAAAGTCAATGCTTAATAGTGAGGAAAATTTCTAATTCATAATTTGTGATGGGGATTTTTCAAAATTGGTATGGCTGCTTGATAGTAGGAAATAAATTAGAACTTGATAATGCAAATGAAGTCTGAAAACTACTGCTTTTGTGAACTAGCTCCCCTTTATGCTCTGGATATGTTGAGTGAGTCAGAGAAAGCTTGGGTTGAGCAGCAATTAGCAGAGTTTCCCGAATTAAGCGAAGAATTAGCCGAATATCAATTAGCTGTGACTGCAATTCCCTACAGTGCGCCGCAAATCCCAATGGCGGCGGATTTGAAAAATCGTTTATTTGCGCGACTAGAGTTAGATAGTCCGCCTGCTGTACCTGTCAACAATCCTATTGTACCCCCTGAGTTTTTGGCAGTGCGAGCGCAAGATTTAAATTGGCGATCGCATCGCGTCCCTGGCGCAACTGTGGCTATATTACACATCGATGAAATTAAGCGGGAAATTGTCGGTTTACTGCGAGCCGAACCGGGCGTTAATTATCCCATACATCGTCATGCAGCCGTTGAAGAAATCTATATGCTTTCAGGCGATTTGATAGTTGGCGATCGTGTTTATGGTGCTGGCGATTACATCCGTTCTCAGCCCAGTTCAGTACATGGCCCCTATACCAATGGTGGTTGTATGTTCTTCTTTCGCACCTCAATGGATGACGAATATCCTGATGTCGCAGTAATGGCTGAAAATTAAGGTGCATTTTCCCCAATATCCTCATGCATGAAAAGGCACGAGAAAATCCGACAATCAAACATAAAAATATCTCTCTCCTAGCCCCTAGCCTCTAGCCCCTAGCCCCTAGTGGTCTGTCCCATTAATTCTGATAAGTCGCGGATGTTCAGATCCCCGACTTCTTGAAGAAGTCGGGGATCTCGCAGCCTAGCAAAATTAATGAGACAAAGCACTAGCCCCTAGTCCCTAGCCCTGATAATTTTTTATTCTAGACAGATCCAACAGTAAATATTTGTCGTATACCTCTGTAGTTCAACCAACACAGAGGTTTTTAAATATTTGCTTGAGTGTTAGTACTCACACTCAGCAAATAGTCCTTGCCCTTCTTTCTGCTTTGTACCCAATTCTGTAAACAAAAACTGAGCAGTAATTGGTCTGTTAAGTGAGCATTTCCCACAAGCAATATATCAACATCAAATCAACGGAGTTTAACTTTATGGTCAGCACAAACATCAAAACTCAAGCAACCACTAAACAAAAATTTTGGCAACGTTTAGGTCTTGGTAAAATCAAAATCCTTCCCGGTATTGGCTTGTTAGCTTTAAGTTTGACAGTAGGTTTAGCAACCTTAGCACCGAAATACGTCACAGCTTCCGACCATGACGATGGTGAAGTAGACACCAAAGGTCGTAACCTGAATCTTACCGATTTATACGTCTTCCGCGAACAGGATCAGAATCCAGCCGCCCGTAAAGACGACTTGATATTAGTAATGAATACAAATCCGCGATCGCTCGCTCGACAACAGTATTATTTTAGTACTAATGCTCTTTATGAATTTAAAATTAGCCGCGTTGCTAATAAAGATGCAACCCCCACCGGTAAAGAAGATGTTACCCTCCGCTTTCAATTTGACGAGCCTAACAACAGAGGCGAACAACAATTTAAACTCACATTAGTTACTGATGGTCGTCAAAGAAGCGATACAGGTAGAACTACACCTCTAAGCGTCAACTCTAACGATCCCACCATTAACAACTTATCTTTAGGCGATGGTAAAGTTAAAGTCTTTGCTGGATTGCGTGAAGATCCCTTCTTCTTTGATGTCGAACAATTCTTTAGAGTCCGTGCAGGTGCTTTAGGTATCGGCCCGGCTGTCGGATTCCGACCAGCTAACCAAGCAATTGACTTTGCCAAAGGCTACAACGTTAATTCTATTGTCGTCAGAATACCCCGTGCTTTATTGGCTGGATATACTAATGCTACTACCTTTGATGTCTGGGAAACCATCTCTATTAAAGACAATCGCAATGGGAAATTCCAACAAGTTGAACGCCTCGCCAGACCTGCAATTAACGAGGGTTTAATAGTCACCAACGATTTTCTTAACGCATTTAATAGCATTCCGCCCACAGCAGATTTAAGTTCTGCCGCTAAACCCGTAGGTGCAGAAGCTAAAAAGACACTCAAAGCCCTCGGTAATAATGACCAACGCGCCAATGCCCTTCTTGGTGCTTTCCTTCCCGATGTCATGCGTATAGATACCACCGTCCCTAGCGGTTACGGTAACGCCCTCAATGCTAAAGGTAGCCCCATCGCTGGACGGAAAATCACCGACGATGTCATTGATATTACCCTCAGCGTTCTTACCAACGGAGCCGTAACTACAGATAACGTCTCCTACGAAGGTACTCCAGGTAACCCATCTCAAGGACACAACCCACTAGAACCGCAATTTCCCTATCTAGCTTTACCTAATTAAGATAGTACTCCAACACTCCCCAAACTTAGCCATTACCTCCCTCAATCAACAGCACAGAAGGCGCAAATAAAAACCCTTTGCGCCCCTCTGCGTTTCCCTTCGCGTACCTCTGCGTTAAAACCATGAACCAAATACAAATTTTTCACTATAAATTCCCTACAAAACTTATCGGACTATTAATTGCAGCACCAATAGCAACAACCCTCTTTTTCACCCTCGCACCCCATCAAAGACAACAAACACCTTACCGCTACAACTTCTCACCATCCCTACCAGGTACAGAAAATCGCCGCGCCACATTGCAAGAAGAAATTACTTTTTACCAAGAAAAAGTCAGACAAAATCCTGATAGTGCTTTGAACTTAACAGCCTTAGCACAAACCTACTTAAAAATGGCTAAAGCCACAGGAGAAAGTAACTGGTATTTATTAGCAGAACAAGCAGCCCAACGCTCTTTATCTCACCTACAATTTAATAATCAAGGGGCAATTATGGTATTAGCGCGTGTCGCCCAAGCAAGACATGATTTTACCGAAGCAATTCGCCTTTCCCAAGAAGTATTAAAACAGCAATCTAATAACGATAATGCCCTCGCTGTTTTGGTAACATCCAACTTAGCAATGGGTAAATTACCACAAGCAAAAATTGCCGCCGATACCCTTGTCAACAAACTTCCTACCCAAGGTAATTTAACTCTACAAGCCTTAGTATTAGTAGCGCAAGGACAAGATAAAGCCGCACTGGAAACTTTTAAATATGCTTTAGCTGCTGAAGAACCGGGAGAACTAGGTACTTCCGCATGGACAAGGGTATTACTCGGTCAATTTTACTACAAATATGGACAGTTAGAATTAGCAGAAAGCTTGTATAAAGAAGCCTTGCGAATTCTACCCAGGTATCCTCTAGCACTTTTGCATTTAGCAGAACTAGAAACCCGTAAAGGAAATTATCAAATAGCAGAAAATTTTTATGCGCAAGTGTTACCAAAATCGCAAAAATCAGCCACTATTTTTGACCATGCAGTATTGCGAGGTAAAGCTAAACTTAAACAATTACAAGGTAAAGAAGTAGAAGCAAATCAACTTTTAAATCAGGCAGAAATTTTACTGCGACAAGAAAATGCAACAGGACATAGCAACGGTTCTTTTGGACATCGACGAGAATTAGCAAGGTTGTTATTAGAAAAGAATAATCCTCAAGATACGGCTGAAGCTTTATCCCTCATGCAAGCCGAAATTAATATTCGTCGCGATGCGCAAACTTTAGATACTTTAGCTTGGGCGTTATTGCGTTCTGGAAGATTATCAGCAGCACAAGAAAATATTCAAGCAGCTTTGCAATTAGGTACAAAAGATGCAGGGATTTATTACCGTGCGGGGATAATTGCTAAAGCCTTGGGGAATCAACAACAGGCTTTAAATTATGAGAAAATTGCGCAAAATATTGACCCTACTTTTAACGAACAAGCGCGGAGAATGTCTGGGTTAGGGTTGGAAAATTTGGGGATTTAGATGGGGATTAGTCTCACGCAAAGACGCAAAGGCGCAAAGGGATTAATATTAGAAGTTTAAAGAAAATAAGTATTTCTCTCTTCTCTCTGCGTTCTCTGCGTCTTGGCGGTTTTAAAAATCATTTCCTTAACTTTGACACAGTAAGAATCACCATGAAAAATCACTGGCGCAGATATCAAATTTATCTCATCTCCTTTATCGGAGCATTATTACTAACAATTGGTTTTTCTACTCCCAGTCAAGCACATTGGGCAGATTTAGCGGTGGCTGAGATAACAGTAGAACCGACAAAAACCGGAATTATTTTGACATTTCCTACAGGCTTAGTAGTAGACGCCGATGATAACGGCGATGGAAAACTCTCCACTAATGAAGTTACCAGCCATCAAACAAAACTAGAGAAATTTTTAGGCGATCGCATCCGGCTGATCGACAATCAAGGCGAAGCTGGTAAAATTGCTGTTGCAGCTACCAATAATTTACCAGCGAATCTCCAAAGTAATACTAATACTCACACCACCCTAGAACTAACTTACACTTGGTCACAACCAGTTAGCGCACTCACCATCAACTACAATCTATTTCTACCAAATGTCCCAACAGCGCGATGTCTGGCAACTGTCATGCAAGAAGGACACACGCGCAATTTGGTATTTACTCCCGAACAGCAGGAATTTGCGTTAATTGACGCTTCTATATGGCAACAAATTAGCAGTTTTATCTTGCTAGGAATAGAGCATATTATCACAGGATATGACCATGTTTTATTTTTGATAAGTTTATTAATGTTAGGCGGTGGTTGGCGTTATCTACTGAAAGTAGTCACAGCCTTTACTATTTCTCATTCCGTTACTTTGTCGTTAGCAGTATTGAATATTGTCAGTTTACCAGTGCGTTTTGTTGAAAGTGCGATCGCACTCACCATTGTCTATGTAGCCGCAGAAAATTTCTGGCGTAAAGATGTACGTGGACGCTGGTTACTGACATTTATCTTTGGACTCATTCATGGGCTGGGTTTTGCTGGAGTTCTCAAAGAGATTCATCTGAGTCAGTCTAATTTGGCTGTATCCCTGGCTAGTTTTAATATTGGTGTAGAACTGGGACAAATTGCGATCGTTTCTCTTGCATTTTTGGTGTTGCGTACTATCCAAAAATATCCTTGGGAATTAAATCTGCGACGCTTGTTATCTGGTTGTGTTGTCGCTATGGGCTTATTTTGGTTTATCCAACGAGCCTTTTATTAGATCTGTGCTGAGTTTATAGGATAGAGAATAAATAAGCTAATGGGCGTCTAAATTGCATACAAATAAGGGCTGTCAACTGTCAACTGTCAACTGTCAACTGTCAACTGTCAACTGTCAACTGTCAACTGTCAACATCTCTCACGATAGATTGTGCAGACTAAACATTGATACAGAAATTTTCAATTAAACGGGTATTGAACCGCCTTGATCGATCGCTATCCTTCCCCACCCTCAGTGCAAGGTGGGGAAAAATAGACTGTTGTTGAAAAAACTTAACTCAAGGCTGTAGGCTGTTAATAATTAGCTATACAAAGATTTGATCCAATGCCATTCTTGAGTCAAACCTTCTTTGAGAGAGACAGCTGGCTGATATTGGAGAATTTTTCTGGCTTTCGATACATCTGCTGCGGTATGGCGTGCATCTCCTATCGCTTTTTCTATATGGTTGGTTTTGATTGGTTGACCAACAATTTCTGCCATTGTATCTAATACTTCAGTTAAGACTACTCTGCTACCACCACCAATATTAAAGATTTCGCCCACAGCATCAGGCGCAGTAGCGGCGGCTAGGTTAGCAGCGACAGCATCGCTAACAAAGGTAAAGTCTCTGGTTTGCTGTCCATCACCATAGATGGGAATAGCTTCATCTTGCAATACAGCTTTGAAAAACTTATGAAATGCCATATCCGGGCGCTGTCTGGGGCCATAAACTGTAAAATAGCGCAAAGATACAAAAGGTACGCCAAAGTTTTTGTGATATAAACTGCATAAACGCTCGGCTGCTAGTTTGGTAATACCATAAGGAGACACAGGACGAGGTGGAATATCTTCGTGAGTAGGTAGAGTTTCGGCATCACCATATACACTAGATGTAGAGGCAAATACTAGCCTTTGCAAGTTTTTCGCATCTTTAGCAGCTTCTAGTAAAATCTGTGTCGCGTTAATGTTGCGTTCGGTGTAAGCACGGAAACCGCTACCCCAACTAGCTCTAACTCCTGCTTGTGCGGCTTGATGGTAAACGATCTCTACATCTTGCAGTAATGTCGGCCAATCTAATAACTGAATATCGCCTTCAACAAGTTTAAAGTTAGGATATGCTTTTAAAATTGCTATATTCTTGTGTTTTAATGTCGGATCGTAGTAATCGTTAAATTCATCAATACCTATTACTTCTTTATCTTGTTGCAGTAATGCTTCAGCTATGTGAGAACCAATAAATCCAGCTGCCCCTGTAACAATGATTTTGGTCATATCTCTAATTTTTATATATCCTCTTCATCTTTGCATACACAGATTAATACTTCGGGTGGTAAAAGTCACTACTTACCCGGTATTTTTATTTAATCTTTTTAATCAAGATAAAAAATAAAAGAGGTCTTTATATATTAATCAGGTTGAGTCAAAAAAATTCGTCTATACAGAAAAGGACAACACAGAGGAGAGAAAATAGCCTTACCTGAACTGTATTACTCTCTAGAAAGATGCAATTTGGTTGCTAAAATTATACCAAATTCAAGAGAGAATAACACAAATTGGTAGAGAACAAGGTTCATACTTATGAACTAGTAGGAACCATGTATCAAGTTTTCATTCATTGCCAGGACAACCAATTCAAATTGACCTGCAATGTGAGCGATCGCCAAAGATGCTGCTTTGGGCGATCGCGATAACATCAATTAGGGAACTGTGCTAGCAGGTCTTTGCCGTCAATAATGGTACTAGTAAAGACAAACTGGCGGTTAGCTTGGTAGCGTGGATCTGACTTAATCATCGCCATAAAATCGCGATGTCCCTGTTTTGTCCTACCTACTTGACAGCCAGCACTCCATCTGCCTACGTCAGATTTAGGGTTATCACCTCCCCAATGTTGGTTAATGCCAAACATTCCTGAGTCCATAGAGTCGCCTTGATCGCGTCTGCCATTGCGATTGGCATCTCGATGGACGGTAACTTGTCCGCCAGTTTGCACCAGCGCTTCATGTCCGCCACCTGGTGTATGAATTCCTACTTGCCATGCACTGTATTGCCCAAAGGCGATCATTGCTGCACCTTTGGGGTTCATAGGCTTGTAGGTATAGTACTTACCTGGGTTGGTTGTGGCTTCCCAACAGCCAATCATTTTTGGCTTACCATCTTGAAACTCAATCACCGTGCGGAGGTCGTTCCAGACATTCAGGGTATTGTCATTGAGCGTTCCGTCTGGATTCATGCCTTCGATGTAGATAATATTCTTTTGTCCAGGTTGTTTGTCAATTCTGTAGCCCTTCTTCTCGCAATAAGCAACGATTTTCTCGGCTAGAGTTTTCGGCTTAACCGTGACTGTGGCGATTTTGGAACCATCAATCTGTACATGTCCGCCATAGATAAACCAAACGCGCCGACTCAAAATTGGAGTCTTGAGCATCACTCGCAGATGTTGGGCATCTGCGATCGCGACTTCGATAATTTCCAAATCTCTCCCCGCTTTGACGGTGGTTTTTTCCGATGCTTCCAGCTTGTTAGAGGGCAATGAACAGCTTTTTAACACCGAGTCAGAAGTCACTTTCAGATTAAACTGCCCCTGCTCAACCTGGTTATCTTTGAGTCCAAGCGCTTGCAGAAAGTACAAAATTGCCGCACAACCAGGAACTGAATCAATAGTTTTGGTGTGATTAGTCCCAGCCCAAACAAACGGCGTAATTCCTTGGTTATCTTTACCCTGGAAATCGTTGCACGCATCGAAGGCGAGTAAGCGAGTAGAGAGCTTTGTTGGTATCTGTTCGCCCTGAATCTTACTCAGCTTGCCCGTGATTTGCTGTAAAAATTGCTGATAATCCGGGAAATCTGCCTTAGCATGTAATATTCCTGCCCAATACCAAGGTAAATTGGGATAATACCACTCAATTTTTTCATACAAACCGCGATCGTAATACAGCTTCTCAGCTATTCTTTCTAACTCTGGCAAGAGATTTGATTGCACTTTGCAGCTTTGCCATAGTTCTGTATATTTTTCTTCTATATGTACAATATTAGCCATTTTTGTGATAAATGCTTGGTAACTAAAACGGCTGGTAGCTTTATTTTTTAATCATCGCCAATAAATCATCGCCAACAGCTAGAACAGGCAACACTAGCATCCACTTTTAAACAGTCCAGCTATGCTTCGTTAGAAGTATAACTTGCTGTGTTCAAGCTCCAGTTTGAATTTCTTGGCTGTGGATTGTTCAGTTCTTCATTATGGACTTCTGGATATCTATTATCTTGATTTTTCACCTGTTCTATGCGTTGGCAGAGGCTATAAATGATAATCGGATCGCGAATGATTTCAGTTATAATGCGGGCTTCATTAAAGTCTCTAGCATCGCTTCTTAAGTCACGCAACACCAAATCGATTAACTCCGGACTCATTTCTATTTCCAAAGAAATGTTAATCGCAATATTTGGCCCTGTTTTGTCGATATCGATGGAATACTTTTTACTGTTACGAATCATAATTGTGTCCTATAAAATTTTTCCGTGAATGGTTTAGTTGAAAATGGGCATGGGGCATGGGGCATTGGGCATGGGAAAGACAGATTTTCATGCTTGGTTGTGCCAAAACCTAGCGTGAATGACTGACTTAAAAATAGCGTTGACTGTTGACTGTTGACTATTGACTATTGACTATTGACTCTTAATAAGAGATTTTCATGTTTGGTTATGAGATTTACTCGTAAATAGCTGACATGAAAGATTAATTTCTCCCTTGTCCTCCTTGTCCCCCTTGTCCCCCTTGTCCCCCTTGTCCCCCTTGTCCCCCTTGTCCTCCTTCCCTTATCTCCCGTCGTCTGCAAACAAAAACCCTCAAGCAAATATTAGACGATTAAGTGTAGGGTTTTAAGAAAAGATCGGCTTCAGCTTCTCTTCGTCTCCTCAATCCTTGCTCAACATTTGTTCCCGGATTGCGATACTTAATGAAAGTTTCGCGCATATTAGCCCAATCACGATTATTTATGACTCTGGTCATGGACTCGAAGCCAGAAGAGCCGTAGAATCTACTCCCCAAGTTATAACCAAAGCTGAGTAAAGCCCCTTGTTGGTTAGGGTTGAGTTCGCCCCAGCAAGGTATTTTCATTAAATCCGGTAAGTAGCTTGTTTCCAGCTGATAAATCAACAAATCGTCAGCTTCTTGTTGGGAAATACTCTCTCCCAGATACCACGGACTACCGTCACGTTTCCTCGTCGTACCCCAGCCTATTGTGATTGGTAGCCCTCCACTTAAAGGATCGGGGTATGCTTTAAGATAGCAACCTTCAAACTTTTTAATTAGCTCAACTCCACACATCGGTAGTTTTGTGGAGACTTGTTTAGTTTCGACGAGCTGGTTTGGTGCTGTACCGTTTCTACTAATAGGATTGTTCTTAACCTTAGCCAGAATCTCGTTAGTACTCAGATACTGTACTGAATCAGCGTTGAGGCTGGTGCTATCACGATCCTCTTCGTCATCTTGCCAGAAATTGACCGCAGAATTTAAGTCAGTTTGCCCATCTGAGTCGCCTTGGGCTACTTGTTCGTTATTGCTTTGTTGTGGAGCAGAACGCTCTTGTTCCCACTGCTGTTTTTCAGCTTGGATGCGCTGTTTCTCAGCTTCTAGTTCCTGAAGTTGGGCTTCATATTGTGCTCGTAACTGCAACTGCTCGTTGAGATTTTCTAGAGCAAGTTCTGCATTCTTTGAGACTGTTTCTTGTGTCTGCTTACTACTTCCCTCTTGTCGTTCTGTTAACTGAGAAATAAAGCCCTGTACATCTTGTTGAATATACTGTTCGACTCGTTCGGCAAAAATGGTGTATGCCTCAGAGTGGTTATTATATTGACGATAGGGGCCAGCCATTTGGAAAAACTGCCACCCTTCAATTTTCAAGCCTTCAGCAGTATTACGATAGCTGCGGTACTTCTCACCATGACCAAAAAACTCTTCAACCGCCGCAGATACGGCTACTACCTGACTTAAACCAAAAGCTGACCAGCCAACAATTTCTTGCCACTTCTGGTTCCCTTTCTCAAAACCAATGAGTGCAGGGACAATTACCCCACCAATGATGGTAATCATTCTGAGGTTATGATGGGCATTGCGTTCTTTGGTGGCTCGCCCCTCCAACCACATCACTTGATCGAGCCAGCGATTTTTCAGAAAGTCTTTGCGCAAGTCTGACAAGTCGAGTCGGTCAATCAGTCCATAGAATGTCTGTTTAAGGTATTGACTATAGTCGTTTTTCTTAGCCATAGTTTTAAATTTCTCAAAAGCTTCTAGCTATAGTTAAATAAAAATAATGGTTACTTGTTCTTGCGGGAAAAATTCCCGATATGGACTTTTTTTGCCATTTTTGTCTCCTCAATGTAAATTAAGTAGACAGTAAATGTTTAATTGTCTGGGTTAACTCCTCCACTTCTGCTTCTAAATCAATTGTTTGTAACTTCCCAGACGCAGCTAATTTTTCAGCACGTTCATCTGTGGCTTCTCCATGTAGTGCAGAGACAAGTTTATCGGCTGTTCTACCGCTACCTGCTATTACCATCACCAAGCGTCCGGCGACGACGCTATTAGCAGCATCCAAAAAGGTGATTTCACCACCATTAATCAACACTGTTACTGAGGGTGCGCCACCAGCTATTATGGTTGCTACTTTGACGATCCAAGGAGACTCATCGCCCCAATTATCACCGGGAACTAGAACAAAATGAGTATGATGTGGTTCTAGGGGTGCAGCATCATCAGCAGCTTCAGTTTGATTTGGTAAAATCACCTTTCCTATAGGTGCTACACCAATCAGAGGAAATGTAGACTTGGTTTGCTGACGAGCATTACCTATCAGTTGCATCACTCCTGCATCTGTACCGCCATCAACAATATAGGCTCCTAAACTCTCGGCTATTGGGGCTAATACTTCCACAAACAAGCTTTGGATACGCCCAAAATCTGCTGCGCTAATCTGACTTGCACCACCGACGATCACTAAAATAGGACGCGAACCAATTAGCCCCATTTGCTCAAGCACATTAGATAATTCTGTAGATTCAGAGACTCTAGCGGCTGTTGCTGTTTGCCCTTGGTCGAAACTCAGGCTAAAAAATTTTTCCATGACTTGGAATTGAAGTGTAGAAAGTCACGCTCATTATTCTACAAGAATTTGCTTTGTCGTCATAAATCTTACATAAATACATCCAACAATGGGTAGATATTATGTATTACTTTATCATAAATTTATGGTATCTTTACTTAAGCAACATGAATTTATACTTTTTTTCCATGAAAAACCTGTAGAGTACTAGAAAATATACTGTCATGGTATTCTGTTATAGTTAGAACTAAAAACCGTAAATCTTCGTATTTTTAACGTACTCAGCACTAGCACTCTTCATAGGCTTATTTGCTCAGATGGTTTGAGAGTCGCTCAACTCAGTCCACACTGACTAAAAAAGCAGATGAAAACTTTTATCAAAGATTACGGGAAACTAACTCCGCAACTGGGGTGAGAGAGATAGACATCCCGTAGCTACTATTTTGCCATTTGTCAGTATTAAGTAGCAAAAACAACTTGCCACTGATAGTTCATCACGGGTGGGGATGAGTCTAACTGTCCTGCTATGTGCAGTTCAGCATAGCTTTCCATGTAAGTATTTACACATCTAATAATTTATTTTGGTCTTGGAATCGATTATTTTGTTTGTATAGAAAATCACAAATTATTGAGATGAGTAAAAGTAATTGTTTCGATAGATTCAAGCTTTTGTCTGTAGTAACAATAGAGACTTTAGCTCAATTTTTATTGATACCTATAATTACCAGCAATCCCACTCTGGCACAAATCGTGCCGGATGAGACATTGGGTAATGAAAGCTCCCGCGTGACTAGTGATGTCACAATTAAAGGTAGCGCTGCTGATTTGATAGAAGGTGGCGCACTCAGGGGAAGCAGTCTGTTTCACAGCTTTACAGAATTTAATATCAACGAAGGGGAACGAGTTTATTTTGGTAACCCGACAGGAGTTGAAAACATTTTCAGTCGTGTGACGGGTAATAACGTTTCTAATATTTTGGGAACATTGGGCGTAAATGGTAGCGCCAATCTATTTTTACTCAATCCTAATGGTATTTCGTTTGGGAAAAATGCCCAGTTAGATATCCAAGGTTCGTTTTTCGCAACTACAGCCAACAGTTTTCAGTTTCCTGATGGTAGTGAGTTTAGTGCAACGAATCCCCAAGCGCCGCCAATGTTAACAATGAGTGTTCCTGTGGGGGTGCAGTATGGTTCTCAGTCAACGGAGAGTATTAGTAATTTGGGAAATTTGGTAACTGGAAAGGATTTGACTCTGAGTGCAGGAAATTTGGATTTGCAGGGACAACTCCAGGCTGGTGGTAATTTAACTTTAGAGGCGGAGGATACTCTAAACATCGAAGATAGTAAGAGCGATCCTTTTATTGCGGCTGCTGGTGGAAAACTGGTGGTACAGGGTAATCAACAAGTCAATATTTCTGCTTTAAAACACCCCGATAGTGGCTTTTTCTCTGGTGGGGATATGGTGTTGCGCAGTAGTAACGCAGTTGGTGGCGATGCACATTACTGGGCTGGGGGTAATTTTACCATCGAACAGTTAGATGGCAATTTGGGTAATCTGTTAAGTCCCAAAGATCCGATGATTCGCGCTCTTGGGGATGTGAGTTTTGGTAGTTATGAAGGTGCTTCTTTGCAGATTCTAGCGGGTGGGAGTGTCACTATTAAGGGTAATGTGAAAATCACGGGTGTAGACACAAGCAATTTTGTTGAAGAACTCGTCACGCTGTCAGATGGAACAAAATTAGAGATAGATGGTAGCGAGAAACCAACATTAGACATTCGAGCAGGGGTAAGTTCTAGTGCTATTGGAACTCCAGAATTTGAACCAGATACTCTATTTGGATTCAATGCTCAAAATCCTACGATAACCAAAAAACCAACAGCTGCTAATATTACCATTAACGGAGGCATTTATAATCTTTCAAGTGCTGCGTCTAACAGTGGACAAATAGTTATAACTAATCAGTACAATCCGAATGAATTAGCGGGTAATCTTAAAACTAGAGTGATTAGTACTTATGGTAATGTCGCCATCAATTCGCGGGGTGATATTCAAACTCAGGGAGTTATTGATACTCGTCCTGAAGATAATAATACGATTGGTGGTGATGTCAAGATTCAAGCTGTTGGTGATATCCATGTTGCTAATATAACAGCTACTAGTGTTAATGATAATGCTAATGATATTAATAAAAATTTTAGTACTATCGAGATTAACTCTACAGGAGGGTCTGTTTATTTAGATGGTTCTAAATTAAGTACTAGTAACTCTGGTTCGGGTTATGCAGGAGATATTATTATTAACTCCAGTAACGAAATTTCTCTTCTTAATAAGAGTGAAATATCTAGTCAAGGAAATAATGGCAGGATCTTTATTGATACCAACACTCTAACTTTGAATAATTCATCGATTACTACAAATACTGAAAACGGAACTACTGGCGACATTAACATCACAGTACGAGACTTTTTGCTACTGCGCGATCGCAGCAAAATTACCACTACAGGTGTTAATGGTAATGGCGGAAATATCATTATTAATGAGAGTGGTAAAGCTGGATTTGTGATAGCAGTACCATCAGAAGATAGTGATATTGTTGCCAATGGTTTGGAAGGAAAAGGAGGCAAGATTGACATTAGCGCTAACCGCGTTCTAGGTTTTAAAAATACTCAAGATCGGGGAAGGTTGCCAGACTTGAAAAAGATTCAAGAAAACGACATCAGCGATCTCAGCGCCAGTTCCGATATTGGTGATGATGGAGAAGTATTACTTAATACTCTCAATATTGACCCTAGTCAGGGGCTTGTAGCACTGCCGACTGACTTAACAGATGCCTCTGGATTAATTGCTCAAGGCTGTGGTGCTGGCGGTGGTAGCGTGGCTAAGGGGCAGAGTGAATTTGTGATTACTGGGCGGGGTGGACTACCGCCTAGTCCTGATGATGCTTTAAGTGCGGGGGCTGTGTCGGCTAGTTGGGTTAATCGTGATACTAATACATCAAGTAATAATAATGAAAAAGATTCTGTGAAAGCGGCGAATGTGATGGAATTTTCATCCGGTGGGACTAAGCCTTTAGTGGAAGCAGTAGGTATGGTACGGAATAGCAATGGTGACATTGTGTTAACGGCTAAACCGACAACGGCTACTCAGCTACAGTCTCGGTTATCTAGCGCATTCTGTAGTGTTAAGTAAGCTATTGTGCTGTTAAGTTGCACAATCCATTGTGAGGGTTGTTGACAGTTGACAGTTGACAGTTAACAGCCCTGATTAGTATTTGTGTACATTTAGCTGAAAGTAGTTTGCCTAAATTTCGGGATGTTTCAGCAGGTTTTATGCTGGTGAGAAATTTAACAGTATAAATTTAACAATTCATCGGGTGCTGACATTGCAATGTTTATTTTACCTATATAGAGAATTTTTATTATGAATCGTTTATCGGGCTGGCGATCGCGCAGTCTATATTCTCACAATTCTAGATACAAGTCTTCTGTGTCTTGGCGCAAGATGTTGATGCTGATGACAGCTATTATTCCTAGCTTGCAGGTGGAACGGTTAGCGGCGCAAGTCCCACCGGTGGAAGTTAAACCGCCTTCAGGACAACAGCAGCCAAAATTAGAACCGCTACCACCTTTACCACCACCAGAACAACTCTTACCCAGTTCGCCGGGTACTATCACTCAACCAGAATTTACTCCGGAAGCACTACCTGAGACGTTAACAGTCGAAAAATTTGAGTTTGTCGGAAATACGGTATTTAGTACAGAAGAATTGGCGAAGGTGGCTGCACCTTATACTAAACGCTCAATTACTTTTGCTCAATTAGTAGAGTTACGCTCTCAGTTAACAAAATTATATGTAGATAAAGGTTATGTCACATCGGGAGTAATCATCCCACCCCAAACTATCAAGGCTGGGGTGGTGGTGATGCAGGTGGTAGAAGGAAGTTTAGAAAAGATTAATGTTACGGGTACGCGCCGCCTCAATCCTAGTTATGTGCGCGATCGCTTGGCGATTGCTGCGGGTAAACCATTCTCACGCGATCGCCTTTTAGAAGGATTGCAACTATTACAACTCGATCCCCTCATCCAAAGTGTTTCTGCGGATTTACAAGCTGGGATTACTCCGGGAACAAATATCTTAGAGGTGAAGGTTAAAGAAGCCAATTCGTTGAGTGGCGATATTGTCTTAGATAACGGACGCAGTCCCAGTGTGGGTAGTTTTCGGCGGCGAGTTAATCTTCATGAAGGTAACTTTTGGGGATTGGGAGATAGTTTAAATATCGGTTATACCAATACTGATGGAAGTAACGGCTTTGATATTAGCTATAGTCTGCCACTTAATCCGCGCAACGGTAAGCTAACTTTTTCCTATGGCAATACTAATAGTAATGTGATAGAAAAGCCTTTCAATGTATTAGATATTACCTCTAAATCTAGTTACTATGAGTTAAATTTCCGGCAACCGATTGTCCAAACTCCTAGCCAAGAATTTGCTTTAGGACTTACTGCTAGTCACCAGACAAGTCAAACCTTTTTAGGTGTTGATGGTATTGGTGGTTATCCTCTGGCGACTGGGGCGGATGAAGAAGGACGTACAAGGGTTTCGGCTATCCGATTTGTCCAAGAATGGACTCAGCGCAGTAGTCAACAAGTCATCGCCGCGCGATCGCAATTTAGCCTGGGATTAGGTATTTTAGACGCAACTATCAACAAAGATGCACCAGATAGTCGCTTTTTTAGCTGGCGTGGACAAGGACAATGGCTGCGTTTATTAGCGCCTGATACTTTGTTTTTGCTACAAGCTGATATGCAATTAGCAGATCGCGAATTATTGGGATTAGAACAATTTGGGATTGGTGGACAAACAAGTGTCCGGGGATATCGTCAAGATCAGTTGTTAACAGATAATGGCATACAAGCAACGGCGGAAATTCGCTTACCAATTTTGCGAGTTCCTCAACTGCAAGGAGTTTTGCAACTCACACCTTTTGTTGATGTTGGTACTGGCTGGAATAATGACGGTAAGAATCTCCAAAGTGACACCTTAGTAAGTACGGGTATTGGATTGCTTTGGCATCAAGGTAATAACTTAACAGCGCGTTTAGATTGGGGAATTCCACTCACATCAGTTGATTCTAAGAGGGACACATGGCAAGAAAACGGTTTGTATTTCTCTCTCATCTACAAACCTTTTTGAGGTGGGGAAAAAGGATTTTATATAGTCAGATTTTTATGCTCAAATTTCATTCGTTGTTTGGACAACGTCAGAAAATTGGCTATGTTATTTTGGCTGGTTTAACTGCTTTATTATGTATATTTACTTCGCCTGTTATCGCCCGCGATACATCAAATCAAGGGTTTAACCCACCCCAAATTGCTATTCTTCCTCAGGAACAAGAAGCGAAAAATTTATATACATCTGGACGGTTTAGCGAGGCTGTGACGGCGTTGCAGCAAGCTTTGCAGGTTTATCAAGGTAATAATGATACCATTGGACAGGCGGTTGTTCTGAGTAATTTGGCTTTGAACTTTCACCAATTAGGACAGATACCAAAAGCAACCGAAGCAATTGAAAATGCGATCGCATTAATCCAAAAAACCCCTGATTCTTCTCAACGTTTAACAGTTTGGGCGCAAGCTGTAGATGTCAAAGGTGGTTTACAACTAGCACAGGGTAAGGCGGAAGCTGCATTGTCATCTTGGGAGCAAGCTGCATCATTTTACCAAAAGCTGCAAGATAGCAATAAAGTTACTCTCGTCACAATTAAGCAAGCACAAGCTTTACAAACTTTAGGACTGTATCAACGGACAATTTCTACTCTCCAGAATTTAAAAACAACTCTGCAAAATCAACCAGATTCTTTAATTAAAGTAGCTAATTTGCGCAGTTTGGGTGATGCTCTTTTGGTTGCAGGGAATTTAAAAGATGCGGATGAGAATTTACAAGCTAGTCTGAAAATTGCTCAACAACTACAATCGCCAGAAAACATTGCTGCTGCTTATGTGAGCTTAGGTAATCTGGCTCGTGCTCAAAGTAAGAATAAAGAAAAAAACAATCAGCAAGCTCTGGGTTTTTACCAACAAGCTGAGGTAATAGCAAATACCTCAACCATGAAGGCTCAAGCCCAAATTAACCGCCTGCGCCTGCTGGTAGCAATGAAAAAATGGCCAGAAGCACAAGCAATATATCCGCAAATTCAAAGTCAAATTGCTAACTTACCTGTGGGGCGTCCGGCGATTTATGCCCAGGTACAATTTGCTCAGAGTCTCCTCGAATTAAGGCTGAAATCCTCTAGCCCCAGCCCTGAGACAATTGGTCAAATTCTGGCTGTGGCTCGTCAGCAGGCGGAACAATTGCAAGATGTACGGGCAGAGTCTTTTGTATTAGGTAATCTGGGACACTTGTATGAAATGACTCAACAATGGGCGATCGCGCAAGATTTGACCCGCAAAGCACTGAATTTATCTCAGTCAATTCAAGCACAAGATATTGCCTATCGTTGGCAATGGCAACTAGGGCGGATTCTCTGTCAAGGACAAAAGCAATGCGACAACCAAGAAAAATTTCCAGATGCGATCGCTGCTTACACCGAAGCATTTAATAGTTTACAAGGTATTCGGGGTGACTTGATTGCCAGTAATGCAGATGTACAATTTTCCTTTCGGGAAAGTGTGGAGCCTTTATATCGCCGCTTAGTAGATTTGCTGCTACAATCGCCCACCTCTAGTCAAAATAACCTCCAACAAGCCCGCAATGTCTTAGAAGCGCTGCAAGTTGCCAAATTACAAAACTTTATGCAACAAGCTTGTCAAGATACTAAATTACAACTTGACAAGGTAATTGACACTAAAGACCAACAAGCTGCGGTGATCTATTCAATTATTTTAGATGACCGCTTAGAAGTAATTGTCAAATTTCCCAATAATCCAGATTTATATCACTCTCCATCTGTCAAACTATCCAAAAAGGAAATTGAGGCTACCTTACAGCAACTCTATGAAAATCTCAAGCTAGTAGGTACTTATCAAGAAGTGCGAAAGGATGGTAAAAAAGTCTACAACTGGCTAATTCAACCAATACAAACAAAACTAGAGCAAGACAAGATTAAAACTTTAATTTTTGTTTTGGATGGGTTTCTGCGCAAAATTCCGATGGCAAGTTTATATGATGGCAAACAGTATCTCATGGAAAAATATGCCGTCTCTTTAGTTTTAGGGTTACAAGTGCGCGATCCCATGCCTTTGCAAAGACGAGAAATTAAGGTGTTAGCAGCTAGCTTGACTGAACCACCAAAGCAAGTTAAGGGCTTTTCCCGACTAGCAAATGTGCAAAAGGAAGTAGCAGAAATTAAAAAGACAGGCGTAGATGTTAGTGCTATTGCTGAAGAACAATTTACTAATAAAGCCTTCAACACAAAGCTCAATACTTCTAACTTTGATATCGTCCATCTAGCAACTCACGGTTATTTCGGTGCTGACAGAGAAAACACATTTGTGCTGACAGCCGACGGAAAAATGAAGTTAGACGAATTCGATCGGTTGTTTCAAAGACAAGGACAAAAACGCACCAAAGCAATTGAAATATTATTTCTCAGTGCTTGTCAAACAGCAGCAGGTAACGATCAAGCAGTCATGGGAATTGCGGGAACTACAGTTCAAGCCGGAGCTAGTAGTGCGATCGCTAGTTTATGGGATCTGGACGATCAATCCAGCGTTTTCTTCGCCAAGGCTTTTTATCAAAACTTAGGAAAGCCTGGTGTCAGCCGAGCCGAAGCACTACGCCTAGCACAACAGGCTCTATTTAAAAATCCTAACTACGATCATCCACGGTTTTGGGCACCCTATGTTCTAGTAGGTAGTTGGTTATAAATACAGCGAATTGCCAGTTGGTGAGCTACAGATAATCATTGATTGTAGGGGCATTGGCACTGCCATGCCCCGAAGCGCGTACCTCACTTACCTAAAATATGCTGTATAACTTTGAATCTCATCCTCAAAAAATATCAGCCCAAATACTCAATAAACATGTAAAACAATTGTGGCTATGATATGTGAGATTACTTAAATATTTATTTTATTAATAACCTAAAAAAATAAAAATTATTAGACATAAACCGACTTTTCTGACCACATAATCCGACCTTTCCGACTATGGCAGATAAATAATAAGGAGTAAAATTAAATACATTAGCGAACACTGTAGTAGCTAATAGTTAAAACTACTTCTGGTATTGAATCATTTTTCCCATAGTTCATTTAGGTGGCAATTATGGCACTAGCTGATGGAATTCGCGCCGCACCGATCGCATTTCCTCAAACATCCCCACCGGGATATCATTATTTACCTGAAGAACCTACTTATAATCCTGCTCAACATCTATCTCTAAAAAAACCAAGCAGAATTTATCGCTTATCCGATCTAGGCTATGACAAAACATTAGTTGCAAACTGCCCTACCGATGTTGCAATTACAGATCCTATCCGTCTGTTATCAGAGTCAGGTGTGGCAGCACTGCGTGAAGTCAGCTTGAATCTGCGTCAATATAAACAGAGATGCGATCGCATCCCGAATATGGTTCGTGGTGCGGCGTACCGTTCTCGGTTTATCCGCGATTTGTGTCTGTGTCCAATTGTTACAGAATTCTTGTCTGAGATTGTTGGTACACCTTTAGCACCGCACAGTATGCCGTTGCATCTCGGTCACTTGAACTTTGCACCAGAAAACATATCTGAGGCTGTTGACAGGTGGCATATTGATACTATTAGCTTGGACTATGTGCTAATGGTATCAGAACCATCAGCATTAGAAGGCGGGAAATTTCAGTATTTCAACGGAACTCAGGCAGAAGCGGCTGTAATCCTCAATCATGCTCAAGACTTGCCACCAGAGCGGGTTGTAAGTCCTACTTTTCCAGATGCGGGTTACGCCATTTTTCAACAAGGTTCTATGGTAGTACATCGGGCTACCCGTCTCCTTCGTCAAGCAGAGCGGATCACATTAGTAAATGGCTATGTTCCTTTAGATACAAGCTTTCCCGATCAATCTCGCTTTGCAGATATGAAAGTAGTTGATGAACATAGCGTGTTGTTACCAGAATGGGCACGCCATAAAGCATGGCTCAGTCGCAATAAGCTGGACACTTTAATTGAGGAACTTCCCTTCACAAGCGATCGCGCGGCGATATGTGCTGCTTTGCGGGAAGCAATTGCTGATGTTGAAGCCGCAATTTCTGATATTGAAGACACTTCCGAGAGCAAAATGCTCTACTACGGACGCTGAAACCAAATAACATTTTTCATCAATTTTTCAAAGAATCAAAAAATTTTCCGCAAAATAATAGGTTTTAACTATGTCTTTACAAGAAAATATTCAGCACAATTTAGGTGCTTTACTTCAACAACAGCAACGGTTAAAAATTGAATATTTAATTAACTACAAAACGCTATTAAAAACTATTTCTAAAAATGACAGTGATGTGATGAAAGGATTAACTCAAATCCCTAAATCAATTCCCATGCATTACCGCTACGATGACCGAGGCTCTCAACTTTTTGAAAAAATTTGTGAGTTACCAGAGTATTATTTAACCCGAACAGAAACAGGAATCTTACAACAATGTGCGTCCGAAATTGCACGCATTACAGGAGCCTGTGAAATAGTTGAACTAGGAAGTGGTAATGCTGTAAAAACCCGTATTTTACTTGATGCTTACAATCAACTCGGTTCATCATTGCGCTATCTACCAATAGATATTAGCGCTGGTATTCTTCAAAGTAGTGCTTTAGATTTATTAAATGACTATCCATCACTACAGGTTCATGCTTTTGCAGGCACCTTTGAACTAGCCCTAGAAAAATTACCACCATCTCGCTTACCAAGCCGAATGATTAGTTTTATTGGTAGCACTTTAAGTGGATTTGATTCAGAACAAGCTGACAAATTAATTAGCCAGGTGGCTACAGCCTTACAATCTGGAGAATACTTTCTTTTAGGTATTGATTTACATAAATCAAAAAAACAACTAGAAGCTGCTTATAATGATGCTCAAGGTGTTAATGCAGAATTTAATTTTAATATCCTCAAACACCTTAACTCTAAATTTGTTGGTAACTTTGAAACATCAAATTTTGAGCATGTAGTTACTTACAACGAATCGCTGCATCAAATAGAAGTTTATCTCAGAAGTTGCCAAAAACAAAAAGCCTACTTGCGAGGAATTAACTTAAATATCGCAATAGAAGCAGGAGAATTAATTGTCACAGGAATAGCTCGTAAATTTGAGTTATCTTCTATGGAAGAAAAACTCCGTTTATTTGGACTAGAAATGTTAAAACTATGGACAGATGCCAATCAATGGTATGCTTTATTGCTGTGTCAAAGGCAATAAACTGTTTTTGCATCATAAAATAAGCGTTTGCATCAAATATTGAGATAAAAGTTGATAAAAATGCTGTTTTTACATATCCATTTTGTATGAGCTTTGTCTGAGATAGTTTAAAAACTCATTTTTGGGATATGGTTTAAAAATCAAACATACTCTCATAATTTGATGCAGAGATGCACTTTGCTATCGGCTGTGTTGCTGAAATTGCGTTAATTTCTGTCACTAAAAGGATAATGTGACCGTTTTTCAAGCAGCAAGTGGAAGAATTTTTAAAAAATTGAATGCGATCGCTTGTAAGCGGATGTAGAGCAGCGCAGAATGTGATTTTAAAAAAAAGCTTACCCGATTAACCTTTTTTAGAAACAATACAAAATTCGACATGTCTGATAAATTCAAAACGAAAAAAGCAAGTAAATATAAATCGGCTCAATTCCTCAAAATCTCAAGTAGTTGTTTTGCAATAGTAGGCGGAATTCTCCTAGCCTTAAAGCTCAATATTAGTGGTTACGGTTTTCTATTTTTAGCCGCAAGTTCCTTCCAAATGCTCTTATCTAATATTCTTTTAAAAGATAAAAGCATGATTTTTTACGCCGCTTCAATTTTTCTTTTTGTAGATTGTTTAGGAATTTATAGATGGTTACTAGCTTAAATTTGCAATCACAAACCAGTATAGAAGTCAATGTTTTCAAAAATCAAGGAGAGAAGATCCTTCATCATGCTTATCAAGAAATGAACGGAGATCCACCTTCAGCAGTTCCCTTTCTTGTATGGTTATTAGAAAATCCTGACAGTCCTTTACCTTTCTCCGGTAAAATAGACCTTTACAGACATGATTGCTTACATTTATTATTGGAGCGAGGCTTTTCTGTAGAAGATGAGGCATTTGTTGTAGGTTTTACAATGGGCAACGACCCAGCTTGTAAATGGTTTCATATTGCCTTATTTAAATTAATCTCTACAATGTTGTATCCCCAAAAGTTCCGGTTCAATAAAGCTCATTTGGTCATATTTGACATAGGAGTTTTTTACGGTAGGAAAATCAGAACACACAATTTGAATAAACTCGACTTTAAAATTTACGAAAATCAGAGTCTTAACTATATCAGGCAAGATTTAGGCATTGACATTGATGCTATTCAAATTTTGTGGCAAGCTCAAAATTTATTAACATAAACTACATCTGCTTTGAGAGCCATAGTTTTAACAGTAGTGGGAGCATCTTGCTCCCTGGGCTTCTTAGCGAGCAAGATACCCGCACTACTTCAGGTTTCAAAATGGACGAGGTTTAATTCAATACCTTGGCCAATTTATAAGGGTAATTTCATGTATTAGGGACTTCTAAGTAAAAAAATCCATTGCTATTTTTGTACGGTCGAGTTTAAGAGGTTGTTTTAAAAGTTATCGTACATAAAAGGGTTTAAGATATCTACGTCTATACGTGGTATCATTTTCAGACGGGGTTTAAATCCCCGTCTGAAAATGTCTTTAATTTTGAATTTTGAATTTTGAATTTTGAATTTTGAATTGTTAATAGATGTTTTTCTAGTTTCCCCTTTATTAAGGGGGGCTAGGGGGGATCGAATTATATGCAGTGACATAAATGTTGGGTTTCGTTCCTCAACCCAACCTACAATTAAGTCTAATTTAGAGTTTGAAGACACGCCCTAGGGGTATCGAATTATATGCAGCTTCATAAAAAATTGGTATAAGACTAAAATAACGCTAGCAAAAATCTTTTTTAAAAGTTAAAGTATTCTATTTTACTGTTCAGACATTATTGCTCAAAAGTGAGCAATCTAGTGAATGTATACTATTATTGCTAAATAATAACTTAGACTAAATTAAATTAAAGCGATCGTGATCGCATTGAAGCGATAACAATCCCTGCTTCCATCCAGACTATATACTCTCACCGATTGTCATTGAGAAAAACTGTCAGATTGCCAGCACTGAATGATGTTAAGCAGGGTGAGACACATCAATCTTTTTCTATCAGCTTGATATAGAATAAAACTAATTATAGTCGGCTATCAGCTTTTATTACTTTAGATAGATTTGCTGAATATTCTGATTTGTTCCCTATTTATCCAAGATAAAATAACTAATCTACAATCGCTTTGTTTAGCTAATTGAGGCTAATTTGGCTGCAATTAGCTGCATCAAAGGAGAAGCCACCTTGAACGGAACGATGCTGCGACTTTTGCCTTATGCAGTAGCAGTTTTGGCAGTTGGTAGCGCATTACTACTGACTTTATTGTTAAAGCAACTACTCAGTCCGACGATTTTTTTACTATTTTTTGCTGCTGTAGCGGTGAGTGCTTGGTACGGCGGTATGAAATCAGGATTATTGGCTACTACTTTGGCTACTATCTCTGTAGCATACTTTTTTTTAGCGCCAACATTTTCCCTGTCGGTTCACTCTTTTGATAGTCTGTTGCGCTTAATCTTATTTGTACTGGTGACAACGCTGATTAGCTGGCTAAACTCCCAGTTACGCAGTGCTAAATGTCGTCTCGAAAAAAGTTTGCAGCAGCTACAAGCTAGTGAAGCCAGATTTAGACGCTTGGCAGAGTCTAACATTATTGGGGTGGTTGTAGCTGATATAAAAGGGGCAATTTTGGAAGCTAACGATGCCTTTTTAATAATGGTTGGTTACAGCAGAGAGGAATTGTTATCGGGAAAAATGCGCTGGCGAGAAATGACACCACCAGAATATCAAGAAATTAGCGATCGCGCTATTACTGAATTACGCCATCAAGGTTTTAATCAACCTTTTGAAAAAGAATATTTTCGCCAAGATGGTAGTCGCGTTCCCATTCTCATCGGTTCCGCTTTATTAGCCAGTGGTGTAGAAGAAGTTATTAGTTTTGTGCTTGATTTAAGCACAATTAAACAAACAGAAAATGAATTACGCGAAAGTCAAAATAGATTTCATGCTTTAGCTGATGCTACCGTTGAAGGTGTGTTAATTCACGCCAATGGTAAAGTCATAGATGCCAACCCCGCTTTTGCAAAAATGTTTGGCTATGAAATTGATGAAGTGATTGGTATTGATATTACAGAATTTCTCACACCAGAATCGCGCCAATTACTGCAAGATAATGGGGAAACTCCTTATGAAGTTACGGGTGTAACTAAAGAGCAAAATACTCTAAATTTAGAAATTATCGCCAAAAATTCTGTATATAAAGGTCGTGATGTTAGAGTTTCGGCATGGCGTAATATCACCGAAAGAAAGCAAGCAGAAGCAGCAATTCGCCAAAGAGAAGAACAACTCAGATTAATTACTAATGCCTTACCCGTGTTCATTTCTTATGTCGATAACCAACAACGTTATCAATTTAATAATCGTCATTACGAAGAATGGTATGGCATAAAAGCATCGGAATTTTATGACAAGAAAATTCAAGAAATTGTCGGCGATTCAGTCTATGAGGAAATCAGTGATTATATAGATACAGTATTATCGGGATTGCGCATCAATTACGAAACTCAAGTTGATAGCCCAAAGATGGGAAAACGTGATGTAAATGTCACTTATATTCCCCAATTTAATCAACAATCGGAAGTAGAAGGGTTTGTGTCTCTGATTAACGATATTACAGAGACAAAACAAGCCCAAAAAGCCCTACAACAAAGTGAAGAAAGGTTTAGAAAATTAACAGAAAAAGTTCGGGTAATTCCTTGGGAAGTAGATGCAAATACCGGACAGTTTACCTATGTCGGGCCGCAATCAGAAGAGATTTTAGGTTATCCGGCAACAGAATGGTACGCCAAAAATTTTTGGGAAGAACATATCCACCCAGAAGATCGAGAATGGGCAGTTGAGTATTGTTTACAATCTGCTCTCACATTGGATAACTATGAATTTGAATACCGCATGTTGACAGCCGATGGCAGAGTAGTGTGGATATACGACATAGTAAATGTCGTGCGCCAAGGAGAAAAACCGCAGATATTACATGGATTTTTGATTGATATTACCGATCGCAAACTCTCAGAGCAAGAACGGGAAAGACTGCTTATCGAAGCCGAAGCCGCCAACCGCATGAAAGATGAGTTTTTAGGTATCCTTTCCCATGAACTGCGTACCCCGCTCAATGCGATAGTCGGTTGGATACAGCTACTCAAAAAGCGCAAGTTAGACGAAACTACAACCACCCGCGCCTTAGATACCATTGACCGCAATAGCAAAATCCTTGCACAATTAATTGAGGATGTATTAGATGTATCGGGAATTATTCAAGGTCAACTTTCCTTAAATCTGCGACCATTAGAACTGATACCCGTCTTAGAAGCCGCTCTTGAAACTTTACAACCAGCTGTTGCCGCTAAAGAAATTCACATCGAGAGCAGATTCGATCCAGCAGTGGGGGTAGTAATGGGAGATGTCAACCGATTGCAACAAATCTTTTGGAATCTCCTTTCCAACGCCGTCAAATTCACACCCAAAGGCGGTAGAGTTGAAGTGCAGCTAGAACGCCTAGACGATCGCATTCAATTGCGAGTCAGCGACACAGGCGGCGGAATTGCCCCTGATTTCCTCCCCCATGTATTTGAACGCTTTCGCCAAGCCGACAGTTCCAGCACGCGATCGCACGGCGGATTAGGATTAGGATTAGCGATAGTTCGCCATCTCGTAGAATTGCATGGCGGTACAGTCGAAGCCCAAAGCCAGGGAATTGGCAAAGGCGCAACATTTATTGTGAATTTGCCGATGAAAGTTATTAGTCATTAGTCAGTTGTCAGTTGTCAGTTGTCTCCCTTGTCTCCCTTGTCTCCCTTGTCCCCCTTCCCTTGCTCCCTGCTCCTTCTGCCGCGACAACAATTAAAATAAAGATGACGTACATTCATCAGTAGCTAAAGTGTCAGACTCTCTGCCATTGCGCGATCGCTACCTGGCTTTAATCGACGAAATTGTGGACACCACCCTCAAGGGCAAAATTAGCTCTGTAGAGCAGGTGTATCAAATGTTGCTCAAAGGGGTGAATCCTGGGACAGGCGAAGTATTTGAGTTAGTTTTGAGCGATCGCTCTACAGCCATCCAAAACCAAGTAGATGGGGAAAAGGATGAACTCAAAAAAGCTAAGGCTACCCGCAGTTTAAGAGCAATTAAGACTATTCAAACTCAATGGCAAAGGTGGCAAGAACACAACAAAGCTACAGAAGCGATCGTTTCTGCTGTAAAAGAAATTACCACAGCCCCAGCTGATGAACGGCTAGCAACATTTCTTAGATTTACCGATCCTAATCAAAAGCAGCCCCTCAATTCTCAACAGCTACAACAGTTGTCAAAATCTATACAGCAATTTTCTCAGCCAGAATCAGATTTACAACATATATCCGACGGAATTAACCGAGGTTTAGCAGCTTGGCAGCGATTGCAAGAACATTTAGTTAGCTGGATGTACGAGCAAAATCAATCACTAGGGTTTGGTGGCGTACCTGGAGAAAGCGGCCCTTGGGCAACTTGGGCAAAGCAGGTAAATAGCCAAGTACCGCATACCCTATTGCGTACCTTAGCAACGGAAGGTTCGGCAATTGAATTCGCCGCTAACCAGCAAATTACCTTGAGTGAATGGGTAGAAATGGCGTTAACTCTGCAATATTTGCAAAGGGGTTTAGTTAACTGGTTTGACCAACAAGCTTACAATGTGCAAGCTGGTTCTAAGTTATCGATTTCTACTTATTTAACCTTTGCAGTGATTTGGAGTCAATTAGCTAGCGGTTTTCACAACCTAGCGCCAGTTTACAGCAATGGCGCATCGCAAGTCATGCTGCAAATTCTCCGCAATTTTGCCCTGCGTCCTTATTTTCCCCTTTACGGCGGGATTTTCGCTTCATTTTCCGGCAACTATTTGCGCGATGCTTTAGATTATTTAGACGAACCACTGCGGAGAGTCGAGAAAACTCAAGAAAAAGCGCGAATATTAACGTTATTAGGCTATTCACAACGTGCTCTAGGACAATATCAACGTTCTATCGAATTTCATCAACAAGCATTAGAAATCGCCAGAAATGCAGGCGATCGCCCCTGTGAAATTGCCAATCTCAATCACCTCAGCCGTACCTACGTGCAAGAGCAAGATTACGTAGAAGCCATTAACCACAGCCAACGTGCCTTAATTCTGAGTCGTCAAGTAGGCGATGCCTACGGCGGGCAAAGCCTACGCACTGGCGAAGCCAACGCCTTAATTAACTTAGGCTACAGCGAAGTTATGCACGCCCAAGAACTAGAACAGCTAGAACCAGAAACCTATGAAATGGCAATTAACTATTTACAACAAGGTTTAAAATTAACCGAACAATTAGGTGATATTCAAAGTAAAGCCTTGTGTTTTAGTAGCTTAGGAATTGCCCATTTAGTAATTGGCGAATCACAAATTGCGATTAAATATTTAGAAGAAGGTTTTAAAACAGCACAAATATCTGGAGATTTATATCTCCAAGGACGCAATTTAGCTTACTTAGCCGAGGCTTATTATCAACTGCAAAATTTTGAAAAAACAATTTACACTGGTAGTTTAGGGATGTATCTTTTAGAGCAAATTGCTTCCCGTGAATGGCGACAAGCAGCCGGACTATTAACAATTTTACAAGGGCAAATAGGCGAGGAAACCTTTACCAATTTCCTCCAGCAAAATCGCCCAAAAATTATTGCAGTTATTGGCGTAGATGGCTACGATTACATTCCTCAATTATTAGCAATGTATAAAAATTGATCATCTGCAATAGGGGCAAGGCAATGTCCACCTGTGTCAACTTAACGCGAAACCCTCTTGGTGAAAAGGTTTCGCCCTCACCCCCAGCCCCTCTCCCCTGGGGAGAGGGGAGCTAGAGATCCAATTCCCCTTCTCCTTGGGGAGAAGGGGTTAGGGGATGAGGGCGAGAGGGTTTTGCACAACGCCTGCCCTATATAGCTTTCACATTAAGTTGACACCTATGTGCCTTGCCCGTACAATTTATCGCCCGATCTAATCAAATTGGTGTTAAGGTTTGAGTTCAGATATCGGTTCTGAAGCAGCCTTTTCCAGTTTATATGGCGAGAGCATTTTCACCCATTCTTGTTGATGAATATTGCGATACTCTGCAAGTTCGCTGATGGCTTCAGCCCAAATGTTATTTTCAGCATAAAGACGGTATTTATCTTGAGGTTTTGTTTGCTTCAGACGCTCTACTAAGGTGGAATTAGGTTCAACCCGTTTAATCCAACCATCAACGAAGATGTTGCTTGATGAACCTTGATCATCTAAACAAGCAATGTTGAAATACCAGTGATAGCGTTTACCAACAACGAGTGGTTTTTCGGTAGAGGGTAGAGAAAGTTTCGCAATACCTTTTTTCTCAGGTAAAGATAGTTTCAATGGTTGTGACAAAACAGAATTTTTCTCTTCATCCAAAAGCCTAAATGTTGCTGGTAAAGAGTCAGGAGACTTAGCAAAGGGTATATAAAACCAAAAGTCAGGATGCTCTTTAGTAGTCAATATCTCATTATTGTCAGGCACTAACGCCATGAGGTTATCGTTCTGGAGTTCGGAGCATTGGGAACGATTTCCTCCACCATTTGATCGTCCGGGAGGACGTGCTTCGCTGTTGATATCGCCAGCCCTAGCTACTGTTGGTGAGAGAGATATGACAGACAGCAAGCTACCAGAAAATACAGTTGTCATGGTGCAGATAGTAATTAGCTGTCGCCATAACTTAGATTTAAGCTCGATCATGGAATTAACTCCTAAATAATTTAAACTTTGCGTAATTGATAAGTTAAATAAACAACTCCAGCCCCTGTAGCAATTAATGCGATCGCAGGCTGGATGATAGGCACCCAAGCGCTTTGGAAAACTAGAATGAGATAGCCAGCAGTGTAGAGACAGCCAAGAGAAGCGATCGCACCGATGACTAAATACAGTGTTTTTGGCGATCGCCAACAAACGATCCCGCCGACTAAAGACCAGCCAAATATCCACAACATTTCATATTCAACAGACCACCACCAAATCAAGGGACGATTGTCTAAAACGGCACTGAGTATTTGACTAATCATTTGCCCGTGCAAGGTGATACCGGGCATATCTCCATGTGGTGTATTAAAGTAGTCTGCTTGTCTAGCGCCTCTGTCAGTAATTCCAATCAGTACAATCCGATTTCTAATTTGCTCGGCAGGAACCTTATTGTTAATCAGATCTAAAATACTGACTCTAGGGGCAAATTTATTGGGATCGCCCTTATGGATACGGTATTTGAGCATCGTTTGATACCCCAACAGCCGCTCATTGGGGATTTGGTAACCACCACCATTTCCCACCAGACGGGGAATCTGGGTTTTGCCAAACTGCATATTCCGCACATATTTTTTAGTTTTTAAATCTAAGGGAGAGAGATATTGCTGGTTCTGGGCTTCTAAATAGCGACGAGCAATTACTAAACTGAAGGCTTCCCTTGAGTTGCAATAGTCGGGGTCTGGTTTTTGCATCAAAAGACTGCGCCGTATAAACCGACCACCATTGATATCTTCATCAACTAAGTCATTAAACCCTACTTGTTTTAATGGTAATTCTGGCGGTTGCTTATAGCCGGGAATTAATACATCCCGCTCATTGTCATAATAACTATGTTTACAGATGGCAATTAGATTTTGAGTTTGCCTGAGACCCTGGGCTAAACTACCTTTGGCAGGAAAATTGCGGATAAAATCTAAGCCAATGACTCTGGGTTTTGCCTTTGAGAGGGTTTTGAATAAATCATCTAAGGCTGAATCGGCAATTGAGCCTTGTCCGCCCTGATACTTGGGTATTTCGTTCAATTTGTCAATACTTTCTGGATCGACATCTACCATTAAAAATCGCTGATCTTGAGTTTCATCAGGACGCGATCGCATCAGCTGATCGTAAGCTGCTAATTCTAATGGTTCGGTGACAGCAAAATGTCGCCCGATAAACATCAACATTGTCACAGCTAAACTAGTCAGTAATACGGTGCGAGCCTTGATTTTGCGATGGGGTAGGGCGCGACTAGCATCAAGATATTCTAACTGTAGAGGGGTGGGGTGTGGCTCTTTGGTTTGGGATTCGTTTAACCATGTCACAGATGCAGCTAAATCCTTACCCCGCAACAAGAAAGCGTCATCTCGTCCGTGTTGTTCCCATTCTTTGGCTTTGAGCAATAGACGAGTGTGCGATCGCAGGTATTCTGGATCTGTATCTAGGGTTCTGGTGAGTTCGCCAAAGTTGGTGAGAAAGTCGCCTCCATGCTTACGAAAATCAATCCACTGGACTTTTGCTAACCCTGGATGAAGTTTACTCGGCTCGACTTCGCGACATAAGACGGTAACAATCCGCTTATTCAGTTGCATTGCATATTCCACTTCATCCGCACAGTAAGGCGAATTGATCGAATTAGGAGAAATAATAAATAAGAAGTTGTTAGAAGTTTCAATTCCTCGATAAATTTCCTGCTGAAAGTCACTTCCCGAAGCTATACTTTCTTGATCGAACCAAGTCGTCTTATTTTGAATTTGTAATGTATCGTTCAGCTTCCGGGTAAATTCCGAATCAGCACGGGAGTAGGAAATAAATACGTCAATGGCTGCATTTGGCGGTTGCTTGAGGCTTTCCGCGATAAATTCTGCTTGTAAAGGTGTCGGTAAATGCTGTGTTCTTTGTTTTGCTACCTTCAACCAGGCTTCCGCATTCCGGAGATTGTAGCCGCGTAATAAAATACTAGGATTGTGCTTTTGGCGTTCCCACTTTAACGCCTTGGCAAGTAAAATTTTATGCTGTTCGTAGTACAGTGCATCTTGACGCAGGACATTAATTAACTTCGCCGCATCAGCACGATATTTATCTTCTTCTTGATGATCTGCAAAGTTGATAAATTGCAAACTACGTAATTCTGGCGGAACTTTTTCTAAGTCTAATTCCTCTACCAAAATAGGAACAATCCGCTTATTGAGAGACAAAGCATGAGATATTTCTTGCTGACAATATTCTGATTGTAAAGATGCTACCGACATCAAATAAACTAAGTTATCTGCTTCTTCAATCCCTCGGTAAATTGCTTCTACAAAATCTACTCCCGTTTTAATATCTGTTTTGTTTGTCCAAACAGTAAAAGCTTCCCTTCTTAAAGTTGCGGCAATTTTCTCCATAAAGTCCCTTTCTTTTTCTGAGTAAGAAAGGAACACCTGAGTCATCAGGTTATTGGCATTCTTGATACTTTCACAAATAAAATCACAGTGTAAATTTGTGGGTTCGCATGGTGGTTGCTCGTCTTTAAATTTGATTTTTAACCAGTTTTCAGCCTCTACCCGTTTTTCGCCAATTAATAAATAAGATGACTGTTTTTGATTGCGGTTCCACTCTAGTGCTCTATCTAATAAATATGTGTGATCCTGCACATATTTTTTGTGACGCGCAAATATTTCTAATAGTCCGGCAAAAGATTTTTCAAAATCATCTATACCTTCGCGGAAATATACCCAATTAATTTTACCAATTGCCGGATGCATATTAGGATAACTAGAGTGTAATCCCTTTGCTTTATAGGGTTCCCACTCACTTGCAGGGCGTTGGGGGTTGCGTTTTTGCCAGGTTTCTTGAGTAATTTCCTCGGTATGCAACACTGGAATAATGCGTTTATTGCAGCGAATTGCTAACTCAATTTCTTTGCGACAATAAGGTGAGTTAATCGAATGGGGTGCAATAATAAATAGAAAATTGTCTGACTTTTCAATGCCGTCATCAATTTGATTTTGAAAATCAACACCCAAAGGAATATCGTTTTGGTCAAACCAAATCTTCAGTCCTTGTTCTATCAACCGACTATGGAGATAAGTAGCAAATGCTTTACTATCTGCTCTACCATATGAAATAAATGCATCCTGAAAACTAGTCATATTCCCTGTGTAGTTGTTAATTTAACTTAAAAACTCAGCTTCAATAAAGAAAAATAAACAACATCTATATATAACAAATGGTAAATGTCATCTTTATCAAGATAAAAATCTTAATATTTTATAAATAAACACCATACTAATATCTCAGAAGCAATTCCTCAGATTCAGTATTTGTAGTTGTCATTGCCAAATTTCACTTCCAGCAATTCCAGATAGAAAAGCAGGCTTTTGACAGCTGACATCATATTTAGTTTTTGCTTCAGCGATCTGCTTTACCCTAATAACCTAATGACAAAAAAACTACAGTTTTCAAAGTAGATGCAGTTGATGTTGAGAACTCTAGCCCGCCCGATTAATTCCGGAAACAGTGAAATTTAGATGTTTTTGCCGCAAATCCTAACCTAAGAACTCATTTAAACACATTTAGTCGGTATATTTTGGGATAGTATAAAATACTTAATTTAATTTTTACAATTCTACCGATGTATGTAAATTTACTATAAAGTAGCATCTAGATTGTTAAATTTTCATAAAGGTATAAAATATTTTTAAGTATATCTGTGCCAAACTAGTGGATTTTGTAATTAGAAGTTCTTTGGATATGAGGGGATTTTACATGGCCATATCCAACTAAGTACATTTTGCGTTATTAGTAGATAAATGTGAAACCGTTGCGATAAGGCGCTAAATGGCTCGCACCCCTACATTAACTTTCGATCGCGGTACACTCATACTACATCCCCCACCAAAAGGTAAAGCCTGGATGGACTACGCTACCTGGGATGATAGAGTGGAAAAATTTCGCGTACCTGCAATTCAGTATCGTTCTTTAGTAGAAGCACTGCAAGCACAAGAGGCTTACTTTATCGATGAAGCTAAGGAATTTTACGCCTTAGATTTAGTCGCCACGATGGAAATGGAACCTTACCCCCATCAAAGTGAAGCCTTAGCAGCGTGGAAACTCGCAGGGAGACAAGGGGTGGTGGTACTTCCTACCGCAGCAGGTAAGACTTATTTAGCGCAAATGGCAATGCAAGCCACACCCCGCAGTACGCTGATTGTAGTCCCAACTTTGGATTTAATGCATCAATGGTATGCCCATCTAGTCGCAGCATTTCCCGATGCGGAGGTAGGTTTATTGGGGGGTGGTTCTAAAGATAAGACAGCAATTTTAATTGCAACCTACGATAGTGCAGCAATTCACGCTGAAGCCTTGGGAAATCGCTATGGATTGCTGATTTTCGATGAATGTCACCATTTACCGACAGATTTTAACCGAGTAATTGCCGAATATGCGATCGCACCCTATCGCTTAGGACTCTCCGCTACTCCAGAACGCACCGATGGAAAACACGCTGACTTAAATATCCTCATTGGTAGAGAAGTATATCGCAAACGGGCTGAAGATTTAGCGGGTAAAGCTTTAGCAGAGCATGAAATCGTTCAAATTAAAGTTAAATTATCCCAACACGAGCGGGAAAAATACAACGAGTTAATTCAAACCCGTAACGATTTTTTACGCGATTCGCGGATTTCTCTGGGAAGTATTCAAGGTTGGCAAATGTTTGTGCAAATGAGCGCGCGATCGCAATCTGGGCGTAGAGCTATGTTAGCACATCGCGAAGCCAAAGAAATCGCTTTAGGTACTGATGGGAAGTTGCGGATTTTAGCGAATTTATTGGCGAAGCATTATCCTGAGAGAATCATTATTTTTACGGCTGATAATGCTACGGTTTACCGCATTTCTCAAGAGTTGTTGATTCCAGCGATTACTCATCAAACACCAGTGAAGGAACGTCATGAGATTTTAACTAAATTTCGCGAGGGTGAATATAACACTTTGATAGCTTCTCATGTGTTAAATGAAGGGGTTGATGTTCCCGCAGCTGCGATTGCCATTATTTTATCTGGTACTGGTTCGACAAGAGAATATATTCAGCGTTTGGGGAGAGTTTTACGTAAGGGAAATGTGGAAAATAAGCAGGCGATATTATATGAAGTAGTGGCTGAAGATACGAGTGAAGAAAGAACTTCGGCGCGACGGAGAGGGGTGGATAAGAGTAATGAACCGCCAAGACGCCAAGAACGCCAAGAGAAGAAGGATCAGAGAGGACATTTACAAGTTGTGTATGGAAGTGGAAAGCATAAAAGTGCGAAAGCGGCGGAACAATTAGAACTCAATTATTCCACAAAGCGCAATGACGATTCTTCTGATTTAACTTAAGTTACTCAATACAACTTTCCTTTCCTCTCTGCGCCTCTGCGTCTTTGCGTGAGCTAAAAAATCTTACTCATCTTAACGCAAATATTATATTAATTTCTAATCCCTAGCCCCTAGTCCCTAACCCCTAGCCCCTAGCCCCTAGTCCCTATCATGCTACCCTCAGATTTATTAATGCACCGCCACAACGGCGAAGAAATCATCCCCAAACGCTTAAAAATAGATGATAAACATTTAAATCTCGCTACCGAACTAATTAATTATTTCCAATCAGCCGTTGGGAAAACCCAAGGAATACTAGAACGCCAACTAGCAGATTTTGAAGGCGACACTACAGATTACCGTGTGAAACGCGGTTTAGCTTATATTCTCAAAAGCAGCTTTTGCACTTTTGAAGTAGTTAGTCCTTTAGAACCACCAATGTTAAGAGAAAGGCTATTTGCCCTATCTGCTAAATCTGTTCCTAGTCGCGAATCAACCCAAGCGACTTTAACTAAAATAGCTGATGAATTAACTCACGAATTAGAACGAGAAATATTGCCAGAACAAGTTCATAATGGCTTATATGCCGATTTAAATGAAAATAAAATATTGACGGTTTTCGATGCACCTAAACCCCAAGATTTATTACATCGCTATAATTTATCCCAAGTGCAGGGAGTATTTTATAAAGCCAGTAAATTAATATTAAATGCTCATCGCAATGTTCCCGGAGAATATAAACTATTATTCCGCTATCTCAAGTTATTTCAATTAATGGCTTATATCGAAGGCGATGCCGATCATGGGTTTACAATTACCATTGACGGGCCGACGAGTTTATTTAATCCTAGTACAAGATACGGATTAGCGATCGCCAAACTTATCCCCGCCTTACTTCACGTTACTCGCTGGAGTCTTGCTTCCACCCTGCAAACCCGCGACACCTACACCAATACCTGGAGAACTGGACGTTTTACCCTCAATTCTGAATGTGGTTTAGTCACTCATTATTCCCCAGGTAAACCCTACGATAGTATGCTCGAAGCGTCTTTTGCTGATAAATGGGATGCTTTAAAATCTGAATGGGTATTAGAGCGAGAAGTCGATTTAATTCCTATCCCTGGTAGCGTGATGATTCCCGATTTTCGCCTCGTTCATCCTGATGGGCGCACATTCCTCTTAGAAATTGTCGGTTATTGGCGTCCAGAATATTTACAAAAAAAGTTTTCTCAAGTGCGCCGCGCAGGACGAGATGATTTAATTTTAGCAATTTCTGAACGCTTAAATTTAGAAAAAGCCGGCGTGAAATTAAATGATGTCCCAGCTAGAATTATCTGGTTTAAAGATAAGTTATTACCAAAATCAGTATTAGCAGCGATGGAGTAAATATAGGGCATGGGGCATTGGGCATTGGGCATTGGGCATTGGGCATTGGGCATGGGGCATTGGGTGGTATCCTGAAATGGACAAGGAAGACAAATGACTATTGACTATTGACTATTGACTATTGACTATTGACTATTGACTATTGACTATTGACTATTGACTATTGACTATTGACTATTGACCAATGACCAATAACTTAAATTCCTATCGAGCCTTAGCACTGCAAGTTACCTGTCATGCAGTTAATCAAGCGAGCGATCGCACTGAAGCTCGTGCTTTAATGCAAAATACCATAAACCGCTTATCACAGCAAATCGCTGCCAGTATTGCGTTTATTGGTTTTGACTGTAAATTAATTGTCTTACCAGAATATTTCCTCACAGGTTTTCCTCTAGGTGAATCGTTGGCTGTATGGGCGGATAAAGCCTGTTTAGAAATGCATGGGGCTGAGTATGAAGCCCTCGGTAAAATTACCCAAAAGCATCGTATATTTTTAGCAGGAAATGCTTACGAATTAGACCAGAATTTCCCTAAATTATACTTTCAAACCTGCTTTGTTATTGACCCTTCCGGAAATATCATCTTGCGATATCGGCGGTTAAATTCTATGTTTGCACCCACACCCCATGATGTGTGGGATAAATATCTCGACTGCTATGGATTAGAAGGGGTTTTTCCCGTAGCTAAAACTGAAATTGGCAATTTAGCAGCGATCGCATCTGAAGAAATTTTATATCCAGAAGTCGCCCGTTGTTTAGCTATGCGCGGCGCAGAGATTTTTCTCCATTCCACCTCGGAAATTTACAGCAAAAATTTAACCCCCAAAGACGCAGCCAAAATTAGCCGGGCTGTAGAAAATATAGCATACGTTGTTTCTGCTAATACCGCAGGTATCGCTAATATCCCCATCCCCATATCCTCAGCAGATGGCGGTTCTAAAATGATCGATCATCGGGGAATAGTTTTAGCAGAGACAACTACAGGGGAAAGTATGGCAGCCTTTGCAGAGATAGATCTAGCTGCCTTAAGACGCGATCGCAAAAGACCAGGGTTAAATAATATACTTTCCCGCCAGCGATTTGAACTATACGCCCAAAGTTACATGCAGTCGCAATTTTACCCACCAAACACTATGCTGAATACAGAAGTAGACCGCAAACACTTTTTGCAAACACAACAAGCCACCATTGAACGCCTAGCCCAATTAGGCATAATTTGATGGTAACTGGTTAAATGTTGACTGTTGACCGTTGACTGTTGACTGTTGACTGTTGACTAATCCTCAATGCCCCATGCCCCATGCCCAACTCAATCGATGTTCGCAATCCTCGGACAGGAAAATTTGACTATGTGATTATACCGCCGCCGCCTAAGCTGCTGGCGCAGTTGTGCAATCGACTGCGGCGGGCGCAAGTTCGTTGGCAGCAACTTGGTATTGATGGGAGAATTGAAGTATTACAAGAATGGAAACAAGCGATATTAGCAGAACGCGATCGCTTAACTGAAGCTTTGGTTAATGATACTGGTAGATTATCAATTTCGGAAATGGAAATTGACTCGTTCATCTCCAGCATAGATCGCTGGTGTCGGTTAGCACCAGACTTGCTACAAGACTCCGCCAAAAACACTAGCATTCCCTTTATTGCCATACAACAAACAGCCGTTCCCTATCCCCTCGTCGGCGTCATTAGCCCCTGGAATTTTCCTTTATTACTCTCAACAATCGATGCAATCCCCGCATTACTCGCAGGTTGTGCAGTCATTGTTAAACCCAGTGAAATAGCACCTCGTTTCGTCGCCCCATTAATGACAGCATTAAATGCTGTGCCCAAATTACGCGATGTTTTTACCTTTATTGAAGGTGCAGGTGAAACCGGAGCCGCTTTAATAGAATATGTAGATTTAGTCTGCTTTACAGGTAGTGTTACCACAGGGCGAAAAGTTGCCGAAGTTGCCGCCAAAAAATTTATTCCCGTATTTTTAGAATTAGGCGGTAAAGACCCCGCAATAGTATTAGAATCAGCTGATTTAGACTTAGCTACCTCAGCAATTTTATGGGGTGCAGTTGTGAATAGCGGACAGTCTTGTCTTTCAATTGAGCGAATTTATGTTGCCGAATCTATATTTAATAAATTTGTTTCCCTACTAGTAAATAAAGCCCAACAGATAAAATTAGCTCATCCCACATTAGAAAGTGGCGAACTCGGCCCCATTATTGCCGAAAAACAAGCAGCAATTATTAGCGATCAGCTTTTAGATGCTGTTGATAAAGGAGCAATGATTCATTGTGGCGGTAAAGTTGAAGAATTAGGCGGCGGTTGGTGGTGTCGTCCCACAGTTTTAACTAAGGTCAATCATACCATGAAAATTATGACCGAAGAAACTTTTGGCCCCATTCTGCCAATCATGCCCTTTTCCCAAATTGAAGAAGCAATAAATTTAGCCAACGACTCAATTTATGGTTTAAGTGCATCTGTATTTGCCGAATCCCAAGAATTAGCCTTAGAAGTTGCCCAACAAATAGAAGCAGGAGGTATTAGTATTAACGATGCAGCTTTGACTGCTATCATGCACGAAGGCGAAAAAAATTCATTCAAATTTTCAGGTTTAGGTGGTTCGCGCATGGGGCCTGGGGCGTTGAAAAGATTTATGCGTAAAAAAGCTTTTTTAATCAAAACCAACTCCGCAAATGACCCCTGGTGGTTTGATGAATGAATGACCATTTTACAGACAAGGTTTCATCGCGTCTCTAACAAATGACAAATGACAAATGATAACTGACAACTGACAACTGACAACTGACAACTGACAACTGACTATTAACAATATCAAGGAGTTTTCTATGTCTACCATCCGCGAAGGAATGCCCGTACTTGTCCGTCATGAAGGAGAATGGGGAGGTACTTATACAGTAGTAGATAACGCCGGAACAATTCTCGATAAATATCAGTCTCATTTAAGTTGTCAATTCCCCGAAAATGGCCCGCATCCCTATTACCAAATCAATCGTTATACCTGGGCTGACGGGAAAAAAGAAGAACATCAATTTCCGGGAATATATCGTGACAAAGCCCTATTTTTTGATACCGAACGCATTACCGGCAAAGCTTGGGAAATCGACGATTCTACAGTCATATTATGGTTTGCTTATAAGAACGCACCAGATATGAATTTATATGAAATGATTCAAATTAGTCCAGACAATAACTATCGCGCTCGAACTTGGCATTGGTTTAAAAATCATCAAATTTATCAACGAACTCTCATCCAAGAAGAAAGGTTAAAATAGTCATTTGTCATTGGTCATTTGTCATTGGTCATTTGTCATTGGTCATTTGTCATTTGTCATTGGTCATTGGTAACTTGTACTGAGCGAAGTCGTTCGCGAAGCTTCTCTTTCGCGCAGCGTCTCCCCTTGGGAGAAGAGAAGTATTCGTCATTTGTCATTGGTCATTCTTCCTTGTCCCCCTTGTCCTCCTTGTCCTCCTTATCCCCTTTCCCTTTCCTTCCATCTTCATGAGTATATTATCCAGTCAAAAAATTCGCCTAACAGCAGGTTTAGCTACCTTATTATGTGTTGGGTTAGGTAGTAATCATTTATATGCTCAGTCAACAAATGAACAGGTAAATCAACAACAGCAACCTGTACAAAATGTTGCTTTAACTCAAAAAGCAGAAACCCTAACTCAACCATTTCTTTCTTTACCCTTCATTCAATCTGTTCAGCTAATCGCCACGAATTTATTAAATTTTGTTAATGATGACCAAAGAATTGAACAGAATTTAATCTCAGCCGCTACACCATATAAAGCTATTGATGAGTTAAAGAAATTCAAATTTAATGTCAATCCTAGTCAAGTTTTTAATAGTGGAAAGTTACCAAGTACAAAAATTAAATTAAACCAAGCAGATTTACTTACTGTTCTCACCAATACTAGAAAATATTACCAAGATCACGCCAATGCAGACCCCGATGTTTTACGTCAAGGAATACTGGAAACTCAAGGGGTATCGGTAGACGATGTGATTAAAACCTTAGATTTTATGGTTGCGGTTTTAAAAGAAGATATTGCCAATAATCGCCCTACCCGGTTACAAGATCCTAATTTTATTAATAAAAATTTTAAAGTAATCAAATGGACTGCTTATAATCCTAAAATTAAAAATCAACGCCAACTGCGAATTACTAAATATGCGGTATTTATTCACAATGGGACGCGGAAAGAAACTGCTAAATATAATATCCCTATTTATAGTTTAAATGATAATTTCACTGCAGATAAATTCTACACGAGATATACCAAGCAGGATGTATTATCGGGAATATACGAACCAGGTGGTAAAGAATTTGGCAAAGTTGAACCTCTTGCATATTTAACTCGCACCGGACTGGAAGAAGCACTCATGCAAGGCACTATATTAATTAAGTTTCCAGATGGTAAGGAGGGGTATTTTAACGTTGATAGAAGTAATGAAATACCTTATGTCAGGGGTTTAAAAGCAACAGCACAAAAACGTTATTGGTATTTTAGAGAAGTTAATGCTATTAAAGGCTATGGATATAATATTGATGCCAAAATATCCATCAAACCCGGAGTAACTTTTGCAGGCGATGTCCTGAATATGGGTTTAGGTAAAGTAATTGTCATTGAGCATAATGCAGGTGGAACCAAACAGCTACAAATGGGCGTAATTGCTGATACAGGCGGAGCCTTTTTACCTAACCTCTATCAACTTGATTTTCTAGCAGGTATTTTTCCCAGCCAGAAAGCATTTGTCAACTACATCAGCAAATTACCTGAATATGCGACGGCATATATTTTAGTGAAAAAATAATCTTGATTTTTGAATATCAAAAATTAGTCAAAAATTAGGGTGGGCAATGCCCACCATTTTTTATTATACAAATAATCAGTCTGATAAAATTTAATTACATATCCTGTTTTATTAACTGTTTATTTTATACCTCTTAACCTAAGATATTTAATTTAAAGCTGATGCATTAAATCTTAGGAGTATTATTCTGATGAAATCAGCGAAAAACTTAGTTGTTGCTACTATTGCAAGCGCTATTTCCTTGATAACTATTACTGCTGCTAAACCAACACAAGCTGCAATTATTAATTACAAGTTCAAAGTAAATGCAACATCAGGGGATAATCCTGGTAGATATTTTGGTTCTTTTCGCTATGATGACTCAAGTTTAACCAATACAGGCCTGGAAACTATTGGAGTTGAAAACGGATTAGCCTTAAATTTTAATTATTTGGGGAATAATTATACAGAAAAAGATGATTTTGATTTCAATTTGTACCCAATACTTACCTTTAATAATGGTAAGCTTCAGGGATTAAGCTATTTTGTAGCTGATAAGTTTGCGATCGCATCTGATAATCTCAACAACCCAGATGTAGGTGGAAACAGATTTTATCTGCTGAACCAATCTGTAAACGCAACCGCAGTCGGTACAGTCAGCTATCAAGTACCCGAACCACTGACTGTTAGCGGAACTGCGATCGCAACTTTAATGGGATTATGGATGAAACGCAAAAAAGCCACAAAACTTGCCGCTTAATCACAACATAGTAGGGGCGGGGTTTCCCCGCCCACTCATAAAACGGGGATTTTCGCTAATTTTTGTTACAATCCGCCAATCACGCCACCATCATTGCGGGTAATCACCACCGTTGCAGAACGCGGTCTACCGGATGGGCCATAACCTTGACTGTAAGGCCAGTTACTAGTAGCAGTTGGATTAGAAGGTGACCCACCTTCACCCGGATGTTGAATATTAATGAACAAAGCCTTACCATCAGGAGTGCTAGTTACACCTGTAACTTCACAATCCATCGGGCTAGTTAAAAAGCGCCTAACTTGTTTGGTATTGGGGTCAGCACACAACATCGCATTGCCACCAACATTTACCCAGTCACCCTTACCATCACCTGCTTGGTCAGTCTGAATCCAGAGACGACCGAAGTCATCAAACCACAAACCATCTGGCGAACTTAAGTCATCGCCTTGAATATTACCTTGAAGATTTGATTCTGTCCTAGTTTTATCGCCAGCTTCTAAGAAAATATCCCATGTGAAAGTTGTGGCTGTGACGGTGCGTCCATCTTCACGCCAACGAATGATGTGACCGAAACGGTTGTCAGGACGGGGGTTAGCTGCATTTACAGGGGGACGCGCACTACCTGCTCCTGTTGAGCCATCGGCATTGTTAACAGAGACTGGAGTAGTCCCGCGACGGTTATTGTTGGTCAATGTGCAGTAAACTTCAATCTCTTTATACCCACCAATGCGAGGACGTACTGCTGTCCATTCCGGTCTATCCATCATGGTTGCACCAACGCGATCTGCCGCCTGGCGAGTCTTGATCAGGACTTCAGCTTGGTTTTTAAAACCATTTTCGGCTGTCAGACCTCTTTGACCATGTACTAAAGGAATCCACTCACCAGTACCGTTATCGTTAAACTTGGCAACGTATAACACCCCATTGTCAAGTAAATCGCGGTTAGCATTACGATTTCCTGGATTTAAACGCTGGGAGCAAACAAACTTGTAGATATATTCGTTGCGTTCGTCATCTCCCATATAAAAAGCCACGCGGTTATTATCATCGACAACAACCTGAGCGCTTTCATGCTTGAATCTACCCAAGGCGGTACGCTTGACTGGTTTACTTTGTGGATCGTAAGGATCAATTTCTACCACCCATCCAAATAAATGGGGTTCGAGGGGATTGGTGCGGTTATTGAAACGTGGATCGGCTTGATACCATTTATAACCAGCACCAGAGGCGGAAAGACCGTAACGATTTTGTCCTGCAAGAACCTCTGAGTCTGGGATTCCGGGAGTAGAAACTAATGCCTCTCCATTGTTTCCAAAATAGCCATTCCAATTCTCTTCACAGGTTAAATAAGTACCCCAAGGTGTGTAACCGTTGGAGCAGTTATTCACTGTACCGTAAGCTGTGTAACCGTCATTGAATATGCCAGTATCAACAGAACCATCAGGTCTAATATCAAACTTCTTTGATTTCAACAGTGCATCGCCAGCCACCGGGCCAGAAATTCGCATTTCGGTGTTAGCAGTAATTCGGCGACCATAGGGTGAATTGGAATTGAATTTCCATTCCTTACCTTGCTTAGAAATTTCTACAACCGATACACCATGCGCCGCCTGAGACTTGCGTACTTTGGCAATCGAGACAGGATCTAGACCATCAGGATGCAAAATTGATTCTTCTGTATACTCATGGTTTACACAAAGCAAGCCATTATTTATTGGTTGGTTAATAAAGCCTCTTAAGGATCTGGCTTGTGAACTAACTGTACGACCTACAACGTTTCCTGGAGAGAGGGGGAAGTAGTGCATACCATCAGCGTGCATCCCAAATTGCTTTTGCTGTGCAGCTGCATCTTGGGAAGCATCTGCTAGCCAAGTCGGCCCACCTGGCGCAATGGGATCTCCCCAAGCTACGAGTACTTTAGCTGTATAACCTTGAGGGACGCTAACAAGATCCTTTTCTAAACGTCCTGTAGTCGGGTTGAGTAGATTTGGCGGTACACTTTTAAAGCCAATACCGCCAAATCCTTTACTTTTAGGGATGTTAGCAGCTTCTACGGTTTGGAGTAAGCCACCAATAGAAATATCGCCGACGACGGTTAACGCAGCTGTGCTGGCGGCTGTTATGAGGAAGCGCCGACGGCTGACACCCATGCGATCGATGACATCACGAATTGATTCGTTAGCAGAGGGGTTGAGACTGACATTGTTTTTCGGGTGAAAGCGTCCTTTCATTTGTTGTTCTCCATTTTTAAGTTATTACTGATAAATTGAGCGATTAGTTAATCAAAACTGCATATATTTAACTAAGTTTTGTCTTTTGTACAGCTAATAACTGTTAATTAATAGGGCGTTAAACTTCACATAATCTGCTTGTTAATGCATCGAACATCATGAATATATATTTATGTGACAAACATTAACAGAAGTTTATATAATGATTAAAATGAACTATTTATTGAGATTTCAGTGAGGAGTTGGTGGCGATCAGATCCCCGACTTATTTAAGAAGTCGGGGATCTAGGAAAGCAGCAAAATTAATGGGACAAAGCACTAAGCTAGGCTCAAATTAACTTTGATGAGGACATCGTTAAAATCGCCATCACCACCATTGGCTAAATCTTCAAAACCAAAGACATTATTTCCTAACAAGCGAATATGATCTGTTTTGTCAGAATTAGCGCCTAAAAAGGGTAAGTAAACTGTGGGATTGTTATTCAGATTGTTATCATTAAATGCATCGGGTCTGCCATTAATAATAATGAATGGCACTAATATATAACCAGGTTGCAAAATATCGTTATAAGTTGCTGTACTTTGATTTCTGGCTGTCAAGTTAATTTCTGGAATCCGTCCGCGAACTGCTGCTTGAGCATAACCAGATTGTCCAGGCAAAATATCTGCTATACCATCGTTATTAATATCAATGCCACCATTTTTGTCAGTTGCTCGATAAAAGCCAACAAAGTTATCAAAAGCAGCTTCACGATTTACTATAAATTCAGCTTTGACTGGTTGGGTTACTTCTCGTAAATCAATTAATTCACCCTGGGATTGACTTTGTAGATTTGTCCCTAAAAATAATGGATTATTTGTGGCTTGAATTTTGACTACTAAATCTTGAAAATTATTGGTATTATTACCAGAGCTATCTTGCCAAGCTAGGGAGAAACTATCAGCACCTAAATCTGTAATCTGTTGGGTTGTGTTGCTGGAAAAGATTACATTATTTATAGAAGATATTCCTGATTTGACAGCGTCAATTGTGCTGTTTTTGACTAAGAAAAATCTCAAGTTTTCACCTGAGTTGAATTCCAGCAAACTTTGAATATTGTTAGTAGTGAAGCCGTTGGGAATTTTGGCGATCGCAGAAAAAATTACTCTAGCACGTTCTAATGCAGCTTGTGCATACCCCGCAGCACCGGGAGCAATACCGTTGATTGTACCTTGAGCATCATCAACTACATATACCCCCAGTTCATTGACTAGTTTAGAACTATGTCCGGTGAGAGTAACTTGCAATCTGGCGCGCTCGCTTTCACCTTTAATCGTGAAAATATCCCCACTCTTCGTTAAAGGAATATCGTTATCGGTAATGCTGACATTTACAGGGTTAATCGCTAACTTGTCATAATTAGCATCGCTACTGAACGCTGTATGTTCGATAGTATCGTTGCGATCGCCTTCTACAATTGCATCATCGACAGCGATTACTGTTACTTCTTGTGTCAGATTCCAGTTCTGTGGAGTAAAGGTGAGACTGTTAACGCTGGTTTGAGTTTGCTTTCCGTTTTTAATTGCGATGGTGACATCAGCTTGGGGTTTGCTGTTGAGTACTACAGAATAGCGATCGCCTAAACCATCCTCGCTAACTTTTGTACTACCATCAGTCTGGATGATGGTAATACCTGCATTACTATTACCTGTACCATCAGTGACATCCGAAAAGTCGAAGTCATCTGGTGTGAGACTATCAGCTTGGACGTTTCTTAAAATCCCTAATTCTTTTAATTCACCATTGATAGTGGCTTTAATCGATGTATCCGGCCCTGGTTGACTATTAACTAAGATTTGCTCTATTTTTAAATCCTGGAATCTCTTAACTTCTGGGATACCAGCAACGATGACTTTATCTTGGTTTTTCGTAAAATCCAATACTTCTACAGGTATATCGGGAACCCCAGCACTAGTTAAATAAAAGCGGTCTAAACCACTACCACCTGTAAACTGGCTACCGTTTATACCTGCAAATAATGAATCATCACCAGCGCCACCAAATAAGCGATCGCTATTTAATCCCCCAATTAGCAAATCGTCCCCTTCCCCACCCTCTAAGGTGTTGTTACCTGTAGGATTGGATGCATTGAGGAAATCATTACCAGCACCGCCATTGAGGAGGTTATGACTACCCTCGACAACAAAAAGGCGATCGCTATCTTCTTCACCCAGGAGGGTATTAAAACCTAAATCGCTGACAGCAAATAAATTATCTTTGCCAATCCCACCTCTTAAAGTATCGTGATTGTTAGCAAAAAGTTGGTCATTACCAGAACCACCATCAAGTAAATTATTTCCTTGACCGTTAGTAGCATCTATAATATCGTCACCCTCAAGACCAAATATTTGCTCGTCTTTTGTGGCGTATAATTCGTCTTGATTTGCAGTACCGTTAATAATCATGATGATGTGAAAATCTCAGTTGAGTCAGAATTGAGAATTAATTTAATTAACAATTTTAAAATCTAGATTTGATCAGAATAAAGGCAATAATTTTAGCACCTTAATTTTGAGTAAGTTGCTGAAGATTGTAGAAATAACGACAAAAAAATCTCGAAGATTTTTTGAATATATTAATAACCGGATTTACACAGCAATTGTAAAATAAATAGTTTTACGCATTTATGAATTTTTCAACAAGAAAATATTAATTTTAAAAGTATAAATGCATGAATATTATCTATTATGCAATCAGTTAAAAATTAATTATTTACAGGTTATGAAAATATTAAACCTGTGCTAATTATATTTAAATCTTGACACAGATATTAGTTGCTTTTGTTTCTAAGAGGACTGACGCACACTCTACAAATTTTTGACACTGAAGTGTTGGCGGAAGCCTCTCGCAGAGAAGGCGAAGCTTGTGGTTATTAATGTGAATCTTAAGAGCTAGTTAATAACAAATAAAGTTTTGTAGGGGCGGGTTTATTTGGATCTTTGTTGAATAGCGAGGATATTTGTAAACTAGCCCCTACTGACAATTGATAACTAACACGCAAAGCGCCATAAAAAAGTGAGGGTTAGTTACTCCCTCACACAATAAAATTAGTACAGCCTAAACAAATTCTAACTAATTATGCTAATGAAATTTCAGCAAAATTCTATGCAAAAACAAAATTATTAGCAGTTAGGCTGCTAGCGGTAATTCCTAATAATGATACTGCTTCTGTACTGCCAATTTTCACTAAGGTATCGCTACCTTGTTGTAAGAGGGTCAAGTCACTAAACTTAGTCACTCCAACACCACCTATACCAATTACATCAATTCCTGATGTAAAGTCAGTGACGATGTTTTTGCTAGTAGGAAGACTAGCATTAGCAATCCAGAATTGGTCAGCACCAGCGCCACCAGTCAAGCGATTACCACCGCCAGAACCAGCAAATAACACATCATCACCATCACCACCAACTAAGGTGTCATTGACGTTAGAAAATAATTTGTCATCGCCGGAACCACCGTAAAGTCGGTTGTTGCTACCGTTGCTGGTGATGGTATCGTTACCCGAACCACCAAACAAGAATTGACGCGAACCTTCAACTACTTGCAAAGTATCAGAACCAGCGCCACCAAACAGGTTATTGCTACCACTTGCTTCTACTACAGTAACTTCATCATTACCTGCGCCAGCATCAACATTAGTATTGCTAACAGAACCATTAGCACCAATTACTACTTGGTCGTTACCGTCTCCAGTAGAAACAGCAGAGTCACTACCGGCTAATACAGTGTCATCACCCTTACCTGTTTGAACTGTATTACCTTTATTAGCATCTACCGTATCTGCACCATCGCCTGTAAATACGGTTTGATTTGGTTGAGTGGTAATATCATCGCTAGCAGTAGAACCAAAATTGATATCTAATGCTGAGGGTTGACCGACACCAGGTGCAAGATTTAGGGGTTTCTCTAACTTCAGCAGCAGAATTTCGTTGTTGTCGATTTTGGGATTTTGCGGATCGTTTCCTGGACGACCGGTGGAGAAAGGATAGTTGTTGTCGTTAGCTACCAAAATGGTATCTTTGTCAATCACTAAGACATTTTCAATGGTGACAAAGGGGAAGTCAAAGGTTTTCTTACCATCACCATTTAAGTCATTGGGGTCTTGGATATTCAACAAATCGGCAATTTCTATCTTTTCCACATAGCCATTGGCGTCAGTCTTTGACAGATCTACTTTATAGACGCGCTTGAATTTAGCGGTGTCTCCTTGACCGTTATCTCGTTCAACAACGAGGTATTCATTGTCATTAACGACGGTGAAATCGCCGATCGCATTTGCGGGATTATCTAGTTTGTAGTACAGATCTTTGTCAGTGTATTTACGACTAGCAATGTCAAATTCATTAATACGTAAATCACCAGGGCGATCGCCATTAACTGTCCCTTCCAACAGCATATACAGCTTGGTTTTGCTGGCGTTGATTGTTCCGCCTTCAAAGCCTTTCGAGCCGCCTAAGTTCGCAACAGCCTTACCAGCCAGCACATCAGGATTTTGGGGAGAGCGGACTAAATTATTCTCAGGATTGCTCAGTAAATCTCTGACTTTATCTCCTGTAATCGGGAAGTCTGTAAAGAAAGCATCAACACCAAGTTGGATGAACTGCTGAAACTCTAGTTCAGGATTACCTTTGTAATCGGCGGCGAGATATCTATCTTCATTGCGGAAGGTGTAGGGATGAACCTGTAAACCTGCTGTATGAGCATCTTGGATTAAGGTTGTAGGTGCTAAAGTTGTTTTGTCCGCATCATTAACTGCACCATCGCCATTGACATCATCTGCCTTACCATCATTATTAGCATCAGTGCCTTTAACGCTGACAATCATGCGTTTCCAAGGGCCAATACCATCAGCATATTTAGCAATTTCCGCCAAACCTTCTGGGGTGCGCAAATCGCCATAGGTGCGTTTATCACCACTGATTTTTAAATCATAAGGCTGGCTTTCGATTAGCTTACCGTTGATATCGATATCACTAGCATCGAGAAGTTGTACAAGTGGGATATCTACCCCAGCAGCAGGCATGATTTTATCATGCAGTTCCTTCAGGTTCCCGACTTCAAAGGATTGGATGAAAACGCGACTAGGATCGGTGAAGTTTTCAGCTTTGAGGGTATCGATAAGTATCTGACCCAAATTGCGGTTAATCTTGGTGTCAGTACCTACATAGGTAGCTTCACTAGCAGAATAGGTAGGATGCTTGGTTTCTGGATAAATCCCAATCTTTTTACCTGTCTTAGCTTCTACATCCTTCACTAAGTCAATGATTTCCTTTAGAGTGGGAATTTCAAATTGACCGTTGTAAGATTGATCGCGGAAAGATAAACGTTCGATGGCGCGTAGTTCTTTGATTTCCGCTAAGGTGAAATCTTCCGCAAACCAACCTGTAATTTGGGTTCCGTCTAAATTGACTGTTTTTTTGCGATCGCTAAATTTGGCAATCTCAGCTACATTTGTGGTTGTATTGCCAGTATTTACAGTGCCATCAGCATTTAAAATCGCTAAAGCAGGTTCATGGCGAGCAATCAATACACCATCTTTGGTTACTACCAAGTCAGGCTCAATAAAATCTGCACCTTGTTCAATTGCTAGTTTATATGATTCCAGGGTATGCTCTGGACGAAAGCCGCTTGCACCTCTATGACCAAGAACTTTTGGTGCTTTACCATCTAAAGTTTTGAATTCGTCTGGTGTGGCGATGGGAGCTTCTAATAATTTACCAGTGCGATCAAAATGTAGTAAATAGGGGCCAAATTCATCCCCAATCCAGAAGCTACCGTCTTTATCAACAATTAACGACTCAACATCAAAGTCCGCGCCTGTGAGGAATCTTTCACTAGTTCCTTCATTAGTAATTTTGAAAGGAACTTTTTTATCTGGGTCAGATAATTGGATGTAATCTAAAACTTTAACAGTACCGTCACCCTTTTCTGCTCCCTTGAAATTGGGATCTAAACGCTGAATACGTAGTAGAAAATCAGCGCTATTATCTTTGCTACCGTAACCATTATCTGAGAGGAAGTAGAAAGAATTACTGTTAGCAAATTGTACACCACTAAAACCTTGAATTGGTTGTCCGGGGAAAGGCCCAGTTCTACCATTAGCGGAAATTTTGCTACCAGAAGCAGGCCCGTTACTAAAGGTATCAGCCGGGAGAGAAGCAAAACCTACTAACTCAACTTTGGGCACAATAGAAGCAAACATTGTCTGGTAAATGTGGGTTTGATCGTTTAAACCCGCAATTCCTGGGATGTCATAACCGTAGGCTTCATAGCCTTTACCGACAAAATTAGTCAGAACTTCTGAACCCGCACCTTGATAGTAAACGGGAACTGGACGGTTAGCATGAGTTCCCCAACCATATTTGACATTGGGATCGGAACCCCAGTAATGTCCTACTTCTGCTGGTGTATCTTGGTTGGTTAAGGCTTCAGCACCTTTTGTTGATACTAAAGTGGGAAAGTCACCATCGAGAGTTAAATAGTGATCGTGGTCTGCGGTAACAATCAGTAGGTTTTCATCCCAACCACCGTTGTTTTTAATCCAGTCAATCGTCGATCCGACTGCTTTGTCAAAGTCCAACACAGTACCGATGAGGTTATCCATGTTGTTATCATGCGCAGACCAATCAATATCGCCACCTTCAACCATCAACCAGAAGCCGTCAGGATCTTTTTGTAATACATTTAACGCGGCTTTTGTCAAGTCATTGAGGGTGGGATTCTCGTTCACCTCTTTAGCAATAAAAGATGCATCGGTTTCCCCTGGAAGTAAGGGACGCTTGGTATCGACTTTCGTGTCATTACCTTGGTTAGCGAACACGCTAAACATATCTAAGCCGGTGGTGCTGTAGTCGCCGTTAGCCGAACTTACAGGTAAGTTACCATTTTGACCGCGTGCACCGTATAAGCCAAAGAGGCGATCGCCTTTTTCGGGATCGAGTTGTGACGCAGTTTCCGCTAGTTTCTGCGCAGCATCCTTACCTCTTTCTAAAAAGGTGTAACCGTAGACATTATCATTGGGATTGGTACTAAGTTCTTTGTATGTAGATTTGCTAATAAATTCATTGCTGGTATTTGGTTCAACTCCAGTTGGTAGCAAATCTCCAGGTGCAGAGAGTGGGTGTCCCCCACCAAGGATGACTGTGGGTTGATATACTCGCAGTTCCTGTTGCAGGATATTATCTATTGCTGGATAGTCTGCATCATACTTGCTACGACGGTTAACGTTAGCCGCAGCAGCACCAGGTGTTGCATGATCGATGGGAACTGAAGTTACCAAACCAGTTGATTTACCAACTTCGTTAGCAGTTTTGAGAATTGTTTCTAGAGGCTTCTCAAAAATATCAACACTAATAGCATTGTTGTAGCTTTTAACGCCAGTGTAGAGAGTGGTAGCAGTATTGGCAGAGTCAGGATAGCTATATTTGATATATTCGGGATCGCTACCAGGAGTCCAAGGATTAACGCCACCTCTAGCAGGATCGTAACCGACTAAGTTACCATCAGCACCATCACTAACTTTTGCGCCGCCTGTGGGAGTATTACCGGGGTTAAAAGTTGGGTCAAATTGGAAACCAGGACGCACCGGACTCGCGCCAGTCAGGGGATTAGTACCATCTAAAGCTGAGTTACCAGTACTAAATACGCCGTTTTTGTCAGCAATGGTTGTACCGTAAGTAGTTGCTAAACCGTAGCCTTGAAGTGTTTGAAAATTCAGCCCTTGACCCTTACCTGCTGTATAAAAATCGCTGAGGTTAGCGCCTGTTTTACCATTTTGAATTTGCTTATATATGGATGCAGCACGAGCCATTTCCCAGCCCATACCATCGCCAATCATAATGATGACATTTTTAGCCATGACACAGAATCTCCATGTTTTAAACTGTATTAGCTGGTCTGATTTACGGGGAAATTAAAAACTAATAAGGATAAGCGATCGCTTCCTTTTAACTAGCAACAACCCACCACCATAATTAAGATTTCCCAAGGTAGCTTTTACTAGTTAGTGCAGTTAACTGACATAGGACTTACGCAAAATCATGAAAAAACGAACCACGTAGACGCGCTAGCGGCTTCCCGCAGGGTAGTACACAAAGAACACGAAGTAAAGAGGGTTTGGGAGAGTTATCGCGTAAGTCCTGTGACAATGACTCGATAAGTCAAGAGTTAAGGTAGGAACGCGAATTTGGACATAATTTATACATTGCCGTTAGGTTTAATGCCAATTTTGATTTTTTGAAGAATACATTAAACAAAACGCAACGCTCCCTGACGATCTAAGTTACTGTGATGATACTAATAGTTAGTTTCTAGAACAGAAGGCTGAAACTTCCAATTCAAATATATCTACATAACAATCCTCTAATGTTTGTAACAAAACTTCTGAGTAGGTAAATAATTTTTAACTTACCTCAGTATGAGTTTTTTACTGATTTATGTATGGATGTTATGTAAGTAGAGACTAACTAAACTAGTACCAGTAATATTTCCCTGGCAAGATTAAGAAAAAAATAAGTTAGCTCAAACAAATAGTTAAAATATACACAACTAAAATAGTCTGAATAAAATTTTTGTTATCAGGTTAAGAAAAAAATAAGTTGTCTTGAATAAAAGATTAAGTATTTTCAGTGAATAAGAGGATTGTGCATCAATAAATACTCTAGTTATGCTAAGGCAGCTATTGCAATCCGATTTAATTTGTGAAAAAATCTAAGGATATGTCGGAGACTGATCATTCTAATTTAGTGTAAAAAAAATTTGGATATTGGCTCGCAGCATGAGACCGATATATTATGAAACGCTTGGTTTGTGTTGCAGCGATCGCACTCTACCAATTATTTTCAGTATTAATACTAGCTAAGATAGTTATTTTTGACCAGATTGGTAATATAATATATTACAATTGAAATGCACAATCTGGATGATACCCCCATCCATAATTTACAAACACTCGCGACAAATTGGGTTTACATATCGAGAAATCCTCAATTATTAATTCTCGAACCTCTACCCTAAAATTCGGTAATAACTTAACTGAAATCTATAGCCCAAGAGTTTTTAGGCTCTTGAGTACAAGATTAATATATATAAACATATCTAAATATCTCGTGCGATAATCATACGAGAATTAGAGATAAGAGTATATCAATTTGTCATTTGTCATTGGTTATTTGTAAGGGTTTCAAGCATGTTTACGTAAAGCACATAGTTTGGTGCAATTACCGACTTACTTACAACCTAATTTAACTAATATTCTCTCACGAAAAAATCTCTCTTACCAGTCAACAGTCAACAGTCAACAGTATTTTCAAGCTAGAAATAAAGAGTCCAAATTCTGGACTCTTAAAGTGTGTTTATGCCCTTCTACAGAGCAATGAGAGTATCTTCGCATCTGGCTGACAAAGCAGGAGTCAATAATGAACAAAACCTTTGCTACTATCGACGGGAATGAGGCTGTTTCGCGGATTGCTTATAAATTAAATGAAGTAATTGCCATTTATCCTATCACCCCCTCTTCAACAATGGGTGAATGGGCTGATGCTTGGGCGGCGGAAAATCGTCCTAACCTTTGGGGTACGGTTCCCAGTGTGGTGCAAATGCAAAGTGAAGGTGGCGCTGCTGGTGCTGTACATGGGGCTTTACAAACGGGTTCCTTGAGTACTACTTTCACCGCTTCTCAAGGGTTATTGTTAATGATTCCCAATCTCTACAAAATCGCTGGGGAATTAACAAGTACGACAATTCACGTTGCTGCACGTTCTTTAGCTACCCATGCTTTATCTATCTTTGGCGATCATAGCGATGTGATGGCAGCTAGGGCAACAGGTTATGCCATGCTGTGTTCGGCTTCGGTGCAGGAAAATCTCGATTTTGCGCTGATTTCCTATGCTGCGACGTTAGAAACGCGAGTTCCGTTTATGCACTTTTTTGATGGGTTTCGTACCTCTCATGAAGTGCAGAAAGTAAAATTACTCTCCGATGATGATTTGCGATCGCTCATCAACGACAATCTCATTTTAGCTCACCGCAGCCGCGCCCTCACCCCAGACCGTCCAGTACTGCGAGGTACAGCCCAAAACCCCGATATTTACTTCCAATCTCGTGAAGGCGCTAACCCTTATTACAGCGCTACCCCCGAAATTGTCCAACGCTTAATGGATAAATTTGGCGATCGCACTGGCAGGTATTATCAAATATATGAATATCATGGCGCACCGGATGCCGAGCGCGTTGTTGTGATTATGGGTTCCGGTTGTGAAACAGTCCATGAAACCGTAGATTACCTCAACAACCAAGGGGAAAAAGTCGGTGTTGTCAAAGTCAGACTGTATCGCCCCTTCGATGTGGAAAGATTTATCGCAGTCTTACCTAATAGTGTAAAAGCGATCGCTGTTCTCGACCGCACCAAAGAACCAGGAAGCGCCGGCGAACCCTTATATTTAGATGTAGTCACCGCCATTCATGAAGCCAATCCAAAATCTAAAATCCAAAATCTAAAATCTATTATTGGTGGGCGCTACGGTTTATCCTCGAAAGAATTCACCCCCGCAATGGTGAAGGGAATTTTTGACAATCTCGCCTTACTTACACCAAAAAATCACTTTACTATCGGTATTAATGACGATGTTAGCCATACATCCCTAAACTTTGACCCCAACTTCTCCACAGAACCCGATAGTGTTGTCCGGGCGATGTTTTACGGCTTAGGTTCTGATGGAACAGTCGGCGCTAACAAAAATTCCATTAAAATTATTGGTGAGGAAACAGACAACTACGCCCAAGGCTATTTTGTCTACGACTCCAAAAAATCTGGTTCGATGACAGTTTCTCACCTACGCTTCGGACTCCAGCCAATTCGCTCAACTTACCTCATCGATAAAGCTAACTTTATTGGTTGTCACCACTGGGGATTTTTAGAAAATATTGACATTCTCAAAGCAGCGATTCCCGGAGCGACGATTTTAGTTAATAGTCCCTACGATGCGGATGCTGTTTGGCAACATTTACCTGTAAAGGTACAACAGCAAATTATCGACAAGCACCTGAAATTATATGTAATTAATGCCAATCAAGTCGCCCGCAGTAGTGGCATGGGTGGTAGAATTAATACCATTATGCAGGTATGCTTCTTTGCCTTAGCGAATGTTTTACCCCAAGAAGAAGCGATCGCGAAAATTAAACAAGCAATTGAAAAAACCTACGGTAAAAAAGGCGCGGAAGTTGTGCGCATGAATTTGCAAGCCGTAGATAATACCCTCGCAAACCTACATAAAGTAGATATCCCCCAAACAATTTACCAGCCCCAATCCCCAACCGAAAATACACAGCTTGATAACGCCCCAGAATTTATCCGCGAAGTTCTGGGTAAAATCATGATTTGGGAAGGCGATGATTTACCTGTAAGTAGCCTACCCGCAGACGGTACATTCCCCACAGGTACAACTAAATGGGAAAAGCGCAACGTCGCCCAAGAAATTCCTGTATGGGATGAAAATCTTTGCGTACAATGTAGTAAATGCGTAATGGTATGTCCTCACAGCGCCATCCGCGCCAAAGCCTATCAGCCGAGTGAGTTAGTCAATGCACCACCCAGCTTTAAATCAGTGGATGCAAAAGATAGAGACTTCGCCAATCAAAAATTTACCATCCAGGTAGCCCCAGAAGATTGTACAGGCTGCGCGATTTGCGTCAACGTCTGCCCAGCCAAAAATAAAACTGAGCCGTTGAAAAAAGCCATTAACATGGCGCAGCAGCTACCATTAAGGGAACAAGAACGGAAAAATTGGGATTTCTTCTTAAGTTTGCCCCATCCCGACCGCAGACAGCTAAAACTCAACCAAATTCGCCAACAACAACTGCAAGAACCATTATTTGAATTTTCTGGGGCTTGTGCTGGTTGTGGAGAGACACCCTATTTAAAATTATTGACACAATTATTTGGCGATCGCTCAGTCATTGCCAATGCTACTGGCTGTTCTTCCATCTACGGCGGAAACTTACCCACAACCCCTTGGACAACCAACGCCCAAGGAAGAGGCCCAGCATGGTCTAATAGTTTATTTGAAGATAACGCCGAATTTGGTTTTGGTTTCCGCCTTTCCTTAGATAAACAAGCCGAATTTGCCGCCGAATTGCTGCAACAATTAGGAAATGGGGCATGGGGCATTGGGCATAGCGAATTGGGAATATCTAGTAATTTGGTAGACTCGATTCTCAATGCTAAACAAAACACTGAAGCTGACATTTGGGAACAACGGGAACGAGTAGAAATCCTTAAGCAAAAGCTAGATGAATTGTTGCAAAAACCGAATCTCTCAATACCCAATGCCCAAATCCAAAATCTAAAATCGATTGCAGATTACCTCGTCAAAAAAAGCGTTTGGATTGTCGGCGGTGACGGCTGGGCTTATGATATTGACTTTGGCGGTATCGACCATGTTTTAGCCAGTGGTCGCAACGTCAATATCCTGGTCATGGATACAGAAGTATATTCTAACACAGGTGGACAATCATCCAAAGCCACCCCCAAAGCAGCCGTCGCCAAATTTGCTGCCAGTGGTAAGCCTGCGCCCAAAAAAGACCTGGGCTTAATCGTCATGACCTACGGGAATGTCTACGTAGCCAGCGTAGCTTTAGGCGCAAGAGACGAACATACCCTGAGAGCATTTTTAGAAGCTGAAGCCTTCAACGGCCCATCCTTAATTATTGCTTACAGCCATTGCATCGCCCACGGCATCAACATGACCACAGGCATGAATCACCAAAAATCTCTGATAGAATCAGGAAGGTGGTTGCTGTATCGGTATAACCCTGAATTGCAAAAAGATGGTAAGAATCCACTGCAATTGGATATGAAAGCGCCAAAGCAATCGGTAGAGCAATCAATGTATCAAGAAAATCGCTTCAAAATGCTCACCAAGAGTAAGCCAGAAGTCGCCAAACAACTGCTAGAACAAGCCCAAGCCGAAGTTGATGCACGTTGGCAGATGTATCAATATCTAGCAAATCGGTAATGCATAACATCATCAGATGGTGATGTTTTAAACAAGAATGCGACAGTAGGGGTATGGCACTGCCCATTGGTGTCAACTTAACATAAAACCCTTTGGGCTGAGAAGGTTTTGTCCTCATAGCCAACCCCTCGCTTACCCAATAAACCGCCTTCACCCTAGAAGGGTGCGGCTAATTGAACAAAGTCCACCTACGTGGGCTAAATTTTCTTAGTCCACGTAAGTAAGCTCATGTAATGAAGGCTCATTATCGTGGCTTTCGATATGTTCATGAAGTCTTAAAAATGCTTCCAGAAATTCCTGAGCCTATTTTATTAAACCAGATTTTTGCCAAGCTTACTTCTTTCGGACGTATTCATAACGTTTCTACAAGCGTTGAACCCTCGTAAATTGGCAAAGGTATTGATACTACGAAATACTTAAATTAACTCGCACAACAACATCGTTGAAATCTTTGTCACCAGCACTTGGTAAATCCTCAAAGCCAAAAACGTTATTCCCTAACAAGCGAATATGATCTACCTTATCAGCGTTCGCTCCCAAGAATGGGAAGTAAACTGCTGGATCGTTATTGGGATTGCTGTCAAGTAAAGCCTCAGGTCTACCATTAGCAATAATAAATGGTGCAAAGATTGAACCTGGCTGGAAAGTTTCTGTGTAAGTTGCAGTACCTTGGTTATTAACTGTCAAATCAATACCTGCAACGCGCCCACGAATTGCAGCTTGAATATAACCAGCTTGTCCTGCGAAAATACCTGCTGTTTCTGACTAAATAAAATCTCAAGTTTTCGCCAGAATTAAATTCCAACAGATGTGTCAGATTGTTGGTATTAAATCCATTGGGGAGATTAGCGATCGCAGAAAAAATTACTTTAGCTCGGTTTAAAGCTGCTTGAGCATAACCTGCTTCACCTGGAGCAATACCATCAATTTTACCTTGAGCATCGTCAACGGTAAATACTCCCAGTTCATTGACAAGTTTAGGGGCGTGAGTATGGATGCTGTTGGCGAAATATTTCTTCACATTTGAAAACCCTACAAATGCTAAAGCGAACAGACGTTGAGGAAAATGGGATGATGTTAATCAACAAGCATCTACCATCACCTGCGGTGAAGGAGGAATTGAGTGATTCAACCGCAAGTCATAGACCCCATTCCAGAAGAAACAGTGCGTGTGGCTCGTGCCGCTTTCCTAAAAGGCAATCTCTACATGACAATGAGGGATGAAATCGGTACTCTCTACAACGACCAAGATTTTGAAGACCTGTTTCCAACACTTGGGCAACCCGCTTTTAGTCCTTGGCGGTTAGCTTTGGTCTGCGTTATGCAATATATCGAAGACATGACTGACAGACAAGCCGCAGATGCAGTTCGCAGCCGAATTGATTGGAAGTATGCACTTTCTCTAGAATTAACAGACCCAGGCTTTGATTTTAGTGTGCTATGCGAGTTCAGAGTCCGCTTAATTTCTGGAAGTGCCGAACAGAAATTACTAGATATCTTGTTAAAGCAATTTAAAGAAAAAGGAATTATCAAAGACAGAGGAAAACAACGCACCGATTCAACCCATGTACTGGCAGCAATTCGCAACTTGAATCGCCTGGAAAGCGTAGCTGAAACTTTGCGTGCAGCATTAAACGCAGTAGCAACGGTGAACCCAGAATGGTTGCGCTCTTGGGTTCCCCATGAGTGGAAAGAGCGTTACAATACCCGTGCTGGTGTTGAAGGAACTTTGTCGCAAGGAATAAATGCTTTTGGTTTACGGCAAGCACGTTACCGCAATCTGCCCAAAGTCCGATTACAGCACCAAATCACCGCTGTTGCCATCAATGTTGTTCGCATGGTTTCTTGGTTAAATGGTATACCTCACGCCACGACCAGAACATCGCGGTTTGCTGCACTAGCTGTCACGTAAAGACAACGAACACCCATAGCTTTCTCAAAAGCTTCCCATGTAATACACGGTTGATTGTTGTTTGGGTTTTTCTCTACAATATCCATGTATTACATCGATGCAGGACTTCAGACCTTACACTTTTGAGGATTGGAAAGGTGGGGCGCGTTCTCTAAAGCAAGAGTTTGACTACTTAATTGATGATATTGAGGGAGAAATTCCACCTGAGCTAAATGGTACATTATTTCGCAATGGGCCTGGATTGCTAGATGTAAATGGTCAGCAACTCCATCATCCTTGGGATGGGGATGGTATGATTTGCGCCATTACTTTTTCCCAAGGACAAGCTCATTTTCGGAATCGATTTATCGAAACTGAGGGTTATTTGGCGGAACGCACCGCTAAACGTATGCTCTACCGAGGTGTATTTGGCACACAAAAACCAGGAGGCTGTTTAGCTAATGCCTTTGATTTGCGGCTCAAAAATATTGCCAATACGCAAGTAATATATTGGGGAGATAAACTGTTGGCGCTGTGGGAAGCGGCAAATCCTTACCACCTCAACCCCAAAACTTTAGAGACTTTGGGTATTGAAACTTTCGGCGGACTGCTTCGTAAAGGGTCTCCTATTGCGGCTCATCCGAAGATTGATCCAGGTAACTCTGCTCAAGCTTCCCGTTTGGTTGCGTTTGCTATTAATGCTGGTCTAATATCGAAAATTCATATCTATGAGTTGGATAGTACTGGAACTGTAGTTCAACATTTGACACATCGAGTTCCAGGCTTTGCCTTTATCCATGACTTTGCAATTACCCCTAACTATTGCCTGTTTTTTCAGCCCCCTGTATCGTTCAACCCCTTTCCCTACGTTTTTGGCTTCCGAGGGCCAGCAGAGTGTATTCAACTTCAAGCAAATCGACCTACTCGAGTCTGGATAATTCCCCGTCGCAAAGGAGAAGCTATGCAGGTTTTAGAAACTGATTCTTGCTTTGTCTTTCATCACGGTAATGCTTTTGAACAGGGAGATGAGATAATTGTATACTCCGTTTCTTATCAAGACTATATTGGTCTTGATCACAAGCGTGGTTACCCACATAATACTGACTTTATTAATCACTGATAATCCAATTTCTATAAACAGATTGGCATTAATTATCTCAACTATTCCTATTTCATCAATTAGTCCAGCTACTATTCCTAGATGATCAATATTTTTAACTTTTGCTTCTGTGATTGGAGACATTTTTTACTTCTCAAAATTTTTGAGTTTTTTTTGATTGTCTCATTCCTGGTATTCCGCATAAGTCACCATCACAAAACAATGTATGTTTAGTTTTGTGAAAGACCTAAAACCAACCATTTATCACCTTTTCACCGACTTTGTACTAAACAATCTAGGTTTATTCTTCATTCCAACTTACTTAAACATTCTGAGTATGTTTATTTACTCGTATCAGAACCAATTTGCGTAATATTTTGTACTACACTATGAAGTGCGGAATGTGGGATAGGCACGTTACCCTTAACTTTTGTGGTAATTAATTAGTTTTACTTATTTAAACTTGCTCAAGGGTTTTTCCAAAGAATGTATCTAAAGAATACTGTTTTTTTGACAATGATCAATTTTACAGGTATCTTTCTGTGCGCGACCGCAAAACTTTTCGGTCTACTGGAGTTGACTCACGATATTTTTTGACATAGCAATAGCGTAAAAGCCTTACAGGGCAGGGATGAGAAGAGGAAAAAGCAGACCCGAAAAAATATTTTTGCCAAAGATGTTGACAAACCAAAAGAGGCTCGATATATTGGATAAGTGCCAGAGAGCGGAGCGCAAAAAGCGACGTTGTCAGGGACACCGAACCTTGAAAATATTATAGTTTGAAAGCCAGTATATAACAAATAACTGCGTCAAGTAAAGAAAATAACCAGACTGAGGTTAAAGTCAGTCTTTAAGAGCTAAACAAACGATTCAACAAAATGGAGAGTTTGATCCTGGCTCAGGATGAACGCTGGCGGTATGCTTAACACATGCAAGTCGAACGGACTCTTCGGAGTTAGTGGCGGACGGGTGAGTAACGCGTGAGAATCTAGCTCTAGGTCGGGGACAACAGTTGGAAACGGCTGCTAATACCGGATGTGCCGAAAGGTGAAAGGCTTGCTGCCTAGAGATGAGCTCGCGTCTGATTAGCTAGTAGGTGTGGTAAGAGCGCACCTAGGCGACGATCAGTAGCTGGTCTGAGAGGACGATCAGCCACACTGGGACTGAGACACGGCCCAGACTCCTACGGGAGGCAGCAGTGGGGAATTTTCCGCAATGGGCGAAAGCCTGACGGAGCAATACCGCGTGAGGGAGGAAGGCTCTTGGGTTGTAAACCTCTTTTCTCAAGGAAGAAAAAAATGACGGTACTTGAGGAATAAGCATCGGCTAACTCCGTGCCAGCAGCCGCGGTAATACGGAGGATGCAAGCGTTATCCGGAATGATTGGGCGTAAAGCGTCCGCAGGTGGCTATGTGTGTCTGCTGTTAAAGAGTTTGGCTTAACCAAATAAAAGCGGTGGAAACTACATAGCTAGAGTGCGTTCGGGGCAGAGGGAATTCCTGGTGTAGCGGTGAAATGCGTAGAGATCAGGAAGAACACCGGTGGCGAAAGCGCTCTGCTAGGCCGCAACTGACACTGAGGGACGAAAGCTAGGGGAGCGAATGGGATTAGATACCCCAGTAGTCCTAGCCGTAAACGATGGATACTAGGCGTGGCTTGTATCGACCCGAGCCGTGCCGGAGCTAACGCGTTAAGTATCCCGCCTGGGGAGTACGCACGCAAGTGTGAAACTCAAAGGAATTGACGGGGGCCCGCACAAGCGGTGGAGTATGTGGTTTAATTCGATGCAACGCGAAGAACCTTACCAAGACTTGACATGTCGCGAATCCTCTTGAAAGGGAGGAGTGCCTTCGGGAGCGCGAACACAGGTGGTGCATGGCTGTCGTCAGCTCGTGTCGTGAGATGTTGGGTTAAGTCCCGCAACGAGCGCAACCCTCGTTTTTAGTTGCCAGCATTAAGTTGGGCACTCTAGAGAGACTGCCGGTGACAAACCGGAGGAAGGTGGGGATGACGTCAAGTCAGCATGCCCCTTACGTCTTGGGCTACACACGTACTACAATGCTACGGACAAAGGGCAGCAAGCTAGCGATAGCAAGCAAATCTCATAAACCGTAGCTCAGTTCAGATCGCAGGCTGCAACTCGCCTGCGTGAAGTCGGAATCGCTAGTAATTGCAGGTCAGCATACTGCAGTGAATTCGTTCCCGGGCCTTGTACACACCGCCCGTCACACCATGGAAGCTGGCAACGCCCGAAGTCATTACTCCAACCCTTCGGGGAGGAGGATGCCTAAGGCAGTGCTGGTGACTGGGGTGAAGTCGTAACAAGGTAGCCGTACCGGAAGGTGTGGCTGGATCACCTCCTTTTAGGGAGACCTACCCAACTCAAATATCGAGGACAAACAGTTAATAGATAATGAGATGGTCTACTCTAGGTCGGTCGCAGTGATGTTAAGGCTTTCAAACTATGATGAGGTTCAAACTCGGGCTATTAGCTCAGGTGGTTAGAGCGCACCCCTGATAAGGGTGAGGTCCCTGGTTCGAGTCCAGGATGGCCCACCTGAAGAATTTGAGATTTTAAATTGTAGATTTTAGATTGAATATTCAATCCAAAATCGCAAATCAAAAATCCAAAATTCATGATGGGGGTTTAGCTCAGTTGGTAGAGCGCCTGCTTTGCAAGCAGGATGTCAGCGGTTCGAGTCCGCTAACCTCCACATTCTTGCACCAGAAACAAACAAGAAACTCAAAGCATAGTATAGCAAGACAAAGCAAAGCAAAAGATGCAGGAAGAGTCTTGAGTGAAGGTTTGAGACTGTGGAAAGGTAAGAGTTAAAAACAAAGGAAAAGATTCAGCAACAGGACTTAATGAAAGTCAGACTGCTGGATAGTACCAGCCAGAACCTTGAAAACTGCATAGTAACGCGATTTTAGCAGGCAGACACAGACATTCGAGTAGTGTTAGTGTTTGTTTTAAGCAACCAATGTATTGTGGTCAAGCTAATAAGGGCTGATGGTGGATACCTAGGCACACAGAGGCGAAGAAGGACGTGGTTACCGACGAAATGCTCCGGGGAGTAGGAAGCAGACAATGATCCGGAGGTGTCCGAATGGGGCAACCCTACATACTAGCTGCTGAATATATAGGCAGTCAAGAGCCAACCCAGCGAATTGAAACATCTTAGTAGCTGGAGGAAGAGAAATCAAAAGAGATTCCCTAAGTAGTGGTGAGCGAAAGGGGAAGAGCCTAAACCAACAGGTTTACTTGTTGGGGTAGTGGGACAGCGAGAACGAATCTGGCGGTTAGACGAAGCAGCTAAATACTGCACCAAAGAAGGTGAAAGTCCTGTAGTTGAAAACTCAAGGATAGGAGCTGAATCCCGAGTAGCATGGGGCACGAGGAATCCCATGTGAATCAGCGAGGACCATCTCGTAAGGCTAAATACTACTGTGTGACCGATAGCGAACAAGTACCGCGAGGGAAAGGTGAAAAGAACCCCGGAAGGGGAGTGAAACAGAACATGAAACCGTCAGCCTACAAGCAGTGGGAGTCCGATTAAACGGATGACCGCGTGCCTGTTGAAGAATGAGCCGGCGACTTATAGGTACTGGTAGGTTAAAGCGAGAATGCTGGAGCCAAAGGGAAACCGAGTCTGAAAAGGGCGGTAATCAGTATTTATAGACCCGAACCCTGGTGATCTAACCATGTCCAGGATGAAGCTTGGGTAACACCAAGTGGAGGTCCGAACCGACCGATGTTGAAAAATCGGCGGATGAGGTGTGGTTAGGGGTGAAATGCCAATCGAACCAGGAGCTAGCTGGTTCTCCCCGAAATGTGTTGAGGCGCA
>NZ_AP018207.1:8524582-8527291 GCF_002367995.1 Calothrix brevissima NIES-22
TTTTTTCTGGGCATAAGCACCCCATAATACAAAAACAACAGGATCTGGTTTTTGGTTAACTTTGCTAATGACTGCATCTGTAAATATTTCCCACCCCTGATTTTTGTGAGAATTGGGTGTATGCTCTCTGACAGTTAGTACAGCATTTAACATCAAAATGCCCTGTTTAGCCCATGATTCTAAGTAGCCATGATTGGGAATGTTAAACCCAACATCATCTTTGAGTTCTTTAAAGATATTTATTAGTGATGGTGGTGCTTTAAAACCTGGGCGTACAGAGAAGCATAATCCATGTGCTTGGTTTTGGTCGTGGTAAGGATCTTGACCAAGTAATAAGACATTGACTTGTTCGTATGGTGTTAATTCAAAAGCTGAAAAAATGTCTTTTTCAGGTGGATAGATAGTATGAGATTGGGATTCTTCCAATAGGAAATTTTGGAGTTTTAGGAAGTATGGTTGGTCAAACTCTTCAGACAATACTGTTTGCCATGAAGAAGAAATTTTAGTTAATGTCAAAGTTTTTATTTTTAATTTGGTCACATACTTATAATTATAACAATCGCTACGTGACCCAGCAAAAGTGTATTGTTGATGGAATTATAGAGGTTTAATTTTGTGTCAAACAGATGAAGAATTAGAATTCTGTAAGGTATGAAGTCTAAATAATTATTATTTTCGGTAGTAAAAAAATAACCTAAGATTGTTAATGGCTGGTATTTTGGAATAGTGAATAATCAGTAATCTCTACAAGAGCATGATTGCTTTAGATAGAATTGTAAGGATTCAGGTCTAAATTTAAGAAATTAAAGATGGTGCTTGTACACCAGAGTGAACCATCGCTTTTATAGCTTGCTCAAAAAATTCAATAACAGAACGCCCTTGACGACGACAAGTTTGTACGACCGTCAATAAATTGGCAGTATGTTTAAATCTCTCCATCGAGCGAGAGCCACCACTGACTTTACGTTTCGTTACAGCCAAACGGAGCGATCGTTCCGCTAGGTTATTATCCCCAGGGATCTCTGGATGGTCTATAAAATACCACCATTGATGTGCTTTATCCCGTAGCGATCGTAAAAGCTTACCAGCGTCCCCCCCCAGGGCAAACGCATCTAAATTGTGACAAAGTGGTACGGATAAACTAGAATACGGGTCAGGGGAAGAATTTTGTCTAGCAAGCAGCATTAGAAGTAAATGATGAAGCTTTGTACTGATTGAGGGATGTCAAAAGGTAAACATCAGGAATACTAGCTGCGTGCGATCGCTCTCTAATGATATCCTCGTCCTCAAAGTAGAATGAAGAGACATAAGCGTGAAACTCAAGCCGAAAATCACGATTGCTGACCATTTTGCACAGATGGAAGATCCACGGATAGATCGTACTAAGCGCCACAAGTTAATTGACATTATCACCATTGCCGTGTGTGCAGTGATATGTGGGGCGGATAGTTGGGTAGCAATCGAGATATATGGCTGTGCAAAGTATGAGTGGTTAAAAACATTTTTAGAACTACCAAATGGCATTCCGTCACATGATACATTTGCACGAGTTTTTGCACAAATAAATCCCGAACAGTTCCAGTCATGTTTTGTTAATTGGATGAAATCAATACAAAAAGTAACGGCTGGTGAAGTTGTCGCAATTGACGGCAAAACTTTATGTGGTTATTATGATAAGAGTAATGACCAAAGGGCCATCCAAATGGTAAGTGCTTGGGCTAGCACAAATAAATTAGTGTTGGGACAGGTAAAGGTGGATGAGAACTCAAATGAAATTACAGCAATTCCCGAATTATTAAAGGTATTAGAACTATCTGGATGTATTGTGACGATTGATGCCATTGGTTGCCAGAAAGAAATTGTTAAGTTAATTACACAGCAGAATGCGGATTATGTAATCACCTTAAAAAAGAATCAAGGTAATCTCTATGATGAAGTTGAAAAACTATTCAAATCAGGAATAAGTAATTCTTTTCAAGGAATTGAAACTAGCACATATAAAACAGAGGAAATGGGGCATGGTCGCCATGAAATCCGCCACTACGTAATGTTAACTGAAATTGGGTCTCGGCTTGACCCAGAATCAGTTTGGTCAAACTTTAATAGTGTTGGCATGGTAGAGTCCGTCCGGTCATTGGATGGTAAAACGACAGTTGAAACTCGTTATTTTATTAGTAGCCTTGAAGAAAATGCAGAAAAGTTTGCCAATTGTGTTCGCAGCCATTGGGGAATTGAAAACTCATTACATTGGATATTAGATGTTGCCTTGAGAGAAGATGACTGTCGAATTAGAAAAGATAATGCTCCACAGAATTTTGCAGTATTGCGGCAGATTGCAGTCAATGTTTTAGGTGAAGATAAACGGGTAAAGTTAGGCATAAAGAATAAACAGTTTCTCGCTGTAATGGATAACAAATATTTAGAAAGAGTTTTAGGAATAGATTAAGATTCATGTAGATAGACAATAATTATCTGAAATATTCTGTTAGAGGTTTTGACTGAATCTCTCAAAAATAATTAATTTATATTTAGCAAAAAAGTGAGTTTTTCTATTTTTCATCAACAGAGAATTGGTTAGATATAATATAATTTGAAATTTTGATAAATAATTGATTTGTTGTGTTTATATCTTACCCATTTCGGTGATTATCTAGATAATTTTGAAATGCTTGTTAGTTTTTGTTAAGAAATAAGATGCGTTTCCCCTGG
>NZ_AP018208.1 GCF_002367995.1 Calothrix brevissima NIES-22
CCTTTTAAACAAGGTGGAGAACATACCTCACCAAGTAATGCAGCTTTTGACGAATATTTACGCGCCCAAAACGAAAAGTGGGGTGTGCGTAACTTGGATGATGTAGTGGCAGCAGCTAGGTCAGAAGATCTCATCTTAAAACAGATTTATCAAATGCCAGCAAATAATCTTTCAGTAGTATTTGAACGTTCTGCTAATGAAGGAATCATTCTTGAAGATTATAATTGTGTGACTTGACTCAAGATGATTCAAAGACTAAATTCAAGCAGCATTTGTTTATAAAAGTACAATTTATCAGTAGTTTTACCGTGGTTGAAAGCTGACTGTATTTTTCATTCTTTCTAGGAAATATCGCTAGTTTCGATTCACAAGAGAAGCATTTCACCTGTTTCGGCTTACGGGTGTTGGGGATAGGGTGTTGGGTGTAGGAAACCCCATAATTAAAATCAGGGGTTTCAAATAATGACGCTGTATTTCTCGTACCACGTATCTCAAAATACATCTTTTTTCCAATCCATACATAAATGTAGGGGCAAGTAAGGTGTAGGGTATGGGGCAAACAGTCTTTCCCTGCCCCCGAACCTGCAACCCCATACCCTGTTTTCGGTCATGACTGGAGAAAGCGGAAGTTCAGCTTAAATGATTTTCAATGTTCACAGTTAACCGTCAAAACCGATATTTTTCACATTGTTATATTGTTATATAGATATTTATCAACCTCTACAAAATAGGTATGAGGTTCGCTGTCTATACCCGAATTATATAAAATTTCAATATTTTCGGACTCTAATTTAGATTTTTGATTATTTATATATCTAATTAATTGACCTTGAGAATTTAATATTCTGTGGATTGGATAATCATCAGGAGATGTTTTTTTGAGCTATATCGGCAGCGCTCGCAGATAACTGTTATCTACACCAATTGCAGCAATTATCTGTTTGTAAGTTACTACTTTGCCTAATGGTACTTTAACTATAAAGTCTAGAAAGCGTTCATAAGGTTGTTCAGATAATGCCGGAAATTTATGAGCCTGAATCCGAAAATTATTGCCGACACGAATTCTACCTGAATTGATAACTACACCTAAAATACCTCTTTTAGCTTGAATAGTTTTTAAAGAATCAACTAAATAGGCTATGTGCTTACAAGGTTCACAATGGAAAGTTAAACGAATCGCTGCACCACTCTCAAAATTAATCAAAGCACCAGGAGTAAAAGTTGCAGAATCAACCCCTGCTATGACTAGATTTTCTCTTAATTCTCCTGGGGAAATTGCTAATTCTCTAATATCTTCATACCTCACAACTAAAATTTGTCTAGGGCTGATAGGATTAGCATTAATATCTCCTTCTATACCATAACCTACTTTTAAGTTGAGTTCTTCTACTTCACGCATGACTGAACCATGCTGATGCTTAATAAAAAGATATGTAATTGAACTTTTGCTAGACATATAGAATTTATTTAAAAACCAAAATATATAAATAATGCTTAAGATAAAACTCTGATGCAAAATGGTGAGATACTTGATATTGTAGACGAACAAGATCGCGTTATTGGACAAAAATGGGATGAAAATAATTGCTTTGCGGCATTGCAGCGGTTAAGCTACAAAAATCTGGAAATAGTTCTGCTTACATTTCATCATCTGCAAGTCACGTTCAGCTTGATTGTTTGAGATAAGGACACTGTGTTTCTCGCGCTGCACGTCTCGTTACAAATCTTTTTTTAAGTAAGCTTTAAACCTACAACTAAAGTTATTTTTTCTTACTTCCGATTTCCGACCTCTAACTTCCGACTTGTTTTGTTGGTAATCAGCCGCCGAATGCTTGAATCAGGCACAAGCTGTTCTATTGGCAACCCGCGTCCAAAGTTAAAGACAATTGCCTCAAACCGATGAAAATATTGAAAGCGGCTCCCCAGAATTCTGCAAAGTATTCGCGCCAATGCCACTGATTCCATATTGAGCAATTTTCATAACCAATCTCCTCAAGTTGATATTAATCGCGTCCAGCCACCGTCTACCACTAGTTCTTCACCCAAAACAAACGATGATTCATCGCTTGCTAAAAATAGCACGGCTTTGGCAACCTCTTCTGGTTCTCCAAATCGTTTCATGGGAATGGTTTGCTGAAGGTTTGTAGCCATTTCTCCTAACTGTTGTTGAGAGAATCCTAGCTTGTCATACAGAGGTGTTTTAATTGGCCCCGGACTAACGGCATTGACTCGAATTCCACGTCCAATCAGTTCGGCCGCTAACACCCTCACAAGCGATCGCAAGGCAGCTTTAGAGGCAGCATAGATACCAGAACCAGGCATTCCCATTTGATTGTTGATTGAAGTGTTAAACACAATGCTGCTATTGGCTGGCATCAGGGGAACAGCTTTCTGCACCGCAAACAGTGACCCCTTAACATTGATATCCATCGTTTCATTGATAAATGCCTCGTCTACATCAAGTAATGGTCTAAACTTGGTCACTCCAGCATTGACAAACAAAATGTCGAGTCTACCCCATCGTTCTTTGACTTGGGCAAATACCTTGTCTAAATCAGTCAGCGATCGCGAATCTGCCCTAATTGCAAAAGTCTCTGCACCCAGTGTTTTATAAGCCTGATCCAGTCGCGATTGATTTTGACCTGTAATCGCAACTTTGGCTCCTTCTTGTACAAACAGTTGAGCTGTGGCAAATCCAATTCCACTCGTGCCACCTGTAATCAGGGCAATTTTATCATTCAATCGAGACATAGTGATGCTCCTTTAAACAATCACGTCCTGACAACCTGGTGTATTCGTTCAGAACTGTGCCTTGCGGCTTTAATTAAATCTGCTGCCTTTTCACCAATCATAATTGTAGGTGCAGAGGAAATAAAACAGGGCGAGACTGGTAATTATTGAAGTCAGCAATTAGAGCTTGTGCAAAAAGTCAATGCTTTTCCAGAATACAGAAGAGCGCTTTGGGAAGGGGATCGAGTGTCCCATGATAGACCGTTTGTTGAGCCAAACGCAGATTAAATCGCTCTTGGAATATCTGCTGAATTTCCTCTGGCGTAAAGCGGTAAGGGCCTTGTTCTCTTGTTTCTAAGTGAGAGAAGCATTTCAGTAACAGGTAGCCTTTAGGCTTTAATAAGTTTGCGACTGTTTGCACGTAAGTACCATAGGTATGGGGTGACAGAACATGAAAGCACCCTCTGTCTAAAATAAAATCGAAATATTGTTCCAGATGACTGTTAAGAATGTCATCTTGTCGAAACGAAATTTCCAATCCCTTTTGGTTTGCTTTTGCTGCTGCTTGATTAATGGCCGCCTCTGACAAATCTGTCGCCATCACCTGAAAGCCTCGTTCGGCTAGGGCGATCGCTTGGGTTCCTGGCCCTGTCCCCAAATCCAGCACTGAACCATTGTTCAGTTCTAGGGTGAGGAGGGCTGATTCAACATCTGGATCTAAGCTTGGGTTGAACCAAGGCATAGTTTCAACGGCTTGTTCTTGATAAAGCACTTCCCAATTAGGAAATTCTCGTTGAGTCATTGTTAGTTACCTTTTGAGCTTATATTAACGCGATGTGCCTCATTCTCTCCCATCACCTGTTAATCAAATAACAGACCCAAAAGCGATCGCTCATTATCCTCAACTTTGGGAGCAGGAGCGGTGAAGATCAAACTCAACAGTGTGTTTGTTGATGACCAGGAAAAATGAGGCTAAAGCTTCGCCCTTTTAGGGCGGAGTAAGCTTACTCCAAACCAACTCCAATGGGAGAGGTCAAAATCGCTGCATTGGATGACACTTGTGGTAATTTCTCTGCTTGGTTGACAAAAGTGGCAAAGCGTAAAGCGTAGCAACTTCTACCTATGATTCATCCTATGCCATGAAAATTCTTGCGATCGGGGCAACAGGTTTTGTTGGTTCACATGTCACTCACCAATTAATGGCGCAAGGGCATCAAGTCGCCCTGTTTCACCGAGGTAGCACCACTAATAGTGAATTAAATTCGCTGACCCATTTCTATGGCAGACGCAATCAACTACCTAACTTCAAAGCCCAATTTGAACAATTTTCTCCCGATGTTGTTCTCGACATCATCCCTTTTACAGAAGCACAAGCACAGGATGTTGTTCAGGTGTTTAGCAACTGCACTCAGCGTCTTGTTGCTATCAGTAGTGGAGATGTTTACCGTAACTATGAGGGTTTGCAAGGTCAGGGAAGCCATCCCCCTGATCCAGTGCCCTTAACTGAAGATGCACCACTGCGGGAAACGCGATACCCCTATCGAGACTTGGAGGCGTTAGACTTTGAGTTTAAGCAGGATTATGACAAGATCCTGGTGGAACAGATGCTAATGGAGCACCCAGAACTTCCTGCCACAATTCTCCGGTTGCCAGCTATGTATGGTCCTGGCGAGCGCCAGCATCGATTTCTACCCTATCTTCGGCAGATGTTTGACCAACAACCGATTCTATTGGAGGAGGAACAAGCCCATTGGCGCTTCTCTCATGGCTATGTAGAGAATATTGCAGCAGCGATCGCACTCGCTGTCACGGACGAGCGTGCCGCTGGACGCATTTACAACCTGGGTGAAGCATCCACTCCAACTTTACGGGAGCGAATCCAGACGCTAGGAAATTTGGTGAATTGGCATAGTGAGATAGTAACTCTTCCCAGAGATCAACTCCCCTCTCAATTGCAGATGAATTTACAGTGGCAGTATCATCTGGCAATTGACACAACTCGGTTTCAAGAAGAGTTAGGCTATGTTGAAGCCATGACTAAAGAGGAAGCGTTGCGGCAAGCGATCGCCAGGGAACTAGAAAACCTGACCGCAACCAGTCCAGAGTCGTGATCACTTAGCAGATGATAAAGCGGCGGGATGACAAAACAAGAATTACTCTCTCAGGTTCTCCTTTTCAGACAAATCAGCATGTTGCGACGTTTTTCTTCCAGTTCCAATTTAGTCAAGATCGGCATAATTTTGATTGCGATCGCCTTCATCGTTCTATTTTTTCTGCCGTCACTGGTTAACCTTCGTCTCAATTTATTAATCTCCTCACTGGTTAATCAAGGCGGTAGAGTCATCGTAGATAGCCCAGAGATTATTGCTTTTAGAAGCATGACGGCTGATAGCTATCTCCTTCAAAACGCTTATCTCTTCTTAACGGGTATTGTTTTGCTTGCTGCCGGGCTATTCAAACAAACAAATCGCTAAGGAAAAAATCATAGTCTCCAGATACTTGCGAATCTACCTACTCAAAATCATGTCAAACCATGAAGAGTTTTATGACAATCCAGATGTACGAGCCAAGTACATTGCCCGTCGTACTCAATCTGACAATCCCAATGACACACTGGAACGTCCGATTTTTCTAGAACTTGCAGGTAACCTCAACCAGCTTGACATCATCGATCTCGGCTGTGGCGATGCATCGTTTGGAAAAGAAGCGCTCTTACAAGGGGCACGCTCTTACATCGGCATTGAAGCCTCTAGCGCCATGATTGACCTTGCTTTAGCAACGCTAACCAATACATCAGGCAAAGTGTATCATGAGCGATTAGAAACCTGGAAGGCACAGAGCGAACAGGCGGATCTGGTAGCTTCGCGACTAGCTTTCCAGTATGTTGAAAATCTTGAACCTGTATTCCGGGAGGCTTATCAAGCCCTGCGTCCCGGTGGTCGCATGATTCTCTCAGTAGAACATCCTGTGATTACCTCCAACTTTACGAGTTTAGCAGAGGGTCATCGCACCACATGGCTTGTAGACGATTACTTCAAACCCGGCGCAAGAAGCCATCAATGGCTCGGACATGCGGTGACGAAGTATCACCGCACGCTAGAGGAGTACTTCGATCTGATCAGGATGACTGGTTTTAAACTAGAACATATCCGAGAATCGTGCCCTCAGCCTCAAAATTTCTCAAGTCAGAAAGAATATGAGCGGCGTATGAGAATTCCTCTTTTCCTGTTTCTTTCAGCACGTCAAGCAATTCACGCTTCCCCAACCCGCGATAGAACATAAGGAGCACAGTCCGAAATGTTTGATAGCAACTACAGAGCTAAGAATCTCTATGCCATTTCGTGTTTTTATCAGAAAACCAATCGAAGAAGATTGTCAAGCATTGCTATTTCTTCACCAACGAAGCAAAGAGTTCCATTTCCCCTGGGCTTTAACGGTTGAAGATTGGGTATAGGTATGCCAGCAGCCCAACTTCGTAGCAGACGGACGAAAGGCATTAGTTGGTTTTTGAGGTTAATTGTTATTCATTCTTACAGCAGGAGTCATCGAATCATGAGTGAAGTCACTTCCCAAAATATCAACTCAACTTTTGTTGTCCTGGATGATGCTAACAATGCAATTCCAATCGCTAACAGCGATCGCTTTTACGAAAAGCTAGAGCAGCAATTTGGAGACTTTCAGGGAAAACGGTTGATTTCCCACTACACATTCTGGCATACAGCAAAGGTTTGTACTTCCAGTTCAGTGTTATTTATCACGCCTGGTGAAGGAACCCAGAGTCGATCGCTTTCCTAAAACATGACTATGGACATTACCACCAAACGATTTCTTCTCCGTGACTTTGTTCAGGAGGATGAGCCTGCATTCCTTGCTTATCACGCTGATCCTCGTTATGCCGAGTTCTGTTCACCGCAAGAAGTAACCCCGGACTTTAGTTATCAACTGTTTCAACGGTTCATACAATGGGCAACCGAAGTTCCTCGATGCAATTACCAGTTGGCGATCGTCGATCGCCGCAATCTGGAGTTAATTGGCTGTGGTGGATTGCGGCAGGATGGCTATGCTGCTGAGCAGGCAGAACTTGGAATTGAGCTAGCACCCCAGCACTGGGGGCGTTATGCTTATGCAATCGAAGTTGGGAAAGCTCTGATTGATTTTGGGTTCCGCGATTTGGGACTAAAGGAAATTATTGGTCTTTCTGTGAGTGCTAACCTGAGAGTATCCAGGCTAGCAGAACGTTATGGATTCCAGACGATTGGTACAGAAACTGGTTCCAGCTGGATGCATATGCAAGGGTGGAGCCAGATTAAGTGGCAGCTAACTAGAGAATCATGGGAGCATTTATTTCCTTTGACCAGTTCGGTTAATTGAGCTTTTTGAGAAATTATACTTAAAATTGGAAAGAAGCAGAGGTATTCAGTTAATGCTTGTACTGAACTTATAAGTCAAGAATGAATCATGCATATCCAGATTACGCGTAGGCGCGCAGCGGCTTACCTTTGGCATCGCCTGCTCAAAAATTGTGTTTCCAACCCCGCTTTTTAGACATATTTTGAGTACTCTTGCTTATTGACATTTTGTGAATCATTGTGAATTCTGATTGAGACTTGCAAGTGCAGCTGCGATTCGCCCAGATGCCTTTGGTCGTTTGTACATTCGTTCCATGTAGTCCACCAGCGTCGGGAAAGTGGCGAGTAGCTGAACTTCGTTCGCCCAATCCAGTGTGTAAGCAAGCACAAAATCAGCCACTGTGACGTGTTCACCCACTAAAAACTGCCGATCCAACAGATGCTTCTCTAAAACGACAGCCATATTGGTGAAGTCTTGCCGAGCGAGAGGTATTTCAGCAGGCAATCTCAACTCTTCTGGGTATATAAACGTGTGGCGAGCGATACGCCATAGCGGCTGTTCTAATTCGGTGGCAGTAAAGAGGAGCCAACGATAAAGCTGTGCTCGCAGAAACAAGTCTGTCGGTACCAGGTTAGATTCTGGGTACTTCTCACCGAGGTACAAAGCAATGGCTACGGATTCAGTGATGATATGTTCGCCATCAATGAGCACAGGGAGCTTGCCAGTGGGATTAATGGTGAGAAAATCGGGTGTACGGTGTTCACCTGCCCGCATATTGATGGAGATTGCTTCAAATTCCACCCCAAGTTCCTGGAGAACCCAGCGAACCCGAATTGATCGTGTGGGAGCAAATTCATAGAGTTTCATCAATCAACCTCAGTGATATGCAAATATCTTTAATCGAATGGCACGCTTGTTATCGGCAAATTCAATATTCATAAGGCTTTTGGGTGTGGGTGTCGGGTGTAGTGGCGTTCGATGGGGAATTTAGAAGATGTTGAACTCCTTGAGGCAAGTAAAATTTAATTGTCTTAAAACTACACCCTACCTCCTACATCCTGTCCTAATGAGGTTTCAGCTTTTCAAGCGTGCCATTCGGACAAAGGACAAAGGACGAATGACAGATGTTGGTATAGGCTCAGATGGTTTGTTCGCAGTTGATCATCCACGGTGTCCCAAACTGATCGCTCAACATGCCAAAGCGCGATGACCAGAACGTTTGCGCGATCGCCATCTTCACCTTACCGTTTTCTGCTAGAGCGTGAAAAAGCCGTTCTGCCTCAGCAATTTCAGGAACGCTAATTTGTACGTAGAAACCTTGCGGGGTTTCAAAGTATCCTGGTGGGCAGTCAGATCCCATCAGGAGGCGATCATCTAGTTCAAGGCAAGCGTGCATGATTTTGTCCTGCCATTGGGGTGAGACATTTTCGGCAGAAGGTGCTTGTTTGTGTGTCATCATCATAGTTATCTTCCCACCCAGACATTGTTCATAGAACTTGAACGCTGCCTCACAGTTGCCGTTGAACATCAGGTAAGAATTGAGTTTCATTGATTTCTCCTTTTGTAATCGATTCTGGGTTTTGATGAGCGGATCGTTCGCACATGAACATCATTTGCGCGGTTGCTGATGACCGAATTTTAGATTTTAAATTTTAAATTTTGGATTGTTGGCGCAGCCTCTGTGTCAGGAGAAGATTCAAAATTTAAAAAGGTGACAAGCCCTGGAATTTATTCGGGTAATAAATCCAAAATCGTTCGACTGAGCGCTCACGACGAAGTCCAAAATCTAAAATTTATTGATAGGTTCCCCTGACTTGATAGCTTGGGGTCAATCTAAAATCCAAAATTGTGTGACGTTACTCTTGCTGCTGCGTTTCAAGTTGAGCGCGAATGCGGTCTGACTGCTCCCTTAAGGCAGGTGTCAGGACTTCACCAAAATCCTCTGCCTCGAATACGGGACGAATCTCAATCTCAGAGTCTCCTGGCATAGGGTTAGGGCAGCGCTTTACCCAAGCAATTGCTTCTTCCATTGAGTTCACCTGCCACAGCCAGTACCCTGCCACTAGCTCCTGCACTGGAGTGAAAGGTCCCTGGGTGACGGTGCGATCAATTCCTGAAAAGTGAACTCGCACCCCTTTTGAGCTAGGATGAAACCCCTCAGCGGCGAGCAAGATACCTGCCCTGGCTAATTCTTCGTTGTACTGCCCCATTTGAGTTAAAAGCTGTTCGCTCGGCATGACCCCAGTTTCGGAGTCTTGGGTTGCTTTGACAAAGACCATGACTTTCATTGTGAAATCTCCTGTTGAATGGTTTTGAGTTAGATTGCGAAGGGTTGAGTGTGCTGATTAGCACAAAGCGCAACTTTGAAGGAACCGCTAATCAGCAGCGACACGTTTGAGTTCATCACAGGACTTACGCATTGACAAATGGGATAATAAATGCAGTAGAGAAAATCAGAAAAGAATAGGCGATCGCTAATCAGCAAGGGACTGGAAAGACGGATAATTTACGCTGTGTGTATTGAGGATATGGGCAATCAGAGTAACTACCAAGCCATCGACCGCAAAGTGTGACCTCAACACTTACACGCTCTTTTTACTGGCAGAATCAAAGTATCCAGGCTGCACCCGTTTGGCAGATATCATGGAAGATTTGTCTCATGATAGTGTCAACAGATTTTTGCTGCGTGAGCGGTATGAACCGAAAGATTTATTTGATGAAGCTAGGCTGCACATCAATTTAGTAGGCGGCACATTAAGCGGAGATGACACGGTAATTGATAAGCCTCATAGCGACCCACAATTAACAGAATTAATTGGTTACTATTATTCTGGAAGACATCATCGTATAGTCAAAGGAATTCAGTTAATTACTTTGTATTACACAGACTTATCTCTTAAGTCTGTACCGATAAATTATCGCATTTATAACAAACAGGATGGTCAGACTAAAAATGATTATCTACGAGACATGATTACTGAGGTTTTGGTTTGGGGATTGCAACCTCATACAGTGACTACTGATGCTTGGTATTCGAGTCATAAAAACCTGAAGTTCTTTAAAAACAAGGAATTAAAGTTTTTAACTGGTATAGCAAAAAATCGCTCGTGTTCAGTTGATGGTAAAAATTTTACCCAAATCCAAAATCTAGAAATTCCAGAGACTGGCTTAATGGTGTATCTGAAAAAGTTTGGACAAGTGAAAGTATTTCGGAGAAGTTTCAAAAACGAAACTTATAGATATTACATCATGTACCTGCCTGATAAAGATGCATTATTTTTAGTTTCTCTGGCAGATTTTCAGGAATTACACTCAATTCATTGGGGAATTGAATGTTACCACAGAGCTATCAAACAAGTGTGTGGCATTCAACGATTTATGGTGAGAACATCTGAGGCTATTAAAACTCATTTCTTCAGTGCCATTCGTGCGTTTACACAGTTAGAATTAATGCGATCTGAAGAATTAATTGAAAACTGGTATGAACTCCAAAGAAATTTATCTCTTCAGGTGGCTCGTGACTTCATTCTGGAACATCTTAAACAAAAGGTGGGCTTGAATGCACATGGTCAACTTCCTGTCAATGCGTAAGTCCTGTATCGAACTGAATGGGGGCGCATTGTCGCTATTCTGATTCGGCTGGTCGGAGATTTTGATGTAGCTGAAGAAGCTGCCCAGGCAGCATTTACAGCGGCAGTGAATCAGTGGGAAAGCGACGGTATTCCCCATCGTCCCCGTGCCTGGATTATCCGAACTGCCCGGTACAAGGCGATCGATCACCTCCGACGACGCACGAAACTGACCGAAAAACTGGAGTGGTATGCGGCATCTGGCTTAATTCCATCCACTGAAAAACCAACCTATGACAGTGATGAAATTGGAGACGATCGCCTGCGATTAATCTTTACCTGCTGTCACCCGGCACTGGCAACGGAAACTCAAGTAGCGTTGACCCTCCGAATGTTGGGTGGACTAGAAACCGACGAAATTGCCCGCGCCTTTCTGATACCGACTGCTACAATGGCACAGCGGTTAGTTCGTGCTAAACGCAAAATTCGAGACGCAGGCATTCCTTACAAAGTACCTGAGACGACTGATCTCGCTCCCCGGATAGAGGCAGTTCTGAGAGTCATCTATCTCATCTTCAACGAAGGCTATGCCGCAACCAAAGGAGATGCGATCGTGCGGGCTGACCTTTGCATCGAAGCGATTCGCTTGGGGCAACTGGTACGGCAATTGCTGGCACCCCAACCCCCATCTGAAGTCACAGGATTGGTGGCGCTGATGTTATTGCACGATTCGCGGCGCAATGCGCGTCTAGATGAGGCAGGCGATTTGATTTTGCTAGAAGATCAGGATCGCAGTCGTTGGAACCATCTACAGATTGCTGAGGCGTTACCTCTGGTCGAGGAAGCGTTGCTCTTTGGAACCGGAGTGTATGCCCTGCAAGCGGCGATCGCCGCCCTCCATTGTCAGGCAACCCGTGCCGAAGAAACAGACTGGGCGCAGATCGTGCGGCTCTATGAGGTGTTGGAACGCTTGCAGCCCTCACCCATTGTGGCCTTGAACCGAGCAGTGGCGATCGCAATGGCAGACAGTCCTCAAGCCGCATTTGGACTGATTGATAGCCTTGCTCCACAACTGGACAGCTATCATCTGTTTCATGCCACCCGTGCAGATTTATTCCGGCGTGTTGGAGCATTACAGGAAGCGAAGAGGAGCTATACACGGGCACTAGAATTAGTGACAAATGACAGTGAGCGTCGTTTTCTGGAACGTCGGTTGCGCGAAGTTCAACCTAACATTCAGTCCGGCTAAGGGTTTACAACAGTTTCAATTGGGCAAGCAATGTGAAGGCTGTTTATATTTCGCCTGTCTTAGTTCTGTTTCGGCTCATAATTCAAAACAACAACACCGCATTCAAAGTACATTCTGAAAACCATTTAAGTGCCTCAGCCAATTAGAAAAAGCTTGTTTAGATTGGTTAAACTACAGAAAAAACTGGAAATAGTTCTGCTATCTTTGCTTTGGCAGTAGAGATGCCTTCTCCTAATGAAACGTGAGTTCGATGAATTATAAAGCCTGAAATCCTTACCCAGTATTATTTGTGAGAACTAAGAGTTTCTAAAAATATCTATGTTTATTGAGAATAAAATCAATAAACCTTGAATCTGCCAATTATTGACCTTATTCTCAACTATTGGTTGAGAGTTGCTATCAGCCTTAGTTCCAACAATCCTTGATTTACAAGGCTTTTAGCCCCTAAAATCCGTCGAACTCACGTTAATGAATTGTATGATTCAGATACTGCGCGATCGCGGAGATTCTACATTCACATACTCGCCTAAGAGGTGCAGGCTAAATTTTCGATAATGGAAAGGCAGATGCTAATACCCAACCAAAAAATAAAGAACTCCCAAGAGCATAGCTCCAAGGATTATTTAGCAATGCAGAGCAGAATGAAACAATCGCCATAAATATAGGAAATAATGGCAGCAAAAGGTAAATAAAACTTAGTTGCGGCAGAAAATAAAGAACTAGAATAAAACCACTAATTAAGACTGTGCTTTGTCCTAGCCACCATAAAACTCGCTCTCCCAAATTAAGATTTTGCTGTGCCACTCCAGCAGCTAAAAACCAAGGAAAACAAGCAACTGCCAGGATAGGGAAAATCCGCAAACGCGCCCCAATCAACCACCACTGTAACCATACTACCTGCGCCATTGCCCCAAAACCAATCCACAAGATGATAAACAAGGTGATGCCAATGACCAAATCTCTGGGTGATGGCAGTTGTAGTTGTGCCATAGCAATCAACCAACTTAAACCTGCGACCCCAAACCAAATACTAACTGCTCCACCGACTAATACTCCACCCAAGTTATCAATATCGCCTAGACGGTTAATTAACATCAGTGTGCCAGTGGCTACCAAAGGTGCTACTAATAAACCCATCCAGCTTTTTAACTGTCCTGCTTTGTCAGTAATAGAAGAAGTCGCTAAAACGCGAGAAACCGCTGCAAGCAAAGTTAACCATGCTAGCAAGTGTAAAAAATACCATAGCATACGGTAATCAACATAGTTACTCTGGCTGTTGATCCTAAAGGTGCTATTGAGCCAATCTTTAGCTGCCTGATGACTATCATGGCGAAACAAAATTGTAATATGTTCGGCATTGGGGATAATCACGAGTTTTCTGGCTCGACCCTGAGCAAATTGGTGATTTTCGCCACCACCAGCCCTCAGTAAACGCTCTGCATTCGCAACAAATCTACTTTCCCAACTCCCTGCTTGTAATAAAAGGTTTTGAGGTACATTGGCTGTAATTGAAGCGCCTGTGGGCGAAACTGCCACAGTCGCAGCATAGCGATTGACATTGCCAATAGCCGCAGCCATCACTGCACCACTCCCCATTGAGTGACCTAAAGTAGCTAAACGCATTGCATCCACCTCCGGTTGTGCCACCAGTGCTGCATAAGCAATATCCAGATTTTTCTGTAGCGAATTTGTCTCCAAAGGCAAGCCATTAGATCCATGACCATCAAAATCCCACAGCATTACCGCGTAACCTGCATGGACTAAGACGTATGCATAGCCAAGCATCAACTGCTTAGAACCTGCATAACCATGTGCTACCAGAACACCAGGTACTTTTAATGCATTCTCTGGCGCTACGTACAATAGTGGTACTCCTTCTCGCTCCAGTTGACGCACTACTAAACCAGCCCGTGCCGATACCACACTCCACCAAGAAAGGGCAATCAGCAACAGTGCAAAAATTAGCACCAGCAAACGCTTCTTAGTCATTAAAGTTCAAAGTAGTTGATTATTAGATCATGTCTAATTTTGCACTTAGCAAGCTATAGGAGTGTGATTTAATTATTGACAAAATTCAAACATTGGAGAATTTTATTTATCTTGCCATGATCCGGCTCACGATGAGGCGATTAGCATAAAATATTACCTTCAAGAACTTTTCAAACAACCTCTTAGATATTAAGCCGAGATACCAATAGCTCTTGCTTGGGACATTGGAATTTTTGGCGATCGCAACATTGAAGCAATCGCCAAAATATTGTGATTTAGTTATAAATTTTGTAGATATCGGGTTTCCCCAACTGGATCATGCGATTCAGGGCAGCACCATAGCAACAATAATTCAACAGCTTGATTGTCAAAAAATCTCGTCTTAACTTACCTCCAAAAATAACTTTGAGGCGAAACATAGTGGTGTCAGACAGCGAACGCTGATGATATCCGCTTTGTTGCGACCAAACTCCAAATCAGCCCATTACACCACACCATGAAAGGAGTATATAATCTTGACATATACCTTTAATGATAGAGTCTACCGTGTTCTTAACAGCTGATGACCAGCCTATTTTTCTAGGTCAAGCATTAAGATATTTAGAGTCTTCCGGCAGACTAGAGTCTGTTATCTGGGACATTATTCGCCAGTATATTATAGAGCAAGAAATACAAACAATAGATGAGCTTGATATTGGTACTGATTTAATCGATCAAGTAGTGATGGATTTTCGCTTAGAGCATCAGCTAACAGATTACAAAACTTTTCAAGAATGGCTAATAAATGAAGGGTTAGATTATGCTAGCTTTCGCCAAGAAATTGGTTATAACCTCAAGTTAGAAAAATTAAAAACTCAGATTACAGAACAAAACATTCAGGAATATTTTATTGAACGTAAGATATTTCTGGATCGGGTTGTGTTGTCGCGTTTAGTGGTAGAAGAGCAAGCACTGGCTGAAGAGTTGAAAAGTCAGATTCTGGAAGATGGCGCTAGTTTTGAGCAACTAGTCCAAGAGTATTCCATAGAAGATGACCGGATTTTCAATGGGATGATGGGAGCCGTCAGTCGCGGTACAATGCCAGATGTGCTGAGAGCATCTGTTGATGTAGCTCAACCTAGAGAGTTAATTGGGCCAATAGAAATTGAGCGGCTTTGGTATTTAGTGCGTGTGGAAAAATTTCTCGAAGCTTCATTAGCAGAAGAACTCAAAGAACAACTAAAAGATGAGCTTTTCGAGCAATGGTTAGAAAAGAAAATCCAAAATATTAATGTCCAGCTTCAGGTAGATTTCTAAAATGAATCATGAACTTACAAGTTTATTTAAAGTGGGAAAGTTTGCCACTGTGCTTGCTAACTCCGCAGCAACAAATTCACTTGAGAAATCAAGCAGAAACTCGGCAATATAAAACAGGAGAAATCATTTGGTCTACGGAGATTGCTGGGAATCAATTTTTAATTATTTCCGGGAATGTGCGTCTGAGAGAAGAAGGAAAAGCTAAGTCAATAGTAACTTTAAAAGCAGGAGATTGGTTTGGGGATTTACTCCAGCTTTCTGGAGAATTCAAAGCTGTAGCATCTAGCAAAGATGTAGTAGTAGTGCGTTGGAATACAGCAATTTGGCAAGAAGTCTTATCAGCAGAAATTAATCAATTTTGGATGACTTTGCGATCGCGCTATCAGCCAGAAGATATTAATGTACCCCAACCAGTGTCAGGCTATCCATTTATTTTAAGTCCTAATACTGCTGCTGCTTGCTTAACAATGGCAGCCCAATATTTACAAACTCCTCTGCAATTAGAGTTCGTACAGCGTCAACTCAGGGGAGAACACCCTCAAGATGTGATGGAAGCTAGCGAAAGATTGGGACTGCAATTAAGACAGATACAAGTTACCACGACTGACTTACTTCAGCTATCGTTTCCCGCTTTATTACTTTGGCAGCAGGAAGTATGGATTATTATATATGGCGTTAGGGGTAATCGCTTGATTATCGCCAATCCTACCAACCTCAGCCAAACTTGCGAAAGCATTCCCCAAACGCTGCTAGAAGAAAATTGGAATGGACAACTTTGGTTAATCGAACCAATTCAAAAACAAGATAAGTTTAACCTAACTTGGTTTGTACCTGCGGTTTGGCGACAACGCAAGTTACTAGGAGAAGTACTGTTAATATCTTTGGCTTTGCAACTATTAGGGTTAGCAACGCCGATTATTACTCAATACATCATCGACAAAGTCATGGTATATCAAAACCGTAGTGCTTTGGATGTCATGGTGATCGCTCTTTTGGGTTTTGCGATTCTAGAAGCAATTTTGGGGATTTTACGGCTATTCATCTTCACCCACACTGCCAACCGCCTTGATTTAAGCTTATCCTCCCAATTGTTTCGCCAACTGATGCGCCTTCCCTTAACTTATTTTGAATCGCGGCGGGTAGGTGATACCGTAGCCAGAGTACAAGAACTGGAAAACATTCGCTCTTTCCTAACAGGTACAGCCTTAACGGTCATTTTAGATAGCATTTTTTCGGTAGTTTATCTAGTATTGATGTTTTTTTATAGTGTCAGCCTGACTTTGGTAGCTTTGGTTGTAATTCCTTTTTTTGTCATTCTCAATTTAATAGCTACGCCAATTCTCCGTTACTGGCTAAATCAAACTTTTAATCAAGGTGCTGATAGTCAATCTTATTTAGTAGAGACAGTAACGGGAATTCATGCTGTCAAAGCTCATGCAGCAGAACGTAAATCCCGCCGCCGTTGGGAAGGCTTATTTGCACGCTACATCCGCACTAGTTTTAAAGCTGCTACTACTTCTAATATTGGCAGTAATCTCGGGGATTTTTTAACTAATTTTTCCTACTTAATTATTCTGTGGTTTGGAGCCGGACTAGTTATTGAGCAAAAATTAACTATTGGCGCATTAGTGGCGTTTCAAATGCTAGCCTCCAAAGTCACAGATCCATTACTGCGGTTAGTGCAACTTTGGCAGGAATTCCAGCAAGTTTTGCTTTCTGTAGACCGCTTGGGAGATATTCTTAATTCTGCCCCTGAAGCTGAACCAAAAACAGGTGTAGTGTTACCGCCACTACGGGGTCAAATTGCCTTTGAACAAGTGTTATTTCGCTATCATCCAGACCAGAAAGAAGCTATTCTCAAAGGAATTTCTTTTAATGTCAAACAAGGAATGTTTGTGGGAATTGTTGGACGTAGCGGTTCTGGTAAAAGTTCCCTTTCTAAGCTGTTACAAAGACTTTATCAACCAGAATCAGGCAGAATTTTTATTGATGAATTTGATATTAAAAATGTTGATATTGGCTCTTTAAGGCAACAAATTAGTGTAGTTCTGCAAGAAGATTTCCTATTTAACGGTAGCATTGCCGAAAATATCACCTTGGGTGATTTAGATATTACACCAGAGCAAATCATCACAGCCGCGAGGCTAGCAGTAGCCCATGATTTTATTAGTGAACTACCCCAAGGATATGAAACAAACATCGGGGAACGAGGAATCGCTTTATCTGGAGGACAAAGACAACGTATTGCTTTAGCGCGTTTATTTCTGTCCCATGCTCCTATTTTGATTTTAGATGAAGCTACAAGCGGTTTGGACAGTGAAACAGAGCAAAAAGTTTTGGAAAACTTACAGGAAGTTGCACAAACTCGCACTGTATTTATGATTGCTCACCGTTTTGCACCTTTAAAGCAAGCTGATTTGATTTTGGTATTAGAAAAAGGGGTAATTGTAGAACAAGGTAAACATAATGAGTTGTTAGATAAAAAAGGCGTATACTTTACTTTATATCAACGCCAACTTAGTACTGTGTAATGCTATTTAATTACTATTAAATAGCAAATTTGATAAATTAAGATTTATGACAAATTGCCAAATTTACTAAGATTGCTAGGGAGATAAAAGTAAGCATTTTATGCTTGTTCTTGGTTTTTTCAATAGCTTTAAATTAGTATCATCCTTTGATCAAGAGGCTAAGTTCGGAGCAATTAAAACCCTGCATTTCTAGCTTGACCAACAAGCCAGAAGAAGTTATTGCCAGCAAAACTTTTAAAATAGGAGTCTGATAGCAATGCTGAAGTCAGAAGATACTAAAACGATTCCAAACAAGATTTCTCAGAGTTCTGGTGCAGGGCTAACTACATCACGCCCCCCTATTTCATCCCATACTCGTACAACCTTCAGTAGCACACTTCAGTATAATCCTGTCAAACAAAGTTCTATTGCTAGCAAGCCTGTCAATACTACTGTTAGCCTGCGTCAGGGTGATACTCTCTGGGAAGTAGCTCAGAAAAAACTTGGTAATGGTACTCGTTGGCGGGAATTACGCAAAGCCGATGGTAGTCAGTTTACACAGCAAGAAGTTAGACATCTTCCAGTCGGGACGCTCGTCTCTGTTCCTTGGACGAAACCGACGATTGCAAAATCTCATAAGGTGAATTCATTTTCTCAGATACAGCACCTAGATAGTGAAAGCAAAAGCATAACTCGCCGTGAGTTGAGTTCAGGTTCTACTCATCTGACGCGCAGCAAGCTGCTTAATGCTTCACCTAGATTCTTTTCTCAAACCTCTTTAATATCTTCAAAACTGCCAAGTTCTAAAAGTGTCAAGCCTAGTGAGTATTTCTTGGCTGAAAGTCACCAAAAAAGTAGCACTCAGTCAGGAAATTCATCTAATACCAGGAATAGTCCACTGCTTAACGGAACTGTCACAGGAAGTATTGTTGGTTTCAAAACACAAGACTTTTTCTTAGCAAAAAGGCTAGATAACAATCCTAGAGTCCTTCCTGGTGCGAGAAAAATTAAAGATTCTAAAGCTCTTGCTCTTGCGGAAAGAAAAATTAGGGCACAACTGGGTGATGATGGGATCAGAGCATTCTATCGCACTAGTCAGGTTGCCTCGCCTCGCGAAGCTTATACTGTTCTGAGGCGTTATATAGATCATGCTTCTCAGGTAGCTGGTTCTAAGCAGCTTTTAGAAAATCTTGCTTCCGGAAGTAAGACTACGGTAAAAGGTGCTATAGGTGAAATTCGGCAGATTCCAAAAAGTAGAATCAGAAGATCTAGAATTGAACTGGTAGCTGATACATTTATCAGTCCGAAGGATAATAAAACTAAGAACGGTGCAGATAGGGTTTATAAACCCTCTCCTTTTTCTAAAAGCAAGCTGATTGTTGATGTAAAAAATTATGATTTTACTAGCAAGTATTATCAAAAACCGTCCAATATTTCTCGAAAAAATATAGAATTTTCTGAACAAGTTGCACGCTACAAAAAACAGTTCCCTGGGGCACGAATTAAATATGAATTTGTTGGGTCTGGACGTGTACCACGGGAAATAGTTAATAACCTCCACGCGCAAAAAGTTAAAGTCAAAGTACCAACTCGAATCAAGGTACTTAATGCTGCTCATACTGTGAAAAATTCTAGACCTGCAACACCATTAATTCGAGGTGCTAACACTGTTAGAAACTCAGTAGTTAAACCAATTCACTTCAAAGCCCGGGAAACAGCTAACGCTGTGAAAAACTCTAGGACTGGAACAGCAGCAGCTCGCAGCGCTAATATTGTGAGAAACTCTCCAGCCGCTAGTAAGGCACTGCGCGTCACCAGAACAGTTACACAATCTGGAGTTACTAAAGGTGTGCTTCGAGGAGCTAGTCGAGTAGCTGCACCTGTTGGGATTGCACTTGATACTTGGCAGTTAGGAAGTGCTTATAAGAAAGATGGATTTGGTAAAGAATTCCGCAAAACAGCAGGTAGTGTTGCAGGTGCATGGGGCGGTGCTGCGGCCGGCGCGGCTATTGGCTCAGCCATTTTTCCGGGAGTTGGGACTGTTGTTGGCGGTGCTATTGGTGGAATCGCCGGTAGCGCATGGGGCGATGACATAGAGCAAGGTGCAGAGAAAGCAGGGAAAGCGATCGCTGGCGGAGCGAAGAAGGTATGGAATAAACTTTTTGGATAACTAATACAACAGGGCGGAAGTCATTCAATTTTGGATTAACCTCTCCTTATAAAGAAGAGGCTTAAATATTGAAAAATTTTTGTTTTTCTTCTGGGTTAACCCAGAGGCTTGAGACCAAATATTTTAGATTTCAAATTTTCATTTAATCCAAAATCCAAAATCTAAAATCGCTTCGGTCAAAAGTCAAATTCCAGAGTTTATCTCAACCAAATTACTTCTGAGAAAATACCTCATCAAATTTACGGGTAATTGGCTCAATCAACAAACTCAAAATTGACTTCTGCCGCATCACAATTTCTCCTGTAGCCTCCATACCAGGAGTTAATAACTTATCCTGACCTCGTGTTTTAATTGCGACTTTATGGAGTTTAATTCTAGTCGGATAAACCTCCTTCAGCGAATTTTTATCCTTCATAACTGCATAGGGGCTAACATAAACCACAGTGCCTTCAATCACACCATATTCTTGATAGGGAAAGGCATCTATCTTCACCTTGGCATTCATCTTTTCATCAACAAACCCCCGATATTGATTTGGTAAATCAACTTCTAGCAAAGGTTCTTTACCTTCAGGCAAAATTGATAATAATTCTTCACCTGATTGCACTGTACCCTGGCTGGAGTTGACTTTGATGTGATAAACTCTGCCTGTAATTGGCGCTGTAATAATTTGATTTTGACGCTGATTTTTAGCTTGAGCTAATTGCCTTTCAACAATCTGCAATTCTTCGCGGCGCTTGCTTAGTTCCGAAAGGGGGCCAGTTTGATAATTTTGTTTGAGTTGCTGGATATTTTGCTCTTTGGCAGCAATACTTTTTTCTAAATCTCTGACTTTGTCTTGAGCGTATAGATAATCTTGACGTGGGATAACAGTACCGCTGAGACTCCGCAACCTATTGACATCCCGTTGAGCTGCTTTGAGATTAACTCGCAAAGCTGAAAGTTCAATTTCCGCCTGGTTAATGCTTGCTTTCTGGCTGGCTGCTGCTGCTTGGCTACGAGTCTGGATATCTTGCTTAATCAATACAGCTTGATTGTTGAGTCTTTCAATATCAACTAAGGATGATTCAGAATCAAGTGCTAGTAATATGTCACCCTGTTGTACCTGCTGACCTTCTTTTACCCTCGTTTCATTGATAAATTTAATTTTGCCACTACTAGGCGATCGCACTGGTTGCACTTCTTCACCAGGTATCAACTTCCCATGAGTTTCAGCGACTTCATCTACTTTACTCAAACCTGCCCAGGCAACGGTACCCAATACTGCCAAACTTAAAGTTACCCCTACCAATCTTGTATAAAGTGGTGGTAGCTCTTGCACCGCTTTACCTAATTCATAATCTAAGTAAGCGTCAGGGTTAGCAAATTGTTCTCTAGTCTGCCGAGATTGAGCCGGAGAAGAATCCAAAGACAGTTTCATATCTTTTACTTAATTAAAACTGGTATCGTTTCCCTACCAAGAGCTAAGAGGAGTCAGTTTGATGGCAGGCAGCTTGTCAAATTCAGGACTATTTACCATAGTATGTGATCGCATCTGTAAAATGAAAAACTATTTGTTGCGTTAACACATGAGTGTCGTTCGATTACCCGCTCTCCAAATAAGACCAGATCAAGGATTAGCCCATAATCAGATTTTTAGGTATCGCTCTGTGAGCGATCGCAGAACTTTTCGGTCTACTGAAATTAACTGGCGGTAGGTAATGAGCCGCTGTACCCAGACTGTGCGAGCGCTGTGACTGTTGTTCAAGATTATATTAGTTCTGTGGATGGTATTTGACCGTAAACTGGGGGTGAGTGCGTAGCCGCAAGGCGGCTAGTCGTAGACATCGCTGTTGCTCAAGAATGAGGGGGGTGTAGAGATGGAAACCGCAGATTTAATCGTCATTGGTAGCGGACAAGGTGGCATTCCTTTCGCCGCAGATTTTGCCAAAGCCGGACACAAAGTTGTACTTTTTGAGCGAGATGCATTAGGCGGCAGTTGCGTTAACTATGGATGTACTCCTTCTAAAGCGTTTTTAGCAGCTGCTCATGCCGTAGGACGCGCCCGTCAGGCTGCCAAACTGGGGATTCACACTCAGGTTCAGGTTGACTTTCCTCGAGTAATGGAGCGAGTTAGAGATATTCGCGATCGCTTTAATCAAGGAGTGAGTCAGCGTTTAGAGGATGCCGGAGTGCAAGTAGTTTGCGCTGAAGCCTCGTTCACTGGAGAACGCATCGTCACAGGCAAGGATGTCACTGTAGAAGCACCACTGATTGTCATTAATACTGGTACATCTTCACTAATCCCAGATATACCTGGTTTAGCTGGCACTCCCTATCTCACTAATCGCAACTTCTTTGATTTACAGGAACTACCGAAGCGATTATTAGTGATAGGTGCAGGTTATATTGGGCTGGAATTGGGACAGGGGTTAGCTCGTTTAGGAAGTGAAACTCACCTAATTGTACGCGGCGATCGCGTGTTGGCACAAGAAGAAGCAGATGTTAGTCAAACCTTGGCACAAGCATTACAGCTTGATGGCATTTCTGTGCACTTTCAGGTCAATGTAGAACAAGTTGACTACAACAATAATATATTTACGCTCACCCTGAGTAACGGCGAAACCCTTAAAGGTGAAGCTTTAATGGTGGTGATTGGGCGCAAACCAAACACGGATGCATTGAATGTTGCCGCCGCAGGGGTAGAACTGGATCAAAAAGGCTTTATCAAAATCAATGACCAATTTCAGACAACAACTCAAGGAATTTACGCCATCGGCGATGCTGCCGGACAACCAGCCTTTACCCATGTTTCTTGGGAAGATTACCGTCGCTTAAAAGCCATTTTATGCGGGGAACAACGTACCCGAAGCGATCGCGTTCTTGGTTATGCCGTGTACACAGAACCACAAGTCGGACGAGTTGGGATGACGCTAGAGCAAGCAACCAAGCAGGGCATTAACGCCCGTGCTGTCACCCTACCAATAGCTCAGATTGCCCGTGGAATTGAATGGGGACATGACTTGGGGTTTTACCGCATGGTAATCGATCGCGATACCAACAAAATCTTAGGCGCAACCCTGGTTGGCTATGAAACAGCAGAACTAGTGCATGTATTTTTATCTCTGATGGAAGCGGATGCAACTTGGCAGGTGTTAGAACAATCGGTGCATATCCATCCAACTTACGGTGAGGCATTACCCAGTCTGGCACGACTCCTGATTGAAGATGATATGCCCCTATGCCCAAATCTTTATCCCAACTTGGGAGGAGATAGTCATTGATTATTCGTAAGTAATCAATTACCAAAGATAGATGACGTTTCAATCGCTCCAATGCAATGGTGAAAAGTTACAAGGACTGACTGATGACAACTACGCTAACCATCGGTGGCACATTTCCTGATGCAGAATTGCCCAATCACGAAAATGAAGTAGTAAAGCTTTCCAGCTTTACTCAACCTGGTCTAGTGGATCGTTATCTGGGCTTTACCGATGGCTATCCACTGATTGTAGTTTTCTACCGAGGTTTTTTCTGTCCCAGAGATCGCCAACAACTGCTTCAATTGGTGCAGTTTCAGAATGAGCTAGCTGTGAACTATTGTCAACTTGTCACTGTTGGTGTTGATGCCTCAATTGTGCAAGCTGCATTCCGAGCTGGATTGGGGGCACAATGGCAATTTTTATGTGATGAGGCGAGATCGCTTGTCAAGCAGATCAATATTCTAGATGAAACAGAAGGTGAGTATGCCTATCGTCCTCAACCCTACACCTTTGTCTTGTGCCCAGACCTAACTATTCACAGCATCTATAATGGTTGGTTCTTTGTTGGACGACCGACAATTGAGGAATTACGGCAGGATTTACGTGCGATTATGCAACTACGAGCGGACTACCTTTATGAAGCATACGACACACCTGCTGTTAAACAAATCCGTATTCCGCAGCAAGAATGGGCCAACGGAGCACCAACCTTGGGAGCTAATGGTTTACCAGTAGGGCGAGGGGTAGTGCGCTGGTTTGACCTCAAAACAGGTAATGGCATGATTGCTACAGATCAGGGAGGAGAAGATGTGTTCTTTAACTTTACTGCCATTCCTGGAGAAGGATATCGCACCCTGCTTGCAGGTACGCTCGTGCAGTTTGAAATTGTTTCCAATCGGTTTGGAATAACTGCCCGCAATGTCCAGCGTGTCAATTAAAGTCAAGGATGGATTTCGCAAACATTTTTATTTAATCCCTAATAGTTGTGTTTTCAGTACGTTAATTGCGGTACAAACACAAGTGTGTGGGGATTGGAACGGGATTATCGCCGATCGTTAGGCGATGAACGGGTGGTCGTGTATCAGATTCTTTTGAAGATTGCTTTTTATGCGATCGCGCAGATCGACAAATCTGTATCGGCTCCTATGTTAAGTCCAGCATTGTTTGCTCGCTTCAGCTTCCCGTATTCAAGCAGATTTTGCTGATAAACTGTTGTCAGCCATGCGCTATCAGTTTGGCGGCCATCATCAAAAAGCTAATTCCTCAAGAGGTTCGTCATGGAAAATCTTCATTCAGACGCACTGGTATTTTTCGGGGCAACAGGTGACCTGGCATACAAGAAAATCTTTCCCAGCCTTCAGGCAATGGTGAAGCGGGGTAATCTCAATGTGCCGGTGATTGGTGTTGCCGGACGACCTTGGACGACGGATCAACTTAGGGAAAGGGCACGTGATAGCCTGGAACATCATGGCGGTGTCAATCAACCAGCATTTGATCAACTTTCCTCATTGCTTCAGTATGTCTCTGGTGACTACAACAAACCAGAAACTTACGAAAAATTACGTCAAGCCCTGGGTAATGCCAAAAGTCCTCTCTACTATCTGGCAATTCCGCCTAGCCTGTTTGCACCAGTAGTAGAAGGATTGGGCAAGTCAGGTTGTGCTAAAAATGCCCGTGTAGTCATTGAAAAACCATTCGGCCGGGATTTGCAATCAGCACGCGAGTTAAACCAAATTCTGGCATCGGTTTTTCCCGAATCTTCTATCTATCGCATCGACCATTATCTGGGCAAAGAACCACTGCTGAATTTACTCTATTTTCGGTTTGCTAACTCTTTTCTTGAACCAATCTGGAATCGTAACTATGTTGAAAGCATCCAGATTGTCATGGCAGAAAACTTTGGCATTCAAGGACGGGGGCACTTCTATGAAGAGACTGGTGCGATTCGGGATGTGGTGGAAAACCATATGCTGCAAGTATTAGCTTCAGTTTGCATGGATGCACCCGCTAGTAACGCTCCTGATGCTATTCGAGATGAAAAAGAGCGTATTCTCAAAGCTATACGTTCACTGCAACCCGATGATATTATTCGCGGTCAATTTCGCGGTTACCGCGATGAAGAAGGTGTTTCTCCCCAATCCCAAGTCGAAACTTTTGTTGCCGTGCGGCTATTTATTAATACTTGGCGGTGGTCAGGAGTTCCTATCTACATCCGCGCGGGGAAGAAATTGCCTGTGAAAACGACTGAAGTGATGGTCAAGCTCAAGTGTCCACCTCTCGATGTGTTTAAAGAAGGGGTAAAAGAAAACACTCATTATGTTCGGTTTTTACTAGATCCTGAAGTAATCGTCGGGCTGGGTGCGCGTACTAAAATCCCCGGCGAAGACATGATTGGCTCTGCGGTTGAACTGTTGGCCTTTTATGGCGGCGGGGACGAGATGGAACCCTATGAACGTCTGTTGGGTGATGCGATGCGGGGCGATCCCACCTTGTTTGTACGCGAAGATACCGTAGAAGAGGAATGGCGGATTGTCCAGGCAATTCTCGATAACGTCACACCCGTTTATGAATATGAGCCAAATACATGGGGCCCACCTGAGTCAGATAAATTGCTCTTGCCCAGCGATCTCTGGTACAATCCCTTGCCGAGGGAGTAGTACATATTGCCCAGCTATGACTGTAGATGAGTCGCTCCCAGTGAATCTTCATCTCCAGCTTAGTTTTGCTAGGTGGAAAACGTGAGTGTTCAACTGCAGATTTTACAGATGACGTACTACTTGCGAGAGTACAGTTACAATCGGTAGCAGTACTCTAGGAGCGAATTGCACTTTAATTGTTGTCTGTTAATACTCAATTGCTTACTTTAAAAGACCGAACAGATTACCTTGTTTTCACTACTTGTGAAAGACTATTCAATCACTCACTATAGATGAGGCGTTAACACAATTTTTAGCTACATCTGTTTTTCTGCTATCAAGCTTTTGGCACCGAGATAAACATGAAACCTATCAAAAAACCGGAACTACTGATTGTCAAAAAGTCCGTTGCTTCACAGCCAGCAATTGAGGAAGTTGCGCCTATCGAGACAGTCTCTGCTGATGAACCTATCATTGACCAGCAGCCAGATATGAAGGTAGAAAGCCAATTGACAGAATATCTTCACGTCTACGCTCCGGTGCAAGACGCTCTAGTTCTCCAGTCTGTAGGTAACACTGGTTGGCAGGTTTCTGACATCTGGCGAGATTTACGTATTGATAATTTTTGTGATTGATATTTTCTCTATGGTTACTTGCAACAAGTATTGTACTTTTGTGCAGTTGCAATATAGGACTAGTGTTTGATTTCTAAAACAACTCCGTACATTTGAACAGACATACTAATCAAAATCCGCGTATTGAGGAGGGCTAGCCCCAACTCGCTTGGTGATTCTAGGATACTTGCCCGTTGGGGCCTTATCTAAGATGTTTGTGACATCAATCTGATGCCACCAATCATCCCCAAAATCGAACCAGTAACCAAAAGCCTCATCAATTGATAAGCCTAGATCAGCAATTGAAGTACTCGATACATCGCCTGTAGGCGTTGGTGTCAAACCGGAACTGGAAAATGCTTGTTTCAAACCGTACCTTCTGGCATTTGGATCTTGCGGGCCATTTCCACCAATTTGAAATTCATACATATGCTCTTCTTCGCGGTCGAATGCCTTGAAGATGATTTTATGAAGCTCCTCCAAAGTATTACTGCCTTTAATCTCAATAGTTCGAGACACTACTGGATTATCAGCAATAAACTCCTCGGTAATGGGGCCATCAATTAAAAATACATCCAGCACATATAACCCATCTGCAGAAGAGTTAACTACTTTTTTAGCAACATTTTCTGATTTTTTAGTTTTACCCATAATTTCTTGCACTATGCTGATAGGAGCATTTTTTCAGAATTGCTTTTGAATCCCCAAGCAATTGTAATAGAGAGCCTCTCTCAATCACAATTTTTAACTAGCACACTAACAACCGATTCCAAGAGATGTTATTGATGGCATTAGCAAATTTAATATTTCTGAGATGTCGTATTTTAAAATACGACATAAGATTTATCTAAATCCAGGCTACAGATAATTCTCACTTTGTCCCTGCCCCTCTGTTGCCTATATATAGCGATATTTTTGAGAATTGATATAACTAAAAGTTTTAATAATGGTTAGAATATTGATTTTACAAGCATTTATTTTAAGTAAATCTTGTCAGATATTAATACATTAGTATTATATTGTCTATTTTGACAATGTCAAAATAGTAGCTAGGCACTTTTCGTAAGACATGATATGGTAGCAGACAAAACTGCGTACCTTAGCTCTAAAGACAACTGTCTACAATTAAGGGCATTTTCACCAGTAACATCTTTAAAAGTAAATATTAAATCGATCATTGTCGAATTTTAAAATTCGACAAAAAGCAATCTTATGAAGCAGATAGTTATCTCACTTTTGGCAAATGCAGGTGGTGTAGGGAAAACTACGCTTAGTGTACATCTTGCTTATGAAATGAGCCGACGTGGCTTTTCAGTAGCAATGATTGATCTAGATCCACAGCGTTCTTTAGATGTATTTTGTGGACTAGCCCCAGCAGAAGCATCCAAGACTTTAGTAGAAGTTTTATCGAAGGATTTCAAAGGAAATTGGTCTCTTGTTCCAGTCTGGAAAGATTTTAATATCAATGTAGAAGTTTGCCAAGGACATCCACTATTAGCTGAGATAGCAAACGAATTGGTAATTAGGAAACGAGGAGAGTACGCACTAAGCGATCGCCTCAAGAGTTTTCCACTACCCCATAACTTAATAATTTTGGATTGTCCAGCTACCTTGGGAATGCTCAATGTCAATGCTTTAGCAGCGTCAACGCATATTTTGGTACCAGTACAACTGGAAATGAAAGCAATTTCTGGTTCAGCCGAGCTAGTAGAATGGTGTATTTCCACAGCAGAAGAATTACATCTTGACCCTAGACCACCTATTTTAGGTTTTGTACCAAGTATGTACGATGAGTCAGTGGCCATGCATCGACAGTATTTGGAGCAATTGCCAGAAATTGCTAATCAGTTACACTTGAAGCTTTACCCCAAGGTTCGTAACTCAAATGAATTCAAAAATGCTAGCGCTCACGGCTTGCCTTTACAAGGCTACCGTCCCAAGCATCCTGCTTGTAAAGATTTCAAACCAATAGCAGACGATTTAGCAGCTTTGCTCAAAGATAAAAAGGAGAAAAAGTAACTGTGGCTTTACCAAAAATTGCTGACAGATTCAATGGCGCAATTCAAAAGACAGATCAAGAACAGAAAATTGCCGAACTTCAGGCAGAAGTGGAGCGCCTAAGAGCTAGTCAATCCCCAGATTTAGAAATAGAACTGCAAAAACTTCGCTCCCAGCTACAAAATCAATCAGGAGAAGTTGAAATCGACTTAGACCTGATTGATCCCAATCCCAACCAACCTCGGCAGACAATTACATCAGAATCAATTCAAGCAAAAGCACGCCTACTAAAAAAGCATGGGCAAATTTCTTCAGTTATCCTGGTACTTCAGGAAAACGGACGCTATATGCTGCTTGATGGTCAGTTGCGTACTGAGGGTGCAAGGGTTCTAGGATGGAAAACCATTCGTGCTGTAGTGGTTCCAATGCCTAAAGACTTAACCCAATCTGCACTTATTACTTTTCTTGGTTTTGAGGATTTAAACCCTTTAGATAAGGCAGAGGCAGTATTTAAAGAAGTAACTAAGTCTACAGATTTAACAATAGATGAAATATTTACACTTTTAGGAACAGTACTTAAACGAATAGAAAGAGATGGTAACAGTAAAGAACTAACAAATCTCATCAATGTTAGTACTGAAAAGCAGCAACAAGGTTTAGAACAGTTAGGAGTTATAGATACAGAGCAAAGTCTACTTTTAGCACTGTTAGAACTAGGCTTAAATCCAAGTTCTGTAAAAGCTAATCTTATGCCAATGCTATTCTTACCTCAAGATTTGAAAGATGCAATTAGGCAAAGGGGCTTGAAGGGCGCTCATGCTTTAGCATTGGCAACACTTTCAGCAAAAGGACTTGACATAAAAGAAGAACAAGCAACTTCTGAGCGAATTGTCGCCACAAATAAAGTATTAAACGAAAACCTAACAGTCCCAGAAACCCGTGAACTGATTAAAGCAATTAAGGATAAATATTTAAAGCACAAAAAATCTGAATCGAAAGAAGTGAAAGCTGTAATTCAAAAAATAAAGGAACTATCTGAGGATTCGCTACAGGGAGCTAGCCATGAACAGCTTCAACAGTTACGAACACTGCTAGAACAAAAGTTAGTAGCGCTCTCTAAAGTTCTCAATGCTTGAATTTAACCTTGCTACTTTGAAAACCTGAATTTTGCTAATTAAGCTCAAGCTGACAGAAAAAATGGAAGTAATATAGTCTGAAAAATTTCAGCTACTAACTTTACAGTTGATATTGCCAAAAAGCGCGGTCTAGTTGCAAAGATTTTTATAATCTTGCAAAAACCGAGCTTTTTTAATGACTCAGATTTTTTTAAATTTGCTTCTACAGGGATTGCCAATTTATGGACTTATTCGATCAGCATTTAGCCCAAATCACAGCAGTGGAAGCTCCACTCGCAGCGCGAATGCGTCCTCAAACTCTTGATGAATTTGTTGGTCAAGACCATATCCTCGGCACTGGAAGGCTGCTAAGACGTGCCATAAGTTTAGACCAAATATCCTCACTAATATTCTATGGGCCACCAGGCACTGGTAAAACAACTTTGGCGCGTGTGATAGCTAATACAACTCGCGCTCATTTCATTGCTATTAATGCCGTACTCTCTGGAGTTAAAGAAATTCGCGCTGCTATTGAAACCGCACAAGAGCAACGCAAATTCCACAACCGCAGGACTATCCTGTTCGTCGATGAAGTTCATCGGTTCAATAAGTCTCAACAAGATGCACTGCTGCCTTGGGTAGAAAGTGGCACAGTCATTTTAATTGGCGCAACCACAGAAAATCCCTATTTTGAAGTTAATAAAGCGCTAGTCAGTCGTTCGCGGATTTTTCAGCTTAAACCATTACAGGGTGAAGACTTGCACCGGATTGTTGAGCAAACACTAAATGATTCTCAACGTGGTTACGGCAAGCTGAAAGTGCAGATTGATGATGATGCGTTATCTCACCTAGTTAATGTTGCCAATGGTGACGCTCGTTCACTATTGAATGCTTTGGAATTAGCTGTAGAGACAACACCAGCTAATTCCAATGATGTTATTCATATCACCTTGGCAGTGGCCGAAGAATCAATTCAGCAGCGAGCGGTTTTATACGATAAAGAAGGTGATGCTCATTTTGATACCATTAGCGCCTTTATCAAAAGCTTACGCGGCTCAGACCCAGATGCTGCACTGTATTGGCTGGCAAACATGGTCTATGCAGGTGAAGACCCACGCTTTATCTTCCGTCGAATGTTGATTCTGGCTAGTGAGGATGTGGGACTAGCTGACCCCAATGCTGTTGTGGTAGTCAATGCTTGTGCAGAAGCATTTGATCGCGTCGGTATGCCAGAAGGACGATATCACCTAGCGCAAGCAACACTTTATTTGGCAACTGCACCAAAGTCAAACAGCATTATCAAACAGAATTCAGGAGTCAGGAGCCAGAATTCTCCAATTGAATTCTGTGCGACTGGTGGATGAATAAACGGGTTTAAGACCCCGTCCAAATCGTAGATTTGGTGGTCTCCAATTAGTGGTGGGTCTGAATCCCCCACTAATTGATTCTGACTCCTGAATTCTGACTTCTGAATTCTTCTTCAAGGGCTTTTTCGATGCTTTGGCATCTGTTGAGAGGGAAAGGTCAGCAGATATCCCCAATCACCTCAAAGATGCTAATCGAGATAAAAAAGGATTTGGGCATGGAGCAGGCTATCTATACCCTCATGCTTACCGAGACCATTGGGTGGCCCAGCAATACTTGCCTGCTAGCTTGCAAGGACAAGTATTTTATCAGCCATCAATGCAGGGATTTGAGGAAAAAATTAATGCTCAAGTTGCCAGTCGCCGTGAAGCTCAATTAGCTGCTTTAGTAGAAGGAATGGGTGTTGCTCCTCTAGAAATTCTCACTTATGGCAGTATCGACCGAACTACTGAATTATGGCTACAACGTACTCTCTCGCAAGTAGGTACGCAATTAGCAGCAATACGCGATCGCATTTTCACCTTAGCTAAATTACAACGTCATCATCTGGTACTAGATTTAAATGCAGGTAGTGGTCTACTCACCTGGGAAGCAATCCGCCGCGTCTCCGAAGGTGGAGTTTATGCTTGTGTTCATACTCAAAATGATGCTCTTGCTCTCATTGAACAAGCAGCAGCACTTCCAGAACTGATGCGTCCAGTGATATTAAATGCTCAAATCACTGAGCTACCTGCTGTGTTAGCTTCACAAACGCCAGGAGTAATATTTGATTACATTATCGGACGCAATGTGTTGTTTGCCCAAGCGGATAAAGCGATCGCAGCCCAAATCATAGCTAAATTACTGCCTTTGTCAGGAAAAATACTGCTGGTAGAGTCGATACCACGCCACACACAAAGGCTTTATCGTTTACTTGACCCACAAAAATTAGATAAAAAATTGTATCAGCGTTTAGTTATGGCTGAAGAAGCTATCTACTCAAATCAGTCAGACCCGATGTTGAACTGGGATGCTTTTGATTTGCAGCAAGCTTTTGAAGATTCGGGGTTAGCAGTTGAAGTATCAGTTGAGCAGAACACAACACCAATACACATTACCTCAGGCTTTATTCATCGCTTGTTTAGAGCTAATGCAAATCGACCCAGTTATGGTGAGAGACTAGCTCAGAATCTAACATCTCTTGAAATACATTCTCTCAACGAAATATTTATTCGCTCCTTACTTAATCAAACAGTCAGTTGGATGAGTTCTACTGCTTTTTTGAAAGCAGCGTACAAAATTTGACATCGTTAGCAGTCTATAAAGATTTATAGGGCATAAGTAGGGGCTATATATACCCCAGAAATACCTGAGAATTTTTATGTTCAATTTAACTCCTATTTAGGGTATATATAGGTAGTACTTAGGGTATTTTTGACTCACTAATACTTTATGCCCCACTTGACCCCCATGACCAACATTCACACCTTACAAAAAATTTTTCCCGCCGGCTTTGATAACGGTTACGGTAGCATCAAACTTTTAGTCGATGGCTTTGATGTTGTTCGCGTCCCCAGTTATATTTCTTCTGTTGATATGGAAGATGTCCCAGGTAGGGTAGTTTTCAATGGTACTGCCTACACCGTCGGCGAATCTGCTTTTCGTACAGGTTATCATTTTGAACGCAATACTGACAGCAATGAAAATAAAGTCAATAATGCATTGATTACATTATTGGGTGCATTGGCACATCTGCCACACCGTAAGGCTTGGCATTTAAAGTTAGTCGTCAGCCTACATGATGTTGGTTTGGCATCTGAATTAAAACAAGTACTCAACGGTGAATACCAACCAATACTTGCTGGCAAACTTTCCGAAGTAAAGATAGAAGTACTCAAAGTCGTCCCAGAGGGTATGGGTGCATTGTTTGGGCAACAACTTCCCCCAAAATTAACCGTTTTAGATTTTGGCAATGGTACCACTCTGTATTCTCGGTACAACCAAGGTAAGCGTGAAGTTCACACTCCTTATCCCACAGGTGTAGAAGTCCTCATAGAGGATATCTCCCAAAAGATGAAACATCTTAATGGCGGGAAAATCGGTGACCCCTCAAAGATTCGATTTTGTCTAGAAATGGGACATACCAGGTATAGCCGTGACATTGATATCAAAGATGTCTACAGTGCTTGTTTAAAGGACTGGTACGAAAAATACTTGAAGAAAGTTGTGAATCTCACACTTGATGCCAAACACGCTGGAGACGAAATTTGGGCGATTGGTGGCGGTTGTCTTTTACCTGGATTTAAGAAGTTATTAGAGAAGAATGGGTTCAGAATTCTGGATAATCCGGTAGAAGCTAATGCCTTTGGGCTATTAGAAATGGCTAAAGCGATTGTCAAAAAGAATACCTAATACCAATTTGAAAAAAGAATGCGACAGATATACAGCCCTAAATGCTTGTCCTGTCTTGATTTTGAATTTTGAATTTTGAATTGGGATAAGCATACTTTGTAGAAGATAACAATGGCAGACAAACAAGACTCAACCCCAGAAAAAATTCGCATTAAAGACAGCTACCGTGAACGCATATTTGCAGAATCACAACAATTAGATAAAAGTTACCTAGAGACGCTTTACTTTATCATTGATTGCTATTTTGCGTTCAAAAAAGGTGCATTCCCGATATATCCAGCAGTCACACATACACCTGTTGTTACTCCTGTGACTACAAACCAAAGTATTGTAGAGCAGTCTCCAACAACTTCATCTACACATAAGCAACAAGAAAATTCAGACGGCGAAACTTTCACTCTTGATTTTGATTTGTAACCAAGTGGCGTGTGTGGGGTTCGCACCCCCAGCTACCTCGTTCTCTTCTTCACCCAGCTTTGGCGAAAGAAAAAACTAAGAAACACTTACTCTATGAAATCTATGATCTGCTCACAGCAAGGGTTTATAGTAGGTAATGCTGCATAACACTTTTGCGTAGTAATGGCTCAAAAATTGAGGGTGTGACAACTGAAAACTAATAACCCAAAGCCGATTAGTGGCACTTGCTAGTACACCACACCATACGCCGTCAGGACTGATAACTGATAATTGATTTACTTAACCTTCACCAATAGCAGTAACAGTGGCTTGACCATTAAAGATAATATTACCTTTAACATCAATTGAGCCAAATAAAGTTGAACTTCCATTATAAGTAAAGTTTTTCGCAGCCAGGAACGTTCCCCAAGTATTAGCAGAGCCATTGTAAGTCAAATCTCCTTGCGAAATCACCTGCAAATTGCTGCTAGAATCTACTGTCAATGTCGCCCCATTAAAAGTAATATTACCTTGGCTACTACCATTTGCAAGTATTGTATTGCCTGCAAACCTAGCGCCACCATTCATATTAATCGAACCAGAAACCAACACCGACAAATCCCTAGCCTGTACGGTTGACAAATTGACATTACCATTGTTTGTCACCAACACGACATTATTGAGATTATGTCCACTGCCGTTGAAATTGATATCTCCTTGTTCGACAATAATCACATAGTTGTTCAGGCTGACATTAGCAGGGATATTTAGTCCTCCTCCTGTCACCCGCACCACAGTAGGATTGCTTGCAGTACCAGAAGGTGGAAACTTCTTCAACCAATCAGCAGCATTGTTCATCGAGTTTTGCTGAATATTGAAAGTGAGTGTAGTTGCACCCGTCGGAATTCTTCGTTCTAGTTCCTGCTGTTTTACTGATGCATAAGCTGGCACAATAATAGTCTGCGGCTCGACGATTTGTGGAGGAATTAAGTTGGCATACTGATTGCCATTAGAAGCATTACTAACCGTATACCCTGGTGCTACTGCCACAGCATTTTCTATGAGAATCAGCTTACCTTGAGTATCTCGCATAGGATTACCTTGAGCATCTCGTTTTACAGGTAGTACGGGATTACCATTGATATTGAACCCCTTGGCTGCATAAATTAATGTATCATCATACACATCAAGGGAATTGCCGTCAAAATCGCCACTACCATTGATAGTGACTGTGCCTTCGGCTCGAATCGCAAATCCATCAATTCGGTCATCGTCAACAATGATACCGAGTCCTTGAGCATCGCCGATCGCCGCATTGGTGGCGTTACTCAGATTAATCGCGAAGGTTTCATCAGCACCCCGGAGGCGATCGCCTATTACCTCAACAATAATTGTTTGACTGGTTTCACCAGGAGCAAAGGTGAGCGTACCGCTAGTTGCTTTATAATCACTACCAGCGATCGCAGTACCATTAGCGGTGGTGTAGTCTACAGTTATTGGTTTAGCACTGGCTACTGACAGACTGACTGTAAAGCTCATGTATGTAGTGCCATTGTCACCTTCAGTAATAGTTTTGTCGTTAATCGTCAGTACAGGTGGTGCATCGTTGTCTAAAATTGTTCCTACTGCTTGAGCATCAGTAATGGTAGCATTGCTAGCATCACTCAAGTTGAGGAAGAAGGTTTCGTCATATTCATCAGTAATATCGCCTAGAACTTGGACGGTAACGGTTTTGGTTATTTCTCCTGGTGCAAAAGTGAGTGTACCATTGGTGGCGGTGTAGTCAGTTCCGGCAGTTGCAGTACCATCTGCTGTAGCATATTTTACTGAGATGGGTTTGGCGCTGGCTGCATTGAGGTTAACGGTGTAGGTGAGTGCGATCGCGCCGTTATCTCCTTCAGTGATAGAGCGATCGCCTATCGTGATGCTTGGTGGTACATCATTGTCCAAAATTGTCCCCACACCTTGAGCATCAGCAATGGTAGCGTTGGTAGCATCACTCAAGTTGATTTTGAAAGTTTCGTCAAATTCATCAATGCGATCGCCATTTATTGCCACTGTAATTGTTTGCGTAGTTTCACCAGGGTTAAAGGTAATCGTTCCAGTTGTGGCTAGATAATCGCTGCCTGTAGTCGCAGTGCCGTCAGCGGTGGCGAAGTTAGCAGTTACAGTCCGCAGGCTGGCTTCTGATAAGCTGGCAGTGAATACGGCGTAAGCGTTGCCATCATCGCCTTCAATGAATGAGATATCGTTGACAGACAGTGTAGGTGGTTTATTCACTGTCACAGTTAATGTAATGTTGGTTACGGCACCGTCATCATCGGTGACAGTTAAGGTAACGTTGTATGTACCGTTACTATTGTAGATATGGGTTGGGCGTAAAGTGCCAGCAACAGTGTTATTATCGCCGAAGTCCCAAACAACGGTATGGGTATCTAATATACCAGGGTCGGTAAACTGTCCCCAGAAGGCGACTGTTTCGCCAATGTACATAATTTGATTGTCACCTGCTGCCACTGTGGGTGCAACATTGTTTACCTTGGTGGAAAGTGTCTTTGTTGTGGAAGCGCCGTCAGAATCGCTGACAGTCAGGGTGACGGTGTAAATGCCGTTATCTACAAAAGTGTGATTGACATTTTGTCCAACTACTGCATCTGTACCATCGCCAAAATTCCAAGTGTAGGTAAGGGTATCGTTGCCTGGATCGGTAGCAGTAGCGCTAAAGTAAGCTTTTGTGCCTTCATCCACATTTGTATCGCCGGAAATATCGGTGATAGTGGGGCCGACATTGTTGACAAGTACTCTCAGGGTATCTGTGGTAACGCCACCGTCGTTATCCCGGACTGTGAGAGTAACGTTGTAGATGCCGTTATCTGCATAAATGTGCGTTGGTGTCAAGTATGATAAGGCAGGGAGTGTCGCAGTGTCGGGATTGTATTCTAGGGTGGTATCGTCGCCAAAGTCCCAAATGATGGTGTGGGTGTCAAGAATACCAGGGTCGGTGAAGTTACCGTTGAATGTGACTGCACTACCTTCATCCGTTGTGAAATCTGCGCCTGCGTCTACTCTGGGTGCGACGTTGCTGACACTTACTGTTAGAGTTTGCTGGGTGGCTGCACCATCCGAGTCTTGTACTGTCAGGGTGACTGTGTAGTTCCCGTTGTCGGCGAAGATGTGATTGACATTTTGTCCAATTACTGCATCTGTACCATCGCCGAAGTTCCAGGTGTAGGTAAGCGTATCGTTGCCTGGATCGGTAGCAGTAGCAGAAAATGTGGCAGTAGCACCTTCATTAATATTAATGTCACCTGCAACATTAGTAATGGTGGGTGCGACATTATTCACGCTTACTGTCAGGGTGTCGCTATTTTCACCACCGTCATTGTCTTTGACTGTGAGTTTGACAGAGTAAACGCCGTTGTTGAAAAATACATGGTTGGGGGTGAGTGTACCTTCTGCTGTTGTACCGTCGCCAAAGTCCCAAGTGATGGTGTGGGTATCAAGAATGCCAGGGTCGGTGAAGTTACCGTTGAAGGTAATGGCAGTACCTTCGTCAGTTGTTAAGTCTGCGCCTGCGTTGACTCTGGGTGCGACGTTGCTGACATTAACGGTGAGGGTTTCCTGGGTGGCTGCACCATCGATGTCTTGTACTGTCAGGATGACATTATAAGTGCCTTCATCGGCAAATACATGGCTGACATTTTCACCTGTCAGTGTAACACCATTGCCAAAGTCCCAGGTGTAGGTGATGGTATCATTGCCTGGGTCGGTGGCTGTGGCTGTGAAGTTGGCTGTTGCACCTTCATTAATATTGGTATCGCCAGAGATGTTGGTAATTATGGGTGCAGCGTTGTTGACAAGTACTGTCAGGGTTTCGCTGGTAATACCGTTACTTGTATCGGTAACGGTGAGGGTGACGGTATAATTACCATCTTGGGCGAAGATATGGTTGACTGTTTGCCCAACTACTGGGTCTGTACCATCGCCGAAGTTCCAGGTGTAGGTGAGGGTATCATTACTGGGGTTAGTAGCGGTGGCTGTGAAGTTGGCGGTTGCACCTTCATTAATATTGGTGTCGCCGGAAATTTCGTTGATAATTGGGTCAATGTTGTTGACGGTAACAGTCAAGCTGTTGCTGTTAGTAGCGCCATCATTATCGGTGACGGTTAGTGTGGCAGTGTATACACCATCTTTATTATAGGTGTGGGTGGGGTTGAGGATGCCTGTGGCTTTCGTGCCGTCGCCGAAGTCCCAAGTAATTGTATGGGTATCTTTGATACCTGGGTCGATGAAGCTACCGTTGAAGGTAATGGCTGTACCTTCATCTGTTGTGATGTCTGCGCCTGCTTGAGGTATGGGGGCAATGTTGTTGACATTTAGCAACAGTGTTTCTACGGTAGATGCACCATTTGTGTCGGTGACGGTGAGGATGGCGGTGTAAGTGCCGTTGTCGGCGAAGGTATGGTTGACTTGTTTTCCGATGACGGGGTTGGTATCATCGCCAAAGTTCCAGGTGTAGGTGAGGTCATTACCAGGGTCAGAGGCAGTGGCGCTAAAGTTGGCTGTTGTACCTTCTCTAATATTTGATTCTACTGTAATGCGGTCGATGGTGGGGGCGATGTTGTTGAGGGTGATGGTGACTGTAGCTTCGTTTGAAATGGCGTTATTGTCAAGGACAATGTAGGTGAAGGTATCTGTGCCGACGAAGGTGTTGTTGGGGGTGTAGGTGAGGGTGCGGTCATTGTTAATAATGATGCTACCGTTAGTTGGGGCAGCGCCTAGTTGTACTGTGCCTTGTGTGCTGTCATTAGCTAGGACGTTGATGGCTACGGGTTGTGCTTGGTTGGTGGTGGCGGTGTCGGAGTTGGCGATGGGGGTAATGAGGTTGTCGTCAAGCAGCATGACGTTATCGATGATGATTTTAGCATCTTTTGCACCGAAGCCCAGGAGGTCGAAGTACAGAGTGGCGGCGGTTCCAGGGGTGATGCTGCTGATGTCGATTTTGACGGTGCGGGGTGTGTTGAGGGCTATTTTGTCGCCGGAGGTGTTTGCACCTGCTATCTTGACTTGATTGCTGAAGTATGCATTGCCGGATTGCTGGAGGTTGAGGAGGGAGTCGGTTTGGGTAAGTCCGGTGGATGTGCCGAGTAGGGGGGTGAGGGTGCGGGCATCGAGGAGGGCGACTTCAAAAGCGTCGCTGGGGGCGAAGGTGTTGGTTCCCAGGTGGGTGTCAAGGATGGTGAATTGCAGGTATTTGGCGTGTTCTGGGATGATAAAGGATTGAGTGAAGTTGCTGTTAAAGGGGGAGTCTTCGGTGAGGACGGCGGCAGAATTGAGGATGGTGGCTGCACCGCGTGTTGTCCAGCCAAATTCGGGTTTGGTGGGGTCTGTTTGGTCGAAGTTGCCGTTGGTGATGTCGGCTAGGAGTATTGCGGTTAGCGGTGCTTGCAGGGTATTCCCCGACTCTCCCCCTGTCCCACTCCCCGACTCCAAGGAACGGATGGCGGTGAGCATTTGCAGGTTGAGCCATGATGGTAGTTTACGCACGCCTGGGGCGAGGGTGTTGTTCATCAGGTCGTAGGGGTGTACTTTGGAGTCGAGGTGGCTGCCGTCTCTTGTGAGGGTGGCGGTGAAGTTGTTGCCGATAAAGGTTTTGGTGTTGTTGATGGTTTGGATGTAGCGGTCGAAGCCTGGGTTGCCGGAGATTATACCTAGTAAGTGTCCGGTTTCGTGGAGAATGGTGGTGAGGAGGTCGTATTTGCCTGCGGCTTCGCCTGTGGTGGCGCGGTAGGCTGTGTCGGTGAGGGAGGTGGTGAATTCGGTGTTTTCCCAGGGGGTGGGGTCGATGAACCAGCCGATTCCGTTAGCGTCGTTGTCGATGAGGATGGTGCCACCGTTGGGGCGACCAAGGGAGTCGTATTTGGTAATTTGGGCTTCGGCTAGTTGTCCGGTGGGGAGGTCGGTGATTTGAAAGTTGATGTTGAAGGTGGGGTCGGAGAGAGTAGACCAGAGGTTGAGTGGGTTATCTTTATATGTATTATTTGAGGCGGAAGGTAAATTATGGATGCTGAAGAGTTGCTCCAGCGATATACTGCTGGGGAGCGAGATTTCAATGGGGTTGATTTGAGTGGGATTAATTTGAGTAGAGATTCCGCTTTGATTCGGCAATATGAGGTTGGAGAAAGCGCTTGGTCTGGTAGAGCTAATCTTAGTGGTATTAACCTCTGTGGGGCTAACTTGGAATTGGCTAACCTGGAAGGGGCTATCTTGATTGGAGCTAATTTGATTAGTGCTAATTTGACTGGTGCTAGATTGGATGTTGTTCGGTTGAATGGAGCTGATTTGACTGGTGCTAACATCAGGAATGGTAAATTCCGTAGTGCCAGTCTGCACCAAACCAACATGAGTGGTGCGATCTTGGAAGAGGCAGTTTTGACTGATGCCGAATTGATAGGCACGCTTCTGAAAGGAGCCAAGCTCAGATGGGCTGGTTTGGAAACTGCTAGTTTGATTGAGGTTGATTTCAGAGGCGCTGACTTGAGAGAGGTGTCGATTGGACCTGCTACTGTGGAAAGATGTAATTTTAGTAAAGCCAACTGGAATAGAGGAGATATCTGGCACTGCCACTTCTTTGATTGCAATATGACCAATATCAGTTTTAGGAAAGCGAGATTGATTGAAATGAGATTTGTTCGTTGTAATTTGACTGGTGCGAAACTCAGGGGAATTGAAATGGGCGATGCCACATTTGAGGAAGTTATTCTCCCAGATGGGAGTCGAATCAACAAAGCTACTGATTTCTTCCGTTAAGCTATCTAAATTTGGGGAAGAATCCGCTAAGAGATTAGCAGATGGCAAACGCTCAAATATTTGATTTTTAATATCTTCTTTATCTGGCGAATCTGGTAGATTAGATAAAAATTTGTATTTGGGTGATATCTCCTGCGAGTCCCCATTAAGCAGGTCTTCAATGTTTTGGATTGATTGCTTCTGATATGTAATTCTTGAATCATTTCCTAAGTAGACACCATAGTGAGCGTACTCTGGCAGTGCAGAATTTTTATCTTTCGTAAGAACTACCTTCCATAGACCAAGTGGGTATTGGATTAAAGGATCTAAATTTGAATTAGGTGAAATGCTTGTGTAAGGACGCATTAGAAAATCATCAGTATACCCGTAACCACCAGCAAAAACGTAAGTTTCTAACGAATCTGTTTTTGGTGACTTATTTATTACATCCCTCACTTGTTTTTCAAGATTTTCCCAAACATCCCGATTATTATTACGTTGTTGCGGTAATAAATTAGTTGTCAAAAAGGTAGCATAATAGTCTTTCAAATTTCTGTTTCTATCAGCTGCCGGAGCCATGTGTCCTCGGTCTATATCTAATATAGATTCAGGTATTGGCTGGTTATTTTCATTCAATTTCAGAGAACCATCTAGGTTTGTTTGATAAATAATATTTCCTAATGCATCTTTTTGGATGTTTTCTACTAGTTGACCGTTTCTATTTCTAAGATAAAGTGCTTGATAATCATTATCTTGTACTTTGTATGCTCCTGTGTTGTTAAGGGACGGATCTTCAGCAAATCCACTAACTCCAGATTCTTTTCTTGTAACGTCACCAAGCCAAGTTTTATCTAGTTTCCAGGCAACCCAGTTAATAGTGTTCTTCTGAAAATTATAGGAAAGTGAATACTGCGGTTTTTCAATCAGATAATTAGTGTCAAATTTAGGATCAGTTCTTGCCTCAGTAGGATTCCCCCATTTGAGAACCTCACTCTTAAAGAATACGTTATCTATATATACTGGGTCGCTACCTTCTAACTTCAGTTTTAGTGTTGCAACTTTACCTCTCAAGGACGGAGATACATTAAAGTAAAAACTTTCAAAGCCAGTTGAACCATAACCAATAGTGTACTCATCATATTCATAGTTACTAGGTATATTAACTTTGTACGTTGAGCCATCTACTCTGGTTCTCGTAACTTTTTCTGTTTGAGGATCAGCTTCTTCTAGCGAAATTTCTCCTATTTCTATGTTGTCAGGTGAATTTGTATCCTCTAGATAAACTTTAAGTCTTCCACCATTGTTCAAGGATGATTGTGGAACATGAATATCTAAACGTAATACTCCCCAATCAGACACAACAAACTGGTTATGGGTTATCTCACTTAGACCATCTCCTAACTTGAGGGCATAATTATTTTGAGAGCGATTAATCCCCAATTTATCCAACTCTCCAGACAAGGCTGGAGCATCAGTAATTTTATTGACATTAACTAAATACTTTTGCGATGCATTAGTATTATCAGCACCATTATAGAAAGACCAACCAGGGATATCTTGATCTAATCGGGTAGAGATCGCATCAAAATTACCATTAAACAGCGTAGGAACAGCATAGTCGCCGCGCATTCTCGCAACAGAAGTATTATCTTCACTAACAAGTGTGCGAGGAGTACTTGATTGAAGCCGTTTATCTTGACCCCCACCTAAAACTGAATAAAACCAGCCAGTACCAATGCCTTCCCAAGGAGCATTTTGATTATTACTATGATCTAATTCATATCCTGGGTAAGGTATGTACCATGTCTTACTAGTATTGTTGTTTCTGTCAGCAGGTTCTAAATCCCCTAGTCTTCGGTAAATCGTCTCCCCACCAAGTGAAGGAAGTGTACTTCCACTAAGATTCAAAGTGCCAGCATACCAAGCCAAAGTGCGATCGTGAAGACGACCAGAAAGGTCGTCAATACCAAATCCAACAAAATTACTCAAATTAAGATTTAAATCTGCACCTGCAATTTCCTGTCCAAGACGAGTATCGGTTTGATCAGAAACTTGAAACTCTTGGTAATAATTATCCGCAAAAGTAATATTTTCCCAAACTTTAATCTTTGGTTCATTAAGACTTGTGAAATTTATATTTAAAGAAGGCTGCCTGCTGTCGTAAGGATCAATTGTTGTCATTTGCAAATTGCCTCGAATGACATTGCCCTTGTCATCCAATTTTGCACCACCAGCCAAAGGATAATCAGTCCCTAAACGCTGAATAATCTCATCATTAATAACAGCACCTTGACCAAAACCTATGAAGTGCAGATATGAATTGAATAGTTCACTTTGATTACGGATTAATTTTCCGGTGTCGTCATATATGCGATTATTACTACCAATACTACCACCCAATGTTAAATCTAACCCCACGAGTGAAGCATAGAAAGTATCTGCTGCCGCTTCCGAAAAACCAGAATTGTTTTTGGTTTGTTCTGGTAACATTTCCCAGCCCGGAAGCAGTACTAAAGATTTACCAAAATACGAATCTAAATCATTTTCATTATTAACTAACGTATTAGTAATAATATTCTTCCACTTACTAGTGACTGTATCATATTTGAGAATCACACCTTGAGCGTTAGGACTGACAAGATTTGAATCGTTTACATCCAACTGAGCAATATGCCTAGCCATTGCCTCAAATTCATTGTCAATATCACTGCCATTTTTCTCAGTACCACGAGTCAGAATCGTTACGCTACTAAATGTGTTACTCTTAAAAGTTGGTAAAGGAGTGTGGAATTTACCAATGGCAGGGTCTGGTTCATTATCAGCTTTCACAGCCCAATAATACGTTTGACCAGCAGTTAACTTCCGCTTATCGGTAAGCTCAGACATATCAAACAGATCATTGGTACCATATGTACTACCACCATTCCAAGTCCAAGTACCAAGATTATTTAAAGGCTTTGTTAAATCCTTAGTCCAATGGACAGTAATAATACGGTTAGGATTGTAGTCATATAACGCTGGGTTACTTGGTAGCAGTCCACGCCAACTATCTCTTGGTAGCAGTCCCTGACCTTCCTCAAACACGCTAACGTAAAGGTCTACAGACTGAACATTATTCGGGTCAACAGGAAGAGAACATATATCACCGTCATCATCTTTTTGACCATTAAAATTCCATTTAAATGTAGGTGTTAAACTTTCTGCATTTTCAACTTTTTCTAAATTTACAAATTGGTGAACTGATGCAGAAGTTAAACCACCAGGATTTGCCCCCCTACCAATAGGAGCATAAATAGAGCCATCTGGTACGCCAAAGGTAAACTGGTTATACCTCCAATCTCCCTGAATAATCTGGAAGTCTGCGGCAACAAGATCAATTTGTGGATTAATGTCGTCAATTGGGACATAAGATAAATCGTTAGAAGTAGCTTGACGCACAGTTAACGGATTGAAAGCAGAACTACCTATACCTCTATCAAAACTGTCAAGCCAATAATTACCAGGATTCTCTAAAGTAGTAATCATTTGCTGAACATCGAAGGTGAAAGTAGCACCCACGCCATTAGAAGCAACCGTGTTGCCTGCCATTCCTACACCAGGATAAGAAACAGTCAGAAATTTATCATCGCTGGAGAGTACTACATCATTACCCAATCCCATAGGAATTGGACGAGTAGCAGCGACCAGTTTGGCATGGTCAGTTAACGGATCTTGAATAATACCAATATTACTGCCAGCCCGTATTCCATCAATGCTTTCAAACCCACTACCAAACAACCTGCCGTTACGACCAACAACAAAAGCGTATTTGCCATCTTTTGTAACAGTTGCAGCAATGTTTTCATTGACATCGAAGTAATCGTTTGAACTGCCTAAATTTAAAGCAACGTAATTTGTAGTCGCATTAAATGTCAGAGGATCATCATTGTTAATCGTCAGTACACCAAAGCCATGTGCATCATTTTTGCGGTTAGTGAATACAAGTTTGCTGGGGTCAGAAGTGACAGAAATTCCCTCTAATCCTAAATCTCCCTCAATAGCAGCAATTTGCTGATTCCACTTGCGTGGGTTTTGGCTTGGATTTTTGGGTCGGTCTTTGGGGTCGATGTTGAAAACGAGAATTTCTCCATTACCAGAAATTGCACCATCAGGAGTAGTAACAAACAGCTTGCGACCATCATTGCTGATAGCAATTTCACGCAGTCCGTGGGGGGCTGGTTTGAGTGTTGGGATTGTTTGGATAACTTGATTGTAAGTTAGCGAGTTGGTGTTAATATCCAGGACGTAAATAGCCCCAAGTCGCCCATCAGCAATGTAAGCATAATGATTGTCATGGTCAATGACAATTGAGTGAGGTGAAGCACCTGTTGGTAAATCGATGGGGTCGATGTCTGCCGTATCAGCTTTGGTGTCTACTTGTTGTAGTGTCATCAAATCAACCAGTGCCACACGACCAGAAGTTTCAAGAGTAACGTAAGCACGAGTACCATTGTTCGTTGCCGCAATTGCTCTGGGTCTATCTGCTCGGTCAGGTGTGCCTACTGGAATACCAGCTAATAGTAAATCGTTGCTTGTATTGACTAAGTTTGGATGTTGGAGATTAACAACGTCGATAGTATCAGCCCATCGTCGTGCTGTTAATTGATATTCAACGCATGTTGGTATTATCTGGATTTCTTTTTCGGTAATAAGTACAATTTCTTTTTCATCTGAACCATCTGGTCCACTAAGTTCTTTTTGTCGCCGCAGCAAAGAAATTTTTGATTCGCCAAGAACTACGGTTTCAGGAGGTTTGACAAGAAGTTTATACTGATTATTGCCCAATTTTTCGCTCAAATCGGATAGTATAGTACCTTCGTAAGTTTTACCACCGTAACGAAAGTCTACAATTAAATCCTCAAAACGGCTACCTTCAGAGTTAGTGTTATTGAGGAAATTACTGCCTGTTAAGCTGACAATAGGCTCATTATTGATAAAGTTTAATTCGGCTTTTTGTAGCACTGGAGGGGCTAGTGGGTCTGCTTGTCCTCTGGGTGGTGTATCCAAAACTGCATTAAAGGTAGGAATACCCTGTGGATTTAGCTCGACACCTGCTGTAGTGATAACAGGCAGCCCGATCCTGGGGATTCCCATGACGGTCACTGAGGGTTGATGAAGATATACTGCATAGAGTACTAAGATAGGAAATGCAGCAGCTGTTGCTGCGATCAAACCTAGCCCAAGTCCAGGTAAGCTGGCTGCTAAGTAAGGGTAGAGGCTGGCAGAACTACCAATTAATGCCGCTGTGGCACTTCCTTCAATGGCAGCCGTAATCGCAAGTTCTTTTTGGCTAAATGTAACAGCTGTGTATACGCCAGATTCCACAAAACCAGTTAATGGTGGAGAGGAAGTACGAATCATTCCGTCTGTGCCGACTTTGCCTGATTCTTGGATAAGCCAGATTGGATTCCACTGACCAGTTGCGTCAGGTAATTCTCCTTGACGTAGGAATAAGACTTCAGTCCCCGCAGTCAGTCCAGTTGGTGCTTTAATTGCTATCTGCGCGGGTAGATTTAGCGAATCGCTCCCTACATCCAACTTGAATGCACCGACTGTTGAGAAGACATCTGGCACAGGTGGTGGCAATGTCAGATCATTCAGCGTCAACGGAGTAATATTTACAGTGGCATCATGAGTGAGCGCCCCCTGAGCTAACATGACCATCGATCCATCACTACCTTCTACAACCCCACCATTACTACCTAAGACAGTTGCACCAAGGTGTGGCTTCTCTACCTGCACTGGTACTACCGCTTCTGTTCCACCGTAAATTACAGTTACATTTGCTACACCATTATCTAGCGATGTAATTACTCCATCCGGCGTAACACTAATAACATTTGGATTACTGATAAAATACCTTGTACCATTAGAAGCTGCTTGCAGTTGTGGTGAATTAACTTCCCCATTCAACCTTACCAACAGTCTCCGGTCAACTCCAACTGGTAGTATTACAGCATGAGGGTATAAATCTAGACCATTATCTTCAGCAGTCGCAATATTTAATTGTTCTTGAGTTGTCGGGTCGCTTAATGCACCCACTCGCATTACAGTAAATGCACTAATCCCATTCCGCCCAGCACTCAACACCGACACCCCATCACTTAACCCCATCACCTTACCAGCAGACACCGCAGCTACCGCAGTATTATCCGATGCCAACTGCAAATACGAGTACGGCAGAATCACATTCTCTTGGTCAACAAAATCCCCAACCACAACCAACTCAGTACTTTCACCCGCATCCAAGCGTAGTCCGCGCCGTGCAAAATCCAAATTCACCAACGCCGCATTGCTAACATCCACCGTCACTATCGCTGGTGCAGAACTACTGTACCCATCATCAGCAACCACCTCAAAACTCGCTGTTCCCGAATACCCAGCATTTGGTGTAAACCTTGCAGAATGCCCATCTGGAGTAAACGTTACCGTCCCATTCACCGGATTAATAACCCGGTAAAAGATGCGATCGCCTTCAGCATCAGTAGCTAATTTATCCAGTGCAATGCTAGTTTCTAAATCAGTATGCGTCAGCACAGATGCTGGTGTAACCACAGGCGCACGATTAGCAGTAAACCCATAATTACTACCTAAAATCTGCACATCAGCAGCATTTAACACCCCATCGCGGTTGAAATCGTAAGTAACATCATAATTGCCAGAAGCGATCGCCCCCCTTAACAACCCACTATCAACCCCATCAACCAAACCATCGCGGTTAACATCCCCAGCAACAGATACTTGCAACGAATATGCACCATTTACACCACCTAACTGAAGTAAATTCAACCCAGCAGAGGAGACAGCAAACAAAGCAAACGCACTATCAGCATCACTTTGACTAACAATTGGTGTCAAGCCGCTAATCAACGGTATAGCCGGATTTAGCGCATCATTTACTGACACCGCTAACAGCACAGTACCAGTAGCAGTAGACCGTAATTCAGAATCTCTCAGACTAAAAGTAAAGCGATCGCTCTCACCCACACCCAGATTTTCATTGATCGTCTTCCCAGTAAACTGCGCCGCACTCCCCAAATCAGCCAACACAGGCGATAAAAGTGGAGTTGTAGAATAAGCGATCGCTTCCCCTGCTGTACCCGGTGTTCCCGTTGCTAACGTCAGCACAGAAGAGGAATAACCATAACGACTCGATTCACCAGAAGCAAGATTACGAGCTGAGACCAAATTACCTTGAGTATCATAGCCGTAAACCACCAAACTACCATCAGGTGCAGTAATTTGAGTTAATCTTCCAGCAGAATCTTTGACAAAACGCACCGTTTCCCCTGTGGAACTGGTAATCCCGCTATCACTGTAAACCAACCTTGTACCATTAGCAGCAATCTCCTCAGTCACGCCACCAGCAGAACTCAAATGATAAACAGTACCATCAACAGCAGTCAGCGTATACTCAGCATCAGAGTAACTTCCCCTGCCAGGATTATAAGCTAGACCCGTTTTCAAGTCATACAAGCGGTTACCAGCCAAAGTCAATTTTGCATCCGCCGACTCAAGCTGATAATTTACTCCAGAATCTGCCACCCAAGCAGGCGTGTAATATGTAAGACCAGGAATTGTGTGTTTCTGCGGTGCAAAAGTAAACCCAACCCTTTCCCCAGTGGAAGTAGTCAAGTAAAGCCTTGTTCCCACACGGAATGGTTCGTAAACACCTAATGATTCCCGCCCAGTTAGTGGTACATTAGTTTGAATATTGGTATCCAGCGTCGCCCATTGCCAACCATTACCAAAGCTACCGACTTCATCAGAATTGAGAGAACTGTAGGTGCGTATAAGGTTGAGGGTGTAGGGTGTAGGGTGTGGGGTATAGGGAGAAGAAAAGGTGATAGATAAATCGCTTTGGGTTCTGGTATAAGCGCTTGGTTTTGTGGGAGTATTTACTTCGACTATTACCTGAGTTGATGAAATGCGATCGCTAATATCACTCGCCCTCAAGCGTAACTGATAGAAACCATTCTCTAACTTATTGGGGTCAAATTGAGCCAGAGTGCGATCGCTTACCGCACCAAAACCACTAGCCAGCGTCTTATATACATTTTCCCCAAAATCAGCGATTTCCAGCACCCAGTTATCAAGATTGACATCGCTAACACTACCAATAATATTAGTAACATTAGTTAACTTCGCCCCATCCAAACCAGGTGCAAAAGCAACTATGGGTGCAGACAAATCTTGTGGATCTCGCACCTTCACTACAGTACTATTGTGACCAACACGACCATCAGCATCAGTAGCAGTAACATCAACAACCAAGCGCCCAGGCGTAGTTGGGATAATCTCAATTCTGCCTTGAGTATCAACAATTACAGGATTTCCATCAATAGTTGCACTCAAATTAGCGATCGCCGCTAACCCATTCGCGAGAGTCTGCACTATTACCTTTTGTCCGGGAACTGCGGGGAAACTGGGAGTAAGGTCAAAATTCACAGTTGGTGGAGTTGGTGAGATCGCCACCCGCACAGCAGATGTCTGCGTTACTGTAATTTCGCCATCACTCACAGCATAAGTTACAGCATAATCCCCAACTTGTCCGGGATTGGGTGCCCAAGTAAACATTCCTGTCGCCGCATCCAATACCGCACCTTCAGGTAAATTTGCGGCTGTGTAGGTAAGATTTGTGTTGTAATCTGGGTCAGTACCAACAACTTGAAATTGCAGCTTTTCACCCAACGCCACAGCATGGGGAGACACAGAGATGACTGGACTGCGGTTAACATTGGCAACCCGCAGAGTCACATCACTCTGACTAGTAGCATTTTGGGTATCTTTGACAGCAAACTTTAATACATATTCACCAGCTTGTTCATAATTTGGCTTCCAAGTAAACTTGCCAGTGCGCGGGTCAAGTACAGCACCAGTAGGCAAAGAAGAAACAGCCGAGTAAATTAATGAATCATTATCAATGTCTCCCGCCGCCAGAGTAAACTGGATGAGGTTATTTTCTTGGGCTGTTTGAATGGGTAACGGTGCTAATACAGGAGCCTGATTTGTATTGTTAACTGTAATTGCGAAAGTTTGAGAACTGCTTCGATTGCCATCACTAGCAGTTACACTGATGTTATTGTAAGTTCCCGCCTGGGATAAATTAGGTGTCCAAGTGAGTATACCCTGTACTGGGTCAAGCACTGCACCTGGAGGCAGATTGGTTGCGGAATAAGTCAGCGAGTCCCCATCAGCATCACTGGCTGATAATAGCAAATTGAGAGTTTGCCCTTCCGCCACAGAGGAATTGCTAATTGTTGCCAATACAGGTGTTGTGTTAGCAGTGCGTACAATTAAATTGAACTGTTGCTGACTGACAAGAACTTCATTGGGGTTGCCATTACCACTGTCGCTTACAGCAATTGTCACAGGGTATGTATTAATATCAGCAGCAGTCGGTGTCCAACGGAACTGTGCTTCACCATAAATTCCAGTGGGTGTGAGAGTGGCACCAACAGGCAAACCGCTTAAATTAAAGCTTAAATTATCTTGGTTACGATCGCCTGCTTTAACAATAAATTCCAAAGTCTCACCCACTACTGCAACCTTGTTACCAATAACAGGTAATATTGGCGGGTCATTAAGTGCATTTACTGAGACTACAAAGGTATATTCATCTGATTGAATGGCATTTGCACCAACGCCATTACCATTATCAGTTGCGGTGAGAGTAAAGGAGTAATTGCCGCCATCATTTATACCAGGGGACAAGCGTAAAGTAGCAGTGCGATCGCCATTATCTATAAATCTCACAAAATCAGGAATACCGTATCCCGCAGATTCTGCTTTCAATTGCAGTACCAAAGAATCGCCATCTGCATCTGTTGCTTGTAATACCAGTTCTTTTACTTCACCCCGGTTCAGAGTAATGTTGCTAAACTCGTTAATTTCGGGTGCGCGGTTGCTATTGAGAACAGAAATCGGTACAGTCAGGGAAGTTGCTTTAGTTATTCCCGTACCATTGCCATCATCAGTAGCAGTAAAGCTGACATTGTATGTACCTGCACTGGTATACCCTGGTGTCCAGACAAACATTGCTGTGATTGGGTCAAAAGTAGCACCAACTGGCAAACCAGAGACAGTATAAATAACAGATGGGTCACTACCTTCTAGTATAGTGAGTTGACCGTCAGCATTGCGGTCTTGAGGTACAAAGCCTGGGTTATCAGGGTCAAAAGCAAAAGCACGGAAGCGGACTGATTGTCCTTCCTGTACCTGCCAAGTACCGATATTATCAAAAATCGGTGCAGCGTTAGCGTTGAGGACAGTAATTTTGGTAGTTTGGGTAGTAACCGATTCGCCATCGCTGACAGTGAAGGGAATTTCAAACTCTCCTGCTTGGAAGTAAGCTGGTGTCCACTCAAATAATCCAGTGCGCGGATCTAGGGTGGAACCGCCAGGGAGAAGATTGCTATTGTAGGTGAGGCTTGAAGTCGGAAGTGGGGGAATAGAAGCGATTATGTCTGCGTCGGTTGCTTGTAATTGGATGCGGACTTTTTCACCTTCGCGGACAATTTTATCAGCAGGGCGGATGAGGGTGGGTGCTTGGTTGATGTTTGCAATCAGGATGGTTGCAGTCTGCGTTACTTTTTCTACACCATCGCTGACGGTGAACTGCACATTTTCATATGTACCAGCCGCATTGTAGTTAGGACTCCAAGTAAGAATACCTGTATATGAATCAAAAATCACACCATTAGGTAGATTATCAGCCCAATATGTTAGTTTGTTGCGGTCAGCGTCGGTTGCAGAAAGCTGAATTTGTAGCGATTTTCCTTCTGCACCTTTGATAGTAATGGGAGTAGCAGAAGAACTAGAAACTGTTCCGTCAGCAGATGAAACGATAATTCCACCACTGACAACAGGAGTATTAAATACAGGTTTGTGATTACCACCCACCACATTTAAACTAAACGATTGTGTCGTGTGAGCACCGCGCAGGTCGTATACTTGCAAAGTCACATCAGCACTCACTGGACTTTGCTGTGTTGGCGACCAAGTAATTAAACCAGTATTTTGGTCAACAGTCATTCCAGATGGTGCATCATATAGCAAATATCCCAGCACCGCACCATCTGGATCGTTAGCTGTCACCTGATAACTATATGCTTGACCCGTATAAGCTGTTAATACAGGATTAGAAGTAATAATTGGTGCTTGATTCGGATAAGGAAGCGCATAAATTCCCGGCGTAAACTCCACCCGCAGCGCGTCTGGGTTGTAAACTGTAATTGTATGTGCAGTAGTAGATTGGCCTGCCTTGAGGACACCTTGAGCTAAATTATCCTTTAAATCTACCATATATGCCCCAGATGTATCGCGTGTTGCACCTGTCGGGACACCTGTAAAGTACTGTGCTGGATCGAGTAACAGCATCACTGGTAGCAGTAAGTCATAACTCGCCTTACTGGTAAGAGTGACATCGTAGGAAATTGTTTGATTTTGCCGAAGAGAACGGGGATTGGTAAACTTAAAGTCTACTAAAGCTGAAAAATCGGAAATTGCTGTAAACTGCTCTTGATAACCACCAGTTAATCCCACCCCAGCAGTACTCTTGAGATTTTCAGACACCCGCAGTTCATAATGGTCAGGGGTAAGGGTGTTAAAATCCAAAAGTACAGTCCGGGTATTAGCATCGTAACGGACTGACTGTGGTGTTAAAGTACCGTTAGCACTTACCAATTCAAAGTTAGCCGGATTGAGAACTGAAGAGGTGTCATTAGCAGCCCCAGCATACATGTCAGAATCAAAGGTAATGCTAATTGTACCTTGAGGCAAAGCTACAATCGCATCAGGTGCAGGGTTTGTCGCCGCCACTTTCGGTGCAATGACCGGGCTAAATATATCAATTTGCTGCGACTGTGAAATTAAAATGCGACCGTCATCAGTGGTTGTGATATTTTCACCACGACTACCACCATTAGCAACTTTAATGTGTTGCAAGGTTGCTAAATCAACCATTTGCAAACCGCCATTGTTGTTAGAAACAAACAACAATCCCGCCAAGCGGCTACCAACTTTACCAAAAGCAATAGAATCTACAGGCGAATCAAACTCAAGCATTCGCTCTGGTTTACCATTTTCATTAAAGCGGACAATATCGCCCCGTTGAGGCCAGGTAGTTGCCCAGAGTTTTCCGTCTGCGTCAAATGCTAAACTATCAACACGCAAATCGCTGTAGTGAGTAAAAGTTTCATTGATGGGATTAAAGATTTCAATACCCTTACCCGAAGAAACATAAATTAATCCCGTACTAGCTTGAATTGCCAGCGCTTGCGTGATACTATCGCCGTACTGATTGACAATTCTGCCTGTTTGTCTATCAAGTTGGAGTAAAGGGCCGCCACCTGTAGTTGCCCAGAGAGTACCGTTACTATCTACAGTCATGTCGAAAATCGGATACTCTAAGGTAACAAAAGGAGTCGGTGAATTTTGTCCGTCATTCGGTTGACCAGTTTGAAGGAAGCGGTACAGGGAACCCCGGTTAGCACCACCGCTAGCTAGTACCGAACCATCTTTAAGAACTGTAATTGCCAAAGGTGCGATATTAGCATGGCTGGTGGGAATACCCGTAGCAAAAGCTTGGGCAGTGAAGGGACGCAAAACACTGCTAAACTCAGATGGGCGAGTTGTGGGGAAAGCCGCAGGTATACCTTGTTTTGCTGCTAGGAATAGTTGATTTGTTGATGGTTCGGGGTTCGGTTGGGGAGGAGTACCTAAATCAGGTTGCGTGGTCTTCTCAACTGTCGGTAGAGTTCCCAGATTCACCACAGAACCATCATTGGGTGCAGCAATTCCTAAACCTGGTTTTTCTCTATTCCCGGCATTATCTGTCGCTAATGCTAAGAATTCATAGGTGTGTCCGGGACGACCAACATAAACACCAGAATTTTCCGTAGTTTGTTGTTGCCAAATCTTAAAGTCCCCAGCATCTTCTGCGACATACACAGTTACGTGCTTGATTCCAGAACCAGCCGCATCATCAGTTGAGTGCCATTTTACTAAGTAGTCGGAGCCTCCTGCTACTAATGGTGTCACAGTCAGCGCGGTGGTTGGGGCACTACCATCAATAATGTTAGTAACTCTTGCCGTATCTATGGGGGCAGCAGTGTTGTAAATAACTCTAGCTTCACTAGTAATTTCCGTACCTGTAGCGCTACCAACTTTGGGGAGGACGGTGTAGCTAACAAAGCCACTACCTGCGCCATTGGCGTTATTGGGTGGTAATAGACCAATATCGCGATTCTGCACTACCTCCCCAGTATTGGGATCTATTGCTTGAATCAGCCAAGTAGCAGTGTTAGAAATTACATCTAATCCAGCTGCCACTCTCAGAATAAATCCCTTAGTGCGGGTAAAGTCAAAGTCGCCAGAGAAAGTACCGCGTCCTGTGGGAATGTGAACTTGAATATCACCCAGACGTAAAGAACCTAACTGGAAGTTGCGCGGGTCGAGGTCATCATCGAGTTTTGTAACAATTCGCACTTCCCCAACTGTTGTTGCGGCACTGGCTGCATTTTCAAAGCGGATGGTGTAGGGTAGTGCTGTACCCAAAGGTATGATGTTTTCTGTACCGTAACCCAATGGCCCAGTAAGGGTAGCCAAGTTACTGACTGTACCAGCGGCGTTGAAGAAACTGCCAAAACTTGGTGGAGGTACAGTCACGCCTTGCGGTAGTTCCACCCTGGCTTCCCCAAAGGGAACGTAGACGTTAAAGGATTGAACGTGGGTTTTGTGCGACAGTCCCAAGTCGTATTGTTGCGCGTTAGGAGCCTGTTGTTCTCCTGTTAAACTGGGGTTATGACCGTACCACTTGCGGACTTGTTCAAAGAAGCTGACTAGGTTGTTACTAGAGATTATTTGATTGCCCGCCGGGCCTAGTAACAAACCAGTGGCCAGGGTTGCCATTAAGCTAATTACTTGAGGATTTTGGCGAATTGGTGGTGCTTCGTTTTCCGGGCGCAGCAGTCCTGCTTCTTCTAATGCTGCCAAATATGCATTCGTCCAGGTGTTAGCATCAGCCGCCAGCACAGTCAGTGAAACTGAAGCTGTTGAGTCTTTGAGGATAGCATCTCGCAACCGCAGTGCTACATTTGTTTGTTGGGCGATGAACTCAGCACGAGTCATTGCCGTTGCTGTGGCTAGGATATGGAATTTAAAAGCAATTGCGTCGTCGGGAACGTCCTCTAAACCTTTGGGGTCTTTTGCCAGTTCCGCTTGCAGTCCTGGATAAGTTTGGATGTTGAATGTGCGACCGACAAAGGAGGCGTTGGGGAAGTCAAGTACGTAGCCTGGTGCTAGAATTTCGCCGTTGGTATTGACATCAGAAATAAGACTGGCCCAAGGTACGTCTTGTAAAGTATTTTCCGGATTGCCCCGCAGATTGGAACTGAACTCTGTGTAAGGCAGATTGAAGACATCTGAGTTTGTCCCCAATTCCGGACTGCCAATGGAGAAATGTACGTAAGGTGTGTCAATGTTGGTTAAACTTTGTACTGATACACCATAAGTGCCTGCATCTCCTGGGGCGAGGATATTTGGCCCTCCCAGTCCGACGGTGACATCTGGTTCAATTGCCCGTTCTACTAAATAGCGGTAGGGTACAATTGCCACCCGACCATCTGGATTGATAACTTTGACATCGTAGAGACCGTGAGGTGCTTCTGTCAAGTCGAAGATGGCAGTAATTTTCGTACTGTCAATGACTTGGTATCTAACTGGGTTATATTCAGCAATTCCCGGACGTACTAATTTGACAATTGCCCCTGGCTGGAATTGTGCGCCTAAAATATTGGTAGTGACGTAGCGGCTATCTCCACCTTTGTCGGTGATGACATCAGTAATTTCAAAGGGTAAGACATCAGCCAACAGGGTGAGGGGTGTGTTGTTGGTAGGTTCAAAGTAACCGCGTACCAAGACGTAGTAAGTGCCGCTTTGGGTGGTGGGAATGATTACTGATTGATTTGGCCCTAGTATTCCAGTGTAAGCTGCGTCATAAGCAATACTTGTAGGTGCTTGCTGGTAGCGGACGAATATTTCGTTAGCAGCTTCCTTAGTATCCGAGTTAGCATTAATTCGTAGGGTTTGTCCAGCTTGGAGATTGATTGCAAATAGTCTTTCAAGTCCGGTACTCAGGGTTGTTTGTTTGGCTACACCTAACTGTAACTGCTCAACGGTAACATTGAGAGAGTCAGCAGAAGTAGTGCGGTTGTTAGCTTCGTTTTCGGCTTCGTAAACTTGATTGAAGATATCTGGTCTAACAATAATGCGATACTGTCCGGGGGTGGCTGGTGGTAGGATAGCTGCCAGGGTTGAAGTGTATTCAGCACCGCTTGCCAAGTTACCACTGTAGGAAACTCGCCCGATGGGACGGTCATTAATATCCCAAACTGCATCAGCAGATAGGTATACTGCATCACTCCACTGACCGCTAGCTGGGTTATCGCCGTAGTTAGTAACTTTCCAACTAATTTGCACCGATTCGCCAGATTTGGCATTACTGGGGAGGGTAATTTCGTCAACTTGCAAATCTGCTGGCGGTGGTAATTCTAGCACCAAGGGTTGGAGACTGGGTGTAGCATTGTTGCCTTCATTATTACCTTCAAATACTAGACCACGAGCGCTAGATTGAGGAGCATCGGTGATGACAAATACGTAGTAGGAACCAACTAAGTCATTGGGCAATTGTAGTGTTTGATTAACTGTATAGCTACTGCCAGCAGTTAAACCTCCAGTATGTTCTACATATCCCAGATAGCGATCGCTTTGTAAATCTAAAAATCCATCTCTAGACAGATAAATTAAATCGTGCCAACGATTTTGTCTGGTAGGTGTGTTGCCAGTACCTTGATTTTCTACTGTGTATTCTATATTAAAGCTTTGTCCGCTGGTGGCGCGTTCGGGGATAATAACTGAAGTTACTTGTAAATCTGGTGGTGGTTGCAATACAACTTTCATTGGTGCAGCCGTAATATTGTTACCTTCATCCCGGAATTCAAGCACGCGAGCAAAGGTCGAGTTGCCCTCAAAGCCAAGTTTATTGTATTGTTGATTAATATTCGAGTCAGTAAATACCAGTAGGTAAAAGTTACCTGCGATGCCATCTGGCAGAGTAATTTGGCTGCTTCCGGTGTAAGATTGACCTTGTTGCAAGCCGCCGCGCCGAGTAAATTCTCCTAAAAATGTGTCATTGAAGTCTAAAGATTCGTCGCGGGAGAGATAAACGCGGTCGTACCAAGAAGATTCTCTGGTATCGCGTGTACCTATGTTTTTCACAGTCCAGCTAACACCGAGGGTCTGACCAGATGTGGGTGATGTTTCTCTTACTACCAGATTAGTAACTTGCAAATCTGGTTCTTGGTAGATAACAGGAATGGTGGCGCTGCCTAAATTATTGCTTGGGTCTTCAAATACGCGATATTCAAAGCTTTGCCGATAGGAATTGTTATCGCCACTGTTGGGGATTTCACCTCGGAATTTTTCGGTGTTGCGATCGTAACTGTAATTTGTACTAACGTAGATATAGTATTCGCCATCAATCCCCGCAGGTAAGGTAATATCTTGCCTTTGGGTATAACTTTCTCCAGTACGCAATGGCTGTTGGGAACTGTAGGGAACGAATCCAACTTTGGTTGCGCGGTTGAGAATAAAGGTGGGGTCAGGCGAAACCCAAATTTCGTCATACCAGTACCGCGTTAGAGACGAAATATCTGCACCTATATTTTTTACTGTCCATTCAACGGTAGTGCGTTCTCCAGAAAAGTTTTGTGGTAGAGTTTTTACCTTCGCTACAATTAAGTCGGCTGGCGTGCTGGTGACGTTAGTTTCTGCTGAACGTTGATTATTGTCAGTATAAGGCCCTTCCCAAATGCTATTGCCATAGTTAGTCTGAACGATGATGTAGCGACCGCTAGCCCCAGGTGTCAGGATAGTCTCAAGCTGTCCAGTATAGGTTCCACCAACTCCTAAACTACCATCATGTCCAACGCTACCGAGGAACCACCGTTTAGCTCCTGGTGCGTTGAGTGTGGGACTATCAGATAAGTAAACGTTGTCAACCCAATTACTTTGTGCTGTGGCGTTCGCGCCCTGGTTTTGTACTGTCCAGGTAACGCTAAATGGCTGTCCACCCAATGCTTGTGTTGTGGGTGTAACTGAAGTTACGACCAAATCTGGTGGTGGTGTTAGCAGGATTGTAATTGGTCTAGCTTTGTAGTTATTGTTGTCTAGTTCGTTGGGGTCGTCTGGGTTGTTATTGATAGATAAGGTATCTTCTAAAACAATATTGTATGCATCCGACCAAGGTGTGATATACCATTCTCCAGTAACTTGGCTGGGTAAGGTGAGTTCAACTTCTGTTTCATAGCTTTCACCCACCTTGAGGGAACCACTATGCCCGACACTGGTCAGGAGAATATCTTCTGCGCCTCCTTCTCTATTTGCAGGGAATGGTCGATTTTTGTCACGAGTCAACCAGATGGTGTCAGTCCAGACTTCGCGGTCGGTTTCGCCAATACCCAAGTTGGTGACGGTGTAGCGCACCTTAATTTTAGAACCTTCAAATGCAAGGGTGGGCGCAATTACTTGACTAGTCACCAAATCGGCAGGTGGTAGAGAATTGATATTTATCTCAATTGCTTGAATATTGTTGGATTCTTGGGGATATTCATCAACTTGCCCAGCCGCATCAGTTTGGACAATTAGGTATGCTTTACCTCGGAAATACTTGGGAATTACCAAGGTATTAGCTTGGGTGCGGTAACTTTCGCCAGATCCTAAGGCAGCTGCATTGCTAAAGCTACCTAAAGACAGGTCATCGTAGCTAATTTTGTTATCTAAAGATAAATAAACTCGGTCTTGCCAGTTGGGGGTGGTAGTGCCAACAGTGCCTTCATTGGCAACAACAAATTCTAAGGAGATTGTGCCACCAGCATTAGCAGTTGTAGGTGCGGTAATAGACTTGACTTGTAGGTCAGGACGGGGAGTCAGGCTGACCAAAAGGTTGTTGGGATTGGTACTGCTAGTGTTGTTATTAATGGCACCATTCTCGTAAAGAGAATTGCTGGTGTTGGTTTTAACTATAACTTCGTACAATCCTTGAATTGTCGATGGCAGAGTAAACTGTTCAAAGCGGGAGTAAAATTTCCCAGCTTGCAAACCATTGCCATAATTAAATGTTCCTAAGGAAATTAATTGTTCGCTACCGCCTACTTGTTTGAGGAATACCTGGTCTGTCCAACTACCAACTGCATCACCTGTGCCGGAGTTGGCTACTGTCCAAGATATGTCAATTTTATTACCAGATTGAGCATTGGTTGGAGAAGTTACATTGGTGACTGTGAGGTCTGGAGGAGGTGTAAAGGTGACAGCGATGGCGTTGGAGATGCGGCTGTTGTTGTTAGTGTAGATGAATTCAAACGGTCCGCCTGTGGTGACTAGTATATAGTAATTACCAGAAATGCCGTTAGGGAGGGTAACATCTACAGAACGGTTATAATTGCCACCTATTGCTAGTGCGCCTGCGTGTTCAAAGCTTCCCAAGTCGGCAATGATATTTTGACCTTCTGGGTCGCTGGTGAGAAAAACGCGATCGCTCCAGGAATTACTATTGGTTGTACCAATGCCAGAGTTAGTCACACTCCAGGATACTTGCATTTGTTGACCGCTACTAGCGGTTGCTTGTGCCTGGACTCTAGAAACCAGCAAGTCTGCGTAGGGAATGGGGACAACGCTGAAGGTATTAGGGGCAGAGGCGGTATTATTTGTTTCTAAGTTGTTCTCGAATACCTGGGCGGTGGCATCTGTTTGCACAAATAATTTATACCAACCTTGGAAACCTGGGGTCAATCGCAGTTTTTCAGTACGAGTGTATTTTTCGTTGTCATTCAAAAATCCTTCGTGGGTGAAGTTAGCTAGTACAATGTCGTCTGTGTTACCGAGTTTTTCGTCGGTTGAGGCAATAATTCTGTCAGTCCATGTGCTAGTTTTACCGCTACCCTTGCCAAGGTTGGTTACTGTCCAACTAACGGATACTGTTGCTGGGTCGCCAATAGTCAATTCTTCTACTGTGACGTTGTTAACGGCTAAGTCTGCGTATGATGCTAGTTCAAGTTGAATAAACTTGTCAGCATTGTTATTTTCTTCACCACCAAGTTCTTTGATTTGGTTGTCAGCATCGGTTACTACTAGTAAGTAGCGATAGCGATCGCTGCTAACGTCTAATGGTATGGCAATGTTAAGTTCTAATTCATCAGTGGTGGCACCAGAGGAGAGCGAGCCATTATACTTGCGTTCTGTGAGGAGTAAATCGCTGGGATCAAATTTTGTATCTGAAGATAAATATATGCGGTCAACCCAGCCGCCTACAGTATCAGCTGAACCATTATTGGTTACAGACCACTTTAGGGGTATTGTTGTACCGGATGTAGCTGTAGCGGGAGAATAAATAATTGTTGGTACAAGGTCAACGTGACCAATTGATAAGACTTGCTCAGAAACACGAAGGTTGTTTTCATCTTTCCCTTCAAGTATTGAGTTGTCAAAATCAGTGATAACAACAATTCGATAGTCACCATCTTCTACTTCTGGCAGCAGTACTTTTCTGACAGGAGTGGTGTATTCGTCATTAGCTGCTAGACTAGTCTCATGGCGTAATATATCTAGGAATATTGCACTTGAGGGTAATGTTACACCATCGAAGGTTCCATTTGTGTTCTCTTTGATGAGATATACTCGGTCAGTCCACGCTTGGGTAACTGATAATGAACCTGTGTTTGCTACAGTCCAGCTGATATCAGTAGTTTGGCCGATACTCGCTGTGGGTGGAGTAAATACTGATTTAACTATTAGATCTGGTGCCTTTGTCTGAGAATTGAGTGTATAGGTTCCTGTAACATCAGAAAAATCACTAGTAACTCGCACTTTATAATTAATGCCAGACTCAGGAGTGAAAACAATAGAAGAATTTGAGTTATTATTTATTTGCGTGTAATAGCTTTCAGTTATTACTTTCTGGGTATTTGCATTAATCAGTTGTAAACGGGTATTAAAGTCGGGAGAGGATAGGTTAAGGTTTACAGGTTGACCAACTGTGAAATCTCTTAGTTGGTACTCATCACTGAATTTATGTGGATAACTAATGTAATAATTAGACTGAGGTGGAATCGCATTATAAAAATCATTTTGAGTCAGTGCGCCATTAACTGTACTATTAACAGCAGAAATTGTTGGTAATTCTGTAGTATTTAAGGTGTATTTTCCCGTTTGATTATTGTTGTAGCTGGTAACCCTTACTATATAGTTAATCCCAGACTCAGGAATAAAAAATACTGGCGTTCGCTCATAGTTATAGTAAGTTGCAGACTGAGTAATTACGTTAGTGGTATTTGCATTAACTATCTGTAAATAGGTTGTAAAATCAGGAGAAGATAGCTGAATACCAATTTCTTGTCCAACAGTGAAATTAGTCAGTCGATAATCATCACTGAATGTTGCCCAACGAGCAGGATTAATAAAATCATCTTGACTCAGTTGTTCATTAACTTTATCATCGGTTGCTGAAATCGTAGGCAACTCTGATAAAGAAATTGCTTGTAATTTGTAGTCTCCTATTTGATTTGAGTAATCACTGCTAACTTGAACTCTATAGTTTATTCCAGCTTTAGGATTGAAAATAATAGAAGAATAGGAGTCATAATTTATTAGCGTCTCATCACTATAATTGATAAATTCATGAGTATCAGCATTAAACAGTTGTAGACGGGTTTGAAAGTCGGGAGAGTAGAGATTAAGCCTTACAGGTTGACCAACTGTTAAATCGCTCAGTTGGTACTCATCGCTGAATTTACCTGAGTATTGATTATAAAAATCATTTTGATTCAATGCACCATTAACTCTGCTATTAACACCAGATATTGTAGGTAATTCTGTAGTAGTTAAAGTGTAATCTCCTATTCTATTTGAGTAATAACTAGTAACTCGGACTATATAGTTAATGCCAGATTTAGGAGTAAAAAATAATGGTGATACCTCATAGCCATAACCATAACCATCATAAGAATTAGCAATGACTTCCTGCGTATCTGCATTAATTATTTGTAGATAGGGGTCGTAAAAGTCGGGAGAAGATACCTCAAAACCAATAGCATGACCCACTAGAAAATCTGTCAATCTATAATCATCACTAAACGTATTATAGCGAGTAGTATCAAGAAAATCATCTTTACTTAGTTTTTCAGCAACTTCATCCCCGGCTGCTCTTATTGTAGGTAATCCTGAAAAAGTGATTGCTTTTATTGTGTAGTTTCCTAGTTGATAGGAGTCGCTACTGGTAACCCGTATTATATAATTTACATCAGACTCAGGAGTGAAAGTTAGTTGTAAACGATAAATATTATTTGAAAAGTTAGAATAACTAGAGCTAATGACTTCCTGTGTATCTGCATTAATCAATTGTAAATAGGTGGAAAAGTTGGGAGAAGATAGGTTAAGTGTAACCCTTTGACCAACAATGAAATCAGCTAGTCGGTAATCGTCACTATAACTTCCTAAGCGATTTGGATTATCTGCATCAGTTTCAGTTAAGCTCTCATTAACTGTACCATTGGCAGCAGAGATAGTAGGCAAGTCTGAGAAAGATGTATTAGATAAATGCCCAAGGTTAGCATTGAGAGTGTAAGTTCCTTGTTCACCATAGTTATAAGTAGTAACTCGTATTATATAGTTTATGCCAGACTCAGGAATAAAAGTTAGTAGTGAGTGATAGTTATTATTTGCAAACGAATAATGACCATATTGGATGGTTTCTTGAGTATTTGCATTAACCAATTCTAGATGGATTTCAGAGTTGGCAGAAGATAGGTTAAGCCTTACAGCTTGACCGATACTGTAATCGGTCAATCGGTAATCATCACTGTAAGTTCCCAAATCATTAGGGTTATCTGCATCAGTTTCATTTAAGTTGTCATTAACTGTACCATTGGCAGCAGAGATTGTAGGTAAGTCGGCAAAAGAAGTAAAATATCCAGGGTTTGCATTGAGAGTGTAAGCTCCTTGTTCACCATAGTAGTAACTAGTAACCCTTACTATGTAGTTAATACCAGACTTAGGAATGAAAGTTAGTAGTGAGCGATAGTTATTATCGCTACCATATTCGATGACGCTTTGAGTATCTGCGTTAACCAACTCTAGATAGATTCTAGAGTTAGGAGAAGATAGGTTAAGTCTTATAGGTTGACCGATACTGTAATCAGTCAGTCGGTAATCATCGCTGTAATTTCCTAAATAATTGGGATTATCTGCATCAGTTTCACTTAAGTTGTCATTCACTGTACCATTGACAGCAGAGATAGTAGGCAAGTCTGAAAAAGATGTATTAGAAAAATGTCCGGGATTTACATTAAGAGTATATGTTCCTTGTTGACCAGAAGCACGACTGGTAACTCGTACTAGATAGTTGATACTAGATTCAGGAACAAACGTTAGTAGTGAGTGATAATTATTATTTAGAAACGAATAACTACCAGATTGGATGACGCTTTGAGTATCTGTATTAACCAACTCTAGATAGATACTAGAGTTAACAGAGGACAAGTTAAGTCTTACAGGTTGACCGACAGTTAAATCAGTTAGTTGGTAATCATCAATAAATGAAGTTTTCCAGTAAGTATAATTAATAAAATCGTCTTGATTTAGTTGTTCATTAACTTCATCACCAGATGCTCTTATTGTAGGTAATCCTGAAAAATTAACAGCTTTGAGAGTATAAGTTTCTACAGGATAAACAGAGTTGCTGTTAACTCGTACTATATAATTAACACCAGACTCAGGAGTGAAAGTTAGCAGTGAGTAATAGTTATTATTTAGAAACGAATAAGTACCAGATTTGATGACACTTTGAGTATCTGCATTAACCAACTCTAAATAAATGCTAGAGTTGGCAGAGGATAAATTAAGTCTTACAGATTGACCGACAGTAAAATCGGTCAATTTATAATCATCACTGTAGGTTCCTAATTGATTAGGGTTATCTGCATCAGTTTCACTTAAGCTATCATTAACCGTAGCGTTGGCAGCAGAGATTGTAGGCAAATCTGAAAAAGAAGTAAAATGCCCAAGATTTGCATTTAGAGTGTAGGTTCCTTCTTGACCATAGCCATAACTAGTAACTCTTACTAGATAGTTAACGCCAGACTCAGGAATGAAAGTTAATAATGAGTGATAGCTATTATTTGAAGACACAAGAAAACCAGATTTAACTACTTTCTGGGTATCTGCATTGACCAATTCTAGATGGATGTCAGATTTGGCAGAAGCAGAAGATAGGTTAAGCCTTACAGGTTGACCGACAGTGTAATCGGTCAGTCGGTAATCATCACTATAACTTCCTAATCGATTTGGATTATCTGCATCAGTTTCACTTAAGCTGTCATTAACTGTGCCGCTGTCCGCAGATATAGTAGGCAAATCTGAAAAAGAAGTAAAATATCCAGGCTTTGCCTCAAGAGTGTAAGTTCCTTGTTCGTAATAGTAGTAACTGGTAACCCTTACTATATAATCGATACCAGACTCAGGCACAAAAGTTAGTTGTGAACCACGAGAACTACTATAGGAAGAAATGTTGCTAATTTTTTGCAGTGTGTCTGCATTAATCAATTCTAGAACAGTGTTAAAGTTGGAAGAGGTTAAGTTTAGCTTGATGGGTTGACCAACAGTGAAATTTGTCAGTTGATAATCATCTTTGTAACTTCCCGGACGAATTGAGTTATATGCATCACCTGGGCTTAAAGAACCAGTAACTGAACTGCTAGCAGCAGAGATTGTAGGTAATGCAAGAGTATTTAGCTGTGCTGTTTCTTGATAGGATTCTTTTTCCTGAGTAAAGTTTAAATCTTCCTGCAAAGGCAAGAATCGGGTTCCTATTGGCAATGTGGCACTCATTATCTGGTTAGAATCTATATGCTGCAGACCAAGTACATGCCCTATCTCGTGAGTAACTACCGTCAGTAGGTCTACATATCCAAAACCTGCATCCTTTTCAGTAGCCTGTAACTGACCTGAAGAAATAATATTGCTAAACTCACTATCATCAGCAGGAGAAGAATCAATAAACCAGCCCCTCCCCGCAGCATCAGTGTCAATTGTAATGACCTGACCCAATGTGGAACCGAGCGCATAACCGGGTAAATTTGCAATTACAAGTTGTACGTTCTTCAGAAGGTCAAGGTTTATTTCAGTTAGACCCAAGGCGATCCAACTTGCGATCGCTTCTGTACGGAAAACTTCTAAAATGGTATCTGTTAATTGATTATTAGGAGTCTGGTCATTAATTTGACGAGGCGCACTCATGGTGCTGATATCAAAATCAGCAAATGGCTGAGTTTTATTCCCTTCTATATCACTAGCAGATAAGGGAATAAATGGCAGGCTTGAGGTGACTTCATTCTTACTCAAAGAGCCTACTAACGGCTCATTCTCTGAACTTCCTGTAAGGGGATCAAAGTTAGTTGTGGAAGTGCCAATTAGGTTTGGTTCTTTTGACAACAGACTTTGAACTACAGTGTCTGGTTGCTCTCCAAAAGAAGTTAAAGATTTATAAGTATCAATTAAGAGGTCTATGCTGGGATATCCAACTGGTGCAGTGGTTGAATTTATGGGATAAATTCCTTTTTCTTGACCTAAGTTCAACGGGTCCACAATCATGGGCGTTGTGAATCCATCATTCAATGACAAGGAGTTAGGAATTGGGAAAATCTCATTCATTTCCACTTTAAAACCTCTGAGAAAAATAGGAAAATTATAAATAATATAGGTATTGATGCAAAAATGTGATTTTAGCTTGATAAATCTTGAATACACCGAATATAAAGGCGGCAAATTGCTTCTTTTTATTCTGCATGAAAAAAACTCGCTAGCCTTTAATTACTAAAAATTGCCCAGATATTGTCAAGGAAGTTGTCCCAGTTTAGAAGGCACAGACAACAAGGCTGGCGAGTTTTTTATGTCTATGTACTTAAAGTACTCTGTCTGCTAAAATCCCAAAATATACTTCTAATTTTTAACTTCAGTTGATATCATTCAAAAGATTAGCTATTAGCCAACAGCTAATAGCTAATTCAGTTAATCAAGCATATTTAGGCAGTAGCACTCATGGCAAATAAATCTGTTTCAGCTGCGTCTTTATGAACTATCTGGGTGCTAGAAGCGGTGTTAGCGAGAAACTTGTGATTAATTATGTCAGAGTAAGTTGACAAATCTTGAAGCCAATTGTCAATGGCTTGATGTAGAGTAGTGAGTTTTTCAGCTGTTTCACCAGTTAATTCATAGCTAAAACTACCAGAAAACATCACAATCGGAGTGCTTGTTTCGTCCTCTTGCCGTAATGCTGCTTCAGTGATATTTAGGTACAAGGGAGCACGTTTAAATTTGTAAACTAAGTTGAGTGAAGCTCGCATTGCTGCTTCGGAGTCTGACTGCCAAGCTCCTGGTGAAAGTAGCGTTTCTGACAAATACTGCCAAGCTGCATCTCCCCCACCAGCAAAGGGAACATATCCTCTGGGATTGATACCTACAGCTTCAAATTCCATATGAGGTAAGGCTTGCACGTATTTGCGAGCAATTTCTGGAATTTGCAGCGACGAGATTTGATTGTCAGCAATCGATTCCATAAACATGATTCGGTTAGGTTCGGCAATAATGCTAATACCATTACTGAAATCCAACCGAGCAAAAGAAGAAGTAGAAATTGGCGCTCGTGCTAAGTTCCATTCTTTGGGGACGATACCGCTGTATTTGAGAAATTCTGGGTTCAAAATGGAGGGGGAATGGTTTTTGGCAGCGATAATAATTATGAAATCTTGAATGATTAATTCTTTCGGCATGATGTTTCTCTGAATAACGAATTTAGACGTAATTTTTTCGGCAGTCTTTGTTTGAAAGCACAGAAATATATACCGGATAATTTTGAGACTATATCCGGTTTTTGAGTTGACAAATGCTTCAGACTTGCAATCCTGAGAGCCAATAGTTCCAGTAGTACCGCCTATGTGTAGAAGCAGACTACATTCTTTTGTAATCTTCTTTATTGACAAAAAACCTGAGTAATTCCGCTTAATTCTTCTGTCTAAAGCAATTTACCGAAAAAGCGCAGTTTTTTGGCGGATTTTTCAACGCTACGCTGATGCTCTCCCACCTCAGGAAAAACAAGTCCGTAATTTCTCGGTGTAGAACAAACAGGACGCGCAGCGTGAGGTATAAAGCTTCCATCTGCTTAGTTCCACGTTTTTCAACGTGGGTTAAGAGTCCTTTTTGCTTCTATGCCAACAATCTAGTTTTCTAAGTATTATTACTGTTATAGTTATCAAAGTATATTGATACACTTTAGATGCGGAAGTTTGATTTACAGCATCTTCCTGTAAATGAACACATTTTTAGATCTCACGCAAAGGCGCAATCGCGCTTCGCGATCCCGCTTTCTTAGGCGCAAAGGTACAAAGAAATACAGATATCAGCTTGTGGTCTAAATACATGAAAACTGCTGTAACTGAGATAATTAGTATTTATTCACCAGAAAAATTTACCTAGAAATTAATTGTCAATCTCTACGTAAGTAAATCTACATAAATTTTTTCAATAATTTAAAAATAAAAATTTGATTTTAGAGTAAATACTTGATGAAAAAATCAATTTCTCTGATTATGACGGTTTACAATCGGGAACGCTATCTTGGTTTTGCAATTCAAAGTGTTTTGAGCCAGACTTACCGCGACTTTGAACTATTAATCTGGGACGATGGTTCCACTGACCGTTCTGTTGAAATCGCTCGTCATGAAGCTCAATTTGACCAAAGAGTGCGTCTAATAACGGCACCACACCAAGGGCAAACGCGTTCTCTGAAAGCTGCAATCCAACAGACTACTAGTTCCTATATTGGATGGGTAGATAGCGATGACTTATTGGCACCAACTGCTTTGAAGGAAACAGTTGCTGTACTAGATGCACGCAAAGAAGTTGGATTGGTTTACACAGACTACCAAGTTATTGATCAAAACAACTTGCTCATGGGATATGGGCAACGCTGCCGCATACCCTATTCTAAAGAGCGATTGTTGGTTGATTTCATGATTTTCCACTTTCGATTGTTCCGTCGGGATGTTTACGACCAAGTAGGTGGTATCAATGAGGAATTTGAACTTGCTCAAGACTATGACTTATGCCTACGAATTTCCGAGGTTACAGAGATAGAACATCTGGCAAAACCCCTATATTATTATCGCCATCACTTAGAGAGTGTGTCTCATCAAAAGCGAATCGAGCAAATTTTGACAGCGCGGGATGCAATTAACCTTGCCCTACAGCGTCGCGGACTTGAGAAGCATTATGAATTGGATTTGCAAATAGTGGGACGGTACCATTTGCGGAAAAAGAGTTAACTCATACAAAGTTACAAAGTGGCCCGGGTATTAGCGTTTGCCAAAGAAAAAGAAGACACCTCAAACTGAGCGCTCCTCATCAGAAGACTGTTCACTAAGGGTATTGGCTGCTTCTTGTAGCAATTCCACAGTCGTTGCCAGGAGCGTTCGTACACGAGTTAACTGATTTCGGCGCTCAATCCCCAGTCTTGCTTCAGTGTTGCGCGGATCGTCATCATGGCTTAAATGAACAACTCTCACTTTTTGCTGTTTTTCAGATGGTTCAAATATCGGCTCAGTAGCCGTGAGTTTGTTGTATCCGTAAACTCCACTTGGGCGCTTCACATTATAATGATGTACTTCACAGCCACCAGGAGCAATGTAGCATCCTTCTAAATTATTTAAATTTTGATACAATTGTTCAACAGCTGCGGCGATCGCTGACATTTGTGCAGCAACACCCAGCGATTCAGCACTTTGAGGACAACCTCTCGACATCAGCATCATCACAGCCGCTTCGCGGCGCGTGGTTCTAAAGGTTTCCTCTCTGCGTTCCCACTCCTGTTGCCGTTGGCAAGACGCAATCTCCCGCACGCGAATTAGTTCGATTTCCTCATCTGGAGTCAACTTAATAGCTGCTCCACAAGTTGTATAATTGAAACATTCTCCAGGGTCGATACCTGGTTGCAACATCATTGAGGCACAATCAAAGCCAAGTCCACATATCTTACGCGGCATGATTTCACATTTGTTCTAGCTTAATACAGCTTATTCTAATAGCTAGAACAAAAGGCTGTGGGAGGGCAGGAGGTATTAATCGTATTTAATATCGTACAAAAGATAATGATTACTTATTTTGTGTTGTAGTCTTGTGTTACAACGTAATCTAAACCATAATATGAGCAAACAGTTTAGTTAATGGTTTCCAGCGTGGCAAAACTCACAATTGAAATACCAGATGAACTAGTCGGGCGTTTAGAACCTTTGCAAAGTCGTTTACCTGAATTGCTTTGGCGATTGTTGGATAGCGATCCCAAACAAACAACTGAGCAGTCAAAAGTTAATATAGGAACTGTAGAAATTGCCGAAGTTTATGTGGAAGTGCTGGATTTCTTAATTAAGCGTCCAACGCCAGAAGAAATTGTTGAGTTTAAAGTTTCGCCCCATACACAAATGCGGCTGCAAGTATTATTAGAAAAGAACCGTTCTGGTTCACTCACTCCAATAGAAATAGCAGAATTAGATGTGTACGAGCAATTAGAACATATGATGATTTTACTCAAGGCGCGCGCTAGGGAAAAGTAATCAAATAAGATGACATCTAATTCAATTTCTACAGAACTTAGGAAGCTGGTCATAAGTAGAGCTTCAGGACGCTGTGAATATTGTTTAATCCATCAGGATTATTCAATTTATACTCATGAAGTAGATCATATTATTGCTGTGAAACATGGAGGAGAAACTGCATCTGAAAATTTAGCGCTTTCATGCCTATCATGCAATCGTCATAAAGGTTCTGATTTCGCTACTATCGATGCAGCTACAGGAGAAATTGTCCCATTATTTAACCCACGCCGTCAAATTTGGGATGAACATTTCTATTTTGATAAAGCGAGAATTGAGGGAAAAACTCAGATTGGAAAAGCTACTGCAAAATTACTTCAGTTCAATATTCCCAATCGTGTGCTGCAAAGGCAAGTATTAATGAGCCAACAACAATATCCGTAAGTATTGATTGCATACCTGATTGAGTAGTAAAATTAGATTTAATTAATTGTTGTTACAGTAGAGCATTGAGTAAAGCTAATTTATCGGGAGCATTATTTTCAGTCAAGTTACAACATTATTCAAAGTTAAAAACTAACACTATTCTTTTAATTAATTGAATAAAAAATGATAGAGAGCGCAGAATCTTTACCACCGATTAAATTAATTCCGATTGAAGATGCCACAGTTAATAGAGAGTCAGGAAGTAGTAAAAGGAATACTTTAAAAACTCCGCCAACTGATATTCGGTGGGTGAAAGTATTAGAATTCTTACGTAGCAACAATCTTGCATCCAACAGCCGCAAGCTTTATGAACGCGAACTCAAGCGATTTTTGGGATGGACGCAGTTGCACTATCATGAACTGCGATCGCGTCATATAGGTCTGTACAAAGAATACTTGATGGAACAAGTGTGTACAGACGCAGGTAAACCACTTTCCAAAAGCAGTATTAATGCTGGATTGGCAGCTATCAAGAGTTTCTTCAAATGGTTGAGTCTCACCTACCCGGAGATGATGACTACAAATCCCACACAGGGAGTCAAGCTAGAAAAAGTACCTCTGCCACCTGCTCAAAGTTTAACAGCAGAACAGATGGAATCAGTGTGGTCAGCTTTGGAATATTTAGGCGAAACAAAGGTTCGGGATACCGCACTGGTTCATATTCTCAGTCATGGACTCCGCGCTGGGGAAGTAGTGAATTTAAATGTCGGGTCATTTGATGGTAAGTTGCTGTTCTTACCTGACACAAAGACCGCCCAACCTCGCTTGGTACCTTTAAGAAAAGAAAGTAGAGAGGTGGTTGCAGAGTATTTGCAATGGCGAGAGGCACAGGGGGAAGTTTTAACTAGCCTCAGTCCACTGATGATTTCGCATCATCCATCATATCTTGGAGAACGCCTTTCTTATCACGGTATTTACTTTGCTGTGGAGAAAATTGGGGAATTAGCAAGCATTGAAGACTTGCATCCTCATCAATTTCGTCATACTTATGCTACTGATTTGTTGTTACTGGGTGTAGATCCGACTCATGCCCGAAAACTGACTGGACATACTAGCGAGAAGGCTTTTCGACGGTATACACTTCGCAGTGAGCAAGAAGCGGCAATCTCTGCTTACTATCGTGCCATAGGTGAAGAGGAAGAATAAAAGGGTATAGGGTGTAGGGTGTGGGGTGTAGTAAAAATGCAAAATTTAATATAGCGTTTTGCTTAAATAAATAATGAATGAGCAAACATCAATGCAGTCATATCAGGATTTAAAAGCTTGGCAAGAAGCTATGAATTTAGCAGAAGAATGTTATGAAGTTACAAAAGAATTTCCCAAAGAAGAAACCTATGGCATGATTTCACAAATACGGAGAGCTTCTGTTTCTGTCCCAGCTAATATTGCCGAGGGCTATGGTAGAAGAACAAGAGGTGAATATATTCAATTTCTCTACATAGCTCAAGGGTCACTTAAAGAACTTGAAACTCATCTTTTATTGTCTATTCGTGTCAGATTAGCTATTGCTGAAGACATAAATCCAGTTCTTAATCAGTGTAAATTAGTTGGCAAAATTCTATTAGGTTTAATTCGGTCTCTTGAAGGTAGAGGATAACAGAGTGTGGAGTATTTATGATTTTTCTACACCCTACACCCTACACCCCACACCCTTACTCTATGCCCAAACCGTTAAATCCTAAGTGTCAGTTGTGCGCCAAGTTACCAACTGCTAAAGCTAAGGTACTGCATGGTAATGAAGGCGATGGATGCTGGAATCCGCGCATTTGCCATAATCGCCGCTCATTCTACCGTAGTCGAACTGAAGACAATAAGAGCATCGATTCGATCGCAGTCGAACCACCTGCCACATATTTTGCTGTGCTGTATTTATACAAAGAGCCGGGAGATAAACCATTACATGCATTGGGTGCTGAATTGTGGTTGGGGCAAAAACCGATTTGTCGGCTCGAACCTATTCACTGTTTTGGGCTGACTGCTGGCAAGATACGCACCTATACAGATAAGGTATTACAAGCATTCGCCAAAGAATATGGTGTTTCGCTGTATCAATATAAGGATATGTTTGAGATTAGCCCTTGCCACTGTCCAGTGAGTCCTTGTCCGTTACATCCGGAGTCATAAAAATGACTACATACCGTCAATTAACGATTTGGGATGTGCTTGATGAGATTTCAGAAGCACCACCAAGTTCAACGCTTGCTCCGGTTTGGGAATGTTTGGATACGGAACTCCACAATTTATCTGTGGAAGCACAGTTAGAAACTGCTGCTGTTGCGTTTAATCAAATTGCAGATATTCTCAAATCTCGGGCGCTGATGCTGTTGCAAGATGTGCGCGATCGCAATAATCCTGACGGGCCGATTGTGGGCACTGATATCTTTGCTGGGTTAGTGCGAACCACAATGCAGCTGGATTTGGATGATTTGATTGAACCTCCCATACCACAGACTTTCAAACCACATGGCCCCCATCAGTTTTCAAATACTAACTCTAAAGGTGATTCGGTGGTAGCGCCTGTGGAGAAAGAGAAAGTTTTAGAAATGCTCTTAGAAGTCAAGAGTGTAGAAGATGTTCACAAACTGGCGGGTGATGAAGATGTACACAAGTGGCAAAGTGCGATCACTCACTACCTTGCTGATATTAAAGATGAAATTTCGCTCCCTCAATTGCAACGTGCTTTGAAAATACCAATAGTAGAAGTTTGGTTAGGGTTAATATTAGGTGAGTTTACATTAGAGCAGAGAGGAGATTTTTATGAAATTAAAAATATTTTTATTACTGTTAATACGGTAAAATAGTAAATAGTAATTTATAGGTTTAACAGCTATAAAAACTTTATCAAATTTGGTAAAAATTTGCGTATTTACTATTAGTAATATCACAAATTTGAACGTAGGTTTGCAAAGTGCTCCCGGAGTGAACGATGAATAAATATATATCCTCCACCAACCTTCTGAAGAAAAATGCGTTCAGTTGCATAGTTTAAAAAATGAGCATAGTTCCAGGGAGTACATTGAGTTAGATAAGTAATAATTCGTAGAACAAAATGTTGTAAACAAGCTATTCCTGCTTTAGTGAAACCAAAGAATAACCCAGCAATAATGCCGGAAATAACTAGATTGATGTTGCTGATTTGATTTTGCAGAGTGCTTGAATTAGTGACTATTGATAATAATTCTTTTGTTTGAAATGCCGCTGGTATACCTAATCCTACTACACCAATAATCGAAAAAAATATTGTATTCTTCAGAGATTGCCATATTCCTTCATTGGGAATCATTGTTTTTTCTAAATTGGGTCCTTCAATTCCAAAAATAATGCCAATTAATAAGCCTACGATTAAAAAGACATTCATATTTGTAAATTTATAGATTAATAGTCCTGCAACACCTCCACCAATAATTGATTTACTGAGATTTTTGATTGACCAGTTCAATGTCTCTAAAGGTTCTATTTCGCAAGAAACTTTTCCTATTGTTAAACCTGCCCAAATTGAACCGATTAAGGCATAAAATAGAGCAAGACTAGCTGCTAAAAAAAATCCCCAAATCATTGGAAATAATATACCAATAGTCAACCATACAATTATCCCAATTAGTAATCCCCCAATTCCACCAAAACTTAAGCTGAACAACAGGGAATATAGTAATTTATCTTTTTTGCTTGGTAGCCAATTTGGCTGAATCCGTTCTATTAAAAAGATAGTTTGAGAATGATTCTCCATGTTCAGAGCTAACCATATTAACCATTTTTGGCTTAGAGTTTCTTGGTATGACAGGTCATATTTTGGGCTACTAGAATCTTTTATATTTGTTTTACGTCGAGAGAACATCCGCTCAATATAGCGATCAAACAAATCTTTGCGACGTTCTGCCAATGGCATCCTCGAGATTTGTTCAAGAGAAAACTTTTGATAGACGAGAGTCATAATATTGAGTGTCAAGGGTGATTTTGTCAATTCCTGTAACACTGCATCTGTTTTCAAAGCTGCTCTTATACCTTTGAATTGATTAGAGCCAGCATCTGCTCTGCTAAAGATAGTCTTCAATTTGTTGATCAGTTAATGGTTGAACATAGATAGCTCCCTGAAATTGGAGACGGCTTTTGAGTGCTTCATAATCTTGAACACGACTGCATACAACTAGCTCTGTTTTTCCATATTGTTGAATGAATTGATTGATAGCTTGAATACAGGAATCACGGAGATCGCTCCTTACTTCATCTAGTCCATCCAACATCAGCTTCAATTGTTCTGCATTAATCCACTGTCGACTAAGAGCTTTAGAGACGCGGTATTTTTCATTGAGTTCTTGAACTAACCAGTCAATAAAGGTCTGTCTTCCGCCTTTCCAGTTAGACAAGTTAAAAATAATTGGAATGGGTAATGTATTATCCTGGTCAGCATGAGTAATCAGATCCTCAGCCAATTCCAACAGTGTTGTAGTTTTGCCGGAGCCAGGTTCTCCCAAAATTAAAAGCGTTCCACCTTTGCCCATTTCATTCAAGACATCAATAGCCCTTGTACCTGGAGCCAGATATTTGCGGAGTTGTTCTGGAGTTTCCCATACCATACCCCAAGGATGAGCGATCGCATCCAACCTTTCCTCTAACCCCAACTCAATCCGTAACCTACCATGCAAAGATTTTTCTAACACTCCTTCAACCCAGTAGGTTCTTACTTTATCTAATAAAGCGTTTTCATCGTCTGGTCGTTGTCTACGCCGTTTTTGGGAACGGAAACCTTGCCGGAGTTCGTACCATGCAATGGGTAATTCTGCGGGATTTTGTCCAATTACTGGCAACCAACCAATACCTGGGTATTTTTGATCCCAATCATCTGCTAATACTTGCCGTGCTGTACGAACAGAGGTATACAAAGATTTACCGCGAGAATAGGCTTTGAGAAAGCATCTTAAGAAATGCGGTGCTACTTCATCGGGCAAGTTTTCGCGCATCACAATTACTTGCGGTATATGCAAAGTTGCCATTTGCTGTCACTGTAAGCATAAGATGAGCAACTTGCTCAGTTTATGCTTTCATGCGCGGGTTGTTCATCTTATGCTTACAAAAAGGAAAGGGAAGCACCGTCCATGTGATTTGAATCATGTCTTGACCAAACGGTCACGAAATACTTCGTAACCCCATAGGACAACATATAGTTCAAAGCTATAAATGGTCTGTGTAAAACCTCAAAATTTAAGTACAGCAAGCAATAGGGCTTTTGTGGTTCATTTGTATGCAATGCAGCGAACAGAGCCTTTAAAACTGAGTCTAGATGCGATCGCTTGATCACTTAATTTGTAACTAAAACTGTTTTTGAACCATATTATTGGCGTTTTGAACCATATCTTGACCGAATGTTGAAAATTTTAGCTCTCAAGAATGTGTCTCAATCTGGTTTTTTTACAAAATGCATAAATAAAACTTTTGGTGACATTATGGTTCACATTTAAAACACACGGACATGATTTGATTCATAGCATGAGGTGATGGATTGGCTCTTAAGCTTGAAATTCCGTTAACTTTTGGTCACGCTATGGTTCAAAATTTGGTCACGCGGGGGGTAAAATCACAGTCCAGTAGCTCAGGTCTGGGTTCAACTGATTACACTCGGCATGATCGAGAGAATTTCCAAACCCTCAACAGGGTTAATTCCCAGCTTGTAACACCACCTTAAAAACGTAGTGAGAGTAGGTTTTCGCCAATATTTAGCTAGCGGAGTATGGTTATAAGAAGAAGTCTCACTAAGTGTTGGCAGAGCGGCGAAAATCTGTCCGACAGATTGAGCAGCCCACTTGTCCCAATCGAACCGAGATCCGTGAGATTTAGCAGTATTATCGAAAAACCGACCCAGCCATGCATTACAAGCACAACAATAACCAAGAGAATGACAATCTAGATTGAGAAATTTTTGAAAACAACCACAGTACAAGCAGCGCAATTGTAGGTAACGTTGGTGAACTGGACAAACACTAACAGCTTCTATTGTCCACAACAAAGGGTGATAAATAGGTTTTCCAGCTTCACGCCAGTCTTGATAACAACCAGGACACCAACGTTGTTCAGTATGGAAAATATGATTGAAGTTAAGCCGCCAGGAATGCCATTGGAGTAAAGTCAGAAAACTCAGATCCCGCCTAGCAGTTAATTTTTCAACGATGGCAACTACCTTTGAAACATGTTGCGTTCGGTCTAACCAAAATTTAGCAGACTGCTGTTGTAAAAGTGCAGGCTCCCGATGCCAAGCATTGATGAGCATTTTGATAGCATCATCAGCTTTCAACAAATCTGGTGGTTGGTTGCTTTGGATAAATAACGGCGTAATTTTATAGCGAATTAAACTAGCAACCTCGACACCATGTGCAGCAGCCAAGCGCTGTAAGTAACTAGTAAAACTTTCAACTGTGGGTGTACCAAAACCTATTGGTTGAAGAGAGTAAAGATGACTGCGTTTTGGAAGTTGGTTCATTGTTAAGTCCCAAGACTCATAATTAGCCAAACTTTCAACCGACATTTTCACCACCTCCAACAGGACGACGTTGAGGTTTAGTGTTACCAGTAGCAGAACGACGAGATTGAGTTTTGGTTGTCTGGGATGTGCTATGTGTAACTGACACCTGATGAGATTCCAAACCCAAAGCAATTCTCAAAGCGGAACTATCCGAGGTCAACTCAAGTTGCTTTTCTCCCAATCTTGTTTCATTGACGATAATTATGCATTGTTCATGAGAGTAAGCAGAAGATATAAGGTGCGACAGAGTGAGAGTTTTAGCTCCCTGGTGTAACGCCGTTGCCAATGCTTGAGATAACCAATCTTTGAGAATACCGACACAACCGAAACTGCGTTCGTAGCAAAAATCCCAGTATTGAAGTAAATCAGGCTCTTCCTCAAAAGGTAAATGACGTTGGAAAGTTTGAACAACACCTCTGAAAGCTTTTAAATCTTCTTCATTCTCAGCTTTGTACCGTTCAAAATGAATATCCAAGCTGCGTCTGCATAACTGGGCACTCAAGTTACGAAGTATTAACAAGTCATAAGTACCTGCTAGTACAAATTTGACCCCAGTCAGGTTTGCTAGGGACTTAATACAGTCCGTCTGGTCACGTAATTTGCGTCCACTGGCAACTTTACTGAGATTTTGTGCTTCATCAATGCAAAAAACTTTCAGACGACGATGTTTAAGTGCAGCTTCTAATGATGTTTTCAACTTCAAATTAGTGATTCGACCAGAACCAGGTAACTGAATGCATGGGTCTTGGAGAACGCCCAGAGCACGTAGATAAAAATCTTTCCAATCAAAATTACTAAATTCAGGGGTAGCTACTTCGATATTAGCGATAGGAATAAAACCTTTATCTAGCTCCATTTCTTTTTGAAAAGAACCTAGTAACTTTTGTGTGATGCGACGTAATAATGTGGTTTTCCCTACACCTGTTGGGCCAAATAAAAATATTAAAGAAAAGAACGCTGGGTCATCAATTGCATTTTTGAGTTTCTCTGCTGCTCTTAATAATTTGGGATGTGCCATTGTATATTGCTGAAAATAAGCAATTTTGTCAGCAATAGGTAGAGTTAGTAATTCTTGAGGAAAGCTATAATCATGTGCCATTAGAACTCTCCATAATATTCAAGGGTTTCTGTGGCATATGCACTTAAATGGCTGACTCTTTCACAATTTTTATCTTCATTAGTCGAGTCATTTTCTGGAGAATCATTATTTTCTGCTGCCGGAAATTCTCCTACATGTAAACTTGGTTCGGGGAGGAAATTATTTTGAATCATTTTGTGAACTTTTTCATGTTCAGCATCGCGCAAGCGTTGTTTGAGAATAGCGCCTTCTTGAGCATGTTTTGAGTTTAAAAATTCTACTAGTTCTCTATCATTGATTGTTAACTTTCGCCCATAATTGCGTTGGCGCTGATTAAGTTCTGCACTGACGAGCCGGATTTCTTTTTCGGAACGTCCTTGGAAGTATTGATAGTAAGAAGAAATGCATTTGACCCACTGTCCTTGTGCCAGTGCATAGGCAATTCCTGCATTCCAAGGGTCGTAACGAACCCACAGCATTGATTTCTCGATTTCTGGGTCACGGAATACATCTGCCCAGTAATAAATATTGTGTATTTTGACACCCTTTCCTGGCTGAACTTTACGCTTTCGTTGATCGGGTGCTGGTAGAGTCAGAATCTGGAATAATTCGTCATTTGCCACTCTTCGGTGTAAGCGACTTCCACCTGTTGCTAGTCCAGTGACAAAAGCATCATGGGGACTAGTACCTAATGCCGGATGCAATCGTTGGTCATAAACTGAATATGCCCATTCGCAAAAGGCAGAGTACAGTTGTTCTAATGTCCAAATTGCTAATCTTTCTGGACTGACAGATTTGGTGACTTGACGGTGAAGGCGTTTGATTTGGGTGTTACCTTGCAACTCATGAATAAACTGCGTATTCGCGGTGCCAAATAGTCTTTCAACAATTGAACCAAACCGAGCATATGCTGGCGGGCGATACTTCAGCGTGCAAGTATAAGATGCTAATAATTGTTCAAAATAGTGACTGTGAAATTCTTTTCCGTTATCGACAACAATATTTTGCGGAAACCGTCCAAATCTGGCGACGCATATGCGAATTACCATCATACAATCACGGTAGCTTGGCTCATCGAAGGTCAGGTAAACTGATAAAATTCTTCGACTATATGCATCAACCATAAAGGTTGCCCAAGGACGACCTAAATTGTGATGAATTGAGTTGTTTGTAGCAATATAACAATTAGTTAGAGATTCGAGGGAACTGACTAATTCAATGTCAATTTGAGTATGGTCAATATGGACAATCTCGAAGGGACGACTACCATGTTGTGGAGTAGTTTGCTCTAATTCCCAATAAAATGGTTCTTCGGCAATAGCGGCTCGATTACCAAGACGTTTTCTGGTTTGATTGTGCCCGCTTCGTTGTTTAATCGCTTGGCAAAATGTGATTCTCGATGGTGGTTTCAATGGGGGTTCATGGTTTTGGCACGCTAAGACAAATGCCTCGTAAACCCGTAATTTTCTGCGTTGTTTGGGTGTTTCATAATGCTCTATGATAAATTCGAGCATAAATTCTTGGGTTTGAGAATCAATTTTGGGAGTACGATTGCCTTTACTTTTATGCTTGGGCAGTAATCCCAGGTATCCATGACCATAGATGAGTAAGGCTTTTTGGTATTGAGTACGCCAACGACGGACTGTGCTGCTTGGATATGCTCTCGGATTATCTCCTAAGTATGGTTGTATTAAATTGTAGCGACGGTTGGCTTCGATAATATCTTCACAAGTTGCATGTTTAATAATTTCCGTCGCTGCTGCTTTAATATTTGAGGTTTGTGTTGTCTCAACTCCCACAATTTTACCTGTATCAATCAATGCTGTGAATGCTGCATTTGGTAGTTCTATAAGTTTGCCATCTGCACGTAATAATCCAGTAGTAGTCGTCCCAGTATTTACTATTTCCCATGACTCTCCATCCCAATAAATATTAGTACCTACTGCTATTTGGAGTAATATTTGATTACTAGTTTGGGTTTTTGACTCGATTGAGTTAAGATGCTCATAAGATAAAGCAACATCTTGGTTAATAAATACGAGTACGGTTTCTGGTTGTGAGAGTTTGACTTGATTCAGTTCTACGTAAAGTTTATCTGTGGCTATTAACCAATAAAGAACATCGGGATTTATTTCTTCTATTTGTAACAGTTCTGCCAGGGTTATTCCTGGATAATTTTTTACCGTGGCTCTAATCAAGCTAGGCTCGGTTTCGTCTAGAATTTCTGATGAGTATCCGAAATAATCTGATAGCCAAATTAGATTTTGTTGAAACTTCCAATTAATCAAAGCATCTGACCATACGTGAAAGTCTAAGCCTTGAAGACGAGCGTATTCTTCACCTGGGGGACAATGCCATTTGCCATCTGGGCTTTTGCAATAGCGATTTGGGTTCAATTCGGTCAGCTTGTTGAGTTCTAGTTCGGTTTTGCATTCCTCCCAAAAAGCTGAATCTGTCCGAATTATAAAGAAATCGGGTGTGTACTGGTGTCTGTTTTTTCGCCCGTTTTTGCTTTGATAGACTAATTCTATTGCTGGCGGTTGGTCGTAATATTCGAGTACAGATGGGTCATGTTCTAGTTCATAAATACGTGCTAATTCGTTATGATGGCTCTCAAATTGAATAGTCACTCCCATTTTTCTTGAGGGGTAACTGCCACATACGTTTTTTCTTGCCCCGGTTACTCGACGAGATGGGTTGGCGCTGCGAATCTCCTCAATTATTGCCTGCGCTGCTTGACTGAGGTCTTGTTGACGGCACCAGTTGTTAAATTCTTGCTTGCCAAGCATAATTTTAGGTGAGGAGAGAGTGTTGCTTGCCAATGTCTCTCCTACTGTTGATCTCAGCACAATGCTGTATATTTATGAACAAAGTGTTGAAAATGTTTGCGCAACTTATACTTTCTCAATCATATTTTTGCTCAACTTATACTTTCAAGACTCGTGGATTTGCTTGTTACTCCTGACGAAATTAATACTGTTTCCAGCAATCTGTTGCTCAACTTATGCTTTCACAGTTGCTCATCTTATGATTACAGTGACAGCGATCATCGCCTTAAGAACTGTGCGGAATGCGATCGCTATCCAAGCCTAAAAACAACAGAAAAAACAGAAGCACTGCGATCGCTCTTTCGTGCCTGTCAGGGTTTACCCATAGGCGAGATAAATATGCTACTACAGCAATGTCTGGGTTTTACAGAACAGCTTGAGGAAATCGCCCAATTAGTGCTAGATCATAAAGTTAGCAAATTGCGGGGACGAGGTTTAGAATACATTTCCCAACCGGATGTACCTTCAGCCGGGGGATTAGATTTACTAGAGAAAAGGTTGGAAACTATTACCTATCTACTTCAAACAGAAGCAGAGCAATATGGATTGAAGTTTCCCACTGGAATGCTACTTTGGGGGCCACCGGGTACTGGTAAGAGTCTTTCTGCCAAGTTAGCGGCTAAGAAAATGGGATTGCCACTGTTAGCAGCTAATTGGGGTGTACTATTGAGTACTTCTCATCCCGATAGAGCATTAAAAGAGTTTATTGCTTTGGTAACTTCCCTTGCTCCCTGTGTACTTTATTGGGATGACTTTGATAAAGGCTTTGCTGGCTGGGACTCCAATGCAGATGGAGGTGTAGCACGGCGTTTATCTGCTGCAATACTTACTTGGATGCAAGAGCATCAAGAGCCAGTTTATACCATTGCTACTGTCAACCGCTTAGAAATGCTACCTGCGGAATTAGTGCGTCGTTTTGATGATATCTTTTTTATGGACTTACCCCATGAAGGGGCAAGATATGAAGTATTCAATCTACATCTAGCCAAGTATTTTCCAGCATTTAGAAACAATAACTCACCTTGGAATGATGACCAATGGCGTAGGTTGTTGGCAGAATATCGTATTTGCAATCCAGCAGAAATTGGTAATGCAGTCCGTCGTTGTGCTGAGGAGTCTTTTTATCAAAGTAGACCTGGGAAAATTGAGTTTGAGGATCTGCTCAAACAGCGACAAGAATTTACACCAGCTATGGAGCGAGAGTCAGAACAGATACAGGCAATTCGCAATCAGGCTATTTATGCTAAACCAGTAGCTGGTCAGGATGTTTCTCGATTTGCTTATCAGCACCGGGAGTTATTTGTTTGAGTTTAGACTAGACAGCAACAAATGACCCAGCAGTGCTGAGTTAATAAAACACAACCTTCAAGAATGAAGATATTTGAGATTAAGCAGATTTTTGTTCCTCTTTGCGTGGTTTAGAAGCAGTCTTTTTAACAATTGGATATCGTATTTTCCGGTTACGGACTTTACCTGGTGTCCACCCAAGGGACTTTCCACGAGGTTTGGGTGGAGAGGTAGGAGTACCAATCGCGGCGAAAACTCCACCCATAGCTTGAGCAACTCGTCCTGGGGTCAATTTATCCATTGACTTCTGCCAAGGAAGAGGATTATCAGCAACGATATCACAAGCTAACCATAACTCCCAAGTGATTAACGGCATTAAGTCACTCCAATGTTCACATTGTTCTGGAGTACTGAATTTTGGTACTGTCCAATGTAAGCGTTGCTTAAGAAAACGATACCAATGGTCAATCGTGAATCGGCGCAAGTACAATCGCCAAACTTCATCCAATGGTGGCATTTGTTCCCCAACCCAAGCCAACCACAAGGGTCTTAATACTCTCAAATTGCCATCAAGATCAAGACGTTCCACCTTCAGTAGCATCATTGGGCGTGCAGCAGCTTTGCGAAAATGCAAATCTTCCCACAGACTGACTTTAACTCGTCCCAATTTTGGGTCATTTACTTCCAGCACAGATGCCACTTCGCCCCAGGTTGAGGGTTCATTGAGTTTAAATTGAGCACCATGCTTGCGAGGACGACCCTTGCCAGAGTAAGCAGGTGGTGCGCCCCATAGACACAGATTTGAACGCAGTCTAACTAAGATATCGGCTTTTATACTAGCTGTCTTTAATACGAAAGGCGCACAACCATATTCACTGTCCCAAAGCGAAATTGGTCGAACAGACATTGATTCACATACCTTTTTGAGTTGTTCAACTGCTTTCTCAATCGGATTGTCCCAACTGGTAATCCGTTCATGCCTCAGCGGTAGTGCCCAACTTCCTGAATCCTCTGGTATCCAAGCTATAGTACTATATCCCTGCCCAATCGTAATCGGTTTATTTCCCGCGATCGCTGTGCTACTGTGTTCTATTGTCCGTTCTTTGAGTGTCACCGCATCTGGGCGTGACCAAGCTGTATGGTCTCCTGCCAACAATATGCGTTTTTCTGTTGGTATTTGCTTGATATATAACTCCATTAATTTCTCACGGTCTGGTTTGGTATCTTGTATCGCTTCATAGATACTCGGCCATTTACGTCTAAACACTGGCGATAAAGATAAATCTGCCAGACTGTAGACATTACGGGTCAACAGTATCGCATCTGTTAGTTCAAATGTTGCATCATGTGCTTTGCCTAGATGCGTATAGGCGGCTTGACGAAATTCTTCGAGTCTGGCACGTTTCATATTGGCAGATAAGAGTAGGTGATTCTCTCTTAGCTTCTGCCGAAAGGGGGACTGTCTTCAATCAGACATCCCCTTTTTCTCTTTCATCTCTCCCATTTAGTCTAAACTCCAGTTATTTGGGTGAGCCGAATCTAATTTTTGAAATTACAGCTTTTTTCAAGTAAATAGACCACGCGGTAGACGGCACCAGTAAGATTATTGTATCTACAAGAAGATTGTGGATGTTGCCTACAAGGATCTGTGGTTCAATTACCTGGAAACTGCTGTAAGATCCGGAGCTTGACCCATCACATCTAGTAAAAAGTCTTGATGCCAAGGTTTAGGCAGTATTGAAAGTAAAACAGTAATAATTTTCGCTTGCATTTCCAAAGTAGTTGTTTTCAAAATCAACTGACAATACTGCTGATCTAAATTTTGATAATCAGAAGAGATTTCTGACAAGTAATCATCATTTAATTGCCAATCAACAACTAACGAGGTTACGTAAATCTCAATCGAATTAGTGTCTTCTTCTAAACTATGTGATTCACGTTCAGAATTATTCCTAGTGCTATTATAAGCATCTAATAAGGATAGGAATATTTTTAGCCACTTTTTCCAACAACCACCAAAGTCACTTGCTAATTTAGAAATATATCCTTGGCTAATACCAGAAACTGCTTCAACTTTGGATTGAGTAATTTTTTGTCCCTTCTCCCAAAGTTCTTTAACTGACTGCTTTATTTTCCACCAAGATTTTTCATCTTTAGAACCTGCTTCAATGGTGATTGAAGCAGCGTTAATAATTTCTATTTTCTGGTTAATAAAGCTAAGGTCATAGTCAGCACAGAAGTAGAAGTAAAGTTGTTCTTTAGTTCGATTATCCGCTCGTAATCGTCCTATACACTGTCTAATTTCAGCTTGTGTTGACCAATCTATAAAACGATTAAATTCTTCATGATCAATAGTCGATTTTGAAATATAATCGCTATTATGCAAAGTTAAGTAAAGCGCTTCTAAAGAGCCAATATTTTGGTAGGGAATACCAAAAGTGCCTAAAGCTGATACATCTTTAAAGTCATTTGACCCTCGACTATCTCTAAACCAACCACCATCACCTTCTTGGCAGAATTTTACAAAGTCAATGAATTTGATATCCGAGTGCTTTACTGATAATTCTGCCCGTAGTGCATTAACTCTACTTTGGCAATAGTCAGTGCGGTTTTTAGAAACTTGTCCCAGTCCTGTGATTTGAATAATTTTCAAATTTTTGTTTACTGATACCTCTTGCTCTATAGTTAAGATTTCTTCACTATTAATGCCCATCCACAATGCTAAGTATTCAGGAGAAGCTGTCGCATCTAGATAAACATTCCAAGTAGCAGCTTGTGCTATTGATATATGCCTTTCATTACGAATTGAAATGAGTAACTGACCCTGTTCTATTCGGAAATTACCTGGGATTTGTCTACCCCAGATTTGTAAAAATGGTACAACCCAATCTAGAGGAATATCTTGCTGAATTTTTTGTGTGATTTCAAAGCTTTTTTCACCAAAACGTTTTCGCAATGTTTTAGGTAAATCATTGAGATTGGCTCCATATTCCCCAGTAGTATTAAATAGATGTTCTAAATTGGGATGTAAAATTTCTGTAGCGACAGCGATGATTTCATCTAAATTATCTGGTAATTCACCAAGCATTTCTCGCACGGCTGTATCATTCCACCCGTATAATGGTTGCTTGATTTCTCCTGTCAAGCATTGACGCAGTAACATCCACATCGGCTGCAACTGAGTATTGATTTGGGGGTAGTAGACAGTTATTTGGGCAATTACTTGATTTAAGTCTTTGAGGCTAGCAGCTATCTTAGTAATTGGTTGTACTGTCCGCATTGCTTCATCCCAGAAGACACCGCTATTTGACCAGTCGAAGTTATCAGTACCAGGGGCGCTATCAGGATGAGCGCGGATGCGATCGCACTTCAAAGCTTCTCTTCGCATAAAGCGATGTCCAAACCCAGCACCAGTAAGAGAACGACAAGCTTCGAGTAAATGGCAAGTACTGCAAACTGGATTTTCTGTACCTTCCTGAATTGAGATATTTTTGTTCCGTAAGGCTGCAAAGATGGAACTGCGATGGCAGTTACCAGGTGTGTCAGCGAGTTCCCCATTTTTAGGCCATCTCAAATATTGTTTACCGTTAGGTGTGGAGTCCCATACCATCCCTGAATTGCGAACATCCAGATACTTGTAATTACGTTCAATAGTTTCTGTGGTTACGTTTCTGGCATGAGTAGTAAAGTACCAAAGTTTTTCTACCCCTAAAGTTTCTGGCTGAACAATCCCTGCATCATAGCTTTTGGATGTTCCCGTGGGACTTTTGTCTAAAATATGTTTCCACCCGGCAGCAATGGCTTCCTTGTAAACTTGTAACCGTTGACCTTTCTTGAAGATTATATTCGGTGGATGCTCAAAGTCACCCCATCTGGGTAACTTCCCTGGTTTGTACTCAATTGTATGAGGAGTGATTTTTTCGCCTTCTATGTGGTCTATGCTTCTGTGTACAGGATTTTGTTTACCAAAACCGTTTTTGGGTCGATAACGCTCCACCATTCGCCGAAACCACAGCTTGAGATTGTAGAGCATTCCCCATTCTCTATCAAAAGCAGCAAGGGCTTTCTGGATTGCTTCTGGACATAAGGCAAAGAAATCTTCTGGTTGTAGCGTGTCGTTGTTCCAAGTTACACCTACCTGATATCCACCTTTGTGGCAGTACTCAACACCTCTGGCATACTGGCGGATTAAATCTAAATTTTCTGTAGAGTCTGGGGCTGGACGCAACTCAATGAGCTTGTCCTCTACTCGATGGAATGAACCAGCTTTGAGTAGTTTTCTGATTTGGTGATGAATATGGCATCTGTTGAGGTAAGCAGCAGTAGTAATTAGTTTAATTTCGGTTTGGCGACCTGCTGCCAGCAATTCGTCAATGTCCAAGTGTTCTTTAGTCTCCAGTTGCCCCCAATCACCCACCGCCAGATGATATTTTTGCGAACGGCATTGTTGCAGTGTTTGTTCATTAGCTTTAGCGATATGAGGATTGAGACTTGCCCCAGCATCAGGCATGAGGCGAATTTCTTTAGGACGCAAGCGTTTGAGGTAATCCTTTAGGGTTTTTTCACCGTAATGAGCAGCACCGGCTGTACCGATGACAGCAATGTCAGTTTGTCCAGAACGCCATAAGAAAATTGCTGTGAGTAGAGACTTAAGCGCCCCCTCACAGAGAATTACTACTCTCGCTCTTTTAGTATTGGGGTGTTTCCAGCAAAATAGTGGTAATTCCCCATTTGGTAGTTGTGGCCCTGTTCCTCCCTGATTCATACCACTTAGCCAGATGTATTTGGGGTTAGTACGCAAAGTAGCAATTTGAAAGCCAGTGATTTGAAAATTGGGGTCGAGGGCTGCGATCGCTATCCCCTCCCTGCCTAAAAGCTTACCAAAGGGGGAAATGCCAGGGAGGTCGGATGTTATGCCAAGGGGAGCATAAAGACTTGGTTCCCAACTTCTTAGCCAACCTAACGTTTCTAGCCAGTGAATTTCGTCAGTATTCAATTGCCTATTCTCTTGTAGATGCAAGGCGTGTTGAGTACTCAAAGTTGTCACGGTTGTTTGCAACAGCAGCCCGAATAGTTTATTGCGTTTCTCTATACTCAACCACTGCTTGACCTTGCCTGAATGGCGTTGCTGTCGAAATTCTAGTTTCTTTTCTTGTGAGTAGTCACTGCGATCGTCCTTGACAAACAAACCGCCCATGTCGTTACGCAGCAGCTTGATGAAGCGATAGCCAAATGGTGCCTCCTGTTGGCTAAAACTCCGCAAGCACTCAATTAAGCCATTGGGATGGATAGCGCAGCCGTGATGGTTGTCGCAGATGGGGCAGGGATTGCGTTTGCTAGTGTACTGACGTTTCATAGACGCAACTTGCTTAAGCAGGAGTGTGAATCTCCCATGCATGAGATTTATGTGCGTCTGTAAAATAGCATTTTAGCTTTTTTCGCTAATTTAGTACTTCACTATATATATAGATCAATATGATCAGATGAGTACTTTTCGTCAAAAAGCTTACTGTATAAGCGTTTGAAAAAAGCAACTATCACACAAGGGGGCGTTATTATCACGCGAGGGGGCGTTAATTTTAGCGTGTTTGAGTACTCAGCGATAAGCATTGCTGTGTAAAGGTTTAAGCTAAAATAGCCCTCATATCAGAAGCCAAATATCACATGAGGGGGGTAATTTGAGGTGAGTAGTGAGGGTTAGAAACTGTCAGCTAAATTCTGCCCAGATATATACAAAGCTTACTGATTGTCAACATCTTGAATTAACTGATCAACATATTCTCTCAACCGTTCCTGCCAGTCTGGAACGGTTTTTAATTTTTCCCTAACACCTGGCAGAACTTTGAACTGTACAGGAGCTTTATCAAAAGCCACTTTATTTTTAGGCTTAAATTTTATTCTAGGCATAAATAAATAAATAACAAGATATCTAGTATACTAGATATTATAATAGACATTGAAGGTCGAGCAATGTTACTCAGTTTCAAAACAGCATTGATACCAAATGACAAGCAACAAACAGCATTTAAAAAAGCTTGTGGTGTGGCGCGTCATGCTTATAATTGGGCAAATGCTCACATTAAAGAAGTTTTAGAACTTCGCAAGGATGATAAGTCAATCAAGATACCATCAGCAATTGATTTGCATAAAAAATTGATAGAAACGGTCAAATCTGTTAATGAATGGTATTACGAGACTAACAAAAATGTGCCGCAGAAAGCACTGGCTGATTTACGGCAAGCTTGGGATAGATGCTTTAAAAAGGTATCAAAACAACCCAGATTTAAAAAGAAAGGTCAACGCGATTCTTTCTATTTAGAAGCGGGAACCAAAGCAAAACCATTAATAAAAAATGATGGTAAGCGTGTTAAATTACCTTCTATTGGATGGGTAAGATTAGCCGAACCATTGCCAGTGACAGCGATTCATAATTGTGTTATTAGTCGTCAGGCTGATCGATGGTTTATTGCCATCAAATATGAAATGGAGCAACCTACTTTGAATGTTAAACGCCCTACTGTTGGCGTTGACATCGGCGTAAAGGAATTAGCTGTAACCAGCACAGGTAAAGTGTTTCCTAATCCTAAAGCATACCGACGCATGAGCAAACGTTTAAAACTTGCCCAACGTCGTGTAAGCAAGAAAGTTAAAGGCTCTAAAAATCGCGCTAAAGCAATTAAAAAACTGGCTAAACTACACGCTAAAGTGTCAAACATCCGCAAAGACTCAATACACAAGTTGACTCACTATTTAGCTAAAAACCACAGCGTTATAAAAATAGAGGATTTACACGTTAAAGCGTTTCTCAAAAACCATAAATTAGCTGGTGCTATTGGTGATTGTGGTATGTATGAATTCCGCCGCCAATTGGAGTACAAAACTGAGAAATTTTCAAGTAAATTAATTTTGGTTAATAGGATATTTCCTAGTTCTCAAATTTGCTCTAATTGCGGGAATCATCGGCATAAGATGCCATTAAAAAACCGCGTTTATGTCTGTCCTGATTGTGGTCACATTGAGGATAGAGACTTAAACGCAGCCAAAAATATAGAACGCTGGTTTGATGGAATCTATATTCCAAAATGTTCAGATGTGGTGAGCCAGTGACGGGTACGCAGGGGTCTTCCCAAGTAGAGCAACTGGCTCTCCCGTTGGGCGGTAAGCTCTACCGTGTCAGCTTGCGGAGTGGACAAACCTCTTAGGAGCCATCCTAAGACCACGATGAAGCAGGAAGTTAACACCAAAATTTCTCATGTCCAGTTAAGTCTAGACTTGGGTAGTTTTGGGTAGGTTTAACAGAGCGGTTGAGTACTCGCAGCAAAAAATCGGGCTAATACTTGTGTAGTTCCATTAAAGTCAACAGCCTACCTTAGACCGTTAACAAAAACTATGCCCAAAAGTGAACCTCCAGTCATCGAAAATTTGGGTAGAAACCCCGTCCTTATAGGACGGCTTTACACGGAACATGGTAAAATGTGAAGTATGGAAAAAGCCTACCGCTACCGTTTTTACCCAACCACCGAGCAAGAACAAATATTGCGCCGGACGATTGGTTGTGTGCGGTTGGTTTTTAACCGAGCATTGGCTGCGAGAACCGAGGCTTGGTATGAGAGACAAGAGCGAGTAGATTACGCTCAAACCTCCACCATGTTGACGCAATGGAAAAAACTCGAAGAACTGGAATTTTTGAATGAGGTTAGCTGCGTTCCACTGCAACAAGGCTTGAGACATTTGCAAACTGCTTTCACTAATTTCTTTGCTGGTAGGGCAAGATACCCCAACTTCAAAACCAAACGTAGTGGAGGTAGTGCAGAGTTTACCAAGTCTGCTTTCCGATGGAAGGATGGACAAGTCTACTTGGCAAAGTGTTCTGAACCATTGCCAATTAAATGGTCTAGGCAACTTCCAAAGGGGTGTGAACCCAGCACCATCACAGTTAGACTTGAGCCTTCTGGACGATGGTTTGTTAGTTTGCGGATTAATGATCCAACTGACGAAACTTTGCAGCCAGTCGATAGTGCTGTTGGGTTGGATGTTGGAGTGAGTAGTCTTGTTACCCTGAGTACGGGTGAAAAGATTGCTAATCCCAAAGCGTTTGACAAGCACTATCAAAAGTTGAGGAAAGCGCAAAAGTCTTTGAGCCGAAAACAGAAACTTTCTCGCAACCGAGACAAAGCAAGACTCAAAGTAGCTCGGATTCAAGCTAAAATTTCCGACTCCAGGAAAGACCATACCCACAAACTGACAACTCGACTGATTCGTGAAAACCAAACGATAGTGGTTGAGGATTTGGCGGTTAAGAACATGGTCAAGAATCCCAAACTCGCTCGTGCTATCAGTGATGCAGTATGGGGCGAGTTGGTGAGGCAACTGGAATATAAAGCCAAATGGTATGGTCGAACCTTGGTGAAGATTGACCGATGGTTTCCTAGCTCTAAACGCTGTGGGCATTGCGGTCACGTTGTGGAAAAGTTGTCGTTGAATATCAGGGAATGGGATTGCCCCAACTGCGGGACGCATCACGACCGAGATATCAACGCAGCTAAGAACATTTTGGCGGTGGGACACACCGTTGCAGTCTGTGGAGCGAACATAAGACCTGATAGGCATAAGTCTAAAGGGCAGTTGCGAAAATCCCCTGAGCGCAGTCGAAGGGGAAAGAAACAGAAACCCGAATCGTGAGGTTTGGGAATCACCGCACTTTTAGGGCGGTGAGGATGTCAACCAGCCTCCTCTGCCACGACCGTCGCGGTGGCCTTACTGGGTGTTTGTTCCGCTCTGCGCGTTTGCATATACTCTGTTCTGCTTTACTTTTATTATCTGGAGTTTAGACTAAATGGGAGAGATGAAAGAGAAAAAGGGGATGTCTGATTGAAGACAGTCCCCCTTTCGGCAGAAGCTAAGAGAGAATCACCTACTCTTATCTGCCAATATGAAACGTGCCAGACTCGAAGAATTTCGTCAAGCCGCCTATACGCATCTAGGCAAAGCACATGATGCAACATTTGAACTAACAGATGCGATACTGTTGACCCGTAATGTCTACAGTCTGGCAGATTTATCTTTATCGCCAGTGTTTAGACGTAAATGGCCGAGTATCTATGAAGCGATACAAGATACCAAACCAGACCGTGAGAAATTAATGGAGTTATATATCAAGCAAATACCAACAGAAAAACGCATATTGTTGGCAGGAGACCATACAGCTTGGTCACGCCCAGATGCGGTGACACTCAAAGAACGGACAATAGAACACAGTAGCACAGCGATCGCGGGAAATAAACCGATTACGATTGGGCAGGGATATAGTACTATAGCTTGGATACCAGAGGATTCAGGAAGTTGGGCACTACCGCTGAGGCATGAACGGATTACCAGTTGGGACAATCCGATTGAGAAAGCAGTTGAACAACTCAAAAAGGTATGTGAATCAATGTCTGTTCGACCAATTTCGCTTTGGGACAGTGAATATGGTTGTGCGCCTTTCGTATTAAAGACAGCTAGTATAAAAGCCGATATCTTAGTTAGACTGCGTTCAAATCTGTGTCTATGGGGCGCACCACCTGCTTACTCTGGCAAGGGTCGTCCTCGCAAGCATGGTGCTCAATTTAAACTCAATGAACCCTCAACCTGGGGCGAAGTGGCATCTGTGCTGGAAGTAAATGACCCAAAATTGGGACGAGTTAAAGTCAGTCTGTGGGAAGATTTGCATTTTCGCAAAGCTGCTGCACGCCCAATGATGCTACTGAAGGTGGAACGTCTTGATCTTGATGGCAATTTGAGAGTATTAAGACCCTTGTGGTTGGCTTGGGTTGGGGAACAAATGCCACCATTGGATGAAGTTTGGCGATTGTACTTGCGCCGATTCACGATTGACCATTGGTATCGTTTTCTTAAGCAACGCTTACATTGGACAGTACCAAAATTCAGTACTCCAGAACAATGTGAACATTGGAGTGACTTAATGCCGTTAATCACTTGGGAGTTATGGTTAGCTTGTGATATCGTTGCTGATAATCCTCTTCCTTGGCAGAAGTCAATGGATAAATTGACCCCAGGACGAGTTGCTCAAGCTATGGGTGGAGTTTTCGCCGCGATTGGTACTCCTACCTCTCCACCCAAACCTCGTGGAAAGTCCCTTGGGTGGACACCAGGTAAAGTCCGTAACCGGAAAATACGATATCCAATTGTTAAAAAGACTGCTTCTAAACCACGCAAAGAGGAACAAAAATCTGCTTAATCTCAAATATCTTCATTCTTGAAGGTTGTGTTTTATTAACTCAGCACTGCTGGGTCATTTGTTGCTGTCTAGTCTAAACTCAAATTATTATGGCTGCTTGGGGTATGCGCGGTGAATCGAAGCCGTGGTGGTATGTGGTGGCCCAGGTGCTGGCAATACCAGGTGTGTGGTTGCCCCCTTACATCGGCGCGCCATTATGGGGTGGAATTATGGGTTTCGTCCTCATCCGACTGTTCCGGCTGATTCGGAGCCGTCGTCGCTGATTTGAGTTTAGACTAGACAGCAACAAATGACCCAGCAGTGCTGAGTTAATAAAACACAACCTTCAAGAATGAAGATATTTGAGATTAAGCAGATTTTTGTTCCTCTTTGCGTGGTTTAGAAGCAGTCTTTTTAACAATTGGATATCGTATTTTCCGGTTACGGACTTTACCTGGTGTCCACCCAAGGGACTTTCCACGAGGTTTGGGTGGAGAGGTAGGAGTACCAATCGCGGCGAAAACTCCACCCATAGCTTGAGCAACTCGTCCTGGGGTCAATTTATCCATTGACTTCTGCCAAGGAAGAGGATTATCAGCAACGATATCACAAGCTAACCATAACTCCCAAGTGATTAACGGCATTAAGTCACTCCAATGTTCACATTGTTCTGGAGTACTGAATTTTGGTACTGTCCAATGTAAGCGTTGCTTAAGAAAACGATACCAATGGTCAATCGTGAATCGGCGCAAGTACAATCGCCAAACTTCATCCAATGGTGGCATTTGTTCCCCAACCCAAGCCAACCACAAGGGTCTTAATACTCTCAAATTGCCATCAAGATCAAGACGTTCCACCTTCAGTAGCATCATTGGGCGTGCAGCAGCTTTGCGAAAATGCAAATCTTCCCACAGACTGACTTTAACTCGTCCCAATTTTGGGTCATTTACTTCCAGCACAGATGCCACTTCGCCCCAGGTTGAGGGTTCATTGAGTTTAAATTGAGCACCATGCTTGCGAGGACGACCCTTGCCAGAGTAAGCAGGTGGTGCGCCCCATAGACACAGATTTGAACGCAGTCTAACTAAGATATCGGCTTTTATACTAGCTGTCTTTAATACGAAAGGCGCACAACCATATTCACTGTCCCAAAGCGAAATTGGTCGAACAGACATTGATTCACATACCTTTTTGAGTTGTTCAACTGCTTTCTCAATCGGATTGTCCCAACTGGTAATCCGTTCATGCCTCAGCGGTAGTGCCCAACTTCCTGAATCCTCTGGTATCCAAGCTATAGTACTATATCCCTGCCCAATCGTAATCGGTTTATTTCCCGCGATCGCTGTGCTACTGTGTTCTATTGTCCGTTCTTTGAGTGTCACCGCATCTGGGCGTGACCAAGCTGTATGGTCTCCTGCCAACAATATGCGTTTTTCTGTTGGTATTTGCTTGATATATAACTCCATTAATTTCTCACGGTCTGGTTTGGTATCTTGTATCGCTTCATAGATACTCGGCCATTTACGTCTAAACACTGGCGATAAAGATAAATCTGCCAGACTGTAGACATTACGGGTCAACAGTATCGCATCTGTTAGTTCAAATGTTGCATCATGTGCTTTGCCTAGATGCGTATAGGCGGCTTGACGAAATTCTTCGAGTCTGGCACGTTTCATATTGGCAGATAAGAGTAGGTGATTCTCTCTTAGCTTCTGCCGAAAGGGGGACTGTCTTCAATCAGACATCCCCTTTTTCTCTTTCATCTCTCCCATTTAGTCTAAACTCCAGCGCTGAGCTTGGGTCGTTATGCGGCTCAATCTAATGGTTGGGGCTGCTCTTTAAGTCTAGACGACACAGAATTTGCAAGCACTTTTTTGAGGTGTTTTCCCATAAAGTCAACACGCTAGCCTAGACCAGACCCAAAACTTCTTTGAGCTTTACAGCATACTTCTCTGCAACCACCTTATCACTACCCTCATTTTCAATATCCCGTACCCAACTCTGACTCATCCCTACCGCACGAGCAATCTCCCTTTGACTTATGCGCTTGGCTGTTCTAATCTGCCGTAAAATAGCCCCAGTAAGTTCGCTTGTTTGAGATAATTCAAAAATTTGTGGCGTAGCCTCTGCCAGGGAATGTGTTTTTACTATTTTATAGGTGCTGACTATGGTGTGTGCATTATGATTTTTTGTCTCATGTTGAGAAATTTCTTGAGCAGTTTGCTGTTTTTGAGTCTCAAATTTACTCAAATGATTTTGGCTTTGAACTGACACCTTCAAAATCAACTTTGCAGGCAACAAAACATTTTGAATATAGTTATCTGGCAATCTTTTAGTTCCAAGAAGCTCCTGATTTCGTTCTTTTGCAGATAAATTACTCAGTTCATCCGGCATCGCCCATAAAGGTCTGAGCCATAATGGGTAAGTTTTATCATCAAACTCTATTTTGATACCAACCTTATCTTTTAAAATTAGTAATGCCTCTTCCAGATTTTCTTTTAGTCTCCAGCCGTAACGATAATCATTAATTGCTTGTTCAATTTGATAGGATGGCAAAATGTTACTCAATAAGCTATGAACTGTGTAAACACCATTCTTGTGAGCGCGACTATTCTGAATAATATACAATGCTAGACTTGTAGCTAGTTTTTGTTGATGTGGATCTAGATCAAAAACTTGCTTGGGGATAAATCCATACTGGTACAGAGCGGTTTTTGACTGCTCACCTTGGGAATTGAGGAAATTGTAAGTCCAAAGACCTGGTTGCACGCGGATTATCACTTCGCAAAGATCATCATCTTCCCCGAACAAATTTGGTTGACTATATTCCTGTACGCTCACCATCCAAAGCAGGCAACGCTCTTTGATACAAAGGTTTAACTCCCCTTCATACCAGTGGATAACTGCACCCAAAGTCCCTACTACCACGGCTAAGTCTGCGATCGCCTTAAGTCTTTGAGATTTTGTCAGTTTTTTACTTTTATATATCTTCAGTGTTTTGATAAGTTCTGAACCTCGCAAAACAAATGGTTGTTTCCAAGGTTCTGCTTGTCCAGCTGCATATGTGGCGAACACAGCATGGAGCCTTGCTGCCATTACACCATATTGCTCCAGAATTTGATGTTCGGCGCGGTCTAAGATGTATTGCGGTTGATGCTCTTGTTTATGAAGAATGTAAAACTCAATATAACGACCCTTTCCAAATGGTTTTTGGAAGTAAAGGCTGCCATTACTGTACTCACTCCAGTCTGGGTGCTTAAGGTATGCTTGAGTGGCACTAACAATTGGTGCGCCTGTTGCGGTCATCTCGTAATTTTTGCTTGTAAACAGCGGTGGTTTTGTAAAAGGAAGGTTTTTTGGTTTTCTAAGACGCTTATTTGTTTTTGCTGTTGGTGGTACTTCTAACCCAGAAATGCTTAGTTGATAGTTTGATGATTGAGGGTTACCATACTCTATTTTATCCTGTTTGACCGACATTAGGGTTGCCCTCCCCAGCCACGCAAGATATGCGATTGAGAATTGGGGATAAATGTCAGGATAATTCTCAAGCTATTATCTAATGCATTAAGCCATACTGCTCTCAATCCCAACAGTTGTAAATTATTTGAGTTGTATTTAGGAATGCCTGCTTGTTTGCCCATAAACCAAACCAAAATCATATAATTTGCTAAAGAAAAAGCAAACAGCAAAGTTTGTACTGCCACATGGCAGTAATGACCAAGTTTTGTAACTATCCTCGCTAGAATCAGTTTTTCAGGCTGAAGAGCGCCCCTTTTGACTGTTTAAGGCTCTAGGGCAACAATTTCTGTTTTGCATTACATCGAACACAGACGTGCTTGAGTTCGCCTTGCCTTTTTCAAGTAATTTCTGATACCTGAACATCGATAATATTCTGATGAATCTGCGGATTTGGGGATGTCTCTTTTTTGAGAACCGCTGCTTTCAAAAGCTTTGCAACCCAGTCAACTACAACTAAACCAGATTCTTTGGCAGCATCTTGTATTAATGGCTGCAAGTACGCAGGCAGTTGTAGAGTTAAGGTAAAGGTTTCTTGTAATGGTGGCCGAGACTTGTTGATTTCATCTGACTCTGCCCATCGATGAGTCCAGAATTCGCATTCAGCTGCCCGTTGATTACCGTCCTTTTCGATAAAGCTCAATTTCCCCAGTTGATAGCAATAGAAGCTTTGGGGGTCATCAACAAACTCTCGGCTGCAATGAGCACAGTTCCAGCAGCTGCGCGCAACTGATTTTGTAGAGTTGTTAGTTGATTGTTGTTGGTTAGGAGTTTTCTTTTTCCTAGATTTGGTTACTACACTACCTTGCTGATATTCTTTAGCAACTTGCGCAACGTGGACAGATGTAACTTTGCCACTTGGAGCCGTAGAAACTGCTTTATTCCAAGCTTCCCGTTGTTTTTCGGGAGGTAGTACTGTTAGAGGACGGGCTTGGCGCTCATTGGCGGGAAGAATTTGTGCGCCATGGCGCACATTTTCATAAACTGAGGCAGCCTCAATCAGCTGATAAGCCGAACGCCGAGACATCTCCCAACGAGTAATGCAATATTCCTCAAAATTTTTGTAGTCTTGCCGATATAAACGTTGATCTTGAATTTGGCGTAAGGCTTGTCCTATTTCCCAAAATGCTCTTAATCCACGTTCAACTGTAGCTTCTAACCTCCTTAGTTCTTGCGCCTCAGTTTCGCTAATAATTTCCATGTCCGATACACTTTGACCATTAGCGTTGTTTTGCTTATGGTCTTGGTTTAACTCCACTGGCTCACAATCATGAGTGGGAGTAAGAAGATTAAGTGTATCCAAATCAACGGTAGAGTTAGAGGATGACATTGATATGTTTTTTCCTCTGACAAGGTTTAAAGTCTTTGTGTAAACTGAAGGTATACTTAACTACGCTGTTATCAACAGATGTTTTTGTATACACATTAGTAAGTTTGCACGATGCAATAGTAAGCATTGCACAATGCAATAATAATTACATAGGATGCTTTAAATTTCTTAATAAAAATATTTTGTAGTATAGTATACAAAATATTAAGACTTATTGTGCATAAACATATATTGTGATGGTCGATATCACCTCTGATTTACCGAAAAGGAGGGCTGGGGAAGCCAGGGAGGCTAGGAGAGAAAGCCCTTCGTAGATGGTCGCAAGCCTCCGAATTTATTCGGAAAAAACAAAAAACACTTGCTTCGAGACGGATAAGCGCGAGAAGCAATATGTCTGTGACTGTTGCCTAATAGTTTAAGCTCTTGTTCTCTCCTCCAGTTTCCCTTTCTTCCCCGGCTCTCTTCCTTAACTTAAGTTCTGCTATACGTAGTTGATGCGACTATTGGTTGATGAGTTGGAAGTACCAAATTTAACATCAAAGACCATTGAATTATTATGTTACGTGTGTTCTTATTTAGGAAAGCTGGTCTTTATAGCCCAAAATGCCTGTATTAAAACCAAGGAAGGAAAAAACAAGTATTCTAAAAAATTCCTAAAACTGAGATAAATTAATCACCGTGCTAATGAAGTCGAGACTTGATGGTGTTCGAGTGAAAGCATCCCTTATGAATATGAAGAGTCGGGACATAAATTTTTGGTTGGTTTATTTATTTACAATTGCTTGGGGTAGCTGAAACCCTTGTAAATATTAGAATTTTAGTCTTAAATTAGTTATATTTAGATTAATAATCTAACTCCACAACGGCTGCCCTAGTATCCTTTAGTGGTTAGTATCCAGTGGTATAAATACTAAATTAAATTACGTAAGCATGAAGCCTTCAGTATCATTTGCCACTTTTAATTCCGGGTCTTCTACAATGCAGGAACGCCAGAAACGATTAGCTCAGTTGATTGAGCATCTATTACAAGATGGCTGGACTCAAACGACTTTATCTGAAGCGCTCGGTGTAGATTTCACAACTGTTTATCGGTGGTTGAAGGGTAAAACTATTCCGGAAGCTGATTCTAGGAACTTTCAGCGGTTAGCTAAGGTAACTGGTGGCGACAGTGCATCATTACAACTTTACTTAGATGGTGAAATTTCGCTATCGACATACTGCCAAGGTTTGGAAAAAGAACAAGTGGAGGGTATAAAACAACATAAAATCCTGACTTCTGAACAGATTAAAAAAGAAGTTTTAGCACAAATTTATTTACTTGATCCAGCAGATATTGCAGAAGTAATTTCTACAACTGTAGCATTTTTAATTAAGCGAGCTTGAATGAATTATCAGTAAACCAAAGAGTTTTTCAGAGAAGAGCGATGGCTACGCCCGCCACAGGCATCGCTAAATACTTTGTAGCTTACGATACTTTTTAGCACTCGCTCCTTTAACCAGCAGATAATGGATAATGATTATGTTTGATGGTCAAATTTTAACTACTTGCAACAATTGTTCAAACAAGGGTTCACCAAAATTCATTAATCGTAGAGAAGGCATTTCATCAAAAACTTTAGGGTAAAAAGTAACCGTGTAATTCTGCCCTTTATAAGTCAGTTGCCAAATACTCTCAGCCCTTCTCTCAAACTGCACACCATTAGCTTTTAAAATTGCTGAGGATGTGAATAATTGCTCAATCGTTTCTGGCGTAAAGGGAGCAGAAGTAATTGGTTTTTGAATTTCCGCTAGGTCAGCGTCTAAATCCATTGCTATCATTTCCTCAATTGCTAGACGAGGCGGTGGGCTGTCTAACACAGAATCGAATTCAGACATTAAAACATCTTCTTCCTCTGGATCTGCGCTCATAGCCGCTTGTTCAATAAACGTAGGCACTTGCGCTAGAATTGGCTGGAGATTGCCAACAACAGTGGCAAAAGCATTAATGCGATCGCGTAATTTTTTATAAACCTTCGCTTCTACCGTGCCATCATAGTAAAAATTGTGGATTCGCACAGTAGAATACCTTTGTCCAATGCGGTCAATTCTGCCAATGCGCTGTTCTACCCGCATGGGATTCCAAGGCATATCATAATTAATCAACACACCGCAATTTTGTAAGTTTAAACCCTCGGAAGCAGATTCAGTACACAGGAGAATTTTGATTTCATCTTGACGGAATCGGCGTTTAATTTCTTCCTTGGGAACTAGACACCACTCCCCATTTTGGTACAGTTCACCACCGCGACCAGAGTAGCAAGCCACTTGGCTACCGTACAACTCCTGCAAAGTATCCCGCAGATAGTCCATTGTATCGGTGTATTGGGTGAAAACGATCGCACTTTCCCGTTCAGTTAATTCTTGGCGTAAAATCTGAATAAAGCGGGAAAGCTTGGTATCTTCTCCTGTATTTTCAAACTGGCGTAATAGTTCTTCTAAATATTGAATTTCCTGGGGGTCTACTGGTTCAAAGAAAGATTCCAACCCAGCGATTACTGTATCTTCTGCATCGTCTATATCTGCTAAATCATCGTCACTTAAAACGCTTCCTTGTTGGGTTAACAGGTAGTCCAAACGGCGTTGTAGAGATGATTTAATTGCATAAAATGAACTGGTCAACCGTTTGCGGTAAAGCGTCATTAAAAAACCCAAACAGGAACGCTTATCTTTTTGAGCTAGTCGATAAAAATGACGTACATAGTCACTGACAGCTACATAAAGCGGTACTTCCCGTTGTGGTTCCAAAGTAATGGCGTTGTCCTGTACAACTCTGGTGGGAATATCTCGTTCTAGCAGTCCCCGGCGGTAGTATTGTCGTAAAGTGTCGCGGGTGTGGCGAAACATCAAGTCTTTTAAAGGAGTGTTCACTGTCAAGTATTGGCGCGAAGTGGTCATAAATTCTTCATCTGCCAATAGTTGTTTATGATTAGAAATTTTCTTACCCCGTTGCCAAGTATCCTGCATTTTGTAAGCCAAAATGCGATCGCTCTTGCTCAAAAACTGCTCTAATCTAGAGCAAGGTTGTCCGCCCTTTTGAAAATAATCACTGGACATGACTTGCTAAAAATTCATTACTTCCTGCTTGACAGCACCTTGTAGGGAGGCGAAATAGTAGCAGAAGTTATCGCCATAACTCCAATGTCCCTGCAATCCCAGCAGGTTTAACAAATCAAAAACTTCTATGGCATCAATTTGCATAGGAGTTGCTGAGAGGAGAACCAGAGATTTAGTTTTCTCCTTCAGCTGTGCCATTAACTCTAACAGGCGATTGGGCGTTTCTTTACGGTCTTGAGGACTTTTACGCCTTGCATGGTGTGCTTCGTCCAATACCACTAAATCCCAAGATTCTGCTGATAGTAGCTGGCGCATTCTCTCAGTTCGGCGTACCAAATGAGAAGAAGCAAGAATTAAGTTTTGGGTATTCCAGGGATTAGCTGCTGCTGGGATAGTGCGTTTGTAAGGATCTTTAAATTCTGTGGATGTGTAACTCCAAAAATGCAGATTGAATTTTTCTCGCAGTTCTTCTTGCCATTGGGGTTGAACGCTAGCAGGTGCTAATACCAATACCCGCTTCACTTTTTTGGATACCAGCAGATAGCGTAGAATTAAACCAGTTTCAATTGTTTTACCTAAACCAACTTCATCAGCGATGAGAAAACTTTGGGGAAAATTTTGAGCAACGCGACGCAGTATTTTAATTTGGTGTGGCCAAGGTTGAATAGGAATTGATTTTAAACAAAAATCTAAGCAGCCGAGATGTTCATGAATATTAGCAAGTTGAGTAAATGCCAACCGTTCTTGTTCGCTGTTGACGGTTGACGGTTGACGGTTGACTGATGACTGTTCACTGTTTATTTCAGTTTTCGTAGTGGGAGCATCTTGCTCCCTACTGTTATCGCCACTGGTATCGCCACTGGTAGTAGCGGGCAAGATGCCCGCACTACTCCAGGTTTCAAAACGGACAAGGTTTAATTCTGTTTTGGTCAAAGGTCTAGAGTCAAATTCTGCCTGGGCATTCCAGTTAGGCTTCGTAGCAGGGGCATAACGCAATAGCTTTTTTTGTACCGCCTCTGGAACATCAAATACTCGCACGTTAGGCGATACGTCATACCAAAGTTGCTCAAATCTAGCTACTTCTTCTTCAACTCTATCTAGTTCCCTTCCTCCTTCCCAAGAACAATAAACGTGAAATGATTCTACATTTCTCTCCCAGCCACCAATAGATTCGTTGTTGGAACCGTTAAATGCTAATTTATCGCCTTTACTATCAGTAAAAATGCCAACTTTTTCGTGAAATATATGTTGTGGATCTAGTTGCTGTGTACTGTCTTCTGGTAGTCCATTTTCTTTTAGAGGAATAGCAATTTTAATATCGAGATATTGATTTTGAATTAACCAGCTAAGAATTTCAAAATGTTTAAGTTGGGCAAAGTTTTCTGGGGGTTTTAAATCTGCGTCTAGCCGAGATAGCAATGCGTCTCTAAGTTCGTATCCCTGTTGAATTGCTTGTAAATCCTGTGGGCTAAACTGACAGCCCATAATTAACCGCATTCGCCCTTCGTTGTGCAACATTGCACCCAAACCACGAGCAACTTTACTCAAGATAGCACTGCTAAAAAAACCTGCTTTGCGGTCATACTGGATAGCACACTCTAAAGCAGGAATGTAGAAATCAGCAATGGTGTTGTGGGTATTGCTGGAGTAACTAATTTTCCAAGGATAATCACGTAAAATTTTCGGCATATTATGCGGTTGTTTATATCCTTTGAAAATTAATACTAACGAGGTCGATTTTCTCGCCCGTGATAGACACGTAAAATAACAACATCATCCTCAAGAATAACGTAGTGAATTATAAAACCGTATTTACCAAAAGAAACTAAAAGTTTTCGTAGTCCTGCTATTTCATCTACAATTGCGCCTCGACGGGGATTCTGCTGTAAACTTTCACCTGAAGAGACAATTGCTTGTACTGCGCGGGAAGCTGCATCAGGATTATTAAGTTTGATAAAATCATAATGACGATTTAAGTCATCAACTGCGCTTAGAGTCCAAACTATCTCGGACATTGGCGTTATTCCTCAGTTCCCAAACTGTCAGCCCATTCGCGTACACGGCTATGCGTCACTCCTGAACCTGTGCGACGGTAAGCTTCGAGAGCAGATAAACTCTGCTGAACCATTTGGGCTTCAGTAAGAGGTTGAAAATTTAATGCTGTGTCTATCTCACCAACCTCAAATGATTCTTCTGTCGTTTGAGTAGCTTGATTTATAAGTAACTGCTCAAAATCTTCTAAATCTCCAGATGAAGTAGTCAGCCATGTTAACAAGAGAGTTTTTACCTGTTCTCCTGGTAATGTTTCAAGATGTTCTAAAATTTGCTGTCTAAGATTGCTTGCTGTCATAAAGTTTTAATTTTTGTAGTAAACTTCGTCCATTTTTAAACCTAGAGTAGTGCGGGCATCTTGCCCGCTAATACTACCAGTGAGCATCTTGCCCGCTACTACCATCAGGTAGCAAGATGCTCCCACTACCCATGAAAAACTATGGTTCTCAAAATAGATGTGGTTTAGTTCTGCTATGAGTACAACGTTTTTCACTTAATTCTTATCTAACCTGAGCTAAAACACTGTAATTTACTAAATGTAGCATATCTTGACTTTTGACGATTCATTGTAATTTTTAATAATCAATAATTATATTCTTCTATTTATTTAAAGATTTCTATTAAATCAGGCTGATCTTTCCACGCCCCGAATAATTTGTTGAGTCTTGCTAATCTCTCTGAATCTGTTAAGGAATGTTTTGTTTGTTCAATTGAAGTTGCACTAATTTTTAAATCAACAATAATTTCTTGACCATCAGGAATCTCGTTGATTTGTTCTAATAATTCTATAATCTGACCACGTTTAACTCCTCTAATTCTCATTTGTTATTTACTCCTAATATTTGCTAAATAATAGTTAACTGTTAACCATCAACTGTCAACCATCAACAAAATTAAAGTGTATTTGGGTCAATTCCTTGCTGTTGTAATAGAGCTAATAAATTTTGCAATTGTTCTTCTGGGGTTTGGTATCTATTGCCATTTTCGTCATACCAAAACAGCCATTCTCTTGTTCTTCCTTGATAATTACCCTGTTCTCGTCCAATACCTAAACCAATTTCGGGCATCCAAATTTTATCCCCTGGTTGTAAAATATATTTACCTTCAACTAAACGATAAACTTCTAAACGTTGGCGTTTACGACGTAACCGTGTTGGTGCATAAATGACATAATACAAAATGCCTAATTCGGCATAATCGATTTTTTTCTGTTCATATTCGCCGTTGTAAGTTTGAGATACAACTTCCAAAGCTAAAATTGGTGGGATTCCTTCTTCTTCCCAAAATACATAGCTGGAACGTCCATTTTCACCTACAAAACGTTCTACACCCAAACTCAGGAATCCATCGGGGACTATGGCAGGTTTTAATGGTGAATAATAAATTCCCATGTTGATACCGAAAAACCAGTCATCACGGTTTTGCCAAATCGCAGCTAAGATGGCTAATAATAAGTTGGGAATTAATATTTGCAGTTCGTTATCCACAGGAGTATCATCAGAGTCGGGTAATTCTGCCGATGAAGGTAGGCATTCTAACGGGTTGTAGTTATACATAATACCTTGGTGGTTGCCAGTTATCAGTCATGGGTGAATCGTCATTAGAACAAGTTAATTTGTTCCCGTTTATTTAAGGGTAACTTAGTCTGGATGTAAGTACCCCATAGTGCAGGGACAGTGGCAAGCAGTAGCTTCTTTACCTAAGGCAAACACACAACTGAAGCATAATTCATCCTACTGTAACTGAAAAGCTATTTTATTTGTTTTACTGTATAAATTTCTGCAATTCCTTCAAGAGTCGGTAATTATTCTTGACCAGAGAAACTTGATGCAGTATTGGGCTTTTGATTTGATTCAATTTCCGATTGCAGATAAGTAAGTGCAGTTTTAGCATCCCCAATAGTCAGATCGGGGTCATAATCAAGTGCTAAAAAGTCTGGGTGTTTAGCGATTTGAGATATCAAATATTGGCTGGCTTCAACTAATTCAATGAGGCTAGGGTTAGACATCATTTACTCCTCCCAGTCCTTGGGTAAGGCGGTTCTGTGTTGCATAATCTGATGAATAGATAATTAAAAGAATTCAGGAGCCAGAATTGAGAATTCAGAACTTTTCTGACTCCTGACTCCTGAATTCTGAGTTCTAAATTACGCTGCGACTAACTCCTCTTGCTCTGTCCCAGACTCCAGCAGTTGCCGCCATTGCACAGTAGTCAGTTGATCAAACGGAAGGTCTAGCAATTGCTCGCAATCGATAACACCAGCAGCAGGTACAGTATTGGCTATTGATAGACACAAGACAGCATCTATTACAGCAGGACTTACGCATTGACAAATGGGATAATAAATGCAGTAGAGAAAATCAGAAAAGAATAGGCGATCGCTAATCAGCAAGGGACTGGAAAGACGGATAATTTACGCTGTGTGTATTGAGGATATGGGCAATCAGAGTAACTACCAAGCCATCGACCGCAAAGTGTGACCTCAACACTTACACGCTCTTTTTACTGGCAGAATCAAAGTATCCAGGCTGCACCCGTTTGGCAGATATCATGGAAGATTTGTCTCATGATAGTGTCAACAGATTTTTGCTGCGTGAGCGGTATGAACCGAAAGATTTATTTGATGAAGCTAGGCTGCACATCAATTTAGTAGGCGGCACATTAAGCGGAGATGACACGGTAATTGATAAGCCTCATAGCGACCCACAATTAACAGAATTAATTGGTTACTATTATTCTGGAAGACATCATCGTATAGTCAAAGGAATTCAGTTAATTACTTTGTATTACACAGACTTATCTCTTAAGTCTGTACCGATAAATTATCGCATTTATAACAAACAGGATGGTCAGACTAAAAATGATTATCTACGAGACATGATTACTGAGGTTTTGGTTTGGGGATTGCAACCTCATACAGTGACTACTGATGCTTGGTATTCGAGTCATAAAAACCTGAAGTTCTTTAAAAACAAGGAATTAAAGTTTTTAACTGGTATAGCAAAAAATCGCTCGTGTTCAGTTGATGGTAAAAATTTTACCCAAATCCAAAATCTAGAAATTCCAGAGACTGGCTTAATGGTGTATCTGAAAAAGTTTGGACAAGTGAAAGTATTTCGGAGAAGTTTCAAAAACGAAACTTATAGATATTACATCATGTACCTGCCTGATAAAGATGCATTATTTTTAGTTTCTCTGGCAGATTTTCAGGAATTACACTCAATTCATTGGGGAATTGAATGTTACCACAGAGCTATCAAACAAGTGTGTGGCATTCAACGATTTATGGTGAGAACATCTGAGGCTATTAAAACTCATTTCTTCAGTGCCATTCGTGCGTTTACACAGTTAGAATTAATGCGATCTGAAGAATTAATTGAAAACTGGTATGAACTCCAAAGAAATTTATCTCTTCAGGTGGCTCGTGACTTCATTCTGGAACATCTTAAACAAAAGGTGGGCTTGAATGCACATGGTCAACTTCCTGTCAATGCGTAAGTCCTGGTATCGCTGGCATTGAGCAATAGTGGTGTGGCGAAACTTCTCTTCGCCGCTTGTCATGACTACCCAAGGTTGGGTTACAAATTCGTCATAGTCGTAGCTATTTGAGTTTAGACTAGACAGCAACAAATGACCCAGCAGTGCTGAGTTAATAAAACACAACCTTCAAGAATGAAGATATTTGAGATTAAGCAGATTTTTGTTCCTCTTTGCGTGGTTTAGAAGCAGTCTTTTTAACAATTGGATATCGTATTTTCCGGTTACGGACTTTACCTGGTGTCCACCCAAGGGACTTTCCACGAGGTTTGGGTGGAGAGGTAGGAGTACCAATCGCGGCGAAAACTCCACCCATAGCTTGAGCAACTCGTCCTGGGGTCAATTTATCCATTGACTTCTGCCAAGGAAGAGGATTATCAGCAACGATATCACAAGCTAACCATAACTCCCAAGTGATTAACGGCATTAAGTCACTCCAATGTTCACATTGTTCTGGAGTACTGAATTTTGGTACTGTCCAATGTAAGCGTTGCTTAAGAAAACGATACCAATGGTCAATCGTGAATCGGCGCAAGTACAATCGCCAAACTTCATCCAATGGTGGCATTTGTTCCCCAACCCAAGCCAACCACAAGGGTCTTAATACTCTCAAATTGCCATCAAGATCAAGACGTTCCACCTTCAGTAGCATCATTGGGCGTGCAGCAGCTTTGCGAAAATGCAAATCTTCCCACAGACTGACTTTAACTCGTCCCAATTTTGGGTCATTTACTTCCAGCACAGATGCCACTTCGCCCCAGGTTGAGGGTTCATTGAGTTTAAATTGAGCACCATGCTTGCGAGGACGACCCTTGCCAGAGTAAGCAGGTGGTGCGCCCCATAGACACAGATTTGAACGCAGTCTAACTAAGATATCGGCTTTTATACTAGCTGTCTTTAATACGAAAGGCGCACAACCATATTCACTGTCCCAAAGCGAAATTGGTCGAACAGACATTGATTCACATACCTTTTTGAGTTGTTCAACTGCTTTCTCAATCGGATTGTCCCAACTGGTAATCCGTTCATGCCTCAGCGGTAGTGCCCAACTTCCTGAATCCTCTGGTATCCAAGCTATAGTACTATATCCCTGCCCAATCGTAATCGGTTTATTTCCCGCGATCGCTGTGCTACTGTGTTCTATTGTCCGTTCTTTGAGTGTCACCGCATCTGGGCGTGACCAAGCTGTATGGTCTCCTGCCAACAATATGCGTTTTTCTGTTGGTATTTGCTTGATATATAACTCCATTAATTTCTCACGGTCTGGTTTGGTATCTTGTATCGCTTCATAGATACTCGGCCATTTACGTCTAAACACTGGCGATAAAGATAAATCTGCCAGACTGTAGACATTACGGGTCAACAGTATCGCATCTGTTAGTTCAAATGTTGCATCATGTGCTTTGCCTAGATGCGTATAGGCGGCTTGACGAAATTCTTCGAGTCTGGCACGTTTCATATTGGCAGATAAGAGTAGGTGATTCTCTCTTAGCTTCTGCCGAAAGGGGGACTGTCTTCAATCAGACATCCCCTTTTTCTCTTTCATCTCTCCCATTTAGTCTAAACTCCAGAACTGTAACAACCTCTCAACTACTGTTGATAGCTCTTCGTCTACTGAACCAAACCTGACTTTGAGTAAATTTTCTATAACTTGGCGACGTTCTTGAATTACTCCTTCTTGTACAGCCTGCGCTCTAGCTTCCTGGTAAGCTTGGGTTAAATTCATTATTAACTCCTGATCATCTTCTGTTAAATCTGGCTGCGCCATTACACTGATGCGCCAATTAAAAACAAGTTCTAAAACATTACGACGTAACGGATTATTCGATGGTAGTGCTATCAGTTCCTGGACGGCTTGTAGCTGAACTGTTCCCCTCCCCAAAAGTCTAAACCACAATGTTTCACTGGTTACTGGTAGCTGGTTAATTGCCACAATCGCTGTTCTCAAAGAATCAGCTAGAAAATAAACTCCAGCAGACCAATTGTCTAGCTCCAGTTTAGCGCCAAAACTATTCAGCAAACCCGGAGAAGCTGATGGTGCTAAAATCCACAATCGTGCAAGATTATCTTCTGGTAAGCTTGTATCCTCTCGCTTGGCTTTTCGTTGTGAGTCTGCCATGACTGTAAAGACCTTCAGAAGACAGTTGCGTACTTCTGTCTTCGTTGGTTGATTGCGAAATGGTTCTAGCAGAGAAGTTCCTACAGCTATTCTGCCAAGTAAACCCAATGACTGTTGATTAGCTTGGGGTGTTGATGAGGCAGAAAACAAAATATCTACAGGAGCGAATTTCATCGGTTATTTCTTTATTGACTTCCACCTTTCCTAAAGGAGAAAGTAACTCCTCTAAAAATTGCTTTGAAAATTGATCATAAGGTTTTCTAGTCATATTTTAAATCGGAGATGTTTTGCATTTTAGGTGCTCAAATTTTGGTGCCAGATGAATAGTATTTGCCTATCCAAATGTGTCTTTTTGAAGAAATTGTTTATACAATCTGTGTAACAGTCTGCTGTTGAACTTGCTGCATCCATGCTTTGATGGCTTGCAGTTCATCCAAGCCATCAACTACAGCATTAACTATGTATTTATGATAGGAATTACCAGCATGATTGGGGTGGTCAAACTTATCTGATGCCCAAGCAATGCACATTGTTTTTACAAGCTCATCAACTTTACTGTGATGAAGCTCGCTGGGACTACTAACATCTTGAAAATGTAACCATTCCTTGATTAAATCAAGTGGGTAATTAAGTAAAGTCCGAATTTGTTTTACTCGCAAATCTTGAGGATGTATTGCAGATGTTACAGTAGTTTGCTTTGGATTTGATTGTGGTTGTACAGGTTGAACATAATCGACTGAATCTGAAGTTGGAGTTAACTGAGATTGAACATCACGAATAATTGTTGCCCAATCAGCGTTAGGATTCCATTCTCTACGAATACGGGTTTTAGTTACAGCGTCATAAAGATTGCAGAAAACTGAGTTTTCATCCCCAGGAGTAGCAACAATTATCAAAGGCTGAGTAAAATCTTTCACAACAGATGCAGCTAACAAGAATGATTTAGCAAAGTTGGTTTCAATGCCACTACGGACGATATAAATTTCATCAGCTTGGACAACAATATCTAATTTTAAATTGTCCTTTCCTTTGAAATCTTTATCTGTCAGTCTTAGCTCTAAAACATAACCTGTTAATGCTCTTTGGCTCACAGGAATTTTTTTGTCTTGTTCAATTTCGCATTTATACCAAGCGTAAATTCGCCCATCAACCTCTAATTTCTTCACATACAGATAAATTGGCTGTGGTGGATTACCTAATCCGAGTTTTATTTCAGGCATAATTAAAAATCATCCAGTTCAGTTTGAGCTTTAGTAGGCTGCTTTTGGATTCTGGCTTTATTCATTTGATGAATTGATTCTTGAATTACAGGTCTTGCAGCTTCTTTAACAGAGGATTTGGCTTGCTGATATAAAAATTGTGTTACGCCTTCTGCATCCTCTTCTGGGTCGATTTGTGCCCATAATGAGCAACCCAATTCCAACGATTCATAGTCACCTAAGTTAAATTTTCTGTGATAGGTGACAGCAATAGTTTTGATATCCATTAAGTTTTCAACCTCTCAAGTTTTATATCACTTGCATTCAATAAATATTCAGTGCGATTATGCGCCTCATTCGTCTTGTCTTGAATTAATTATTTGCTACTAGTTGTTGAATTATATCCTTTGTAATAAATAGGAACCTAACTAGAGATAGTCAATCAACACAACTGTATATCAATAGGATGAGAAGAAATCAAACAATCAATACTGTACACCTAGTAGATATATGACTCAAGAAATAGATGTTGACTGACAACTTAGGGCGGCCGCATCATGTCAATAAGTAAAGTTTATTCTCAATAGAGTTAAAAACAATGTCATTAACCCTTGCTTATTGCGAAGAACTTAGGCGATCGCCTTGGAGCTTTAAAAATAATCAAACGCGAAATCTTGATTTTTTCGTTGGTTCTTAACCTTCGTTGTGATCATGAGGAATTTAGATGCGTTTGCCCTAACTGACAACTGGAGTGTTCCACTGCCTTCAGAACAATACCTAAATCACCGAGTTGTCATATATTTTTTTAGTGATGGGCAATGGATACCGATTAAATACTGCCGATTATCAAAGGCCATCGAAATTCATCAAATAACCAAGCAGGAGGTAGCTAACGAAATCTTGATATTTCCTGTTGATTTAAATCCCAACTTCTTTAATGATTAACTTTTTTAGTTAAATCCAAATACTCCCACCTACTTCTTATTTATGGGGGAGTTTTTCTTATTGAAATACTTATTTGAAAACGGTCAATTCAGTATTTTGTAAAAAGCATTCCCCCGAGATGAAAACTGGTGTAATATATGTAAGATGTGTAACTAAGTCAAATTTATGACTTTTCAAGAACTAAGCACTGGCGATTACTTCCGCATTCCTGGCATGAGTACTGGTTACGTTTACAGAAAAGCCAGCGATTCGCATTGCAGTTTGCACGGAATGTTGCAGCCGATTCGAGCGTACACGAGAGTGAAGCGACTGACATCTGCTGAAGTTCACGAGTATTTTGCTATTCAACAGGTATACCGTGAAAAGCTAAAGAAACCAGCTTAGAGGTGGGAAGATAGCACAAATTAGTCAAGCTTGCGTGATGAAAATTCTAGCCATTTCTGGAAGTCTCAGGCCTGGTTCTGCCAATACTTCACTGCTACGTGCTACTACAACACTTTTTGCTCCCGGTGTTGATCTGACAATCTACGAAGGATTGGCAGACTTGCCGCACTTTAATCCTGAACTCGATAGTGAGCTTCCTCCTTCCTCGGTCAAAAATCTGCGTGAGCAGCTTCAGAGTTCTGATGGTGTGCTTATCTGTACACCAGAGTATGCTTATGGAATGCCAGGTGTGCTGAAGAACGCACTAGACTGGATTGTTTCGTCGGGTGAGTTGGTGGGCAAGCCTGTGGCTACGATCAGCGCTTCTCCATCAGAATTTGGTGCTGACAAAGCTCATGCTTCTTTGCTACTGACACTGACTGCCTTAGCTGCTAATATCATTGAGGGAGCATCACTGACTGTTCCCTTTGTCACAAAGAAACTGAATGGTAAAGGTGAATTAACAGACCCCGACACCGTGAAGTCGCTTATATCAGCCCTTAATACATTTGTACGAGGTATTGAGGCACATGGAGCTTCCCTTTAACTTTAATTACTGTTCTATCAAAGCAGACTCAAACACCTGGAAAGCAGTTAAACTGAGTTCAGGAAAAGTCGGTGATTGAAGTTTGTCGCTACCTCGAAATTGAGTAACTTGGTATTCACCATCAACTAAAACATAAATTGATATTGTCGGCTGTTTGGGATTGCCAATAAAGCGCCTACCGCCAAAAGCAGCATAGTCAACAATCCAATATTCAGGTATGCCTATTTCTTCGTACTCACCAAATTTTAAGAAATAATCATCCCGCCAATTAGTACTGACAACTTCTACTGCTAATGGAATTGACGCTGCTTGAGTAACTGTTGATGATTTTTTCCAAAGTGGTTCATTCACCAAGTTAGGTAAATTCAATACCATTACATCGGGAATATAACCAGATTTTTTATCAACTGATTTGATTAATGCTTGAGTTGGAATCGAATAAGCAAGATTAAACCGACGAATTTCATAATTGAGTTCTCTAATTAAAAATGCTCTGACTAACTCATGTTCTCCTGTCGGCTGCATTTCAACAATTACTCCTTTATGCAATTCATATCTACCGTTTTCTGGCTTCCATTCAATGAACTCTTCAAAGCTAATTGGTTCTGCTAAAGGTTGGAACATCAGACTGTTTCCTTTAATTGCTGAAACTATACTAATTGACAGTTTCCACTACACAGTAGCATGAGAATATCTTCTAAACCTACGTTGATTGTTTGTGAAACGTATCGGTGGGCACTGATAGTCCCACCTTTGAATTTACGCCACCGCTAATTCTGTGCTACCTGAAGCTGGTTGATACTCCATTAGCCGCTTCCATTCCTCGCTTGTTAGTTGATCAAACGGTTTATCCAACAATTCCTCGCAAGACCTAGTGTCGAGACTAGGCAATACTTCAACCATCGACAACGACCACACAGCATCGAATGCAGAATCACAGGGTACTTGCTGCTGATGTTCTGATGACGCTCTGTTGACCCACCAGCGACCGTCAGTACATCCGGCTGAACCTAGCTTTTTGTCGTTTTGATAAATCCCATCTTCTTTGAGTTCAAAGCCAAACTTCTCACATTCCAAGGCAATTTGTGCCATGAATTCGTTACCAGTGGTAGTAGCTGGTATTTTTTGCTTTTGTACTGGCAGTGTGCCTTGCTTGTAATGCCAGACGATGTGGTTGTGGCACTTTGCCCAGGTGTCTGCACGATGTTCTTCTGTTGAGTTCACGATTATCACCCAGCGTTGGGTTATGAATTCGTCGTGGTCGTAGGTGATGCTAGCTATTAGTTTGTCGCCAACGTAAATTTCATAGTCGTAGCAGCTGATTTCGATAACGGTGAATTCTTCAGGTGCTACAACTTCACCCTGTTGTGTGATGTGCTGCTCTTGCTCTGCTTGAGTTATCGTTTGCTCATCAACGGCGAAAGAAGCGAAAATTGCTTGCTGTGCAGGTGTTTTGTAGGTCATAATAGATATTCCTTTGATAAAAGGGTAAAAGGCGATCGCAAACTTTTCCAGGGCTAGCGATCGCCTTTGTTTTTGATGTGCAAAAGAGCGCTGTACAAATGAAACGCTCTCACAACAAAATCAGCGAAGCTGTAAAAATCTTTGGATTCTAGAAGTAGATTCGATAAATAACCAATTTTTTAGACTTAGTTAGGTCATCGGAATCATCTCCGGCGGCTTGAGCATTACAAGTTTGGCTTCCGGCTGCTAGTCCCGGCGGCATTGGATTTTGTGGGTACCTAAACAGAATTCAGGAGTCAGGAGCCAGAATTCACCATTGAATTCTGTGCGACTGGTTCGGCAGTCAGTTGGCGGGGAAACCCCGCTTAAAGGAACTGTCGGCGAATAAACGGCGTTTTTGCACTCCCACCAAATTGAAAATTTGCTGGTCTTTTCTCTCATAGAGACGCACTCGCGTTCAATCAGTCGCAGGTTTGAATCCCCAACTGATTGATTCTGACTCCTGACTCCTGACTTCTTCTTGCTCTCCTTAACAATATAATGCAACCTTTAGTTGCATTTGTCAACCCCTAATTGCACAATTTTGGTTTCTTTCAAACACAGTAATTCAGCTAAAGTACAGCCAAATACTTTACATAAGCCAGTAACGAGTTCTGGGGAAGCACTTTTGACCTCTGTGAAGGTTTCCATCCGGTTCAAATACTGCCGAGACATATCTACGTCATATTCAGCAAGCTTTTTAGATAAAGTTACTAATGGCATATCACCACGCAATGAGCGCATTTTTTGCCCGCGCTCCTTTGTCCATCTAATAGATCCCACTTCAGTTAGTGGTAACATTACAACCTCTTCTATCTGTTCTTGGCTAGCCATATTATGCAATCTTTAGTTGACGAAAATAAGATTCAAGTGCAACTATTAGTATCAGGGAAAAAGCGGTAATTGTTCGTTGAATAGTACTGTTTAGCAAGAAAGGCAGAAGGTTTTGTAAGAGCAGGGATTCCCTCCTCTACTTGTAGTAGAGCGCGAAAATCTACCTAATGAGGAATTCTCATGTCCAGTAAATTACATTAAATTGCACAAAATGAACTGATTTGTCGCTGCAACCAGATGGATAGCAACCCCCAGCCCCAACCGCCCTTCCACGAAACCAATGAAAACACCCCAGAAATTGGCGGTGGGTTGCCTGTAATTGAGTATTGGGCAAAGCACACACTGTCACTTCAAGGGCCACATCTTTGGAAAACCCTGTTTCACAAAAGTGCTTGTCTGTCCTGCTCCTGGGGGACTGGTGGACAAAAAGGAGGATTCACCAATGAAGCGGGCGAGAAACTGCAACGCTGCATGAAAAGTGTAGAAGCAATTTCAGCCGAAATCCAACCTGCGGTTCCAGTCCACTTCTTTGATTCCCACACAATTACTGCCCTACAACAGCTATCTTCTATGGAAGCGGATCGATTGGGAAGACTCAGCTTCCCAGTGATTCGACGCTCAGGTAGTGAACATTATCAGCGCATCTCTTGGGAAGAGATTTATGCGATCGCCAAAGCTGCATTTCTTCAACCACCAGAGCGAGTTGCATCATACAGTTCCGGGCGCGGTTCCAACGAAGCGGCATTTTTACTACAATTGCTACTGCGAACCCTGGGTTCCAATAATTTGGCAGATTGTTCAGATCTGTGCCATGCTCCTTCCACAACCGCACTCAAGGAGATGTTTGGCACAAACACCTCAATCGTCAGCTTGGAAAGCTTGAAGCAGGCAGATTGCGTGGTGTTAGCAGGGGCAAATTCTGCTTATAACCATCCGCGGTTGATGAATGAATTGATCAAACTGCGAGACAAGGGTGGCAAAGTGATTGTGATCAATCCGGTGATGGAAATTGGATTGGTGAAATTTGGCTCTCCGGCATTCCCAGTTAAGTCTTTGATTCCTGGTTCTGACATCGCTTCATTATATCTTCAGCCAATTCCCGGTAGTGATGTGGCGCTGTTTGTGGGCATTCAGAAAGCGTTAATTGAACAGGGGTTTGTGCAGTACGACTTTTTACGAGCATATACCCAAGGGTGGGAAGCAGTATTAGAACAGGCGCGATCGCTTTCTTGGGAAATTATCACGACTACCTGCGGCGTGTCTCAGCCAGAAATTGCCGCCGCCGCCACCATCATCGGCACATCAAAAGCTGTGGTTTTTGGTTGGGCAATGGGCATTACCCAACAGACAAATGGTGTCGATAATGTCTACAGTATCGCTAATACAGCGTTAATTAGCGGACAGATTGCCAGAATGGGAGCCGGAGTTATGCCAGTGCGGGGACATTCCAACGTCCAGGGCTTTGGCTCAATGGGTGTCACCGTGAAGCTCAAAGAAGAAATTAAGCAAGCGTTAGAGAAGTTGTTGGGGCGATCGCTCTCTTTACCCAAAGGTTATCACACTCGTGACTTAATCGAAGCGGCAGAAGCTGGCAAAGTGGATAGTCTCATCTGTGTAGGTGGTAATATCTATGGTGCTAATCCTGACTCAGCACAGGCAAAACGGGCATTGGGTAACATCGATACCATCATCTATCTCGCTACTAAACCCAATATTGGGCACTTTCACGGATTGGCGAAAACTCACACAATCATCATTCCTGTGCTCAACCGATTTGAAAACCCCCACAAAACCACCGTTGAATCGGGTAACAACTTTGTGCGCCTCAATGATGAAGGCAAAACTCACCTGAAGAATGCAGATTTAATTTCCGAAGTTGAGTTTTTAACTGAACTAGCACATCGGTTGCTGGGTGATTATCCCGTCGAATGGCGCAAACTACAAGATACTCGCTACGTGCGGCAATTGATTGCCACAACCATTCCCGGCTATGAAAAAATTGCGACGATTGATGACACCAACGAAGAGTTTACCATCTCTGGGCGCATCGTCACCGAACCCCATTTTAAAACGCCGTCAGGTAAGGCAAAAATGTTGACTACGCCACTGCCGGATCTGGCTCTACCCCAACCTCAAGACTTCGATATTGATCCTAGAGCAAATAGTCTTGTGCTGGCATTAATGACTGGACGCAGCTATTCCCAACACAACACAGTGGTTTATAAAATTGATGATCAGTATCGGGGAATGCCCCATCGCCATTGCATTTTGATGAATCGCATAGATGCACAAAAGATTGGGTTAGCCGAACATGATCTTGTTACAGTCCAGGGTGATGCAGATAAACTAGAGAACGTGGAAGTGATTTACGGTGCTGTGCGGGAAGGCGCAGCTTTGATGTTTTATCCGGAAGTGAATGTCATTTTTAAAGCTAGAACAGAAACGCGCTGCGGTACGCCTGCTTACAAACGGGTGCCAGTGGTAGTATATGGAAAACAGCGATCGCCACATTGATCGGCTATTTCAACAAGGATGGCATTATAGAAATACATGGTGGCAGTAGAAGGGGAGCAAATTGGAACATTTATCCGATACAGTAGACCTCAATGCTTATTTTCAACGAATAGGTTATGGCGGAGATTGCTGTGCCACGCTGCAAACGCTACAGGCGATTCACCTATGCCATACCAAGGCGATCGCCTTTGAGAATCTAACTTCATTGCTCAAACAACCTGTCTGTTTGAATTTAAAATCGTTGTCGAGAAAACTTATTTATGAACGGCGTGGCGGCTACTGTTTTGAGCAAAACTTATTGCTACGCTCAGTCTTGCTCGCCCTTGGCTTTAAGGTCAAAAATTTAGCAGCCCGTGTACTGTGGAATCTTCCACAAGGAACGATTACTCCCCGCTCTCATATGCTGCTTTTAGTAGAGATTGACGAACGCGAATATGTTGCAGATGTAGGATTTGGGGGATTAACACTCACCGCTCCTTTGTCTATGATCCCAAACATTGAACAGAGTACACCGCATGAAATGTTTCGATTGATAATGGCTGGCTACACCTACATTATGCAAGCATACATTGGTCAGGAGTGGAAATCGCTTTATAGTTTTGATCTGCAAGAGCAACAACTCGCTGATTATGAGGTCAGCAATTGGTATGTCTCAACTCATCCAAACTCACGTTTTGTGACTACACTGATAGTTGCTCGACCAGATGTAGATTGTCGATATGCTTTGCAAAACAATAAATTTACAACGTATCATCTCGATGGTCAAAACCAGTCGCTTTTACTCAATACTGTGAGTGATTTACGTACCGTACTGGAGCAAGTATTTTGTTTAACTTTACCTGAGATTCCCGGTCTTAACACTACCTTACAAGATTTAGTTGAGTAGGCTGCACCCTTGTATGTTTCAACAAACTTAAGTTGCTAGTTAACTTAAATACTTGAAGAGTGCTCATAACGGGACTTAGATTAAAACGGATTGCTTTCAAACTAAATTTGTAAGGATTCAGGTCAAGAGGTATTGACAAATGTGACATCTGAGGCGGAGTATCACAATTATGGGAAAAGACCTGCTTGTGAAATTAGAGCGTGAAACCCTTCTCCAGTTAGCTCCGGAACAACTGGTGGACATAATTGTTGAGCAGGCGATCGCCATAGAGAAACTGAACTCCAGAATTTTAGAACTAGAAGAAAAAGTAGAGAAACTCAAGGTCAGTAGAGATTTAGACAGCAAAACATCATCGAAACCACCATCGGGAGATATCCTCAAAAAAACAGAGAAAAAACAGCAGGATAAACCAGAGGAGAGTGAGGCTCCGAAAAGGAAACCAGGAGGACAACTAGGGCATCGAGGAAAAACGCGTAAGGGTTTTGGCAGAGTAGATCGTTGTGAAATATTGCGTCCAGAGAATTGTGTTTACTGTGGTCAAAAAGCATTTGCGACCGTAGCAGTAAAAGTAGAAAAGCAGTGTATAGCGCAATTAGTGGAACGTCCTATCGAAATAGTAGAGTATCAACGCCAAACCTGTGTGTGTGAGTGCTGTGGTAATTTACAAGCTTCCCACTGGCCAGAAGAAATTATTCCAGGACAAGATTTAGGGGTGAAATTACAGGCATTTTTAGGATGGGCAAATAATTATGCACATATGCCCTATGAAAAACAGCAGGAAATGCTGTGGGAATTGGGTCAAATTGAAATTGGACTAGGCACTTTGGTTGCCACCAATGAACGAGTAGAAAAAGCAATTGAACCGAGCGTTCTTGAGTTAAGTAGTTGGGTAAAACAGACACAACCTAACGTTCATGTAGATGAAACACCTTGGTCTGTCAAGGGAGTTAAAGAATGGTTGTGGGTAGTTGCCAATTCTGAGTTTTGCCTGTTTACTGCGGCTGACACTCGTTCCAGAGCCGAACTAGAAGCCATTTTAGGGGCTGAATATACAGGGGTAATCAGCAGTGATGATTTTAGTGTTTACAATGGCTATGCGGTGGCTGACCAGCAGAAATGTTTGGCGCATCTACGCCGTCACTTCAAAAAACTAATTCAACTTCCAGGACTTCATAACCAAGCTATTGGTGAAGCATTTGTTGATTTAATTGATGAAGCTTTTAGAAATTATGCTCAATGGTTTGAGACTCTTGAGTGCGCCAGTTATAACGATTGGGTCAATCAATTCAAATCTAAGTTGCAACTAACTGTTGATCAATGGATTGATTTAGCTGGAGCTACAGCAGGAAACCTTTTACGTTCTTTACGGGATAAAGCCAATCAATGGTGGTATTTTCTTGATAATCCTGAAGTTCCTCCTGATAACAATCAGGCCGAACGCTCACTTCGTTTAGCTGTGACTAAACGTAAGGTTAGTGGTGGTTCCCGTTCAATAGAGCGATTTCAACACACTGCTAATTTGTTGACGGTGGTGCAGACTTGTCGCCGTCAAGGTCGGTCTGTGATTGATTTCTTTACACAAGCACTAGTGGCTGATTCTATTAATTATCAATCTCGCCCTTCTTTACTTCCTTAATATTAGACCTGAATCCTTACTATTTGATAATTCGGCATTTGTAATTGAGGACTGGGGTTGAGTGTGTCCTAAACGTTGATTAATCCATTCTTGAAGTTGGTGATTGAAAATTGAATTAACAGTTGATAAGTTGAGAGTTTCTGCAAATTCTTTGAACTCCCAATCTTCAGGAATACTAGAAAATAAAAGCTCTAGTTGTTCGGAAGTGACTGTTACCACACCTGTACAATCTAGCAATGCTAGTTTTTGGCTAATAAATGTGCTAGCTGCTACGATTGCGCTTTGATTCTGCTGTAATAAATCCTGAAGTTTAATTGGGAGTTTCATCGGATATGTATTGTTGATATTTTTACATCGTTTGTACAACTTTTCTTACTTCTTCTACGTCTAGTTCTAAACGTTCAGAAATTTGTTGAATAGTTAAACCTAGTTCTAGGAAGATTGGGATCATTTTCAATTTTGTTTCTAGTTCACCTTCTTCCTTACCTTCTGCTTTGGCTTCTTGATAAACTCTAGTTTCTTTCAGCAAGTTTAAATTCAGCATGGCTTCTATCTCCTCGCGGCTTAAATTAGGAAACTTGTAGACTACGATTGTCTCTATAAATTCTAAAACTTTTCTTTGGATGAGAGTGTCTGTTAATTGTTCTTTAGCTTTATTAATTAGGGTTTTGGCTAATTCTCCGGCTTTATTTTCACTCTCTACAACTAAGCGGACAATTCCCATACCCAGAGAATCGTCTGGTACGTCGTCAAGTTCGTCTAGGTAAAAGCGACGTAGATGGGGTTCTAATAAAGAACGATAACGTTGGGGATAGGTACGTTCATTGCTGCGCTTGTCATAGATAACTATTGCAAACCAATCAGGGTTAGGTGGCTGATATTGAGTGAAGTAAAGGAATATACTGGTGAATAGTCGGTCATAAAATTCTTCATCTTTGTAAAACTGAACTTCGATAAAGTACAGTGCTTCATTAGGGAATTCTGCAAATGGAGAAAATACCCCATCTAATCGGAAACTTTTTTGTTTAATTTCTGGTGCAATAAACTCATATATATTGGTTTTAGTATCTGGTTTACCAATGATTTCAAAAAAGATGTTGGGAAATTCTTTAAATATTTCGTAGAAAATCGCATCTGTTTTCATAATTTATCAATACTACATTACACTACAGATCCCCGACTTCTTAAAGAAGTCGGGGATCTAAACCTCACATAAACATTCTATCCCATGCCTCTAAAACTAATCTTTGTGTACGGTATTCGCCAAATTGCTTAATTTCGTTGTTCTTTAAAACGCGGAATGTTTCGCTGGGGAAGTCTTCGCCGTAGACATCAGCAGGGTCGAGAATATATCGAAGTTCATCACGGTTTAGTCCGTAGAGTTTGGCGTAATATGCGTCTAATTCTGCTCTTAGTAACGCGCGTCTGTTGCTGTTCCAAATAAAGGGTTCGCCGTCATATCCCATATCTTTGGCGAAGGGTTGCATGTCCCAAGCAGTGTAGACTAATTCAAGTACGCGGGTGCTGATAAATTTGATGTCTTCTTGAGAGTATGCTTCTGGTGGTATGACAGGTAGTTGTTTGATAATAAAATAACTAAAGTCAGTTCCACCCATTTTTTGTCTAGTTACAAAATCAAATACTAATGAATTGAAATTAGCTAATAAGCAACCAATTAATGTTATAAATTTTTTATCGATTAAAATAATAGGTGCTTTATGACCTACAGCAACTTTAGGTAATATGCTAAAAATAGCCGTGCGCTCATTAGTGGAACGTCCAATACTTCTAAAAGTCAATAACCAATCTTGTTCCCATTTAACATTTAACCGATTTTCTACCTCAGATTTACTAACCCAGTAACGAGGCTTAACCATAAAATTAAAATTTTGTTTAACCTCCTCTGATGGCTTTGGTAATATACCAACATTTAAATCAGCTTGACTTGCTCCTTCATAGGTTGAGTAACGATGATCAAACTGATAAAACATTTTTGCTTCGTAGAGTGACACTAAGCCATTTTCATGGTCATTTCTGAATAAATAACTATCATTTGACATATCGAACATTCGTATAAATGATATACACCAAGATGTTTTACCTGTAATTTCATTTTCTATAATAGGTACACGTTGATAAATCTTCTTGGTTAGTTCAGCATCAGTATAAGTACGAAAAATTGGGCAATTAAATGTATTAGGGTTTATAGCGTGAAAGTCCAATTTGCTTAGTTTTACTTGTCTAGCATTTTCATTTGCTTGTGAAATATTCCACGCAAACCAGGAAAAATTCATTTCAGTAAAATTACATTTTGTTCCACCAATAAATATGATACAAAAAGAAACTCTGTGATCAATTCCAGAAAATAAAAACCTTTCATTTTCAAAACCTATTATTCCTTGAAGGCTATATGATTCAACACTGTAATATTCTCGGTATATTCGTGCTTTTTCTACATCATCTCCAATTAATAATAAATTGCGGGATTCTGCCACCATTAAAAACAACAGGCGATAAATTAGCCGCAACAATTGACGATAAAATTCGTAGTTTGTAATTTCTGTTTCGTAGTGGGGGATAACTCCTAATTTTTGGCGCAGATGTTCGTTTTGCGGATGTTGAATAAAACCGTTACCTAGCAGAACTAAAGCTTGTTCAACCCCATCTCGAAGTTTGTCGCGTACCCGTCCACCTTGTTGCAGTGCTTCTTGGTGGTAATATTCCAGCAGACATTTATCCGCATCATCCACAGCTTCAGGCAAGCGAGAACGGTGGAACAGCCGATAAAATAAGCCAAACTCAGCAAAGTTTTCACCGTTGAGAATTTGCTCTAAGTCAAATTCGATATAAGTAAGACGAGTCATCAAGGAAGAATCACGTAGCAAGCGCCAACGAAAACCATTAGTTGCGATCGCCCACAAATGCTCTGTCTTGTTAAGATACTCCTGCACCAGTGCGTGTGCTGATAGCCTGGGTGTGCCACTGGGCGGACGTTTATCAACTTCTAGCCGACAACCAATAATGTGGATAGGTGGTTTATTTTCTCCCTCTTCCGCACGATGGGAAATTGCATAAGTTTGTCCCTCCACTACTTCGGCTGTTGCAGTATATACAGGGTCATAGCCTAGACTCTTTAGTAATGGCACAGCCCAAATTTCACGGGTAATAGTTGTAGCGGAGTTATTCTCATCTAACCTTGCCAATGACCTTTGAAATGCTGCCCAGTATGCTTTAGCATCACCCCAAGCTGTAGCAATTTCATCTGCTAATTTATCAGTTTTATTAAAACCAAAATCCTCTGGTGATTGTCCTTTGATACTGCCTTCTAGCATTTGGGCAGTCATATCTGGAGCGAGTAAATTTCCTTCAATTTGAAGCGCAGTTAATGTAGTTTTCATATCTAGAGAATTAAAAATAAAAAATTAATGGCTGGTAGCAGTACCCTTGCACTACTACCAGCCTTTTACTTACGTCCGGGTTGGAGGATAAAAACGCCGAGAACATCCATCGGCAATTGGGGAGTGACGCGGATTCGACCTTCTTTGGTAATGTCCCTCACCCGTTTATGGCTTTGTAAAAGTTCTTCCGCCCTTTCCCCAGCAAACTTTTCCAAATCTGGCTGGAGTTCTTCTAACCTTTCGAGTAACTCAGCAATTTCCACTTGCTTGATAGCTTTACCAACATCGCTGACTGGCTTGGCTTCTTGCAGTAATGATGTTGCTTCCAACTGCGACAACCAGCTAGGGCTAGAAGGCGAACCTGTAAAGCCGATAACGGCGCATTCTTCCGCTAGTAGAGATGTAGTATTTCGCCTTTCTGTACTACGTTTAGAACTATCTAACAAATGCCGTAGCCGTACTAACAGCAAAGTCGTGCGCTTTTGTACAGCATTAGTTGTGGTAAAGCCGCATCGGGCTGCGATCGGTTCTGTAGTATGGGAGAGCGCATCTTCTAAAATGTACCGCGCTAAACCTTCCACCAAAGGATGATTCCGCCCCACATATTCCACACCTTCTGGTGCTGGGGTGGTAAAAGTGAGTAAGCGCGATTTATCGCCTAACGTTGACTTGAGAAAATCCGGTGGTTGAGAAAGTAACCATCCCTGCTTTTTCTTAATTAAAGAACAAGAGATGCGATCGCACGCCGATAAGATAAAGCGCTCTACATCCTGCTCATTCCCTAAAATCTGGTCAGAGTCAATTAGTTCTTGTTCTACTTGCTCAGGCTTAATCGCACGTTGAGCAAAGCGAGTCCGATTGATTTTTTCGCGTTCTACGGCGTTGTCCCAATTCTTATGAACTTTATCAACCGCAGATTCTTCCTGAAAATCAAACAGCGATAATTGGATAGCTTCAGCAGCACGTTCAAACAGCGATTTAAAGACAGCCTCCGCTACAGTCGTACTTTCCATTGGTACGGGAACAGTAATCCCCAAAGACTTGTGAATTTGAACAGCCTTGCGTATTAGAACATCAAGAACTGCACCATCAACAGGATTATCCTGACCATAAAGCAAGCAAGCTTTTACCTGACTGGCAGTTTGACCGTAGCGGTCAATACGGCCTTCACGTTGTTCCAAACGATTTGGATTCCAGGGTAAATCGTAGTGAATTACAGCATTGAAGTGGGTTTGCAGGTTTACCCCTTCGCTCAAACAGTCCGTAGCTACTAGCACTCGTTGGGGATAGGATTTTAACTCTTCCAAACGAGTTTCCCGCTCATCCTCTGAAAGTTCTCCAGTAATAGCGATTACCCGAATTTGGCTCCCTTTTTTCTCTAATTTCTGCCTGAGAGCATCAGCCACATAATTTGCAGTAGCAATATAGCGACACCAGATAATCGGGTTCATCTCTTCTTTGAGCAGAGAATCTACCGTAGCAATGCATGATTGCAGCTTTTGGTCTTTGTCACCCCGCAACTTCTCTGCTGCTTGCACAAAAGCTTTTAACTTGCGTTTATCTGTGTCCTTATAGCTTTGCTGTCCCTGTTCGATTACCACAGTTGGTGATGCGTCAACTGCTTGTTCTTGTTCTGTGGGATCGTGGACATAAGAACTCATCAAGTCTTCGTCTAAATCAGCTAGTGAGCGATCGCGATCGCGTTCACTTGATTTACTAACTTGGCGATTGAGAGTTGCGATCGCTGCTGCTGGCGAAGACATCACACAACGAATTAACGCCAACGCCGACCAATATCTTCCCCGACGTTGAGCATGACTCATGTCCGCCGTAGTAGTTTTCACTAAACCACGGGCAAAGTCATAGACATCATCAAATAGCTGTTTATATTCTTTCGATAACTTGTATGGCGTTTCTTCTGAATTTCTTTCAGGAAAAGGCGTTTCGTTCCCTAACCAAATTTTGACATCTGCCCGTCGCCGCTGCACAAAATGATTAGCTAGGCGATCGCGTTGCTTCTCATTCAAATTACTTAAGGTAAAATGCTCAAACTCTGGCTTCAGCAAGCCTAGAAGAGAGAGAAAAGACTCTTCAATCCCGCTGTGAGGAGTAGCAGTGAGTAACAATAAATGTTGTTCTTGCTTTTGGGCAATCTCTGTAATTAGCTGGTGTCGTTGCTGCTGCGATGTAGTATTTTTGTTGGGACGAGCGCAAGTGTGAGCTTCATCCACAATCACCAAGTCTGGACAATGGGTAATAAAACTAGCACGCCGACGCTCTGCTTTGGCGTAGTCCAAGCTAACTATCAGGTATCGATAATAACTAAAAACACTCTCATTATTTGGTATGTTCCGCTCTAACTTAGAAGCTGTGCCAGAACGTACTACCACAGCATCAATATGAAACTTTTCGCGTAATTCCTGCTGCCACTGTTCACACAAGTGTGGTGGACACAGCACTGCGATTCGCTTCACCTCGCCTCTATCCAAAAGCTCACGCGCAATTAATCCCGCCTCGACAGTCTTGCCAATTCCTACATCATCAGCGATTAGCAGTTTTACCGTCTCTAACTTCAGCGCCATCAACAGAGGAACCAACTGATAAGGACGGGGACGCAGCGATAACCGTCCTAAACAGCGAAAAGGCCCTGCACCGCTACGGAGTAAAAGACGTGCAGCATCCATGAGTAAGAGTGCAGCTGCATGGTCTTGTACGCTAGTAGCTTGAGGTAGAGGAAATGTTGCTGATTCAATCTTTTCAAGACTTTCTGACAGCAAGGGCTGGAAAATTCCAGCGATTTCGTCCTCATTTCCTGAGAGGGGACGCAAGCGGATAATTTCCTGATTTTCCGAAGGTAGCACCACCCACTGTCGATTCCGACAGGTGATTATAGAACCAGGTGTAGGGTTCAATATGTCCGTCATTGTTTGCCCTCTGAAAATTTGGCAACAGAAGTCAAGCAATAAGTGTTAAAACTTACTACTTACTACGGGTATTTAACTATTGCGTTAGAAATAGCCTTGTTCTGTTTTATGTCAGTTTAACTACTTAAGCCTTAGTAATATTGCTTAATTTATCAAATCAAGAATAAAATTTCATCGTATTTTCATAAAGTAATTATTTACTCTCTAGGTAATAAGCAGACTCAGCAATTACACGGTTATGCCATCCCTTACCCCTTCCAAAAGCTTGGACTTGTGAAAATTAGCTGACTGGAGGAGTTAGGAAAAGCGATCGCACATTGGCCCTTTACAACACATTAACTAAAGAGCAAAAACAGCAGATACCCCAAGTCTTGCGGGTGTGGCTGCGTTATCGCAGTGAGAAATATTTTGGCGCACATCGAACACAGCCATTGTCGGCACGAAAATCGAAATAGATAGTACCAGAGCGTCCGTTGTTCAATTTACGCACATCGAGTTCTGCTTGGTACACTTACGACACAACCCAAAAAATCAATGCCTTTCTAAGATGCAGACAGATGAGATTGTTCTTTTGTGATTGTGGATTGTTAATTTTCATCTAATGCTGAATTTTTATTTCTGTCCTCCCTTTCCTGACAAAGGTAATGATGCTAAATTTCCTTTATTTACAATGCTCCAAGATAATTTATGAATAAAAGTGAATTAGTAGATGTTGTAGCAGCCAAGGCTAACATGACAAAAAAGCAAACGGATGAAGTCCTTTGTGCTTTTTTATCAGTCGTGACCGAAGCTGTCGCTAATGGCGATAAAGTGACGCTCATAGGATTTGGCTCATTCGAGCGACGCGAGCGCTCAGAGCGTGAAGGGCGTAATCCCAAAACCAAGGAGACAATCACGATTCCAGCTACTAAAGTGCCTGCATTTTCAGCAGGCAAGCAGTTCCGCTCAAAAGTATCATCATCTACACCATAAAGAAGAATTCAGAAATCAGAATACATCAGTCAGAATTAATTAGTGGGGGATTCAGACCCGCCACTAGTTGAACGCGAGTCGATAATCCTCTACGGCAATTAAAACCGGAAAAAATTAGCCAAATTAAAGCGAGTTATGATGATGATATCGCTGCCCTAGAAACCGAGCAAGGCGTATGGCATGAGGAATTAATTTACTACGTTGTTGCTCGTAAAGAGTAAGCAGTAAGCTAATGCTTTCAACTAGTTGCTCCCTTTGAGAACTCGTTCCCATTCCCAGCGCCAAGCAGTCTCTACCCTTATTTCTTTCCCGTTGGTAAATTTGATGAATTCTCTACCGTCTTCATAGCATATGTCAGCAATAAGTTGATTTCTTGTATCATATCCCCACATGGATGCTGCCGCATTCCACCATCTTTGCCCTGGTGATTCCAACATTGGTAGTTCCAAATAATCATCACGCCATGCTTTTGGCTTCCACTGCTCAACTAAAGCACGAATTAATATGGCATTTGGGAAAATTTGTTTCTCATTTTGATGCAACCACAGCACGTAATCAATTGTGCTTCTTAAGGCATCCTCTAGCCCGTAGCTGCCAGCTTCTAGGGCGCTTTGGACTTCATCCGATGAAAAGTTAACGCCGATGCTAACTAATGCTCGCTCGTATTTTTTGAAGATTTCGTATTCAATCGAGTCCTTTTCCCACAACCACACTCAACTCTCTCCAAACAGTTTATTCTCCAGAACTTAATCCTATAGAGCGAGTTTGGGATTATCTTAAGCAAGATTTGAAATGGGAGCTGTTCGATAACTGAGAGAATTTACGCGCTCAAGTTGCTCAACTTCTTGCCCAACTGGCTCTAGATATTGCTGCTTCTCTGACTGGCTATGATTTCCGGAGTGGATGCCCTATCTGTCGCAAACATTTTTTGAATTGGGATAAATAAATATTTTAGCACTACCTACGGCACACTGCGTGAACGCTCGTTTTTTATCAGACTTCAAAAAATCGCGTTGCTCCCAGCAAAAGTCAGAAGAACCAGTTGATTCAAGCCCCAGATTATTCACGATGTTTATTCGCGAATAATCTTTATTTTTTTATTTTTGCCGAATTGGGATGCTCCCGTTGTTTGAAACAACGGTATTCTTTACGAAAAAGATAAGGTTCAAAGCCGTACTTCGTCCCGCTACGCTAACGCCTCTTGTGGACGATAGCTCACTCGCTTCCTTGGTTGAAGCCCCACCTGCGCGTGGTTTTTCTCCTCTGCTCCCCTGCTTTTTCACGCTTCGTTGGCTCTTTCTAGGTCGATGGATTGTGCAGCTTGACGAAACGATGCTATCGACGTGAGGCGATTGGAGGGACAATCCCACAGAATGTATTTGAAGCAATCAGGAATATCTACCATTCGCAGCCTTTTTGCACTCCTAAGCAGGTGAATATTTTGATTGTGGCAAGCTTGGAGGTTGTAATTGGGGATTCTGTCACAAAGATGATGAATGTTATGGTAGCCGATATCAGCGGAAAACCACTTTAAAACCGTAGGTAACTCCAGATAACTGCTGCCCTTAATTGCTCCTTCGAGATAGTCCCACCCTTCAGTTTTGTGGGCGTAAGAGCCATCAAAGTTGTGCTGAACAAAGAAGACGCAAATGAGGATTGCCCCAGCACAAGTTAGCGTGATTGAGTAAACGCTCACGAAAAAACCAAATCCAAGTAAATACCCCAGAAAAATCCAGATGCCGACTACACAAATGTTGTTGAACAACAGATGCCAAAACTCAGCTGCAGTGTACCAATTTCTAGACTTATGAGAGGAAATGATTCGAGGTAAATCCATAGAAGGATCTTGCTGCAAGCAAGTCAGTAGATGAGTGATAAAATCGTATGTTCCTGCAATCAGGGCGAGTCTTGGCTTAATCGCGACATAGAAAAAACCTCCCGGAAAGATCATAAATGGGTGCCTCAGTAGTTCATAACGCCTTTGGGCTGATGGGCTGAGGCGAGCAAACTTCTCAGTAGAGAGTAATGCACTAGGACCGCGATAGCGTTGCCAATCACCGTTGGTTTTGTGGTGATAGGCATGTCCTCTTGACCACTGATATTGCGGGATCGCGTTGATTATCCCCAGAATAAAACCGATAATTTGATTAACTCTTTTTGAACGAAAGAGTGAATAGTGTCCGCAATCATGCATTAAAGAAAAACAACGCGCTGAAAACAGCGTCATCAAGACTATAGTAGGCACAAGCAACCAAAAACAAACAGTAACTGCTTTGTGTGCTAAAAACCATAAAACTACATAAGGCACAACCGTATTCAGGATTTGATAAGTTGCCCGCAAGTCGTTGCTTTTCATGTAAGGAGTCAGGACAAAATCCGACTTTTTCACTGCGGTTTCCATTAGATAAAACTTTCTCCTAGCGGCTAGTGCAAAACTGAACATTCCACGTTCAATGCAGAACAATATACCCCTAACTTTGAACGCTAAACAAAATAATGAATTGAGCGATGGCATATCTCCTTTGTCATTTAAATCCCCTTGTTGAAAATAGACGTAAATATAGGGGTTTGCGATTATTCTCTGCCGAAGGTAACAAAAGAGGGATTACTTTTGAATAACTTCGCGAAGTCTACGCACAAATAAATTTGATTACCAGATTATCAGCAAACGAAAAGACGAGTACAGATTATATGAAAAACTAACTCCCCCACGTATGATTACGTCTGATGGTGAAATCATTGCAGGTCGGTACAAACGAGAAAATCTCCCTGCCGAAGCTATTATAAATCTACCTGTTTCTTCCGGAGTTATGGAGGGACTCGCAAGTGATACTATCAGCAGAAAACACTGCTGCGATTTGTTTAGAGTACATGATGTTGACTGCAAAAATAATTGTCTTCTTACCAGCAGAAAAATTTTTCCACTACTCTGGACATAGATTGACTACGGATGCCATCTATAAAATAGGTGTTACTGCTCAGTTTTCATCCGCGACGGAGGGGAAATGTATCGCCAGGACAACTATCTCTATTTTGATCGGGCATTTAAGAAGTTTTCATTGCCAAAATCTTCAAAACCACTGCTTGTTAAACGGACATCACTGATAACCGATTTCCTGTTTGACAATTATTAATTATTCATAGCTCAACTCCTCTTGGAGCGTTGACAACAAGATGAACTGAGAAAAAGTTTCCACAAATTCCACCACAACTGTTTGCGATTCACTTATGAGCCAGTATATTCTCAGTAGTCTCACAGATGATGAAGAACTCAATTTTTCTCAAGAAGCAGAGGTTTTCGTTTTTCCTACTTCTTTCGCCCAGCAGCGATTGTGGTTTCTAGACCAGTTAGCACTGGGTAATGCATTTTACAACGTGTCAACAGCGCTTCGCCTGACAGGTTCCCTCAACTTCACCGCCTTGAAGCAGACATTCAACGAAATTGTACGTCGCCACGAAACCTTACGCACTACCTTTGTTGTGGTAGAGCAGCAACCAGTGCAGGCAATTGCACCCAGCGTAACAATACCTCTTCCCCTAATAGATATACGCAATTTCAAAAGCCAAGAACGTGAGACGCAAGTGCGGCAAATCGCAACCCAAGAGGCTCAATATCCTTTCAATCTCACCACCGGGCCATTGCTGCGAGTGAAGCTACTTCAATTAGATGAAGCAGAATATGTGCTGCTGCTAAATCTACATCACATTGTTGCTGATGGCTGGTCAATTGGAGTACTAATTAGAGAACTGGGGGTATTATACAAAGCTTTTGCAGATGAAAAGAAATGTCTGATCGCAAGCCCTTTTGCTGGGCAAACAGGTGACGCCTCTCACAACTCCCTGTCTACGCCCCTGCCAGAATTACCCATTCAATATGCAGATTTCGCCCAATGGCAACGGGAGTGGCTGCAAGTAGTGGGGGCAAACGGCACCTCCCCTCTACAAACCCAGTTAGCTTATTGGCAAAAGCAATTAAATGGGCTTTCAATGCTGAATCTCCCCAGCGACCGACTAAGACCAGCAGTTCCTAGCTACAGGGGTGCAAAACAATTTCTAGAGCTACCACAGTCTTTAACTCAAGCGCTAGAGGCACTTAGCTACCAAGAAGGTGTGACCTTGTTCATGACTCTGCTGGCAGCGTTTCAGACTTTGCTCTATCGCTACACGCAGCAAGAGGATATTGCAGTAGGTTCACCTATTGCTAATCGTAACCGTAGCGAACTAGAGGGGTTGATTGGTTTTTTTGTCAATAGTTTGGTGCTACGTACCGATTTATCAGGGAACCCGACGTTTCGAGAATTATTAAATCGAGTACGAGAGGTAACTTTGGGAGCATATGCCCATCAGGATTTGCCCTTTGAAAAGCTGGTGGAGGAACTTCACCCAGAGCGAGATTTGAGCCACCATCCCTTATTTCAGGTTGTATTTAGCCTGCAAAATACTCCCATTGAAGCGCTAGAGTTACCTGGGTTAAAGCTTTTGCTATTCGAGTTCGACAACAAAACTGCAAATTTTGATTTAGAGTTCCATTTTTGGCAAGACTTGGAAACTCTCAAAGGACAAGTGGTGTATAGCACCGATTTATTTGATCACACCACCATTACGCGAATGGTGGGACATTTCCAAACACTGTTAGAAAGTATTGTCGTCAATTCAAAACAGCGGCTTTCAGATTTGCCTTTGCTTACTGAAGGAGAACGACAACAGTTATTAATTGATTGGAACAACACTCAGAAAAGTTACCCGCATAACAAGTGTTTTCATCAGTTGTTTGAAGCACAGGTAGAACAAACTCCCGATGCGATTGCGCTAAGCGCACGCTCCGCGAACGCGCTAGTATTTGGCGACGAACAACTCAGCTACAAACAGTTAAATATACGCAGCAACCAACTTGCACATTATCTGAAAAAATTGGGGGTAGTCCCTGACGTTTTAGTAGGTATTTGCGTAGAGCGTTCGCTAGAGATGATAATCGGGCTATTAGGCATCCTCAAAGCTGGTGGAGCATACCTACCTTTAGATCCGAGCCTACCTCAAGAGCGTCTTAACTTCATGCTAGAAGATGCACAAGTTTCAGTAGTACTCACACAAGAAAAGTTGCTCAAGCATTTTGAGGAATTCTCAAAACCTATTATTTGTATAGATAAAGATTGGGCAGCTATTACACAACACAGCCAAGAAAATCCAACCAACTGTGTAACATTTGAAAACTTAGCTTATGTCATCTACACCTCTGGCACTACTGGAAAGCCTAAAGGTGTTTTAATTGAACACCGGGGATTATCTAATTTAGTAGAAGCTCAGATTGAGACTTTCAACTTGCAATCGAGTAATCGCATTTTGCAATTTGCATCATTGAGTTTCGATGCTTCAATTTTTGAGATTGCTATGGCACTGCAAACAGGAGCAACTCTTTATTTAGCAAAGAAAGAATCTTGTCTACCCGGACAACCTTTGCTCCAACTATTGCGCGAAAAAGCTATTACTCATGTCATCCTTCCACCTGCGGTATTAGCAATCTTACCTACAGAATCACTCTCTACATTGCAAACTATTATTTGTGCAGGTGAATCTTGTACTGATGATATAGTAAAACGTTGGTGGAGTTCTAGCCGGAGGTTTTTTAACGCTTACGGGCCTACTGAAGCAACCGTTTGGACAACCGTTGCAGAAATTAAATATGTGAGTGAAAAACCTCATATTGGTCGCCCTATTATTAACACTAAAATTTATATATTAGATAAAAATTTACAACCTGTACCAATTGGAATTACGGGCGAATTATATATTGATGGTGATGGACTAGCACGAGGCTATCTTAAGCATCCTGAATTGACAGCCCAAAAATTTATTCCCAATCCTTTTAATCAACAAAAGGGAGCGCGACTTTACAAGACAGGCGATTTAGCTCGGTATCGACCAGACGGTAATATTGAATTTTTAGGCCGCATCGATAATCAAGTAAAAATTCGCGGCTTTCGCATTGAATTATCAGAAATTGAAACAGTACTAAGTCAGCATCAAAATGTCCAAAAAGCGGTAGTAATTGCTCAAGAGAATGTATCTGGTAAGTACTTAATAGGTTATATTGTCCCCAACGTAGAGATAGAAAATTTTACGTCTCTACTACGCAACTTTTTAAAAGAAAAATTACCAGAATACATGGTGCCAAAAGCTTTTGTAATGCTGGATTCTCTACCACTAACTGCTAATGGCAAAGTGGATATTTATGCACTAACAGCACTAGAAACTCCGAGCTACTCAAGAGATGAAGCCTTTATCGCTCCTCGGACTCCAACTGAGTCAACCTTGGCCAAAATCTTGACTGAAATCCTTAACATTGAGAATGTAGGTATACATGACAACTTCTTCGATTTAGGAGGAAATTCGCTACTAGCTGTACGTTGGTTACAACAGATAAATAAACAGTTTGATAGCGAATTTCCACTATCTACTTTATTTTTAAATCCAACAATTGAAAGTTTAGCAACTTCTCTATCTTCAAAAAGAGATTTTATCCCTTGGTCTCCCTTGGTTTCGATTCAACCGACTGGTTCCAATCCACCTTTCTTCTGTGTTCATCCAATTTTTGGCGTTGTTTTTCCTTATTACGAATTAGCTCATCATCTAGGAAAGAATCAACCATTTTACGGGTTACAATCCATTGGTATTGATGGAGAAACTCCACTAACTCGCATTGAGGATATGGCTACCCACTACATTGAAGCATTGCGCTTAGTACAGCCAAAAGGCCCTTATTTTTTGGGAGGTTGGTCTTTCGGAGGTTGGGTTGCTTTTGAGATGGCTCAACAACTACAAAAGTCTGGGGAAGAAGTAGCTCTACTTGTTGTGCTTGACACTGTAGCACCAATTAAGGACAATATACCTTCTTTAAGTAAGAGTTTAAAGTTTCTTTTGACTACAGTAATGCGATATATATGGCCTTTTTTACTCGATTATTTTTGTTTAATTACTGCTCCTGGGAAGAAGAAAATCAACAGTTTAATTTCTCGGCTTCCTAATTTTAATAAGTTTGTGCAAATATTCAAAAGAAATCTGTTTTCCCACTTCACTCTTAAAAAGGATGCAACAGTCAACCTTATATCCGAAGAATCCCAGTTAAGACTTTTAAGCGAGTTAGCAATTCCCTCTATGCTTCGTGTTTTCTATGCTAATAGCCAAGCAGTTCTCAACTACGTTCCGCAAGTCTACCCTAAGCAAATTCATTTTTTCAGAACAAAAGTTCAGTCAACCATTGCCGAGAAAGAACCGAGTCTGGGTTGGAATCAGCTAGCCGCAGAAGGAACGGAAATTCATCATATTCCTGGCAATCACTTAACTATGCTGAAAAAACCTCATATCCAGGTTCTCGCCGAACAGTTAAAAGCCTGTATTGAGAAAACACAAACTTTAAAATAAGAATTAATATGTCTTCTGAAGAAGTCTTCGTTTTTCCAGTATCTTTTGCTCAACAGCGGTTATGGTTTTTTGACCAGTTGATCCCCAATAATACTCTTTATAATGTGCCGACAGTAATTCGCTTAACAGGTTTGCTTAACTTAACGGCACTAGAGCAAACTTTTAACGAAATTGTCCGTCGCTATGAAACTTTACGTACTACATTTATAGTCTTGGATGGGCAACCCCTACAGGCAATTGCACCCAGCTTAACAATACCTATTTCTGTATTAGACCTCCAGCAATTATCAGCTGATGAAAGGGAGGTTGAAGCCAAAAGCATTGTTACTGCAGAGATAGAACATCCCTTTGATTTATCCTCAGGGCCAACAATGATGCGAAATCTTCATCCTGGTAAAAGACCCCAAGTTCATCACGCAGTCGCATATAAAGATTACCTTTTGGGAATGCGGCCTTGGCTATGCGTACCGTTTCATTGGGAATAGGAGGAATTTCTTCAGGATGTAAGCACATATACTGCCTCCACAAGTATTTCTTCTAGTTTATTGATTATTGAGGCAGCTAACTAAATTTTTTTCTCTCCGTGTAATACACGGAGAGGCGATTTTATCTTTTCCATGTATTACACGGAAAAACCGCCGTTTTTATGTTAAGTAATGTTTCGCCAACAGTATCGTATCCGTATCCCGGTTGTACCCCAATTTCTCAGCGATAAACATGGTAGTCATATCATTCCACGCTCGCAGGGTGGCTCAAATGGGGCTGACAATATTCTTTGGGAAGTAGGTGTTAATAATCTCCGTCGCGGCGCGGAAGTTATGACTGTTGGGGAGCAGTTCTATATCCGGGTTTACAATGCAGTAGATTCTATCGTCAGCAATTCTCTTACAATTGCTAGACTTGGCATTACTGCAACGGGAACCGCTATTCTCACCCAGGTAATAGTGACAGCGATTTCATATTCTTTGGATCTTTACCGAGGCGACATCACTGTTGAAGAATATAAAACTTTAATTTTAGAAACGGCAAAAGCAGCAGGTATTGCTACACCAATTGTTTTTCTCTTGTTGGTGGCTGTGTTGGCTCTCTTTCCAGAGTTTACAGTTATCTTGTCAGCACCAGTGGTAATTGCAGGTTTCAATGCCTTATTTGGTATGAGTATTGCTGTACCTATCATTCAATCATTGGTTCGCCATACCCAAGCTGGTGGTTTTGGCAATGAAGCTGCTGAAGCTTACAAAGGTTTGTTTGGTGATTCTGATGAATCTGCACTAGCTTGACTGACAAAAATACTTTGTTGTGAGGTAATAAAACAAAGAAGTTTTATGCTTTGATTAATTGCTGGGAGTCCAAATAAACTCTCCGGTTTTATTAATATAGCCAGCCTTGCCATCAAGATATACTAAAGCCAGTTCATTTGTAAAACTCAAAGCTAAGTCAAATTGTGGCTGAATTACTATCTTACCTTGAGTATCAATATAGCCATACTTATTATCAAGTTTGACAGCAGCTAATCCTTCAGCAAATGAGGTTGCTCTATCAAATTTAGGAGCAATAACCCTCTCTCCACGAGGATTAATATAACCCCATTTTTTACCAATTTTTACTACTGCTAAATTTTCAGTAAATTCCCAAGCCTCATCAAATTTTGGTAAAATAACAATTTGACCAGATTTATTAATGTAACCATATTTATCTCCAATTTTTACTAATGCCAATCCTTGTGAAAATCTTAAAGTTTCTTCCAACTTGGGTTGTATAACTATATGTCCTTGAGAATTTATATAGCCCCATCTATTATTAATTTTTACTGCTGCTAAACCTTCGTTAAAATGTAGGGCTTGTTCATACTGCGGCTGAATGACTAACTTACCGCTCAAGTCTATATAACCCCACTTCTCATCTATTTTAACTGCTGCTAACCCATTCTTAAAAGCTAAAGCTTCCTCAAATTGAGGTGGAATTACTAATTTACCCTTGGTGTTAATGTAGCCATATTTATCTTCAACTACAACTAAGGCGACTCTATTAGAGAACGCAAAAGCTAAACGAAATTGTGGAGGTATAATCAGTTTACCAGTGGGTTCGATATACCCATATTTATCATTAATTTTAATCTGCGCTCGCTCGTCGATAAAGCTCCAAGCTAAATCAAACTGCGGCTCGATAACTATCTTCCCAGTTTTGTCAATAAAACCATACTTGCCATTTTTGACAATACGAAATAGTGGACTTTTAAGAGGTTGAGGTTTTGAATTTTGACTGGTTAATTTATTTTGTCTAGCAATAAGACTAGATGCTTGTAATTTTTTAATATCCAGGTCAACTAGACAATTTATTAAGATTAAACAGAGGATAGAGCAAGTATATTTATACATTTTTATTTGCTAGCCTTGAGTTAAACTATAACTACCAATACAAGTTAATATTTACTTAATAACTAAACTATAAAGATTTGCCCCAAATGCACCTCAACAAAACCCATTAGAAGATATTTGGCTATCAGGAAAAAGACTGATTTAAGAGTTTTTTTCTTCTGTCATTCCTTCTCTGTTATCAAGGTTTTATTTGATTTGTCGCTTAACTTACTTTTGTAGTATACAGGCAAAAGTTGTGAAGATATGGAAAGCCAGCAGATGAGAAGTAAAAAGGTTGTTAATTTTATCAGTGGACACCTTGGTATAACTCAAGCAGAATTTGAGATGCATTACCGTCCTTTGATTGATCGCGCGATCGCTCAAAACGAATGTTTTGTTGTTGGAGATGCTCCCGGTGCGGACACTCTAGCGCAACAATATCTTTGGGGACGGACAGAGGCAGTAATTGTTTATCATATGTTTACCAGTCCTCGCAACAATCCAGGATTTTCAACCCGTGGTGGATTTCAAAGTGATTTAGAGCGAGATACACAAATGACGTTGGATTCTGACCGAGATATAGCTTGGGTAAGACCTGGAAGAGAGCAATCGGGTACACAAGCAAATTGCGATCGACGAAGTTTACTAATATAGTTTGACGTAAAGAAGCATACCATCATTAAAATACTGAAAATCCTAATAATAATGGCTTTTAGCAACTGTCAACTGCCTGCTTATCAAAATTAATAATCAGTTCAGTAAGTACAATTAATGATGTGATTTTCGCCTGTGGAATAAATAGTTAGGTAAAAATGCAGTATATATCTTCGGCAATTTATTTTTCTATTTTGGTAATGATGGTAATCACGCCATTTGCAATGCCCTTTCTGTTAAGGCGGAAGGGTTATGTGACTAGTTTGCTATTAAGCAGTTTTCTATCTTTGATGACGTGCGTACTTCTAGTTACTTTGTTGGCATATTTACCAGATTTATATGCCGAGATGCGGCTTGATTATCTGGGTTTTGATTTTAATGGCTGGTCAGACGAAGACCGACTCAGAAATATTGCTCCAGAATTCAGAGACGAAGCTATACAACTTTATCGATCGATTATGGGCATTGGGTGGACTTTGAAAGCTATTATTGGGGCAGTTTTGCTCATTCCTTATCAAATTGTTGCTTCTGGCTTAGTTTTCATGGTGAGTAAGTCGAAAAAATATGGCAGTTAGCACCTAACCATACCTGAAAGTGGACGCGAGGGTGGTGGCTGTTATGCTAATAATTTCTTTCAGTAAATGCAAGACAATGTATCATCAAAATTTAAAACTTCTGGTTTTTCTGACTACCCCATTTCTGGGTATCGGAATTATATTTTTACCAACTATTCCAACTTTGGAGGGTGCTAAATTTCTATTCTCTATAATTATATGGCTACTAAGTTTCATTTTTGGTTTTTTATTGTTTAAGAAGCCTCAAGATTTACCATTGACAAAAAAGCGAACTTTTATTTTTCTATATTTATTATTATCGAGTGTGCTATTTTTGTTTGTCTCATTTATCGTTTTGATATCGTCTGCATTTGATGCTCCAAACATTGAAACTGTGGCATCTAAAGACTATCCTACAACCGTATATTTATACAATTATACATGTTCTCCACCAGATACTTCTACAGGCTGTGACACATACCACGGGGAATTAAAATTTAGACTTGGTTTTACTCCTTTTGTAATTACAAAGTTTAATTGTGATTGTCTTTTTGGTTCACCCGATCGCGTTGGTGAGTGGGTAAAGATTCCCTTGGAAGCGAACCGAAATTCAACAGCAGCTGCGATTAAAATTAACTTAAAAACTGGCGAATTTCTTCAAAAATGAACTGCAAAACTTTAATTTACGATCCGAGTAAGCAAGAGGCGATTACTTTAACTGTTGATAAAAAACGCTATAAATTGGTACGTTGGGATGTTTTCGATACACCTCAGATTTTGTCAGAGTCTTCTTTGGAAAGACATACAGAATTAAGTTTACTTACCAAAATACCCCAAGCAGATGCGATCGCCATTATTCAGTGTAATAATATTTACGAACTTCCATCCAAGCCAGTCAATGCCATCTTAGAAATTCGTCGCTGGGAAGATTTTTGCTGTATCCAGGAAATAGAGTTACCTGAATGCACCGATATACCTGGTTGTGTCACGATTACTCCCTGTCAACAGTACATCGTCGTTGTTGAATTATATACTTCGCTGTATCTAATAGAATTGTCATCTGGTATAGTTAAACGTTTTGCTTTTGAGACAGAATATAATTACAACTTGGTATTTGACCCCAAGATGCAGTTTTTTATCAACTCATCAATTGACCAATTCAGCTATTTTCAACTTCATTGGATTGATGATTTAGCAACTGGTAAATTTTCTCTTCGGGGAGGTTTTTGGGGTGATATGCGCTGTCATAACGATACTATTATTTTTAGTCCCAACGAAGACGCTTTCGTCCATACTTGCTATCATTTTGAACACAAGCTATTGGTGACATACCGTCGATTTAATCGTTCCCAGCTATTTAGCGATCGCAGTCATTGGGGAATAAATAATCATCCTACACCAACTTCTGTTCTCGATAAAGTTTGGGAAGTATCACTACCATACATCGAACATCAGCATGATGGGGAAAATCTTTGGCAAAGTGATATTGCTTTTCTTAATGACCAAACCCTAGTATTAGGAGCAGGAAAAACCCTGGCTTTGCTAAATATTCAAGATGGAGTTGTGAAAGCAGAGTACCAAACAGATGCAATTATACAGGCGATCGCAATAGATACTGCACATCAACGAGTAATTACCACTACCCGTAATGGAGTATTCTGTATTCATCTGTAGAACTTTATCTACAAAGTTAGAACACCATTATTCTTTGTGGTCAATGAAAAAACTTATTCAAATCTCAATTATTATAATTCTATCACTAGGTTTGACATATCATTTATTACGTATTGCTTTTCCCATAACCTATATAGTTGACTGTACTCAAGCTAATAAAATCACCAAGATATCCGACACTTTTATCAGTGCAATTGGTGATCCATCTGCAAAAGAAGCAGAAATTATTGCACAAAGATATATCACAAAAGCCTTTTGTTTAAATGATTTAAAGGGTGATTCCAGCTTCAGCCCTAAACCATATTTCTTTAATGTATCAAACTTAAGTTCTAAGTATCAAATTATTGGTTATGCTGGTGCTGGTTTTCGTAGTCCAGGCAATTTACAAGTAAAATTTGACAACGGGACTCTCCTAAATTTTTGCTTTAGCAAGATGGTAATTAACTGCAACCAAGCGCAAGAATGCGATTGTCCTCATGATTTTAACTGGGAACCCAAACCCAAGCAATCCTAATAGTAACTCAGGAGAAATAGCACAAAAATATAATGTTTACTAAAAATGAAATTTTTAAATATGGATGACTTGCTCCATGAAAATATTTAGCAAAATAGCAATATGTATAACCTTATTTATTTGTGTCGCAATTCTCATTATCAGTATTTACCCTGGTGCATTAAATAGTTTCTTTTTTCCAGTTATGCTGGTGTCAATTGTTTGTGTACCAATATTTGCAGTATTGGCAATTCTCTTCTGGGGATTGAGAACTTTAGGAAGACGGAATTTGAAAAGTATCAGACTTAGGAGGCAAACTTTTGTACCCTGGAGAGAAGTTACTATCATTGCAGGTATAGTTTTAGTTTGTTATGTCCTGCTCAAGTTCTACATTCCCCGTCGTTTAGCATTTATGATATCGCAATCGGCGTTTGAACAAGTTCGGGTACAACTTCCTATTTCTGCAAAAGGAAATATCAAATTAAACCGCAAACTCGGTTTATATGAAGTTGATGAATACGCTATGGATTCTCGTGGTGGTGTATATTTTCGTGTCTTCTGGGGTGGTGATGGTCTAAGTCCTGATACCATATCCTATGGTTTTGTCCATCAACCGAATAGTGAAGGAAGTCCATTTGGTGCTGCTAAGTACCAAGTATTTTACTTGTACGGTGATTGGTATTGGTTTCGTGTATCCGATGATTTTTAGGGATGACAATTAAGCTAGTTTTGAGCTATGGATAAGTGACATTACTACTTATGAAGTCACAAACATGCAATCTCATATTCACCATCCCTTGATTTTGCTAGTAGCGATAACTGGGATAACATTGTTTTCAACATCATCTATATCTAGTGATACTCATCAATCAATATCTTCTATCACAGTTAAGTCTACAAAAGAGAATTCATTACCCCAGTTATGGAAGGTGAAAAATAACGGGAAATCTGGATATATTGATCGCACTGGTAAATTAGTAGTTAAACCCCAGTTTGATTATGCTTCGTCGTTTTATGAGGGATTAGCTCAAGTCCAAGTCGGTGAGAAATGGGGATATATTGACCACACAGGTAAATTGCTCATCAAGCCACAATTTGATAATTGCGATCGCTTCTTGAATGGGTTTGCTAGAGTCGAAGTTGGTAAAAAGTGGGGAATCATAGACAGTAATGGTAAGTTTGTGGTTAAACCACAGTTTGATAATCTTGAATATTTTGTTAATGGTTTTGCTTTAGTTACTATCGGTAAAAAATTGGGATTCGTTGATAATAAGGGTAAATTAGCCATCAACCCTCAATTTGACAGTGCTTGGTCATTCTTTGAGGGTTTAGCAGCAGTTCAAGTTGGTAAAAAATGGGGATTTGTTGATAACAAAGGTAAATTAGTAATTCAACCTCGGTTTGATACTGCTTGGTCATTTTCTAAGGGTTTAGCAGTAGTAGAAGTTGGTAAAAAATGGGGATTTATTAATCCAACAGGTAAATTAGTCATTAAACCTCAATTTGATGCAGCTTGGTCATTTTATGAAGATTTAGCAGCAGTTCAAGTTGGAGGTAAATGGGGATATATTGACCGCACTGGTAAATTAGTTATTAAACCCCAGTTTGATATGACTTGGGTTTTTGAGAATGGGTTAGCACAAGTAATAGTTGGCGGAAAATCGGGATATATTGACCGTACTGGAAAATTAGCGATCGCACCACAGTTTGATAAGATTGGTTATTTCTCTGAGGGATTAGCAGATGTACAAATTGGAGGTAAATGGGGATATATTGACTGCACTGGAAAATTAGTCATTAAACCCCAGTTTGATAGTGCTTATTCCTTCTCTAATGGGTTAGCAGAAGTGCAAGTTGGAGAAGCATCTGGATATATCGATCAAACTGGTAAATATATTTGGCAACCAACCCAGTAATTATATAAATTTTCAACAAATTTGAGTCTGAAATATTACGAGATAATGAGATGACAATAGAAATGGGAATTCTCCAAATTAATACCGGGAATTACGAAGTGATTCCTGTTGCAACTAGCGAAATATTTTATAAATTTTGGTTGCCTACTTGTAGGTATCTTGGTTTACAATTAATCAGTCATTTTCATGATGGGTCTTTAAATATCGTATCAGTAGAAGATGTTCCTAGAATTGTAGAAGAATTAATTTGTTTACATTCTTATACTTTAGAACAAGAAAATTTAGCTTTTATGAGCGAGAGACTAGAACGTATAATCCAGGTATTTCAAACAACAGATGCTACATCCTATGAATATGATTTTGGATAATCAATGTAATTTTAAAGATTGAGATTTTCTCAAATGATAAAACTAAGCAAGGAACAAATTCTAGAATTTCTAGCGGAATTAGTAGCACCTGTTAGTCCAGAAATTTTTGCAGGTTTTGGCAGTGATTTTCAAAGGAATAGATATGAGTGGGAAAAGCAAAATCAAGAGATTGACAAGGAAGAAGAATATATCTCTGCTTGGATTGAAGAACAGGAAGTAATACACACCTTAGATATCTTACTTGAGATTGCATATAATCCACCAGAGAGAGATTTATATAATGGAATTGCCCAGCGCCGACAATTAGACTGGGAATACTATTTAGCTTTGATTATTTATCAGTTGGGTATAAAAGATAGGGTTCTACTTATTTCTAAATTGGAAGCAAGTAATGATAATATGAATCCTATTATTGAATCTGTGAAAGAATATTTGGCAGATGATTAGGTAAGGTAAAAATTTTTATCCAGATGATGTGTAATTTAGGGATACAGTATATTATATATGTACTCTAACCTTTCTAAAATTCGTTGTGTTTGCATCTCAGCTTGTTCCGCATTAAACCCAAAGTTGTACCGCATCTTACCCATATTCTCAATTCGCCATTGGTTGATTTTATAGTCTATTTCATCGCTCATCTTCACTTGCTCATTTGTGAGTTCAGGATCGATATTGAGTCCAATAGTTTCTGCAAGGAGTCTGGCAAAATTCACCGAATGAAAGTATGGATAATCTCGAATTAATTCCCCAGAGCGAAGAAAAGCCAGTAATCCTTCAATTGGAGATAACCCATATTGAATATCATCTAGAAAATCCTTGAGCCATTGTTCTGGAGAAAACTCACAAAAACGAATCCAATCCCCCTGAATTTCAACCTCGTATCCTTCCTGGGTGAGAAACAAATCGCGCACAGGATTATCCTCATCGACAATTCGTAACAACCCTGGATATTGCCGATTTTCTGGATTTTTGAGCCAATCCCCCGACTTTGCTGCTTTCAACTTTGCGAGGAACTCAGGTAAAGGCTGATTCCATACTTGGGCAGAATTGTTTGCCATAACTTCCTCAGCCGACCAGTAATGTCCTAGCCTTTCCCAATTACCACCATTGTAAACTTCTAGCAAAAATTTTCTGTAAACTTCAGGCAGTTTAATTCCATGTTCTGCTTCTAACGCGCTCAACTTTGTTTTAGAAGCAATTGGCGGATTAGTCGTGATTTGGGCATAGCGATTGTATGGATCGAATTTTCGCAATCGAGCGAGGGTAACGTGAATTCGTTCGGGAATGGTCAACCATTTTCGCAGGGGTAATTGGCAACCGAAATGACGCTCCACTGTAAAAATGTCTTGATCGTACACTCTCACCCTTCCTTTCGCGTCGTGAGAGAACTGAATTTGTAACTGAGTCAACACCTGACAGAATTGCTCTGCATCATCATCAGTCTGAAATAGCCCCACAAGATGGGGATGCTTGATTGTCTTTATCTCCCGATACATAAACTCACAAGCCTCAGCCTCATCCGTAAATTCAAACAGCAGATGTTGAACCGTACCACGCTCGGTATAAACAACTTGCCAGCGTTCGCGAAGCGACTCCTGCGGAGTATCATCTGTTTGAATCAAGCAAATCTCATCATCACCCAAGGAGCGAATCTGATACAGGCGACAGCCTTCGCCCCAAAGTTTGAGATCGAGTAACTCTGCATTCAGATATCTGACTTCCCACATGCACTCACCTCTGACGAATTGGTATTATTATTACTTCGCTTGTTCTGCCCGAAAAAGCCGGAGAAATCCCCCATCAAACCATTCCCCATAGTGAAATCGCAGTTCCCCGGATAGTAGCATCTGACCTCGACAGTAGAGAAAGTAGGTTTCCTTTGGGAAATAACTTTGCAAAGGGAGCAATCCTTTTTTCAACGCCGTTCGCTCCCCATTTTGCCAGAGCCTTGCAAGGTGAGATGCTAAACAGTTCAAGAAAAACTCAGCTTTAGGCAAGGAAGGATCTGTTCCTAAAGTTACCAACTCATCTTCTCTTCCTCTCCAATCAACAGATATTTCCCAATCTTTGACGGGAGGTAAGCAGGATTCCAGCGCAGCCCAGATAACTAACTCTAGGTACGTCGGCTCATTCACGTTGGTAAATAAGGTATTCGCATTTATTGGCATCGCAATTTCTAAAACCGTCAACAAGCCGATCGCATTGTGATGTACACTTCCTGTCACCAGTCGATATTGCTTCCCATCGGCTTCAAAGGGAATCGTATATGGGTATTGCAATTTTGCTTTTTGAAAATGCTGTAAGCAAAGCTGATGAAAGTCAGGTTGAGGTAGTGGTGGATCAAAAAACATCCAATCTAAACACAAACTATTTTTTTCTTGGCTCACAGAAGCACCATCTAAATAGCGCCATAGCTTTTCAGCTTGAATGACACAGCGTTGCAGATTTGGATAAGCAACTAGACGAGCAAGAATTTCTGGCGAGATTTTACGGTTGAGTAGGTTGGCGATAGCCATCTGATGCAGCAGTTCATATCTAATTGCAGCAACCTGATTGGGTGTATATAAGCGTGCTTTTTCTTCAAAAAATAGTAGATATATACTAGCAGCTTCCTCAATCTCAGATAAAATCTGGGGAATTAGTAAAGAGTGAGTAGGACTCGCAGCAGACGCAAAGCGTAAATTCCACTGGGTTTCATTGAGCAGTTCAATTCCCTCAATTTCTTGCAGATTCCTCCAATTCCGCGCAACCTGTATCACCTTCAATGCAGTGCCATAGGGAATACCGTACATCGGATAGTAACTCCCTGGATGCCACAAACAAATCGGTTCATTGTAAGACTCGCCATGAATTTGAAACAGTCGATCTATCAGTTCCCAAACGGCCCAATTTTGATAAACTTGCGGTAGTTTCCAACTGGGATAGCGAATCAACTGCTGGCAATTCCTGACAAAGAAGCGATTATCCTCATTCTCGTACATTTCACGCGCCTGAAAGCACTGCCAAAACGTATCATGATGGGCATGACGTGCCAAAAACTGAATTAGGAGCGAATCGTCATATCGGGTTATAGCTTTGCGACTGTGGCAACCAGAGAATAACACACCTGAATCGCTTTGGGCGATCGCTAATGTATACCCGTCAATCAGAACAAACGTTTTTTCATGCTTATCTCTCATCCAGCAACTCTCGGTTTCTCTCTAAAGGAATTGCAGGACAATTTTCAATAATATATTCCCCAATGCACTCACCTTGAAAACACGCATCTCAATCACCGCCAGTTATGTCTTCACTATCTTGTATCTTTTTATCATGGGTTTTTATTATTTCCCCCATCTGAGATTAAAATCCATATTAATAATGATTAAATGGTTGAATTTCTCCAATCTTACCCATTAAAGAGGTATGAATTCAGCAGTTTTTAAAGCATTCATCCAAGCGATGCCAGCAGCTATACGATAATCAGACTCCCTAGAGTGATATTCGTGATAACTGCCATTAAAGACAGTAATTTTGAGGGATGTGAGAGCTTGATTTTGTAGATGAGAATATTTAAGCAATCCATCGATAATTCCTTCGATTGACTCTGGAATATATTCGTCAGGAATAACTGTCTCATTTGGAATTTGCCAAATAATTTTAATCTGATTGTCTTCTAAATTATGTTCTAATTTGAATACAATATGACCGTGATGATCGATAGAAGAGCTACCTTTGATAAATTTACCCTCAGCAATTAATGATTCTTTAATTGAATAACGTTGATACTCATAACCATGCCAGATATCTAATTCAATTACATTCTGAAATGTTTCCCAAATATTTACTACCCAATGCCATTTTTCCACATATTTACACATGTCATCAATGTCATCCCAAACAGAGTTACGCACAGATTTATAAATTTTAAGTAATCTATATAATTCACGAATATCCTGTGTATTTGGCTCCTCTTGGGTGATTAATTTTATTAAGCGTTTGGTGACTGTGATAGTCTCCTGGGTAAACGGTTTTCCTAGTTCTAGTTGCTCATGTAGTGACTCAATTATTTTATGTAGCCAGCCAATATCTTTTTGTCTAGCTTCATAGGTATAGTATTTTGCCCAGTATAATTGTTTGCGGTTCATATAATCAAATGACTTCTAAATAATAATTGTTAGATATATTAGACAGCAAAAAATACTATTTAATGACCTAAACATAGGTGAATGCACTCATCAAATAATCTATAATGTTAGTTAATAATTCATTTTTTTGCATCAAAAATGGTATTACTATGTCCACCATATCTCATCTAGCAACTCTCGTTTTCTCTCTAAAACAATTGCGGGACAATTTTCAATAAACAGCTTCAACCTAGCCTCGGATAAACCCATGAAATATCCTTTGAAAAGAAGGTACGGACTTTGCTGAGAATTCAAAATTGAGATAGATTTTTCAATTTCATAAATCTCATTATTTAAAAAATTGAGATGCATTTGTAACCATTGCCTCGGTGTATAGCGATCCATAACAACATAGGTCAACAACGGTTGAAAGCACAGTTGAATTTTCACTTCATGTCCTTCTTGCGTCAGAAACAACCCGTAAGTCTCTTGCTCTGGAGGATACAACCCAATTCGCAATAGTCCAGTGAGCGCGTTAATCTTCAGGAGATAGGGTAACTCGACTGCATCAGATTGCTTTCCTGTTGACAGAAATTGACTAACGAAATCAGGCGGTGACTGGTGCCATAACTGGGTAGAATTATGTTGGATGATTTCATCAATTGTCATCCAGCAGTCGCGCTCGGCACAATCCCAACACCCTCCATTTCCCACCTCTAGCAAAAAAGCAGCATAGGCGAATGGTAGCTGAATTTCCAATGCTTTTAGAATCGCCATTGAGCCAAGCGGTGGATTTAAGTCTATTGCCAAAAACATTCCATCTGGATCGAGGTATTTCAAGCGATCCAACGCGAAACGAATCTCCCTAGCAACTTCAATCATTGCAGTTTGATGGGCGGTTAAATGCATAGCTCTAACCCAGAGACTTGCTCCAAAAACATAGTAGCAAAGGATTCACAACGAGGCATGATTTTTGGAAGTTCAGCCCGTAGCAGGGAAATCGCAGCATCAACATCCTCACAATCACAGTATAAGTGTTCTAGATGATACCCTAGTACAGCTTCAGGTATTTCCGTACTCCCACAGCAGTTGTGAGCAACCCAAGCAATGAAGGATTTTGTTGCGCTATCGCATTCGATATCCAACAAATAAGCTCGAATAAAAAATTCCTCTGAGTAGCCAAGGGCAATTGGAAGCGTTTCAATTAATCCTTGTTTGATGCACACTTTAGCACCTTTAGTGGCAATTTCCAGTAAATCATCAGCAGGTTTTTCAATCGCCAGAATCTGAGCATCAGCCCAAGCAATGAGGTTCTGCTCGGAAACAATGCCAATATTCCAAAGGGTGAGTGCGATCTCTAAAGGACTTGGATTTTCTAGTGGCATACTCCTCACATCTTCCAAGTAAAAATTGTAAGATTAGATACTCAGTATAACGCTAAGAGTATTAATTCAGTGTTAAAAGCAAACAAAAATACTGTAGCTATATCGCCCAGATGTTTGATTTTCCTGTATGTATACGTAAATTTGCAAGATATTAAGTTAACCTAAATTAGAATTTATTAGCTCAAATGTTCCCAAAACTAAGATGGCGATTGCTGCTTTTCATATTTCCTTTGGTGGTGGTTGGAATTTATCTGCTGCAACCGACTCCCCCCGCACCTTGTGGAAGCCTGAAGAAATTTGGCGCGCTCGAGGAAGGAGAACGCTGTATCATCAATCGTAACGTTACCCTAGAAGGCAATCTCAAAAGACTTCCCAATCAACTAACCGTCAAAGGCAACCTAACTATTAGCGGTACGTACATTGAAGAACTGCCCAATGCAATGGTAGTTGAAGGAAACCTTTTTTTGTACAAAACTAGCATTGCCAAACTTCCCCCAGATTTGCAGGTTCAAGGAAGTTTCGATCAATATAGTGGATTTGGTTCTCCAGGAGTTAAATGTAATGCAATCCCTAAAACTGCTTTTATCAAAGGGAATCGCAACTGTCACTAATTACGATCGCAATAGACTGCAAATCAAATCGCTTACTAATTGGATTCATCAATTTAGTCCAATTTTAAAGAACAATGTTACAATCCTGGCGAATCAAACCCAGGAAATCAATCGTGCCTAAACAATTCTGTAATCTCAAGTGGTTGAGATTTAATCCTACCTCTTTCACCCTGTTTGCGATTTTATTTGCGATAGTTGTGATAATTGCACTCTTCTTCCGAGATGATTGGATTAGACCGTTACTGGGCGACGTTTTAATTGTCATGGTGATTGCTTACTTTGTTCATGCTTTTATTGCAGTTCCACTACGGAAGGTTGCTATTGGAACTCTCATCTTTGCCTACTTGATTGAGTTGCTTCAGTTTCTTAATCTCATCGATATTTTAGGCTGGCGAAACTCCCAGCTAGCTCATTTAACAATTGGATCTACTTTCGACTGGCGAGATTTGGTTGCTTATACGCTGGGGATTGCGATCGTTTTCCTCACTGCCAATCGTTTGAAGTCATAAACTACTATTATTTTCCTCTTTATCGTAAATTCAAGGGTTTAAGATTCCTACGTCTACACATAGTATCAGTTGATTTGGGGTTTAAATCCCCGACTCCAACTGTCTTTAATGCGTGAATAATTATTGAGCTTTAGTACAAGTTTTGAATTTTTTAGCTTTAGCTTCCCGCAGGGTATTTTGAATTGTTAACGAGTATTCATGATTGCTTTGATATGGCGTAAACGTCCCAGATTTAAACGATTTAGGCATTGCTTTCTTCTGGTTTGACTACCAAAAAACTGTGACTATTATCAGAATTATATTTGATGATAGCTAATATCTCCAACTTGGTTTTCTGGATTGTTTATATATTTTCACGAAAATTTTCTATATGAATACTCAAAAGAATATCAATATTTCTCCCATAAATCGTCCCACTTTCTACATATACATACTATCTATATTCGGTTTTATATCCTTGATATGCTTGATTTGGTTATCGGCAAATTCTAAATATTCACTCAGAGGAGGCTTATTTAGTAGTTTTTTCTTGACGATTTTAGTCTTAATTATTTCTATTACAGCATTGATTCTAATTTTTAAATCAAATTTGTCTCGGTGGTTAAAATTCATATTGTCTATACCTCAATTCTTGGGGATAATGCCCTTAACTTTATTTATTGTTCAATTGTTTATAGTAATTTTTATTTTTGGAACAGGATGTAGAACTGACTTTGTTTCTCCTAGTGGGAAAAAATCTATCGCAATTAGCGAGACATGTTATATGGACTGTCATCATGCTGTTTTTAGACATTATTGGCTATTGGAAAAAGAAATCGGCTCAATTTCCAATAATTCCCAGAGAAGATGCAAGACAGAGGATGATTTCCAAGTAATTTGGAATTCTGATGAAACTGCAATTAGATTGAAAGAAAATAATAATTATCCTCAATCTCAATTAAAAGGAAGTTTATTAATAGATTGACTTGAATTGCAAGAGGGAGCAACGCTATTTGATATCGAAAAATTTCTAGGAAGTAATAAACTAGTATTATTTGCCTCTTTATCGAGTATTCATCATTGCTTTGATATGGCGTAAACGTCCCAGATTTAAACGATTTAGGCATTGCTTGCTTCTGGTTTGACTACCAAAAAACAGTGACTCAAACTTGCAGTACTGAGTTTGATAACGTTCCCAAAGAGCTTGAGTTGTATCTTGCCCAGATGTAACTGGGGCTTGCTGCGGCTCGTCTTCTGGATCGTATACAGCTATCCCCTTTAGATCCGCAATGCGATCGTTATTTAGCCGAGCTAAACAGCGATGATAGAGCATCGGTGCCATAGAACTTTCTTTAAAAGGCTCAACCAACTCAGTACAATGTGCTTCACGATAGTCTTGCCAGTGCTTCTGTGCGATCGCAAATGTTGGCTGATACTGTTTCGATAGTCTTTTTGCCCAATCGCCATAAATGCTTGATTGCAAAAGCTGAGTTGTTTTCGACCAATAGACCGCGCATTGATTTAACCCGATCTGTGTCTCATCCACACAATTTAGCTCTGGAATTCCAGGTCGTACAGAACCCTTGAAGAGAGCTAAACCACGAGCAGGCGCTTTCAAAAGTTCTTCAAGTTGACGAATTCGAGCCTCTCTGAGACGCTGATGACATTGAGCCAATCTCCGGTTGTTCTGGGAGAATAGAGCTTTTTCGATCTGGCAATACTGAGTTTGATATTGCTCCCAGTGGCGTTGCACCGATGAATTTCTCAATTTGAGTTGATCGAGTAAGGATTCAAATCGAAGATCGCGAGATTGGAGGGTTATAACCTCACCACCTCTTTGCAATTCTAGAATGCGATCGTTATTTAATCGCGCTAAACAGATAGATGTTGCAATTGGAAAATCTGGCGTATTGCGTAAGCGTTGAGTTAACTGTTGGCAGTGTTGTGTTTGAAACTGATGCCAGGATTGATCCGCGATCGCCAGTTGATGTTGAAGGGGTGGAATAAGTTGGGACTCCACATCTTGATAAACTAATGATTTGAGCAAATGGGTTACTTCTGCCCAACGCTTTGCACAGCGATATTCACCTGCTTCAACCTGTCGAACACAGTCCGGTTGCAAAACCCCAGCAAATCCTAGTATCACAGTTGGAGAAAGTTGAGTCTGTGGCGCGGTATCTGACGCAGGGATAGCTTTGCTTGGTTCCATACCAAGCTGAGTTCCAAATAAAATGACACTCGCAAATATCGCAGTCTTCAATTTCATCATTTTCCATAATTAACAATTCTCATTAGCCTTCAACTAGTATCCCTGGCATTTAAATTGTATGAGCTTAATCTCCAATCGTGACATAATACCAATAGGAATTGATTGCATGTTTTACCCTTAATCGATATCCTAAAAATAAATTTTGATCGGGAAGTTTAGCCTGTTCACTATACACAAATCCCTGTGCCCCCCCAAAGACCCTAGCTGTAAAAAACAAAATGTATAATCCATTCTGTCCCCGTTGTGTTTGAATTTCTTTGCTTATTGAAGTGTGATGGTAAGCTGGCGGTAAAGCAGCAATATTGTTCATACCTCCACCAATTTGATTTGACTGCACCAACGCAATTACTTGTTGCCGACTTGCCAAATTTTGATAAAAATTCGCCGTTAGCCAAAACTGTTCAAACGGGACGATAATCCCAATTACCAATCCTAATAACTGTAGTAACAGTGGAAAAGAACGTCGCCACCGTCGATTCAGAAATGAGCCTTTCTGGATGGCACGCACCCAAAAAGAAATCGCCCAAATTAATCCAATCAATACTGCGATCGCACCTGAGATCCAAAGTAATGGTAAGAAAAACCATGTCAGCCAATCTAACCAAACAAAGTGCAATAATCGTATTAACCACAGTCCTAAGCTAACGCAAATGATGTAGCGGACAATCCCCGACTGCCAAACTGAGCGTTTTTTCATAGCCAGCCCTGTGAACGGTTCACTCCATAAGTAATATGCAATCCAGTATAAAAAATATAGTGACTTTGTTGATTCTGAATTGAACTCAGTATATTCTCGTAAATATTAGAAGTGAACTTGTAGTTAAATTGAAGTTTAAAATATGAGGCGTATTATTTGAGCCGGTTCATAGGGGAGTAGTAACAGAATAATGGAAGAAATAGAATACCCTGACTGGACAATTGATCGGCGATGCGTGTTACAGAAACTGGAAAATATCGCTAAGGATTACATTCATTACTTTACATATCAAGCAAGATACTATCAACCAATGGTGGTGATTTGGTCGCGTGATGAATTGCTAAAAGGATTAGATGCCCTTCATTTACTCAATTGTGAGATCGATAGACTTATTTTTGAGCAGATTTCTCAAAATTATCCTCATCTGAGTCAATGTGTTCATGCTGCTGAATGCTTGTGGTATACCAATCCGGAGATTTCAATCCAGGAAAGCAATGTGAGCTTGGATTGGATGATGTTTAGTTTGTTTGGGCTGATTGATGATGAAATTCGCTATCGCTGTCTGGAAATACTCAGAGCCGCAAAACTAAATCAGCCTCGGACATTACTTGCTGAGTTACAAGGACAACAATACCGTCTAATTACCGATTGGGATAACAAGCAGATTAAGCTGATGACAGCAGTTCCACTAAATGTCCTTCGCAATCCATTTATGCGTGAAACAACGCCTCAAAATCAATATGCACCAACCTACTTGGAGTTAGTGACCAGGGCATCTTGCGACAGTTTGCCGATGAATTGGGATATTTTGGTAGATTGGGGTGCGCTGGGGTTGCTAGAGGAACTGGAAGACCTCAGCACCGATCCTTCATTGCCCGGTGCTGAATATCTCAAATATTGCCTAGAACAATATTATTTTTTACTAAAATTGAGACGGTGAAATGGATGATGAGAAAAATTGCGGTAGAATTTTTGGATGATAATTCTGAAATTGAAATAGCCTGCTATGGTGCAGATTCTGATTGGGTCTGTCGATTAACCGATCCCCTCACTCAGCCAAAGGGATCTGTATCCGATGCATTTGCGCCATTTCCGGACTTGGGATTTCTTTGGTTTCGAGAGGTTGGCGATCGCGCGTGGGTCGTTTCTGGTATGGTAAATCGCTCTGTCTTTCAAGATGAAGCCTGGTTAGATGATTTGCTTTACCGCATTAGTAACGAAATATACCTGCGGGATTACTCGCCAGCAAGGCGAATTGAGTTTGTGAGCGTTGATGTAACAGCCATGTTTGATGGTGAGCGGGGAAGGGATAGATTCCCAGGAGGAGAAGTGGAGAAAATGTGGCAGAGAAAGTGGCAGGGTCAACAAGCAATTACCCCTTTAGAAAACGACAAAGAAACCAGCGGTAACTCGTGATAGAAAGAGCGAACTGATGGAATACCCAGGCTGGAAAATCTATCTGCGATTGTTAATTGATGATTACCCCCTCGTCGTCTTGGCAAAAGATAATGAGCTGCGCTTTATCTCTGAAGGATATTATCAAAACATCATCGAATTTTTATTACCCTTGTCAGAACCGGGTGAGGATTTTGTCTTTGAGTCCGGTTCAACGCGAGTTGAGAGCATCCATAATCAATTACATCAGGCGTTTGTCAGTGGGCAAGAATTCGGTAATGGAGCCATTTATTTCCAGCTTAGGTCAATTTTGGAATATGATGTAGCGATTGAGGGTGCAGAATTCCAGCAAGAAATCGATCGATATCAGCAACGAACAGGATATCCACCCACTGAACCTTTCTGGTATGTAAGTCCAAACTTTGCGGGTTGGGATGGTTGCGGTCACTATATCCCGCAAAGTAGCATTAACAAAATCATTCAAGTCACTCAACAGATTAAAGCGGGGGAGTTAAACTTTCCTTTATGTGTACAGCTTTTTTCCGAAGATGAGTGGGATTTACGGTTTGGCTGGGCTGAGGTAACTGGGTTCGTCCCTAGCGTTCTCCGAAAATTAGAAACAATTGCTGCGGATTACATGCAGTTTTTTGCCAATCAAGGGCACCTATATCAACCCAACTTAGTAAAACCCTGTCGCACAAAATTGCTTCAGGAACTTGATGCTGTCGGATTGCTCAATTGCGAAATACCTGAAAGCGTCTATTCCCAACTAATGGGCACTTATCCTCATCTGAGACGATGCGTTGATGAGGCTGAATTTCTTTGGATGGTAGGGGATATGCCAATTCAGGAATTTGATTTAAGTTTGGACTGGATGGTCTTCGATCCGCTTTATCCAGACGGTATGGATTATGCTGATTTTCGCGATACTCCAAAGGAGTCGCTACGCGATCGCGCTTTAGCCGTCTTCAGAACTGCTCAACTGGAACAACCTGAAACCTTACGAATGGAAATACATGGCAATCAGTATCAACTGGTTACTGGATGGGAAGGAGGGCGAATTAAACTACTCAACTCCATCGAGCTTATGTCCTAAATTATAGAAAAATGCTTCGCATTTTTGGCTTGTAGATGAACGTAAACGCTTTACCCATCGATCCGAGCGATCGCTATATTTTTCTGTTGGATTTGTGGGATGAACCTTGGACAGCAGAGAATGCAGAAGTTATTCGATATACACTCTTTCATGATTCAGAACCTTCGATTTGTTCTTTGTGTCCTCAAATTCTCAGTTCTTGGGGCGATCATAGCTGTGACACCCGCAATGCTTTTTTGCGCTATATTGAAGCACCATTAGATTTTCAGGTGCTGAATGAGGTACTAACGGCGAGTAGTGCGTTGGGCTTTGGGGATGATGAAATGGTAAATGCGATCGCAACTCATATTTGCAGTACCGAATACTGTGTCCCGTTAAATGTCATTGATGCCCTAAATCAATTAAATAACCCAACTCCAACCGTTCTAGATGCCCTGGAAAGGGCGACGACGATTCCCAACAGCTACTATGCGGATGAAATGATTCGCCGTACTGCTGCGGAAACCTTAAGCAAGTTGAGGGAAAAATATCGCTAACAAATTTCTGCTTTTTCATTAAAAATGGTCAAACAACCTTGAATTGATGTATTTGTATGAAAATTTCCATCTATTTGGCTTATTATTGCCTTGGTACTGCTTTTTGCTGTATTGATCGCGTTTTGCATATGTTTTAGATCCGTGGGAATCAAAGGTTAATATAAAACCCTTTCTTTTAGTAGAAGTTATCAACAGTAATGACAGTTATCTTGAAAGAAATACTCGCTGATCACAAATGAAGCTTAATTCATTGCCCTATCCCTGTAAGAATTTGCGGTTTGGACAATAAAAAATCAACATCCAAGCGAGTAGAAAGATATAAACTACGGTAACTAGGTAAGACTCATGAGTTGGCTAAAAAGAGTTTGTGAACAAGAAACAAGCAGTTTATTAAAGACAAGGGACGCTGGGCAATCGGAGACGAGTATGAGTCCTGGGCTGACTGGTGAATACGATCAAGCTCGACGCGAGAAGGCTGGAGAGCATCAACCTCCTCCACCTCCTGAATATATGGGACTTGAGGGTGAATACGATCAACTAGGCTTAGCTAAGCGTGTGGCTGAGGCTTTCGAGCAAGCACCACATATCGATGAAATTGAAACTCTACAAATCTGTCAAGATGGTAATACTATTGTCCTCAAGGGTTCTGTGTCAAGCCAGGACATCCTAAATGCTCTCGAAGATGTAGCCGCCAAAGTAGATGGCACTAAAGGAGTAGACACTACCGAGGTGACAATCGCCGCCTAAGCTTTTGCGATGATCGTTCAAGTTTTTGTCATTAAGAAATACAAGAGTTTTCTCTAAAAGACTGTCAAGAAACAACTTTTACAATCTTGCTAGTAGTTAGTTTCAATCTCTATGAGGGATTTAAGTTAGTTGCAACTTGAGCAATTGTTTTGGCTGATTAATTCTGAGTGATGTAGCGATTGCTAAGAAAAACTCGTTGAATTTGATGATTTTAATCCATATAGCTAGTGGGCATTTGCGTTTCCACAGCGTTATCTGAAATGGGACGGCTACCATCTATTTCTAGAGTATCTTGAACTTGAAAATTATTCTTAGCAATCGGACGTTGACCGTCTATATCGAGAATTTCTTCCACCTCTAAATCATTAGGATCAATTGGACGTTTGCCATCTACTGTTAACATCTCATGTTCTTGAAAATCACTCTTAGCAATCGGGCGTTGCCCATCTATATCAATTGTTTTTTCTGAATAATTTTCAGCCTTGGCAATTGGACGCTGCCCATCTATATTCAGCGTTTCCTTAATTTCAATATTACTGGGGTCAACTGGGCGCTGCCCATCTATATCAATTGTTTTAGGCGTTTGTGCCAAGTCACTAGATGATGATTCTGAAGGCATAAATTTTAGTATCTTCTAATCGAAAGATATGTTTTTCAAAAAACTTTAATGAGATGATTAATTACTGGAGTTTAGACTAAATGGGAGAGATGAAAGAGAAAAAGGGGATGTCTGATTGAAGACAGTCCCCCTTTCGGCAGAAGCTAAGAGAGAATCACCTACTCTTATCTGCCAATATGAAACGTGCCAGACTCGAAGAATTTCGTCAAGCCGCCTATACGCATCTAGGCAAAGCACATGATGCAACATTTGAACTAACAGATGCGATACTGTTGACCCGTAATGTCTACAGTCTGGCAGATTTATCTTTATCGCCAGTGTTTAGACGTAAATGGCCGAGTATCTATGAAGCGATACAAGATACCAAACCAGACCGTGAGAAATTAATGGAGTTATATATCAAGCAAATACCAACAGAAAAACGCATATTGTTGGCAGGAGACCATACAGCTTGGTCACGCCCAGATGCGGTGACACTCAAAGAACGGACAATAGAACACAGTAGCACAGCGATCGCGGGAAATAAACCGATTACGATTGGGCAGGGATATAGTACTATAGCTTGGATACCAGAGGATTCAGGAAGTTGGGCACTACCGCTGAGGCATGAACGGATTACCAGTTGGGACAATCCGATTGAGAAAGCAGTTGAACAACTCAAAAAGGTATGTGAATCAATGTCTGTTCGACCAATTTCGCTTTGGGACAGTGAATATGGTTGTGCGCCTTTCGTATTAAAGACAGCTAGTATAAAAGCCGATATCTTAGTTAGACTGCGTTCAAATCTGTGTCTATGGGGCGCACCACCTGCTTACTCTGGCAAGGGTCGTCCTCGCAAGCATGGTGCTCAATTTAAACTCAATGAACCCTCAACCTGGGGCGAAGTGGCATCTGTGCTGGAAGTAAATGACCCAAAATTGGGACGAGTTAAAGTCAGTCTGTGGGAAGATTTGCATTTTCGCAAAGCTGCTGCACGCCCAATGATGCTACTGAAGGTGGAACGTCTTGATCTTGATGGCAATTTGAGAGTATTAAGACCCTTGTGGTTGGCTTGGGTTGGGGAACAAATGCCACCATTGGATGAAGTTTGGCGATTGTACTTGCGCCGATTCACGATTGACCATTGGTATCGTTTTCTTAAGCAACGCTTACATTGGACAGTACCAAAATTCAGTACTCCAGAACAATGTGAACATTGGAGTGACTTAATGCCGTTAATCACTTGGGAGTTATGGTTAGCTTGTGATATCGTTGCTGATAATCCTCTTCCTTGGCAGAAGTCAATGGATAAATTGACCCCAGGACGAGTTGCTCAAGCTATGGGTGGAGTTTTCGCCGCGATTGGTACTCCTACCTCTCCACCCAAACCTCGTGGAAAGTCCCTTGGGTGGACACCAGGTAAAGTCCGTAACCGGAAAATACGATATCCAATTGTTAAAAAGACTGCTTCTAAACCACGCAAAGAGGAACAAAAATCTGCTTAATCTCAAATATCTTCATTCTTGAAGGTTGTGTTTTATTAACTCAGCACTGCTGGGTCATTTGTTGCTGTCTAGTCTAAACTCAAATTAATTACTTTAGTGAATTAAAATTTAAAAATCTTCTACCATACAAGATAATATATCTCTAACTTAGGATTGATTAATATCTTTCTAAAAGTGCATTTCGATGAATAATTAAGCACCAGGAGCGGAGCCGGAGACGCTTCGCTCCTGGCGTCAGAAGTCAGAATTTCTTTTCAAGATAGTGAACCTCAAGATCATCTTCCCGTTGCCCTAAATCAACCCATCCGTGCTTGAGATAAAATCTCATTGCCACTCGATTCGTAGGACTGACGTTCAAGCGGGCTGAGTGACAACCCAGACGCTGGAAAAAATTAGCTGCGTGTTGATCTAACTGCTGACCAAAACCCTGACCTCGAAACTCCGGACTCAGGTAAAACAAATTGACGTAGCCAACGCTTGAATCGTGTTTCCAAAGCATCATCTCAATTTGCCCAATAATTTGCTCTTGTTTCCAAACATGTACACAACTGTTCGGGATTTGTGTCATTCGCTGTCTGAGCCAGTGCAAATATCCCTCAGATCCGCTTCCATCTTCCTCAAAATAATAATTTAACTTGCTCGCTTTTTTAGTGATGCTTTATCCGAGCAAATGCATCACTTGGGTCAGTTTTATCTAAATAGAATACATTCGCCAGAAACCAGAATTCAGTATAAATTCTGTGCGAGTAGCGGATGAATTGCAGGGGTATTAGACCCCTGCAATTCTTGAAGATTTAGCTGTCTACAATTACTGGCATGTCTGAATCCCCCATTAATTCTGAATTCTGAATTCTTCTTTAACATCTTTTCTAAGTTACTGTAAAATTGAAGGCTAATTTCATCAGTTATGCTTTTTAGCCGATGAAAATACTCAATGAATGTGAAAATATGGTAAACATTCGAGCCGAAATAAGTAAGTCGGCGTTGAAAAATCAACCTATGTAACGAAATGTAAAATAAACAAAGAGCATATAAATAAATCATTCCAGGGTTTTTACAAAACTCAATATACCTTGGTTTTATCGTGCCGACTTACTTAGTCAGGCTAGACCGTCAACTTGTTGCACTAATTAGTTAGCATTTATGAGTAACCCTATTTCAGATGAACAAGAGCCAGACTTTTATTTGTCTATTCAAGAGAACCTAAAACAGCTTTCTGTTCAATTGGGATCTCCTTTGGACGAAACATCAGTCATGCAAATATATCAAAATGCATCCGAACTACTGAGCCACCTTTCCCCATCACCCCTGACTTTTGCCCGTGTTGCAGGAACACTACTGGTTTACCAACTCCAAAACACAGAACCCGAAGAAATAAAGTGGTTCAATACCCAAGTGAAACAATGCTTAGACGAAGAAGAAGTTGAAGAGTTGATTGAATCCATATATCGCACTGATGCTTTGTGACTGCTTCACGCGATGCCTGCGGCGGGCGGGTACGCCATCGCATCGGTTAAACTACAGAGAAAGCTGGAAGTAGTTCTGCTATCTTTGCTTTGGGGGCGCGAACGCCTCGAATAAAATCTTCCTGCAAGTGCTTAACTTTTCATCCTCACCCAAAGTTGCCAAGAACCTTATTATGGTCTTGATTGCAGTTTAATCACTTTCTTTTTCAAACGACACAGATGGCATCACAAGACGCAAGAAAAGAAGCACCAGCAACCCAGCGCAACCGCGAACCAATTTTAGAAATACTTTTACAAGTATTACCCCAGAGTGGCACGATATTGGAAATAGCGTCTGGAACTGGGGAACATGCAGTATTCTTTGCCCCCAAGCTCAGCCAAAGAAAATGGCTACCAACAGATGCAAATAAGCAATTATTCCCCAGCATTAATGCATGGGCTGAATACTTTGGGTGTGATAACATTTATCCACCGCAAGAGCTTGATGTGAGAGAACCAGTTTGGCCAGTGGAGAATGAGGTAGTAAACGAGTGGCTTGATAGCTCTCCAATTGTTGCCATCGTCAACATCAATATGATTCACATTTCACCTTGGTCAGCCTGTCTGGGACTAATGGCAGGGGCAGGTCGTATCCTCAAAGCAGGAGGTATTCTTTATTTATATGGG